>JADYYH010000001.1 GCA_020853775.1 Nitrospira sp.
CTGCGATTCAGACGTACATCACCACTCACAACCAAAATCCTCGCGTGTTCACCTGGACGGCGTCCGCGGAGAGCATTGTGGCCAAGGTCGCCAAATGTAAAGAAGCGTTGGACGCACTACACTAGCCATGGCAATTCGGCCTCGATGGGGTCTTGCGGCGGCGCTCTGCGCCGCCGCCTGCCTCCTCGGAGGAATTCGCCCCGCTCACGCAGTCGATTCCCTTCAGGCTTTGTGCGCAGACTGGAAGAGTCGCCACCCCGAATGGATCTGGTGCGACGATTTCGAGATCGATCGCCTCAGCCACTACTTCGAATACGATATTCGTCATGGCCGCTTTGTGCGCGAAGCCGGATCGGGAGTCGGCGGCTCGACCGGCATGCGCGCGGAGTATCTGCCCGGTGATCCTCATGGAGGGTCGCTCCATCTGGCCTTCGGCAAAACTCCGAGCGAGTATATGAGGCCGGTCGACGAGGGCACCGCCAAGTATCGGGACATCTACTGGCGGTTCGACCTGCGGCTGCAACCGGGCTGGACCGGGGGTGGGGCCGATAAGCTCACGCGAGCGACGATCCTTTCGAGCGACCGGTTTGCCCAGGCAGCCATCGGCCATTTGTGGAGTGGCGGCTTACCCGGCTCCGATCCTGAACGGCTCTACCTCGATCCCGCCTCCGGCACTGATGAATTGGGCGCCTTGCGCACGACAACCTATAACGATTTTCCCCGTCTGCGCTGGCTCGGCGCTGCGGGCGGCCAGACTGCGTTGTTCAGCCCTGCCAACATCGGCACATGGTTTTGCATCGAAGTACACATGAAGTTGAACAGTCGCGATGCCGAGGACGGTGTGTTCGAGTATTGGATGGATGGTCGGCTGGAAGCGCAACGGACCAACGTGAACTGGATCGGCAGCTATAATGCGTACGGCATCAATGCCGTCTACCTCGAACAGTATTGGACCTCGGTCCCGTTCAGCAAGGTGCAACAGCGCTATTTCGACAATTTCGTAGTCTCCACGGCGCGTATCGGATGTGCCCGCTGAATGGAACCACCGGCCCGCTCCGGCCGATGATCGGAAAAGTTAACCGTTTCTTGATCTGCCGTGACAGCCGGCTGGTGTAGACTGCCGACCCATTACGTATGGCATTACGGTCCACAGCGTCAGACTCCCAGCCTCCGGCACCGACACCCAAGCCTTCCCCCGGACGCCCGATCACCAGCGACCTTTCGCGCCCCGAATGGTTCATCAATCGGGAGCTCAGCCTCCTGGAATTCAATCGCCGCGTGCTCGATCTGGCCAAGGACCAGAAGGTCCCCCTGCTGGAACGCCTCAAATACCTCTGCATCGTGAGTTCCAATCTCGATGAATTTTTCGAGGTTCGCGTCGCCGGCCTCAAAGAACAGGTCACGCATGGAGTGGAGCAACGGGGGGCCGACGGGCTGACGCCATCGGAGCTCCTGGCGCGCATTGCCGTCCTCACTCGCCAGCTGGTGCAGGAACAGTACGTCGTGCTGAATCAGTCGCTGATCCCGAAGCTGGCCGACGAACGGATCCGCTTCCTGAAACGGGCCGACTGGATGCCGTCGCACATTCGCTGGATGCGCCGTTTCTTTTCACGCGAGTTGCTCCCGCTGCTGAGTCCGGTCGGACTGGACCCGGCACATCCGTTTCCGAAACTGCTCAATAAAAGTCTGAATTTTCTGGTGACGTTGGAAGGAACCGACGCGTTCGGGCGCCCCAATGGCACGGCCATCGTGCAAGTGCCGAGGTCGCTCCCGCGCGTGATTCACCTCCCCGTGCGCAATGCCGCCTGGCCGCATGATTTTGCGTTCCTGTCGTCGGTGATTCACGCCTTTGTGCACCAACTGTTTCCCGGCATGCATGTCACCGGGTGCTATCAGTTCCGCGTCACGCGAAACAGCAATCTGTTCGTCGACGAAGAAGACGTGGACGACCTTCGCCGCGCGCTTGAAGGCCAGCTGCCGGACCGCCGCTTCGGCGATGAGGTGCGGCTGGAAGTGGCCGACAATTGCCCGCCGGATCTGGTCTATTTTCTCCGCGAACAGTTTCACCTCGATGCGCGAGATATTTATCAGTGCCATGGACCGGTCAACCTCCATCGGCTCATGGCCGTGCCCGATCTCGTCGATCGCCCCGACCTGAAATTTCAACCGTTCACGCCCGGCGTACCGACAACTCCGGTGCCGAGCGAAGACTGGTTCGATGCCATCCGGCAGAGCGACATCCTGCTGCATCATCCCTATCAGTCATTCGCCCCGGTTACCGAGTTCCTTCGCCAAGCGGCCACGGATCCACACGTGCTCACGATCAAGCAGACGTTGTATCGAACCGGGGCGGATTCGGCCATTGTGCAATCCCTTGTGGATGCCGCGCGCGGCGGGAAAGAAGTCACGGTGGTGATCGAATTACGAGCCCGCTTCGACGAAGAAGCCAATATCGAGCTGGCACACGATCTGGAGGAAGCCGGAGCGCATGTCGTGTACGGCGTGGTGGGACTGAAGACCCATGCGAAGATGAGCCTCGTGCTGCGGCGGGAAGGCCGGCTTTTGCGCAGCTATACCCATCTCGGCACCGGCAACTATCACGCCCGCAATGCGCGGCTCTATACGGATTTCGGGCTCCTCACCTGTGATGCGGCGATCGGTCGGGATGTGCGAACCGTCTTTCAACAACTCACCTCTCTGGGGCAACCGGGGCGACTCAAGCACCTCCTCCAATCGCCGTTCACCTTGCATACGACGTTGCTGAAATGGATCGCCCGCGAAACCGATCGCGCCAGGCAAGGCAAACCGGCCCATATCATCGCCAAGATGAATGCGTTGCTGGAGCCGCAGATTATTCGCGCGCTGTACAAAGCGTCTCAGGCCGGCGTCAAAATTGATTTGATCGTCCGGGGCCCCTGTGCCTTACGACCAGGAATCGCCGGCCTTTCGGAACATATTCGCGTACGCTCCATCATCGGACGATTTCTCGAGCACAGCCGGATTTTTTATTTCCTCAACGACGGCGACGACAGGGTGTTTCTGTCCAGCGCGGATTGGATGGATCGCAACTTTTTCCGTCGCATCGAGGTCGCGTTTCCGGTGCTGGATCCGGTGCTCCGCCGCAGGCTCATCGAGGAAGGTCTCCGTCCCTATCTCGAAGACAATACTCACGCTTGGATTCTTCATCGAGACGGCACCTACAAGCGACAAACGCCCGGACGAAGAGCGGCGCGTTCAGCCCAACAATGGCTGATGAACCGGCTCGTCACTTAACCGTCCAATTCCACATCTGCTCCCACGGTTCATGACCATCTCGCCGTCAGCATGGGGGCTGGTCAATCGCCTCAACAAGGGGCGTGCACTCGCCTCGCTCGACAGACAGTTATAAGGCGTCAGCGGACAGGCGTTCGAGTCGCTCGGTGAGGCATCCAGGGCAGAGTGTCGCCTGAAACCTGGGGATTCCGGGCATCGCGCGGAAATCGCTGTGGCACTCCCGGCAGACGCGGTTGCTCCGGGACAAGCCATGGCGCAGCGTCAAGACATCTTGACGGCGTGAACGGGACCGATCGAGCTGCAGGCCTCCCTGTACGAGTCGCATAGGATCCTCCTTCGCTGGTGATCAGATGAGGCGACAATGATCACCTTACAGGAGGAAGATCACGGCGGCGTCCGGAGACGGTAAACATTGTGTTAACGAAACATGAGCGGCATGAGAAGAGGCCGGGATAGGCG
Source organism: Nitrospira sp. (assembly GCA_020853775.1). Lineage (GTDB taxonomy): Bacteria > Nitrospirota > Nitrospiria > Nitrospirales > Nitrospiraceae > Nitrospira_A. The sequence continues at coordinate 3,733 of JADYYH010000001.1, forward strand.
CGGCGGGAGTCATGGGTGTGCAGCGAGGCCAGGCCGCACGCGATTCAAAAATGTCGCGCAGTCTTTAGGATACTGCGCGACCGCAGTTCAATGTATTCCGCTATTACTTGGCCGACCCTCGCGACCGTTCAATGACCGGCGCCCAGGACGGTTCAAGATCGCGCTTAGCCGTGGCATGAAACCTGGCTCCGGCCTCGGCATCTCGACTTCCACGTTTCACGTTGACGGTATGAACGGCGAAATAGGCGGGGGTGCCCAGCACCTGAAGATCGGCAATCACTTGGGCCAACGGCTTTCCCCAGAATGCTTCAAAGTAATGGGCCTGCACCTCATCGGCCGCATTCTCCTGCAGCACCATCGTAGAAGCGCCGACTTCATACTCACCCATGAAGTGTATCCCTCCAGGAACCACCGTGGTATCACTTTGCGTCACCACCGACTTCGGCAACAGAAAGAGGGTCGCTTCCCGCACCTTACCGAATCCCTTTTCTGATGTACTGAACGCCACCGCGGCGTAACGGCCGGGGGGCACATTCTGCACATAGACCGTTCCACCTCCACCAGCCCCGGGAGGAGGAGACACAATACTCGTCGGAATGAGTTTGGTCCCTTCGTATAAATCCCGGTCATTTTCGACTTTCACCAGATACAGGCGATCTTCCGTGTTCGGCACCCATGCGGCACTCTTGAGCGTGATGCCGATCACGGCACTCTGCTGATCGACCGGCTTGGTGATGTGGACGGGGGAGACAAACTCTCCGGCCAACCGCTGAAACTGTTTCTTGGGGGGCTTACTCACGCAGGCCGCATTGACCAGACAGGCCATGGCTACTATCGCGATGACCATTCGATTCATAGAACGTCCTCTGGTTAGGTCGCACATACCGGTTCGGCGGCCACAGTGTAGGAGATTCTACGGTGCGTCTCAATCGATACTTAGGAAGGGGGGGGCGTTAGGGCCAGACGGATCGAGGCTGAATGGCAAGCGGAAATCAGCAAGTCGTGGGGGCATGAAACAGGGCAAAAATTGAGGAGCAGTAGAGCAGGGCTCAAGCTCCTACGGCACGGGTGTAACAGGCGCAAGAGGCATATCTGCCGCTGTTTTCCCTTGGCTTTGACTTTCCAATGAGAGGCGTTTCAACACACTCTTGGCCCGCTCCTCCAGGCGTTCGGCCTCGCCGGAGCGTTGGCGACGTCTCAATAATGAGGCGTAGCTCGTTAACGTCTTCACATAGGCTTCACGATCATACCCGACCGCCTGCTCGTAGATCGCCAGGGCCTGCTTGTACAGATCTTCCGACTGGTCCAGCTTATTCTGCGACTGATAGAGCGACGCCAGGTTTTTTAATTCACCGGCCACTTGCGGGTTCTCCGCCCCCTGCTGCTTTTCCCGAATCGCAATCGCCTGCTGAAACAACGGCTCTGCCTGCGAATACAGCCCCTGCAGTTCATACAGTTGGCCCAGGCGGCTCATGGCCTCGGCCGTATCCACATGGTCGTTCCCGATCGACTTCCTGAAGATGCTAACAGCACGCTGATAGAGCGCCTCGGCCTGAGAATATTGATTCTGCGCTCGATAGGTATCGCCGAGGTTCTCCAGATTCCGCGCCACGATCGGGTGATTGGGACCAAAGGCCTTTTCATGAATCGTGAGGGCGCGCTGATACAGCGGCATGGCACGCGGGTGCTGCCCCTGTGCTTGATACATTTTCGCCAGATTGTCGCGTGTGATCGCCGTCAGGCTATGTTCAGGGCCGAGCTGCTTTTCAAAAATCGCCAGGGCCCGCTGCAAGACCGGTTCGGCATCGGAGAAGCGCCGTTGATCCTGATACACCACGGCAATGTTATTGAGGCTTTCCGCCGTTTTGCTGTGGTCCGGGCCAAACACCTTCTCTCGGATTTCTCTGGCTCGCTGATGAAGCGCTTCCGACTGCGTGTATAACCCCTGGAGGCGGTAGAGTTCGCCCAAGTCCGTCAGACTCGCCGCCGTCTCAGCGTGAGCAGCGCCATAGACGCGCTCTCGGATGGCCAAGGCTTCCTGGAACAGCGCTTCGGCGCGCGGATACCGGCCCAGCTCACGATTCACTTCGCCCAACTGGCTCAACGTTTCGGCGAGACGCTTGCCTTGCGGATCCAGCACTTCCGCTTCTTTACGCGCCGCCACAAAGGATTCTTCCGCATGCGTATAGTCGCCCGACCGCATCGCGTTATTCCCATCGTCCATGGCCGAACGCCACCGGTGGTCTTTTGCGCAACCGGAGAAGGACCCGAAAAAGACCATACCAATGGTGAATGCCAGCACGCTGGATCGCATGTTCATGATGGTAACTCTTCGGTGGTGAAGCGGTTGTGTTTGGAGACTACCTTTGCTTGCAGAATACACTAAGACTTACCCCCTCTGGAGGCTCAAATCAACCCCGGGGAAACAACTTTTTCTATAGCGCAGATCATTCTATGTTTTCAGCCACTTAGCCCTGGCAACCGTCACACGTATTCTGCGGCAGTGAGGATCAAACGACTGCGAGGGACACATCGTGAGGGTGACACCGACTAGGGTGTTTCCGAAGCGGAATCGACGCGGGGGGCAAGCTTGGCGATGCCGGACGTATCGTAAGGCAACACACTGAAGACTTTGGCCACATCGATCGCAGGCTTCCCGGGGCGCAACCCCTTTTGCGCCAGCGTGGCCATCCATGAAAGCGGCACTAGGACAAACCTGGGCAGCCAGAACACACTGAGGTCAGGGTTGGCCTTGCGGAGACGATCCAGTAACTCACGTTTGGTCGGAGACACGGGATCGAGCAGATTTAGGGGACTGGGCACCATGTCCCAGGCATCGGTCATCCAACCGAGGAACCGACCGGCAAACCCCACATCCACCACGCCAAGCCGATCACCAGCCGACCCCACCGCCACAAAGATATTGCCCAAGCGCTTGCCGAGACGGCCGGGCGGATCGAAATCGCGATAATCAACCAGGGCTCCCGGGCGAATGACCTTCACGGACAGGCCCAACTCCTTCCCAAGCTGCACCGCAAGCCGTTCCGATTCCAGCTTCCCCCATACATAGGGCCCCGACCCCTTGCTGTCCGGTTCCAAAGGATGATTGTCGGGAATGGGCTGTCCCGTACCCTGGGCCAGCACGGCAAGGCTGCTGACATGGACCACATGCTTGATGCCCACCGCAGCGGCGCCGCGAAGCATCTGCTCCGTCGCATCCAACGAATTACGTTGATGCTCCGGCCACCCGCCGGCGGTTTCTGCCGCGGCATGAATGACCGTATCCACCCCCTTGAAAAGATGAGCGGCAGCTCCGGTCGCCACATCGGCCACCACGTATTCGGCACCGGCAATCCGCTCCCAGGGGGACGGCTCGCGCCGCGCCACCACCCGAACAGGACGACCGCGCGACAACAGTGCCCGAACGATTTCCTTTCCCAAAAATCCCGTTCCACCGGTCACCAACACGCCGCGGCTCTCGACCGGTTTCGGGGCGGCCGCCGCCAGAGCCTTGGCCTCTCCAGCCTTGAGGGCCTTGGCGACCCGTTCGCAGATACGCACGGTCTCAAGCAAACTCTCCGGCGACAAAGGCGACGGGGTACCGGTGCGGGCCGACTCATAAAAAGCCGAAAACAGTTCGGCCAATCCCGGATAACTCCGCTGGCTCTTGAGGAATCGGCTCGCCATCGCCGAGGTGGTGCCGGTCAACAGCTGCCAGGCCTGCCGGTAGGGCGCGAAGAGCTTATCAATACCGGATGAGCCAGGCCCGATGGCCCGTTGGGTGGTACTCCGGACGTAATCGGCAAATAAGGATCCGTTCTTTCCAATCACTCGCAGATAACTCTCGACCGGGCGGCCCTCCAACGTGACAATCAACGTACCGGTCACGCCGCCGCGGCGCACCAGTGCGTGGACGGTCCCCGCCTGACTGACTTCCAGCGACAAGAGTTCCGTGCGCCCCTCTCCGGCTTGCTCCAGCACTTGCAGCAGCAAATAGACCGGATGCGGCAGGATATCGAGCAATTGGTGGTCGGCGCGAAGGACTTTTCTGCCACCTGGCGCATGCCGGACGGTCCGGAATGAAAAGTAGCTTTCGACATGCACCACCCGGCCGATCGAAGGCAGGTATTGCGTCAACACTCGAGTCGGGGGTTCGTAAAGGAGCTGGTGGCCGGCACAGACGCGAAGGCCTTTTGCACTCGCCTCGTCCAGGATCTGCTGCGCGTCTTCGACGGATTCGGTGAAGGGCTTCTCCACATAAATGTGGCATCCGGCCTTGAGCGCCATGCGCGAGAGCGGAGCATGGGTCGCCGGCGGGGTGATGATATGGACGACGTGAAGTTTTTCCGAAGCGAAGAGCTCTTCCGGCGTCTTAAAACAGCCGATGCCCGGCACGATGTCGCGCATGGCGGCTTGAGCCGCATCGGAGGGATCGGCCACCGCCACCAACTGCACGCCGGGACATCGCAAGATGGCACGGGCATGGTGTTGCGCATGGCGGCCGGCACCGATGAGCGCGATCCGCAACGGACCTGATACTGGAGTGTTCGAGCTAGGGTTCGTCACAAGTAGTCTGCGAAGGTGCAGTGCTACTATAATCTATTCGCGCACGTTCTTGAAGCCTTCTTCGAAATTAGTGCACGAGCGGTGAGCAGCGGGACTAGAAAAAGACGAGCCTCAACCAACCGGAGTATCGCTGACTGAAGCATCACGGATGCATGGGGGCATCCATCGTGCTATTTGTGCCTGCCGTCGCAGGGGAAACACTGGTCCATACAATCCGGACAGAGTCCGCCGTTGAACTGAATGGCCGAACGTTCGGCAATGAAGGTGGCAAGGTCATACCACTCGCCGGACTGATCCGGCACCCGCTTGCACCAGGAACACAAATTAATGATTCCCTGTGGCCGCCCGAGCCGCTCATCCATTTGCCAGATCGCTTCGTCCTGCCTCTTCGAGGGGATGGGGCGTGGATCACCCGGGGTGCACTCGTGAAAAACCAACACCGCCCCGAGCACGGTACCACCGTCATCGACGACCGGCGCGACACTCCCGCGAATGGCTCGCCGCTCGCCCTGCCTAGACAGCACCGTCGCCCCATCGATGCTCACCAGGCGCATCTCCGTCATGGCCTGATGGGTAGGATTGCGCCCCTGACGAACAAGCTCCTCGTCGGAGAACCCCATGAGCTCCGGCACACTCATGCCCACGGCCTCCTCTTGGGTGACCTGGGTAAAGTCCTCCGCAGCGGGATTCATATACGTCACCCAGCCGCCTCGATCCGTCGTCACGATGCCGTCTCCGATACAGCGCACCGTCGTCGCAATCCATCGCAGCCGTTCACGCATCTGCCGGTCATGCTGCGCGCGGTGCAGCGCCAATTCAATCGTGGTGCGCAGTTCATTCGCCTGATAAGGTTTGAGCATGTAGCCGGCTGGAGACGTCACCTTCGCCCGCTCCAGCGTATGGTTGTCGGCATAGGCCGTCAGATAGATGACCGGCACATCCTGCCGGCGCTGGATTTGAAGCACCGTTTCGACGCCGTCCATGTTCCCCTTCAGCACGATATCCATGAGAATCAAATCGGGACGGGTGTCTCCCGCCTTGCGGATCGCTTCTTCTCCCGAGGTGGCCGTCGCGGGCACCCGGTACCCGAGGCGTTGCAGACTGAGTTGAATATCCTTCGCCACAACCGGTTCGTCTTCCACGATCAAGATGCTGGCAGCGTCCATGGCATCACACCCTTTCTGAATATTGCAGTTGTTGGAAGCGGATGCGCCATTCCGTCCCCGAGCCGCTTCTGAGTTCCGTCTTGCCGTCCAGTTTTTCAGCCAACAGAGTGACGAGTTCCAACCCCAGTGAATCGGGATTGTTCAGCACCCCATCCGTGGGAATGCCAACCCCGTCATCGCTCACACACAGGGTAAATGTGCCATCCAGATGGTCCAGAAGCTCGATGTGCACGGTCCCGCGGCCGTGATCAACGAACGCATGCTTCAAACAGTTGGACACCAGTTCATCGATGATCAGCCCGCAGGTCAGGCCGGTGTCGATATCAAATTCGACATCGTCCACATTCAACTCCAGACTGATGAGCCCCGGATCAACCCCGTAGGAGCGGAACAGATGACCGGTCAGGGTTCTGGTGTAATCCCCCATCTTGATGCGTGACAGATCGTTCGAGCGGTGCAGCGTTTCATGGAGCAGCGCGATCGAGGTGATACGAACCTGGCATTCCCTGAACAATTGATTCACTACCGGATCCTTGATGGAGGCCGATTGAAGATTCAACAGGCTGGAAATGACCTGCAGATTGTTTTTGACCCGATGGTGCACTTCCCGCAGCAAGCTCTCTTTCTCTTTGAGCATGCGCCGGAGTTGGTCTTCCATATCTTTGCGCTCGGTGAGATCCATGCAGGTGCCGATATAGCCGCCGAAGCGGCCGTCTTCGTCGAACAGGGGAACACCGGTATCCATGATCCATCGGTATTCCCCGTCATGGCGCCGTAAGCGATACTCGAGAAAGAACGGCTGTTCAGACTTGAAGGCATCGAGATACGATTTTCGGCAACGCTCCAGATCGTCGGCATGGATACCCGTGAACCAATTGTCGCCGATCTCTTCTTGCATCGTGCGCCCGGTAAACTCCAACCACCGTTTGTTGATGAAGGTAATATGCGTATCCGGTCCCGCCATCCACACCATGACGGGAGCCGTGTCGGCCATCATGCGAAACCGCGCCTCGCTTTCACGCAACGCCGCCTCGATGCGTTTCTTCACCGTAACGTCCCGTGCAATCGCCGATGCGCCCATGACGCAGCCATCGGAATCTTTCACGGGAGAAATCGTCAGCGAGACATCAATACGGTCTCCCTGCTTCCGGCGTTGCACCATCTCCACATTGCGCACGTGTTCGCCGCATGCGATGCGATCCAGCATCGTCGGCACTTCATCCAATCGATTGGGAGGACACAGCACGGAGATCGGCCGCCCCAGGACTTGCTCGGCACGGTATCCGTAGACCCGCTCCGCACCCCGATTCCAACTTTGAATGATGCCGGTCAAGGTCATACCGATGATGGCGTCGTCGGACGACTTCACAATGGCCACCAGTTCGGAGACCGCCTCAGCTCGAAGGACTTCGAGCTCCTGATTGGCGGCCGCCAGGTCTGAGGTGCGTTCCTGCACCTGTTGCTCGATATCTTCATTGATGCGCAGCAACTCTGCCTCATCACGCTGGCGGCGCAGACACAACAGTGCCGTCACCCAGATCACCATCAAGGCAAAAGCCCGATTCACGGCGCTCACCCAGGTCAACGCATAGAGCGGGTTGTGAAACAGATCGAGAATGGTGACAAAGGAGGCCGTCGCCGCCACCCAAAACGTGATTCGCGGATAGGGAATGCGGGAGGCAATGAGGACGGGCACTACGTAGAGCGTGGTGATGGTCAACCCCAGGGGCAGCCACCAGTCAACCGCGCCGATCACCGCAATCAACGCCAACGCGACTCCGAGAATCGAGTAGCTGCTGCGGGACATGCCCAGAAAATATGAAGAGGGAATTGTCATAATTATCACGACGCGTTTCGCGCTCTTCTGCATGTAGGAGCAATACCTATGCCTTCCTGCTTGCCGCCTCTAGAGGGACCCTGAGAGCGAGGTCGGATAGTGCGCAAAGGGCCTGACACTCAGGCGGACCAGCCCTGCTCGTTGCGACTTCGCGGCAATCGGTTATGCGCGGCAAACGGTCCTCCGAGGCATGCCTCGCGGTTGAATTAGCGCACCCCGCCTACCCAGGCCATGTCCGCCTAAGCGACTCGGTGTACACCATGGCCTCTTGAATGTTCAGACTTGAACGGCAGGCGATTCGTGCGGCTGTCGTCGCTTCAATGACTGACAGAACGGCCGCACGTGCCAGTCACACCTGACACGATCTAACCGGGAGGCTCATTTGGAGAGAAGGAATCGCAGGGACGGTCTCACGGTTAACATCGTGCGCGAGACCGTGCGCATTGACTGATCGAGCGTGATTGATCGAAAGAAGAAAGGCCCTGCAACGAAGGCGATCGACGCCGGCGAGGTTAGCCGGCATTATCGTTTACGGAAGAACGAGGCGATCATCTGCACCACATACTGGAGCTGCTCATCGGTCAGCTCCGCATAAATTGGAATCGACAACACGTCTTCGGCGGCACGTTCGGATTGCGGGAACGCGCCTTTCTGGTACCCGAGATCGCGATAACAATTTTGCAAGTGCAACGGCAAGGGATAATACACTTCCGTTCCCACGCCGTGATCCTTCAAATACGCCCGCAACTCATCGCGCTTCCGGACACGAAGGGTGAATTGATTGAAGACGTGGACATTCTGGACCTGCGTGACGGGCAATGTGACGTGATCGGTCAGTTGCGCGTCCGTGAACAACTGTCGATATCGCGCAGCATTCCGGCGACGGCCTTCGGCCCATTGATCGAGCCGTTTCAACTTCACCAACAAGACGGCCGCTTGCAACGCGTCTAACCGGCTGTTGATACCGATCGCTTCATGCACGTACCGCACGCGGCTCCCGTGAACCCGCAACATGGCGATGGATTCCGCCAGCTCTTTGTCATTCGTGGTCACCATGCCGGCATCACCGAACCCGCCAAGATTTTTCGACGGAAAGAAGCTGAAGCAGGCCAGATCTCCCAGCACACCGGCACGTTTCCCGTTTTGCGCGGCACCGATGGCCTGGCAGGCATCTTCGATCACACCGATCTTGTGTGTTCGTGCCATGTCGCGAATGGCATCTATATCCGCACATTGGCCGAAGAGATGCACGGGGATAATGGCCTTGGTCCGTTTGGTGATGGCTCGTTCCAGCAGCGTCGGGTCCATGTTGAAATCATCAGGCCGGATATCCATGAACACCGGTTTGGCGCCCAGCCGTGAAATGGCTCCCGCGGTCGCAAAGAACGTAAACGGTACTGTGATGACCTCATCGCCCGCTTTGACACCCAGCGCCATCAACGCGAGCAACAAGGCATCGCTGCCAGAAGCCACGCCCACGGCATGCGTGCTGCTGACATAGGCGGCCACCTCCTGCTCCAGTGCGACCACCCGCGGACCCAGGATAAAGCCCTGCTCATCGCAGGTCGCTTCGATAGCAGCCAGGATTTCACTGCGCAGGGATTGGTACTGGGCTTTCAAATCAAGCAACGGAATATTCATCGTCTTACCCGGTTTCCTCTTTACAATCGATTGGGCTGCAACTTCATCATATCTTGTGTCGGCCGCGTGGCATGCAGGAGATACGTATAGAGCGATTGATACTGTTTGACCGTTTCTTGAATCGTAAACTCTTCCGGCAATTCCTGCGTCCCATTCCGGAGATCCGCCCGAAGACGCTCATCTCCCAGGATCTGGCACACCCGACTGGCCATGGCCCGGACATCGCCCGCCGGGCAGAGCGTCCCCTGGATGCCCTCAATGATCGCTTCGGCGGAGCCGCCCACTCGTGTGGCCACAATCGGAATCCGACTGGCTCGCGCCTCCAGAATGGCGCAGGGCAACCCTTCCCATTGGGACGTCAAGACGAAGACATCGAACGCTTTCAACAACGAGGCCACATCGCGGCGCCAGCCGAGAAGACTGACCCGATCTTGAAGCCCATGCGCGTGGATCATGGCTTCGATCTGCGGCCGCAAGGCGCCGTCGCCGACCAGCACACATTTTGCCGCAGGCGTCCGCTGACAGACCAGCGCGGCGACGCGGATAAAGTCCTCGGGTGACTTCTGCGGTTTCAAACACGAGACGGTTCCCACCAGGAGCTGCTCAGGCCCCACTCCCAACATGGCCCGGAGACGGTCACGCTCCGACGACTCCATTCGAGCCGCAAACGCCGTCGGATCGATACCCGGCCTGACCACCGACACCTTGGAGGCGCTGAAGAGTCCCCACTCGAGTCCCTGGCGGCGATCCGCCTGCGAGACGGCAATCCAATGGGTGGTCACGCGCCCGACCATCCATTCCAGCTTGATCACCAGGTGTTGAAGCCACAATGGCTGGGCAGGTGTCACACCATACCCGTGTACGGTATGGAGAATACAGGGGACCCCGGCGAGCCAGGCGGCCAACCGCCCTAGGATACCAGCTTTTGAACTGTGGGTGTGCACAATCTTTGGCCGCAGCCGTCGAAACATGACGACCAGTTCCCATAGGGCGCGCAGATCGTAGAGGGGATGGATGTCTCGCACGAGCGAGGGGATCAACCGGATATCGACGCCTTCAAGCGCATGCGCTTCCTCGGTCAGCAAGCCGCCGGGCCCTGCAATCAACACCGGCCGGAACCGGCGACGATCCAGGCTCGACACCACCCGCATCGCCACTTCCTGCGCGCCGCCCAATTCGAGTTTGGTGATGACGTGGCAGATTACATCCATACGATTGACGCGCTCAGGCCGCGGCCCTCATTCGTAACCGCATGGCAACCTGCTGCCCCTGGGCGATCGCGTCTTCCATCGACGTATGTTCCCACAATCCATATCTCCCGATTGACGAAATGCCGCGTCGTTCCAACTCCGCCAGTAACTCTTTCACGGCGCGGTTGCGGTATCGGTCGAATAACACATAGGCGTAATGCAAATTTTTCACATCCGACATGACCAGTTCATCCTTCGGCTTCAACACACCCGCCTCTTCCAACCCACGGCGGACCCGATCGATGAGCGACGTCTCCGATTCGTGTTCCGTCGGCTGATGCGATATTTCGACATACAACGAGCTGCAGCCCGGCTGCCCCATGGACGGAGAGAAATTCATCGGGAAACCGGCCCGGTAGAAGGGGTACCGGTGCTCCGGGAAATAAATCCAATGTTTATCGGAGATCTGTTCGCGGGCCACGGCCAGATTGACGTTATAGACAGAGACCCACCGCAGCGTTCCGGCCAATTCCCGCATCGACGCCGGGAGATCGACACAGCGGCGAATGAGTTCGGGCAAAGGGATCGTGGAGATGAGACGGTCGTACTCCTCGGTACGCTCCCCCTGCGCACTGCGGAACACCGCGCGACACCTCCCCGTTTCGATCTCCACCAATTCGGAATCGTACGTCAGGTTCTCCACCGAGGGGAGGAACGCTTCCGGCAACACCTTGATGCCCCCGCTCACCGGATACTGGAACGAGGGATTGTAGCCGAAGGCCTTGTCCTTAATGCCCAATGCTCCGTTGACGACATCCTTCACATCCGGCTTCGGCACAAGCCACGAGACCCAGTCTGATGTGAGGTCATCGAGCGGCACCTGCCACAACTTCTCGTTGAAGGGCACCATAAAATGTTTGGCGATCCCTTCGCCGAGGCTCTCAATAATCCATTGTTTGAACGATGGACTCTCGGCCGGCGGGGTCGATGGCGAACGGGACAGCGTGGCGATGAATCCCAGCAGGCACTCGCGGACGACTTCCCGCGGAAGTCCATACGTGTTGACCTGGAACGGATACTCCGTATAGGTGTCGTGAGAAAAGACAAACGATTTGCGCGCATGCCGCTGAAGCCGGTCGGAAAGAAGACTTTCAACCAAGGCCTTAATCGCTGTTTGACGAAAATGGAGCAGGTGGCCGGTGTAGTCGAAGGTGAAGCCGTCTTTGACGTAGGAACGACAGAGTCCGCCCACCTCGCGTTCCCGCTCCAGAATCTTGTACGGTATGCCGCGCAAGTGATAGGCCGCACTCAACCCCGCCAATCCCGCCCCGACGATCACAATCATACCGCGCCGGTCCTTTCTGTCGAACGTGCCGGGACTGCCTCAGCGCTCACGGCGACCACTCTGCCGGACACATTCACCCGCGTGAGCGCGACGGCAGCGACGCCCAGCCCCAACAGGGTCACACCGCTCAAAATCACGGCGAGATCCTGCGGGACGGCCATGACCAGCAAACCAATCCCGCCCAAGAGCGCCGCCCCGAGATAGCTGAGCAACACGACCTGCGTGACCGACAGCCCCCACTGGCGCAACCGTATCGCGATGTGATCGGGGCTGCCGAGGAACACCGGCAGACCGCGGAGGAAACGGATATACATGACGAACAACGTGTCGAAAATCGGCATGCCCAGGATCAACACCGGCGTCAGCAGCGACACGGAATGGCCTTCCGTGTACTTGCCGATCATCGACAAGGCACCGAGCATCAAACCGATGAACATCGCGCCGGAATCCCCCATGTAAATCGACGCCGGCCGCCAGTTGTATCGAAGGAATCCCAGCAGACTGCCCATCAACGCCGCCAGCATAAAGGCAATCGTTTGATCGCCGTTCAGAATCGCGACCACGCACAACAATGCAGCGCTGACCACGCCGACACCGGCCGATAATCCATCCATGATGTCCAGAAGATTGAAGGCATTAATGATGCCGATCATCCAGAACACCGTCAGCATGATATCGACCCAATCGGGAAGAGACGCGATCTCGATACGAATACCGCTCTTGATCAAGACGAAGACGGCCAGGAACTGACCCGAAAGTTTCATTCCTGGAGTCAGTACGCCGAAATCGTCGATCAAGCCCAGCATCATGACCAGTGTGCCGGCTAAGAGAATGCCCAGAACATCATGGCGAAGTTCGAAGGTGAACGCGAGACTGATCAAAAACGCCAGGTAGATCACCATACCACCAAGATACGGTACAGGTTCAACCTGGCGCTTGAGGCGACCGTCTGGACAATCCACAATACCGAACTTAAGCGCAGCTCGACGACCTATCGGCACTCCATACAGCGACAAGGAACCCGCCAGCATGAATGTCAGGACAAGCAATAACATGGCGACTCAGTGCGTCACTGCGATCTTATCTCGACTGGAAATTCCGGTGCGTTTACTTACAGAATCCCGACTAGCAGCGCCCCACAGTGTTTCATAAAGTACTTCGTGCTGTTTCACGGCTTTCTCGATTGAAAATTGTTTACGAGCCCGCTCCAAGCCCGCGGATCCAAATCTAGCCGCGCACTCCGGATGATGTAATACCTGGCTCATTGCTTCGACTAACCCTACGAGGTCACCGGGAGCGACCAGAAATCCGGTTTCACCATGTAGAACGATTTCTGGAATTCCGCCCACCGCAGTTGCCACAATGGGACGACCTGTAGCCATGGCTTCAACAATTGCGATACCGAATCCTTCATACTGAGAGGGCAAAACAAAGAGATCCATGAGAGGAAGAATCTTCTGCACATCCCGCCGCATACCTGTAAACACCACATGCTTCGAAATACGTAGGGTCATGGCGAGAGTCTCCAGCATGGCACGTGCTGGACCGTCACCAACTACTAGGAGCTGACAACCTTCCAGCTTCGGATCTTGCAGCAACAACGCAAAGGCATGCAAAAGGTGGCGAAGCCCCTTGACTGGTTCATCGAGGCGACATACTGTGCCGATTATCGGTCCGTCGGCGAGCACCCCCACCTCAGACCGTGTAAGAGCCGCTCCTGCCGAAAAACGAGCGACGTCAATGCCATTGTGGATTGCAACATACTTCTCCTGCATCCCATCAATCCTGGATACCACGGATTGTCGAACAGCGTGCGAGCAGCACGTCATCGCATCCACCCAGCAGGCGGTGATGCGGTCAAGTAATATGTATGCCCGATTTGCCCAGATCTCTACCCCTCGATATGAACCGACCACCACCGGGACCTTTAACAATCGGCCCATAATTCGACAAACAACATTCGGAATAAATAAGAACGCATGAAGGATGTCCGGCTGCTCCTGCCGGAGCACCCGCCATAACCTGAACACCACACGAGCATCCCATTTGCTCTTGCCATTCAACGTAATGGCCCTGACTCCTCTCTCCCGCAATTCATCTCCTAACGTCCCATTACCCTTTAACGCACAAACCGTGACATGAAATCGTCGGGGATCCAAGCGTGACGAGAGATCCAGCAGTTGCTGTTCTGTGCCTCCGACTTCAAACCCCACCGTCAACATCATCAGCTTCAGTCGATGGGCGGTATCAGTGAACTCAACCTGCATAATTCATCGGCTGCACTTTCGTCGAAGAACGCAGCTACTCCCTGCCTTAAGAAAAAAATCTCTGGTGCCACATTTCGAGACTAACCCATCGCCAAACGCTTGAGCCGATCGCGACCTCTCCCCTGCAATACTGGTCGTAGGCTTTGCGTAGCTGCCGCGGATCCCAATATCCCCGCTGTTGAAACTCTCGCGAGCCAAACAGACGGTCAAGGTCGGGGCGCAAAGTTTCTCGCAGCCATCGATCCTGAGGAGTAGCAAATCCCATCTTGTCGGTTCTTGCAGACACGGCCTGAGGAAGAACGCCCGCGAGCGCATCTCGCAGAATTGCTTTACTCCGACCACGATTCAACTTTAGTTCAGGCGGTGCCCCCAGCAAGTACTCGACTAGCCGTGAGTCCAGAAATGGCAACCTGGCTTCGATCGAGAACGCCATGGAGCTTCGGTCTTCGTGGTGCAACAACGCCGGCAGGCTATGCGTTTGAAGGTATGATGCAGTGTGATTCCCAAGTGCGGTAGGAAATTTTTCGCCGTATGACAACCCGGCCTGGTCGCGGCTTCTATGCGCATCGGCAAAATCCGAATCTAACCAAAGCGCATGTCGCTTGAGGCTGAACCGCGCATTCGATACTAGTTGAGCCGGCAGTACCGCGCGGGCCAAATTGCTATATACAGTTGGATGGATGCGCGCTTGTTGCCTGCCATATGCGGTCGCTTCGCGACAAGCTTTCCCCCAGCCCCCCGAAAAAATCAAATCTCCCCAGTACGACCCCCAGTATCCAGGATACCCGCAGAGGAGTTCATCTCCTCCTTGACCGTCCAAAAGAACCTTGACGCCATGATCAGAGGCGACGCGCATCAGCTCCCATTGAACAAGATAGCTCGTCCCTGCAAAAGGCTCTTCCTGAAACCACAGGACAGTCGGCATTTCCTCAAACAGTCGACGTCCATCAGGCATAATCTCCACACTTTCGGTATGAGCCTCGGTTGCAACCGCACGAATGTATGCGCGTTCATCACAGGCCGGATCATCGAAATACGACGAAAAGGTTTGTAGCGGGCTAGCCGGAAGAAACTGTCGCATCGTACAGACGATCGACGATGAGTCCAACCCACCACTCAGGCAACTTCCGACAGGCACATCGCTTCTCAGATGGATACGGACAGCATCTCGAAAGAGTTTGCCGAACTCAGCCGTCGATGCACATTCCTTCATATTTCCACCGGAAGGTGGCCGACGAATATCCCACCATTCATGAATCTGTACGTGCCCATCTTCAACGAGTAGTATGTGCCCGGGACGAAGTTGTTTGATATTTTCGAAAAACGTCTCCCCCGTGTGGTCTTGAAGGCTGAGAACAAGAAAGTCATAAATAATGGGATTATTGGGTGATCGACTACAGGACGCATCTTGGAGCAACGCCTTAATTTCTGATGCAAAAATCAGGCGCTCGCCAGAAAGCCGATA
Source organism: Nitrospira sp. (assembly GCA_020853775.1). GTDB lineage: Bacteria > Nitrospirota > Nitrospiria > Nitrospirales > Nitrospiraceae > Nitrospira_A. The sequence continues at coordinate 19,210 of JADYYH010000001.1, forward strand.
GTAAAACGGCTTCATCCCTAGGGGATCCCTGGCGCAAAAGAGCCGGTTCCGATGTCCGTCCCAGATAGCAAAGGCAAACATTCCGTTGAGATGTTCCACGCAGGCGGTTCCCCATTCTAGATACGCCTGCAACACCACTTCGGTATCGGTGGCCGAACGGAAATGCCTCCCCAGCGCCATCAATTCGCCTTGAATTTCTAGATAGTTGTATACTTCTCCGTTATAGGTGATCCACACACGCTCATCCTCACTAGCCATTGGTTGTTTACCCAATGCGGACCGATCGAGAATTGCGAGACGGCGATGACCAAATCCAATCGAATACTCTCTGAGAGTTTGACGGACAGAGTCCAAGAGACTATTCGCCGCGACGATAGGGGCTCCTGCGCCAGCACAAGCAAGCAGCACATAGCCTTCACCATCCGGTCCACGATGGGCCAGGGAACGCGTCATCCCCTCCAAAAGCTTCAGATCCATGGGAGATTTATTGAGTTGGAGGATACCCGCGATGCCGCACATTAATCCTGCCTCTCAGGTTCGTTACTACGCAGCCTTCGACCTGAGCTGATCGTACCACTGCTCCATTCGTACCATCTCAAAATTTTGATTTCCGGTCATCTCGACCAACTCGCGATTGTGTCGTGCGGCCGCATGCCTCAGAGTCGCACTGCACAGCACCGTCTCCACAGCCTGAGCGACTGCTCCCGGAAGCGGATCCACCAGCGAACCGTTCCATCCTAAGTTAGCGATCTCTTCATACTGAGGGAGCCTGCTCAACACCGGAAATGCCCCACACGCCATGGACTCAAACAGAGTATTCGGCATACCATCTGATACTGGAAGCATGACAACAACCTGAGCTAAATTGAGCCAGAACGGCATATCTCTATAAGTAATAGATCCTACAAACCTGACAGCCGCCCCAAGACCAAGCTCATCAACCAATGCGCGCAATCGTCGGACATAATCAGGGTCGGCGAACTGTTCCGTGATCACTAGCACGGCGCGTGGAATCTTCACGTGTACTTCGTGGAACGCTTTGATGATCAACTCGTGACGGTAAAATGGCTGCGCGAGTCGCGGGCTAAAGACCACTTGCTGATCGGCATCGATATTCCATCTCTGGCGTAGCTGTACCGTCTGAAGCCCCGGGCGGAATAACGACAAATTGACGCCCCACCCAATCTGTGCAATCGGTGTCCCGCTTGCAACGAATCCCTTCACCCGACTTTCCAAATATTGCGAATGGACAGTCACCAGATCGGCACCGGTGAGGAGTCGCCGAGTCAGGACGCGACCACCCCAGTCTCGAAAGGCACCCTGCTCCTCCAAAACATCACTTCCCCACGGCGTCACGACATACGGATGGTATCGACTTAACAGAATGCCCCATGCCAACCCTCTGAGATAGTGGACATGGACAATGTCCGGAGAAAAGCGCCGGATATGCAGGGCCAATCGGACAGAGGAAATCAGCCGGCTCAACTTGCGTGAAATCACACGAGTAGAGAGATCAACCTGCTGAAAGCCTTCAACCTCCCATTGATCCGCCGGTTCCACCGTAAGCACCGTTACTTCATGCCCTCGCGCCGCAAACCACTGAACCCATCGTCTCGTTGAAATATTCTGCGCCGGGCCTACGAAACACAGACGTAATCGCCTCATGAGTCCTTCTCTGGCCAACGTGACTGTTACTCCAGTTCACACTAAAAAGAATCGTCGCGAACCAGGACGTCATGAGACCAGTCACTGCGTCAGCCTGTTCAATCCGCCGCTACTCGTCCGTACGGAGCGGCAACCTTCATCGCCATGAAAAAATCCGTAGCTCACCCGTGCTCAACAGGATCGCTCCAGTGATGCTCCAAACAGACAAGCCCTCCATCACGTCTCGTGCTCAAGACCTCGAATTTACACACACGCTCCCGCAGGTCATACGGAACGGACCAGTTGTTGTCGGACGTGGCTCCCGCCGTCAACCAGTATGTGCCCGGTACCATCGGCAGGTTCGGATACAGCAGTTCTATCACTCCTGTTTTTTTTATCAGATCAAGCGCCATCCCATGAATGAATGTATTGGTTCCATGTACGAAAACCCCCGCATAGGACATGATGTTTACTCCAAAACCCAGATCATGGGAGTGCCCATGAAGCTGGTATTTGATCCGCACCAATAGCGGCTCGTCACTCCTGAACGCAAACCTAGGCTCACCCCTTTCAGTGCAGGTGCCAATCTCGACGATTTCCACTTCGCCCGTTCCAGAACGTCGCTCTTCCGGCTCATGATGGAGTTCTCTGCCGGCACGGAGATCGTGGTCACGATCTTCGCGAACAGCTTGAAGGTAGGCCTCAACGACCTTCCCCGATTCCCCCTGACAGTGGAGCCGCCCTTTTCGTATCCAAAGCACTCGTGAACACACTTCTTTGACCCTAGCCAAGTCATGTGAGACGAAAATGATCGTCGAGGAGTTTTGGAGCACCTTGAACTTTCGCAAACATTGTCGTTGAAATGCGGCGTCACCGACTGCCAGAATTTCATCGGTCAGAATGACATCGGCTTGTACGTGCACCGCAATGGCAAATCCCAATCTGGCATACATCCCGGACGAATAGTATTTAACGGGCATGGTGAGGAACGACCCTAGCCCAGAAAAATCAGCAATCTGCTGCAAACAGCCATCGATCTCTCGTCGAGTCAATCCCAGAACTGCCCCATTCAGATAGATATTCTCCTGGCCGGTAAGGTCTGGATTAAACCCTGCGCCCAGTTCAATTAAGCTACTGATACGGCCCTTGACGTCCACTCGTCCCTGGGTTGGTCGTGTGATTCCCGCCATAAGCTTCAACAGCGTACTTTTCCCTGCGCCATTGTCGCCGATAATTCCAAGGGTCTCTCCCCGCTTCACATTGAAGCTCACATCCTGAAGTGCCCAAAACCCTGCGTCTTCTGACGGATTGCCCCTTGCGCTCCGGCCGCTCAGGCAAGCCAGTGACTCCCGAAATGTCTTCGGTTGTTGGTTATAGCACTTCGAGACTTTGTCAAACTCAATCATAGGTTCGGGCAAAGACATGCCTACATGATGTCCGCAAAACGAACTTCGGTATGCTTAAAATATACGTACCCGCTCACGAATACTGTGAGGGCAATGACCGTGGCAGGAGCCATGACCGCTAGTGGAGGTATTGCTCCCCCGAGAGTTACGCTCCGATAGGCTTCGATAACCGCAGCCATGGGATTCAACAAATAGAACGCCCTATAGGCACTAGGAATCAGATCCGCCGGATAGATAACAGGACTCAGGTACATCCAAACCTGAAGCACAAGAGGAAGCAGACTTCCCACATCGCGCTTCAGCACATAAAGGGCCGCCCCCCAAAGAACTATGCCGGCAATAAACAGCACTTGAACGGTGAGGATCCAAGGGAAAACACACCACGCGGACGTGAGGGGCGTGCCATACCAAGCGAGCAGAATCATGAAACATCCCCACCCAATTAAAAAATCGAATCCGCTAGCAATAAGCTTTGATAGAGGGATAACTTCTCGTGGAAAGTTGGCTTTGGTAATGAGATTCATCTGAGCGACGACACTAGCCGTTCCTGCCGACACCGAAGTGGAGAAAAAAAGCCAGGTTACGAGTCCGACATAGGCAAAAAGCGCGTAGGGGCTATCCCCGACCGGCACATTGACAAATAAGGAAAATACGATCGTATAGACGACCATCAAAGACACCGGCTGAAGCAGCGCCCACACCATTCCGAGAGCGGTTTGGCGATGTTTTGCTTTCAATTCACTGAGGGCAAGGTTCCAGAGCAACCCTCGATACCGAACAAGTCTTCGCGCATGTTCAATCATTGAACTATGTACCCAATGTCTTCTCCGGATAGGAGGAAGCCCTCGAACAGTATTCGACAACAGCCAGCCATCTATGCGCCGTTGCGAGAATACCTTACATCTGCGTTTTTCCTCAGGAGAGTTCGAACGACCTGCTTAAACCGGCCCACTGACTCGGAAAGTCGATGATGTTTGATGGCATACGCATATCCCCGGCGGCCATATTCATCCCTCAAAACCTTCGACGAAAGTAGCTGTTGCACAGACTGGAGCAACAGATCGAATGATCCCTCCGCACACATTCCAATCTGATGCCGAGCTAATACACCATCCGGATCGACGGAATACGAAAGAATCGGCGTACCGGCCATTGCCGCCTGGACAAAAGTATTGGGAAATCCTTCGTACTCAGAAGTGCAGACCAATGCCGTCGCCTGCTCGAAAAAAACATCCATCTGATGCCATGCCACATTCTCATGGAGACGCAGATTGGGCAAGGCGGCAGCCTGCGTCCGGACATCAAACCAGAGCTCCGGACTTCCATTATCTTTCATCACGACCATAATGCACGGCGTATTGGGATAGCGACGCACCACGTCTAAGAACAGTTGCGGTCGCTTCAAAGAAGTGATTCGTCCAACCCATAAAAGCGCTTCTCTTTCCCTCGGTGGCTGATCTATACAGCTTGGCCGTCTCTCCGCATGAGCAGCCTTGATCAATATTCCTTCTCTGTGAAAATTGAGTTGCAGCCACCTTTGTTGCTCCACAGAACGGCACACTACAGCATGGGCATACCGAACACCGAGCGGATACAGCCACCTGAGCGGAGACGTAACTTTTCCGTATGGCTCGCACAAGTCGGCAGATGATGCCACCACGAAAACAAATCGCCTCCGAAGCAATCGACAAATGAGAGCGTAAGCTCCCACCTCAACTCCCGCGCTGGCATGGACGAAAACATCTGCGTTGATAGAGCGGAAAAGAGAGAACATTTCGAGAAACGCTGCGACATATCCCCAGAGTGTCTTCAATGCCAGGCCCCAGGAAGTAGCGTTAAGCCGACCTCTCGCTTGGCGTTTTATTAACACGACACGCCCTACCTGTTCGGTCCCTTCTCCATCCTTCACGGTTGTCAAAACCGAAACCCGATACTGGGCATCAGCAGCAAGAGTATTGGCAAGCAAGAAGAGTTGGAACTCGGCTCCGCCCGAACATTGCAGCTCCGATCCATACAATTCCGACCCGAGCGGCGAGATCACACACACGTGGATTGCGCCGCCCTCCGTCAACCTAGATGTGTCATCGCCCCTATTCCCCAACTCATGGACTCGGGACGAAAGGGGCAACCTTCCACTGTCAGGCGCTATAACCAATTGCGGTACTGCCATCAAATTGAGCCCCTTGCTCAGGATAGGGTCCACTCCGGTCATCCGCACACCATGTGTACGCGGGCATTACGCATTCAGACTGCGACAGGGTATGCGCTCGAATCGCTGTCCACATATTCACGATGCCATAACTCCAACATCAACAACGCATACAGTCGGTAGCCACTGGGAACCCCACGATGCTGGTGGTTCTCGACCAATTCGCGCACTTTATCTGGAACAAAATACCCTCGGGTAAGGCTGCGAGAGGATAGAAGCGTCTCATGGACAAAGTCGCGACAATCTTCACGAAACCATCGGTCGATCGGCACCCCAAACCCTTGCTTGCTTCGTGTGATGATGCGATCCGGCAACACCCCGCGCATGGCACGTTTCAGCACATACTTCGACATTCCTTTTCGAACTTTGAGATCAATGGGTAAGGACGCGGCAAATTCCATGAGCTTGTGATCCAGGAATGGACTACGAGCTTCAAGGCCATGCGCCATTGTCGCCCGATCGACTTTCACCAGGAGATCATCCGGCAGATAACTTCGTGTATCCACTGCCAACAATTGATCTAGCAATTCGATCGCCGGCGCCTCTTCAAACCATTTCCCGAGCAGATCGAATGAATCATGCTCGCAAATGGATTCATTGAAATCCGTTGCGTAGAGGCCTGCTTTCTCAGCCGGCGAGAAATAACAAATTCGACTAAGGTAGGTTGCGGCAAATGGTTCAACAATACGCTCGATGATTCGTCTTCCGGTCTGTGACAAAGATATGAACGGGAATCGAGACAAAACCGCTTTCAACGACTTCCGCATGTTTTTGCCGACATACCGTGCCATCCAATGCTCCAGCGAAGAATACTTATATCTTGGGTACCCCGCGAGCAGCTCATCGCCGCCGTCACCGGTCAAAATCACCGTAACTGCCTGCCGACTCAGTTCCGAAAGGTAGTATGTGGGTACGGCCGATGAGTCGGCGTAGGGCTCATCATAGATGCGGACCAGCTTGGTCAATATTTCAAAGGCTGACGGCTCGACAATGAACTCGTGATGGTCTGTGCCGAATCGCTGTGCGACTTCACGGGCGTGGGGCAATTCATTGTAGGCCTCGTCCTTGAAACCGATCGAGAAGGTCTTTACGGGCTGCTTCATGTGCTTGCTCATGATAGCAACGATGCTACTCGAATCTAGCCCGCCACTGAGAAACGCTCCGAGCGGAACATCACTGACCAACCTGAGCCGAACAGATTCATCAAGAAGTTCCTCGAACGCCTCGCGACACTCATCGTCGGATCGCAAGCGAATTTTCCTGTCGTATTGCAGAGACCAGTACGTACGGCAAGATACCTTCCCTCCCTCATACACCATCACCTGGCCTGGAAGTAATTTCTGTATTCCACGAAAAATTGTGAGTGGCGCGGGAACGTACTGAAAAGTCAAATAATGATTAAGCGCAATAGGATCGATGTCCGGCCTTGGTCGCTCAACGAGCAGCGCTTTGATTTCGGAGGCGAAGGTGAGGCTCTCATTCGTCAAACGATAGAAGAGGGGCTTCTTGCCGAGACGGTCACGTGCTAAAACGAGTCTCTGTGCCGACTCATCCCATAACGCAAATGCAAACATCCCACGCAACAAGTCTAGGCACTGCAGGCCGAAATCCTCATAAAGATAGAGTAGCACCTCTGTATCGGTTCCCGTACGGAACTCCCGCGGGACACGGAGACGGCCTCGCAGTTCCTCGAAGTTGTAGATCTCACCATTAAAAACAATCCATAGAGTGCCTTTTGAATTGGACATCGGTTGGCAGCCCGCAGCACTCAAATCCAAAATGCTTAAGCGCTGATGGACGAGGCCGACATGACCTTTGAGATAGACTCCAGAATCATCAGGACCGCGATGGCGAAGTTGAGCGCCCATAGCCGTCAATAATTCCCGTTGCACAGGGCGTCGATCACCTTGGATTTTTCCGGCAATGCCGCACATCTGTTGACCCCTTCCAATGACTAGAACTACGGCTTCCGACCTCTTAGCGAGACCGGAAAACTCAAAACTTTGATTTCCTCCAAATTCGCATCTTTGAACCAGCCGATCACCTCAGGCTCCGAATGTTTCCACTGATAACGCGGAGAATATGCATCAAAGGTATCCAGCACATCCCACGTTATCCCCCGGCCTTGATTGCTGACAGGAATATGCATGGCAAGCCCTCGGAAACCTGGGATGCGCGCCATCACGTGCAAAAGCGGCACCGCAACCCAACAAACCCCGTAGAGCGGAAATCGCGGAATACGCGAGGCAATAGCCCGTACCCGATCTAGACGCTTTGAATATTCTCCTGCATCGACATATACCCAAATGGCCACAATCCCTGCGTGCTTTAGCAATGGAGGGAGACCAGCGAACGCCTTATTTGTATCCGGCGTATGATGCAAAACCCCGATGGAATAAATCACATCAAAGGTTTCCGACCGAAACGGCAGACGAAAGACATCGGCCTGAACCAAATGGACTCCTGCTCGTCGGCCCATGTTCGTATACGCTGCATCAACAGCAAAGGAGAGGTCTATGCCGATTACTTCCGCGCCCAACTGATTCGCCACCTCCATAAATCTTCCCGTCCCTACCCCGACGTCCAAAACCAGTTTGCCCGTAAGCTCGGAACCGCTCAGGCCTGTTTTAGTCTGGAATGTGGTGAGCGACTCGGAATGGCCTGCAAGAGAGTCCACCTGCGTTGTTCGATGGGTATTCCATTGAAAGGAGAAATTTTTGACATAGGCGTCGCTTGGAACGAACCGTGGGATTCCCTTGACGATGGGAAAAACCGTGGAACAGGATGAACAGAGCAATTCTCCCTCTTCAATTTCCTGATGGTCTGAACTGAACACTGTGAGACGCAACGCCTCCCTGCAGTCGGGACACACGAGGTATCGAACCAACGCCTCTTTCATAGAACGCCCTTCATTTCAGTCGTGCGGTTGCTCGACGGCAACACGAGTGATTTCGTGTGGCCGATTGACCTGGCTCTGAGGTGAGCTGATATTTTTCTGGGTGTAGCAGCCTTGAACCGCTGCGGCAAATCGCTCAGCCGAAAACACGGCGTGTACCCGTTCTCGCCCCGCATCGGCAAACCGCTGCCGCAACAACGGGTCGCGCAGGATCTGCATGACTCGGTCCGCAACAGCTTGGGAATCCCTGCAGGGAACCACAAATCCGGTTTCCCCATTGAGCACAACCTCAGATGCTCCGCCTGCTGTAGACGTCACAACAGGAACACCGACAGCAGCGCCCTCCAACAATACGTTCGGAAGCCCTTCGCTCACTGATGTCAATACCAACACATCCATCAGCTGCATGAGAGGCAATACATCTCGGCGCTCACCTGTCATGACGACACGCCCCTGCAACCCAAGAGCCACGATTTCGCTTCTGATCAGATCACCCGTTGGACCATCGCCAACGATCAAGAATATTGCAGTGGGCATTTGCCGACCGATCAGGCGGGCAGACTGAAGAAACGTCAGATGGTCTTTTTCAGGAGAAAGGCGCCCGACAATTCCTACCACAGAAGCTTCTGGTGCAAGATTGAGTTGTTCCCGAAGGTGTCGTCGGTGATCCGGAGAAAGCGCTTTGATAGTCCGAAAATTGATTCCATTGTAGATGGTGACCATTTTCCGATCAGGCAGAAACGCCCATTCCCGGCTCTCGCGCCGAACGGCGTCGGAATTTGCGATGACCCAGGTTTGGAAAGGTGCCGTCACAATATCAATCGCGCGCTGCCAAGGCGGAAAGAACCATGGAAACCGCGACGGACGTTCGCTCCTGACAGATCCAACAACGGTAGGAATACCCACCAGCGTGCCCGCAACGGACCCAATAGCCATAGAAAAATGAAGCCAGCTGTGCAAAACATGGCATGGGTTCCGATACAGATAACGAACGAGTTGCCAGACGAGTCCCACTTCATATAGCTGGTAGTGGGGACTCAAATGATGGATCGAGACATTCAGATCACGAATGACCGGCTCAAAGAACTTATCCAATGCATCCACCGTCACAACTTCCACGTCCCACTGAGTCCGATCGATTCGTTCGAGGAAAATCGCAAGCTGCCGTTGGGCGCCTCCCAGGCCAAGGCTGGGAATATGAAGTACTAGCCTTCGGCGGCCCGTGGGCAGTCTGTTGGCGATGTTCCATTTCAAGGGGTGACAACCCGCGGAGGCCAAACAACGAAACAGCAGTGCTAATCCGGCCAGGAGAAACAGTCCTGCAATGGACAAATTCCTGCGCACTCGCCACCACATGCGCCTACACGTACACAGACAGAAAAAGATCCCTCGCACTGCAGTATTGACAAACAAGCTTTCGGCAACCCATAACGCCAGTCCCAACTCTTTAAATCGGCGATACTTATTGTAGGACGCGATTCGGCGAATCCCCAATCGAACAGGAATTGAACGATATGCCCAATACTGAATACCGAGTCGATCTTCGAAAGGCACAAGACAATAATCGAATACGCCGGCGTCAATCGAACAGGCGCTCTTCACCGCCCCCCCCTCTTGGATCCAAAATAGGTCAATAAATAGCTGGCTGGCTTGTGCTCGTTCAATATCTGCAGGCTTGACAAGCCCGGTGACCTTCGCTCCGGGGTAGCGCGCAACAGCCTGCTGAACGGCAGCACTGAAATGTTCAAATCCACCCGTCTGCAGCGCCAGAATATTCACCACAGTTCCCATGATGCATCTGTGACCAATTGTGAGAAGAACAATACCGCCTCGTATGCGGCGCCACGGCAAAATGTTGCCGAGACGCACACTAGAAATCACGCCGTTGAAAAACCATGCACGCCAACACAATTGAGGCAACGGCATACGACAACCCATAGGCCGAGGCCAACGTCTGGTAGGTCACCGGCACCGCAACGCCGATCGCCGCCTGCCCCTTAATATTCAGCATCTCCAGATTCGGACATAGATAATACAGGCCGGCAACCGCCCGCCTCAGCACAACAGTCTGGCTGTTCTCCATGAGACCTTTGAGGTCTCCAATGAGATGCCCGATAACGTAGAAGGCAAGAGTGAATATGGCGCTCAACGTTGATGAGCTAAATGTGGAAAAGAGCAAGGCCAATGCAGTAATGAGCAGCATCTCCACAAAGACAAGTTGCACTGCTTGAAAAAGTGTCCAGGTGATTGGCACCCCGTACAACCCTAGAATCGCCAGGAATACGCTCAGCATCACAAGAACATTGATCAATAAGGTGAGTCCGAGTCCGCAATACTTGCCGAGAATAAACGTGGTCCGACTGATTGGCCGAGCCATGATCGTGTAGACGGTTCGCCGTTCAATCTCCTTGTTGACGAGGCCAATTCCAACAAAGATAGCAATGATCACGCCCACAAGATTAATCGCCGCGAGCCCCAGGTCCTTAATCATGCGGTGGTGCTCCATGATGGTCAGGTCGGCAAGTAACACCGAAAGACCGATCAGCAGCACGGCAAAAAAGACAAGGTTGTAGAGGATCTTGTCCCGTAGGTTTTCTCGGAACGTATTTAGAGCGATAACAGCGATAGCCTGCATGTAGGCCCCCTATGCCACTCGTGATTGAATATGGGGATTGGGTTCAGCGCCGCTGGCCTGTCGCAAGAAAATGTCTTCCAGTGACCCTCTGTGTGGCGTGATCGATACCACTTTTCCCCCTTGCTTTCTAACTTCCGACAACGCTTCTTCGATCATGCCCTCACTCGCAACCACAATCAGACATTGCCTCCCCTGCTGAAGAACGCGCGTCGCCCTGGCACTAATCAACGGTAGGTCAGCTATCGCAACATCGCGACAGACAATCTCCACAGACTGGGCGCCCTGATGGGTGACCAGTTCGTCGATGCGGCCATTCGCAAGCAGCCTGCCGTGCACCACAATACCAACTCGATCACACATCACCTCCACATCCGAAATAATGTGGGAACTGAAAAAGACGGTCTTGCCGCGCTCACGCAGCCCAAGAATGAGATCTCGCACTTGCTTTCGACCAATGGGGTCCAACCCGGACATCGGCTCATCAAGAATAATCAATTCCGGATCGTGAATAAGCGCCTGAGCCAACCCCACGCGCTGCAGCATGCCCTTGGAAAACTTCCGCAACTGTCTTGTCCTCGCACCAGATAGCCCAACCAGTTCAAGCAATTCGGTGACTCGTCGAGAAATATTGGATCGGTCTAACTGAGCCAGCTGCCCGTAGAAGCCAAGAAATTCTTCTGCCGTTAAATAGTCGTAAAAATACGGCGACTCAGGCAGAAATCCTACTTTCTCCCGCGACCGTACATCTCCAGCTGGCTTGCCCAAAACGTATGCTGACCCGCTCGTCGCACGCATAAGTCCGAGAAGGATCTTGAGCGTGGTGGTCTTGCCAGCGCCGTTCGGCCCGAGGAATCCGTAAATTTCGCCTTGTTTGACCGATAGCGACAGGTCAGACAAGGCGATGATCGGTGAGCGCCACGGCCAGTCAGCCCCATATGATTTGGTTAACCCTTCGATGGTGATCGCGTCCACGCGTAACTCCTCTTACTTACTCCATTGCGAATGAGACCGATGTTGGAGGAACCGTCACTGTATCGCGACATCGGATGGTTTGGATCGCCACTGGCAACTAACATGCTGATGAAGGCGTAAGCGATCTCGCCGAGAAGTGCTCTGGACTTCCCCCTTTGTGTCTACAAAATACTCCCCTCCGAACGGATCAAGCGGGATTTCATCAATGATCCTTGCCGTGACCATATCCTCAAGTTTGCTCGGCACTTTGTGATAGGTTGCCGAATAGCCTTGTACAGCTCGTTCAAGGACGCGAAGGTTCCGCTCCTGAAGGACATATTTCATACGATCGGTGAGTACTTCCCGCAATCGTTCGTCTCTTGTCTGCCGGAGAAACCTTTCCAGAAACTCAACAGCCGCTTGCGGGTCACCAGCCTCCACGGTCATCCTGCTCGCCAACTTTGACAAATACTCGGGGGCACCGGGTAGCACGGCGGCAATTTGAAGATAGTGAGCCGAAGCGGAAGGATTACATTGCTCATAAAAATAGTTGTACCCAATCAGGAAGGGGAGTTGCCAAACCTCGGGGTTATTCCGCATTCCTTTTTCAAGGATGGCGACGCTTTCTTCATTGCGCCCTGCCCATACGCCAAGGATTGTGCCTGCCGATTGATAGGCGGCAACGAATTTGGGATCCAGATCCGTGAGCACATCGACAGCATGATAGGTCCACCGGTAACCCTGATTCGTATCTCTCCGCAGACCGAGGTGTTGCACGGCCTGTAGCCATATGATGTCAGCAACTATCTGCCGATACCCCAAAGACGCCAACCTCAAATATTCGCCCTTGGGCAAATACGCGAGAGCCTCGGCTCTTGCCTGGCTGGGGCGTTCCAGATCAAGGAAACGCTCGGCAAAAAAAGCCGAGGACAATGCCCCAAGAATGAGCACGACACCAGAAGATTGCTGAATCATCGACCGGATAGAAGAGGGAACAGTCATTACGATACCCGTAACTGGTCTAGCGCGATCCTCAGGGGAGTCAAATCCACGGCGAGAAAGACCTCTTCGAGAGAATTCTTCGGCCAGCTGGCATACCGGTGTTGGCGATGCACAATCTCTTGAAATTCTGCCTTTGCCTCATCAATTCGCTTTTGCTCTAGATATAGCGCAGCAAGTAATACGCGAGCCGGAAGGTAGTTCGGTTCTAACGTGATTACTTCCTCTGCACACTCCTCTGCCCGTATTGAATTGCCGAGTAAGGAGTGGAGCTTGGCCTGCTCAAATCGATAGGAAGCCACAAAGGGAGCCAGTGCAGCGGCGCGCTGATAGGCGTGCAGGGAATTCATGTACAACTTGTGTCGCTGTTCGGGCAGTAGCACTGTTCGCAAGGAATCGGCCAACTGCCCATACAAGGCGCCGAGAAGCCCCTGCAGCCTGCTGTCCAGTGGATTCAGTTCGATTGCAAGTTCCAATTCAGCAACAGCCGCACGGGCCAGTGCGGGCTCTCGTCTCTGCGCATAGGTTTGCATATACTGTGCAGACAAGGCACGGTGGTACAAAGCCTTTCCTGGATCCAAGGCCACCGCAAAGCGAAGACTCGCCATGGCCTCAGCTGAGTTGTTCCTTTGGGCATGCTGCGCGCCTGTTTCAAAGTACGACCATGCCACGCCTAAGCGAATGATCTCGCTCCCCAGCGCCAACAGCAATACCACAGCAATCATCCCCCATAGGGGCTGCGATCGCATGGGGACGACTCTGTAACCAATCGCACTCTGACCGCAAATGGATGCGGCAGAAAATAACAAGCCCACGCAAATCACCAAAAGGATCGCAATTCCAGGTTCATGCAGGTTTGAATCGAGACCAGCGTGGGCGAGCATCGCTACAATCCCGCCGGCAAGACCGACTATCAGACTTCGTTGCCAACGTGTCAGCCGTTGTACGAGTAAGAATGATAGACTGCGTCCCACGACTGCGACGCCTCCCCCAAACACGACAACAGTAACAGCACCAAGTTCGACGCCCATCTGGAGATATTCGTTGTGAGGAGTCTGAGCAGTTTTTCCGTAACGTGCAATTTCACCCTCCACCGGAAACGCATATCGCGGGAAGGAATATTGATACAATCCCAGACCAACTCCGAAGGGATGATCGCCCATTTGGACCAACGCCCCCTCCCACATCTTCCAGCGAGAATAACTGGCCGGATTGACCGTATGCTCACTGATGCTCCTTTCGCGAATTGGGTTGGGAACTGCGAATACACACATGACAATTGCCGCGCTCACTGCGACTGCGCGCCATGATCCAAATCGCAATGCCAACACAACCCCCGTGCCAACTATCATGGCAACTACGCCACCACGTGAGCCTGTCACAAACAGAGCGCATAGAAGGATGCCGAGCCCGGCGACGATGACAGCGGTTATTGTTGGATTGGATACGTGTGGACATCCGAACTGGCGCCATGCAACACGAGACCATACGAGAAGACTGAGGAGAATAGTCCAGCTCACAGAGAGATATCCGGCTAGAAAATTTGGATTAAAAAATGTTCCGGCCGGACGCTCTATCCTCCACGCATACCCCTGCACCAAGGCCCAAACCGCTTCCACAATCCCCATCACAATGACAACGATCATCAGCTTTTCGATGTGCTGCCATTGGTCGACAAATGACACGACCAGATAGAGGAAGAGCGCGTAACTCGACAGCACCATGAGCCATTGCCAGCTCTGGTTAGTATATGGTGAAAAGACCACTGACACGGCGGCCAAGGTGAGGAAACTCAGCACCGGAATTCCAACAGGTAGGGACGGCCACACGAGTTGTCGATTAATGACACTTCTTCGCAAGAATTCTCCGAACAAGAGCAGGATCATTAGCCGAATACTCATGACGGCGAGATGAGTCGTGCCTCCATCCAGCAGCGGGGAGAAGATCACGACGGCAAAGACGATTACACGGCCCATAGAGGAATGAGCGGCTGTCGCCTCAGGCCTGAGTGTGACCATGAACATCTCCCACAAAACTCGAGCAATGCGACCTGCTAGAAAAGCTCGTAGACCGGTTTGATACTACCGGGAAGGAGGAGTTTCCAGAAGTAAAATGAAAATTTGTGCGGATGGGAATTTCTGAATGACAGAGATGAGAGGGAGAGGAAAGACATCCTCTCCCCCTCACGCAGGGGACTAACCGGTTACGTCGTCGGTATCAGCTTGTTGCAAGTTCTGCTTGATATCGTTGACATGCCATTGGTCGGGCGTCGCATCGTTGTCGAGATTTCCTGTCGCCGTGGCGGTGAAACCAAGAGCACCTGCCGCAGTGCTTGCATTGGAGGGCCACACTGTATTCTCAGCAGTTGCAGGAAGAGGAGCAGGGGGATTCAAAATATCAACGTTCACCGCCCCACCTGAGCCAGCGTTGCCACCGGTCGTCGGACTGCGGTAAGTGTACCGGTTAGACGCACCAGCCAACGCATAACCGATTTCCTGAAAGCTGCCAAAGCGAGACTGTTCTCCGAAATATGACGTTTCCGCCACAAAGATCGCACCCAGGTTTGTCTTGGCCTCCGTCTGTCTCGACTTAGCTTGATACCGCAAGAAGTTCGGGATGGCGATGGCCGCCAAGATACCGATAATCGCCACGACGATCATCAACTCAATCAACGTAAAACCTTTCTGACCCTTCACTTGCTTCAACATAATGCCTCCCTTTCCTATTGTTGCCACTTCATCCGACACGTTCTTCATGCCTGTCACTTCATTCGGCACTACGTGTTCACGCCTAACAGATCTTGGGAATAGCAGGTTCTATGCCCAACACCTCCTTCCTGTAGTTATTCATGCTTCGTTTCATATTCCAGCCGATTACGTCCATCGCTGAGTCTTGTTCTATGTCGCCTGACGACCTTCAGTTCCCTTTTCCGTCACTCAATGACAAGTTTTGGTACCACCATTAGCTCGTCACGTCATTCGGGTCCGCAACGGTCAACCCTTGCTTCGCATCATTCACATACCAGCCATCGTGCGTCGGATCTGTATCCAGATCAGCCGCAGCGGTCGCAGTAAATCCTGATGCGGAAGTCGTCGCGACGCCCGCGATGCCGGTATACGTAATCGCTCCCGCAACGGGAATCTCCGTCCGGATCGTGTCGCAGCTGCCGGAAGACCCGCACAGCGTCCCTCCGTTTGGTCCCATCCCCGCTGCAATACCCAACCCCGCTCGATAGGTGTACCGGTTCGTCCCGCCCCCAGCGATCGCGAAACCGATATCCGTAAAATTTCCGAACTCTTTTCGTTCAGTGAAAAACGCCGTCTCCGCGACAAAAATACCTGCCAAATTCGAGCGTGCCTCGGCCTGCATGGCCTGCGCCCGGTATCGCAAGAAGTTCGGGATCGCAACCGCTGCCAAGATGCCCACAATGGCCACCACGATCATGAGCTCGACCAACGTGAACCCGGCTTGTTTTGATTCAGTCACCATCAAGCTCATGTACTTCTGCTCCGGATACTTATCCTCGTGCTAGTTGCCTTGCGTCGCCTTCCGAAGACCTACCGGCTATAAGCAGGCCCCATGCCACACCAAGAGTCCTTTGGCTCTTCTCTCATAAGATGGCGCCATAATTGGATATTTTTGTTCGACCCCAAAATTCTAGCCGGCTTCAATCAGGCAGGAAGGCTAACCTCAATGGGGAAAGTGCCAAAAATTGGCTGAATCGAACAGTCACGGTGCGTAGGTCGCCCGAAGGCGGTCCCGCCTTAGGTGAGCTCAAATGGCTACTGCAGAATCAAGGAGATAGAGGGGAGTACAGTGCTGGAGTTAGACGAAACCGAGCCGGTTGGCGGGAAACAGGACTGTGTTCAGGAGAGGTGGCAGAACCTATTGGGTCGGAGAAGCGGCTTTCCGCTCTGTCACACGCCGGATGGCTTGGCGAATGCGTTCTTCCTTGGCAGGGTCGCCTAGGCCGAGCTCGCGAAATCGCTGCATGAGCTTGTCATTCGAGGGGTCGAGTTCGAGGGCGTGCAGCAGGGCCTCACGACCATCGGAGAGATGTTGCTGCTTCAAATGGATTTCGCCCAAGTGTTCATAGATCACCGGATCATCGCCCACGAGCGCCACCGCCCGCTTCATTTCGGCGAGGGCCTCGCTCAGCAAACCCTTTTTGAAAAAGGCCCAGGCGAGGCTGTCCACGTAATATCCGTTCGTAGGCCGCAGAGCCACGGCCTGTTTGGTCAACGCTATGGCTTCTTCGATTTTGACCCCGCGCTCGGCATAACTGTAGCCGAGGTAATTCATCGCATCAGCGTGATGAGGATCCAACGTGAGCGTGGTCTCCATCGACTTCACGACGTCGTCAAAACGATTCAATTTGTCGTAGGCGGTTCCGGCGTTGAAATGCAGGTCGGCGTTCTCCGGATTGTGCCGGATGCCTTCCAGGAAGGCTTGGAGGGACGGCTCATACTCTTCGACTTGAAAATGCGACAAGCCTAGGACGATGTAGGCCTCGGGTTGCTTTGGATTCAAGCGGCTGGCTTCCTTCAGATGCTGGATAGCCTCGGGATATTGCTTGGTCCGATAGAGCAAGACCCCCAAGTGTAAATGCCCCTCGAAATACGACGGTTCCAAGCTGAGATTGTGCCGGTACGCCGCAATCGCATTGGCGTAATCCTTGGTTTCCTCGTAGAGATACCCCAGATAATCTCGCACCTTGAGCTCGGACGGACGCACGGTGAGAATTTGGCTCAACTGTTGGATCGCTTTTGGGTAATTCTTCTGCTCCCCGTAGACGAGTCCCATTCGCAATTGCGCATCGAGGTCCGAGGGATCCTCTGCCAGCATCTCCTGCAATTCCTGCAATGCCTCGTCATACTGCTTCGCAGACACCTGCAGACGGATGAGATGATGCCGGATTTCACGATTTTTCGGATTCACGCCTTGCAGATACCGGCGGTAGATATCGATGGCTTTCCCGCGATCCTGCTTGGCTTCATAGACAGACCCCAGAGCGACATAGGCCGGCTCAAACGCCGGATTCAACGTCACGGCCTGTTCAAAATGTGTCGTCGCCTTGTCAAAATCCCTGGCCTCGACACCGATCCGGCCCAAGTAGTAATACCCGACTGCCGAGTCCGGGCTGACCTTGATGCCGGAACGAATGGTCTCCTCGGCTTCGACGTACTGCTTCTGATTGGCCAACAATAGCCCTTTGGCAAAGAAATGTTCGCTGCGTTGCGGTTCCTGCTCGATGGCACGATTGAACAGGCGCAACGCCTTGTCCGGCTTTCCTGCCGCCGCGTACATCCCCCCGATTTGCCCGAGCATCTGCGCATCTAACCCCGGCGCATCCGCAACTTCATCGGCGAATCGCACTGCGGCCGGCACATCACCTGCCGTGAAATGGAGGACTGCCAATCGAGCCTTGAGATAATTCGAGGACGGGTCGGTCTGCAGGGCCAGCTGATACTCTTTGATGGCCAGCTCAGTTTCCTGGTCCAACTCAGCCTGATACCCAAGCAGGAAGTGATAGGAGGCGCGCGAATCAGACGCAGGAGGCATGGCGCGAGAGACCTGCGGCGCGACCGGCGGAACGACGGGTTGAGGGGAGCGAGCCTGCGGCGCGCTCTGGCACGCGGCGGTCACACAAGAAAGCGCCATCAACAAGACGGCTGCAGCTCCCGGTCCCACGGCTCCACGGAGGGTGCAGGACTGCCGACGCTCTTCACTCAATCGTTGCACAATTCATCCGCTTAACTTGCAGGGGGAATGGTTGAGGCCACAACGCTGCGGAATTATACCGGCCCGTGAAAGAACGCGTCAAACCGTCTCACGCGTTTCGAGGTTCTCAAATTTGGCGAATCGGTCGTGAAAGAACAATTCCCGTTTGCCGATCGGTCCGTTGCGATGTTTGCTCACGAGAATCTCGGCGATTCCTTTCCGTTCCGTGGCGGGCTCATACACTTCTTCCCGGTAAATGAACATGACCACGTCGGCATCCTGTTCAATGGCGCCGCTCTCACGCAGGTCAGCCAGCATCGGCACCGGCGGTTTTCTGGCTTCGACGGCTCGACTCAACTGCGACAAGGCAATGACGGGAACGTTCAACTCCTTGGCCAAACTTTTCAAGGACCGCGAGATGTCTGAGATTTCCTGCTGCCGCGATTCGGAATCGCTCTTCCCCTGCATGAGCTGGAGATAGTCCACAATCAAGAGGTCGAGCCCCCGCTCAGCCTTCAGCCGCCTGGCCTTCCCGCGCATCTGCTGCACCGTCACGGCTCCGGAGTCATCGATAAAGATCGGCGCCTGCTCGAGCTTGCCGGCCGCTTCAGCCAACCGCCACCAATCTTCCTTTTGCAGTCTCCCGGTGCGGAGCGCGTGCGAATCGACACGCGCCTCGGAACTCAGCATACGGAGCACCAACTGCGGCTTGGACATTTCGAGACTGAAAATTCCGACCACCGTCCCGGCATGCAAGGCGGCATGTTGAGCCATGCCAAGAGCCAAACTGGTCTTCCCCATGCTGGGCCGTCCAGCCACAATGATTAAGTCCGAGGGCTGCAACCCGGCGGTCAGGTCATCCAAATCAATATAGCCGGTCGGCACCCCGGTCACGCGCTCTTTTCGCTTGGACAACTTATCCACGACATCAAGGCTTTCCTTGATGATGTGGTTCACTTGGGTGAACGAGCGATCAAGCTTGCCCTGAGCGAGTCCAAAGACCGAGCGTTCGGCAAAATCGAGCAACTCATCCACCGCCGCCGTGCCGTCGTAGCCCCGCGTGATGACTTCCGTGGACGTTTCGATCAGCCCTCGCAGCAGCGCTTTGTCCCGAACGATCTTGCTGTGATACCGAATGTTCGCGGCCGTAGGGACAGCCTGCACCAGTTCGGCGAGATAGGCCGATCCGCCGACTGCATCCAGCTCTGAGCGTCCCTTCAGGCATTCCGTCAACGTGATCTGATCAATCACTTCGCCACGATCGGACAGTTCCAACATGGCCTGATAGATCTTGCGATGGGCCGTCCGATAGAACTCCTGATCCGTCAGGACCTCCATGGCTTTGGCCATCGCCGTGTTGTCCAATAGAATCCCGCCCAGTACGGATTGTTCGGCCTCGATATTCTGGGGAGGCAGTCGTGGCGCCGTCAGATCCACGGCCGAGAGCGATTTCATGCTCGGCTCCTTGCACGTCGCGAAGGAGGAGGCGTCGAAGGCCGACGCTTTGTTTGGGATACGGTCGCATCGGGAGGAAGTGGTCGGACCGACGAATCGATGGCGCGGAACACTCGATCGACATCGAGCGCAAATCCCGAGGATGCCGCTGTGCGACCGAAGCGGCCCATCAAATGGTCATAACGCCCGCCACCGCCCAATTCCGCTCCTATACCAGGGGCAAAGACATCGAAAACGATTCCGTCATAATATTCAAAGCCGCGGAACTCTCCCAGATCGATCAAGACTGATTTCTGTCCCGGCGACACCAACCGTTCATAGACCTGCGCCAGCCGATCGAGCGGTTTCAACAGGGCTTTATCGCGCCCGACCAGCTTCCGTCCGCGCGACAAGACTTCCGGCCCGCCGCACAATTCCAGGACCTCCAGAATGATGCGCCCCCTTGATCGGGCCATCCCTTCACGCGCCAGCAATTCTTCGAGCAGCGGAATGTCCTTGCGAGCAGCCGCTTGCTCCACGCGTTTCTGCCCTTCGGTTGAGAGCCCGGATCGAACAAGAAGCGACGTAAAGAACCCGACATGTCCGACTGCCACTTTGAAGGAGCTGAGTCCCACCTGACTGAGACAGTCCAGCAGGAGCGTCAACACCTCGGCATCACCGACCACCCCATCAACCCCGATGAGTTCAGCGCCGACTTGAAAAATTTCACGATCTCGACCGGCATGCTCGCGTTCGTAGCGAAAGACCGAGGTGCGATAACACAAACGCAACGGCAGGCGTTCGCCCATCATCCCCATGGCGACAGTTCGGGCAATCTGTGCCGTGGCATCCGGGCGCAGCACCATGAGGCGGCCCGTGGTTCGATCGACCAACTGATAACACTTTTCGAGGAGTTCCGGCTCAAGGCCCGGCGCGAGGACGTCCAGATACTCGAACATCGGCAGGATGATTTCTTCGTAGCCCCCGCGGGCCAGAACGGCCAGCAGGGTTTGTTCGAGGTGGCGAATACGTCGAGCGGCCGCGGGAAGGATGGTGCTCATTCCGACCGGAATAAGCGACCGTTCCCGACCGGCCACCAGAGACGTGGAGGAAACAGAGGCCTTCAACGAAAGGGAGCCCATGATCGACGGCCGGGCAATCTACAGACCTTTCGACAGGTCGGCGACCTTTACGGAAAGGATGTGCTTGCTG
Organism: Nitrospira sp.; assembly: GCA_020853775.1. GTDB lineage: Bacteria > Nitrospirota > Nitrospiria > Nitrospirales > Nitrospiraceae > Nitrospira_A. Next base: position 40,317 of record JADYYH010000001.1, read on the forward strand.
TTCGTAATCTGATCGAGCACCGGCGCAGGCAGCGGCGCATCGAGCCCGAAAATTTGCAGGGCTTTGCCGCCACGCTCTTCCCGTGAACACTGCATGCGCGCGATATTGATGTTGTGATCACCAAGGATATGCCCCACCGTGCCGATCACCCCGGGACGATCCTCGTTTTGGATCAGCAGAAGATGATTATCCGGCACCACTTCGACCTTGAATTCGTCAATCTCAATGATACGCGGATCTTTGCGGTGATACAGGGTTCCCGCCACCTGATGGGACTTCTTTCCAGCTTCCACCCGCACACGAATCACACTGGTAAAATCGCCGGCATCGTTGCTCTTGACCTCTTTCACTTCGATCCCGCGCTCTTTGGCGACGACCGGCGCATTCACATAGTTGACCGGGTCTTCCAGGATGGGCGTCAAAAGCCCTTTCAACACCGCAATCGTCAACGGCGCGACATTCAATCCGGCCACCTGCCCGCTGTACTCGACGGTCAACCGCTCTAATCCACCTTCCAACAATTGGGCTTGCAACAAGCCCACGCGTTCTCCCAAGGAGAGATAGGGCTGGAGCTGCGGCAACAATTCGGGGGACACGGATGGGATGTTGACGGCACCTTTAGCAATGCCTTTGGTGAAGTACTCGACGATTTGCTCGGCGATTCCCACCGCCACATTTTCCTGCGCCTCGGTCGTGGACGCTCCGATGTGCGGGGAACAAATGAAATTATCCAGCGCCAGAAGCGGGTTATCTGATTTTACTGGCTCATCCTCGAAGACGTCGAACGCTGCAGCCGCCACTTTCTTGGATTTGAGCGCCTCGCAGAGATCGCCTTCATGCACGATGCCGCCACGGGCACAGTTGGCGATCATGACGCCGGTTTTCATTTTCGCGATCGCCTGTGCGTTGATCAGCGACTTGGTTTCCGGGGTCAGTGGCGTATGTACGGAGATGACATCAGCCCGTCGGAACAATTCATCCAACTCCACGATGGATACGCCCATTTTCTCCGCACGCTCCGGCGCGAGATAGGGATCGTAGGCCATCACCTGCATGCCGACGCCCTGGGCGAGCTTGGTGAGATACCCACCGATTTGCCCGACGCCCACAATCCCCAGCACCTTGTTGTACAATTCCACGCCCATGAATTTTTCTTTTTCCCACTTCCCACCCTTCGTTGAGGCGGTCGCTTGCGGAATACGCCGCGACATGGAAAAAATCATGGCCATCGTGTGCTCGGCCGTGGTCACGGTGTTGCCCCCGGGCGTATTCATGACCACAATGCCGCGACGGGTTGCGGCGGGGGTATCGACATTGTCCAGACCGGACCCGGCTCGGCCGACCACTTTCAGGCGACTCGCCGCGGCAATGAGTTCTGCCGTCACTTTCGTCCCGGAGCGAACGATCAGACCGTCCGCATCCTTGATCTCCTTCAGCAGCTCCTCTTTCGGCAACTTGGTTTTCACCACCACCGTAAAGCCGGCCTTCTCCAATACCTCTACACCCTGCTTCGAAAGACTGTCGCTGACCAAGATTTTCATTGTCGTGGCGCCTTACCTGAAGGTGAGTCTATGACTTCCCCATAATAATTTCTTGAGCCTTGGCGACCCCGCTCCCAAGCTTCACAGGATACCCCAGCCCCTTGATGACCATTTCCACCGCCGCCAAGGCCGTAATGACGTCAAAGCTATCGATGTACCCCATATGCGAGATGCGGAAGATCTTCCCCTTCAGATGGTCCTGACCGCCAGCGGCCGTCATACCATACTGAGTGCGCAGGTTCTTGTAGACCGCCTGGCCGTCCACCCCTTCCGGCGCCGAAATGGCGGTTAACGCATCGCTTGGCCGCTCCTGGGGGAAAATGGAGAGCCCTGCGGCCTTGACGCCTTCTCGCATGGCCGTCGCCAGCATCGCGTGACGGGCGAAGACGGCTTCCAAGCCCTCGGCCTTCAGGATGTTCATCACTTCCTTGAGGCCCAAGATCAAGGAGACCGCCGGCGTATAGGCAGTGGTGCTTTTCTGCTGATTCTCCCGCTCCCGCTTGAAGTTGAAATAGAACGCCGCGTTCTTGGCCTTGTCTGCCAGACGCCAGGCCTTGTCGCTCACGCTGGCAAACGCCAGGCCGGGAGGGAGCATCAACGCCTTCTGCGAACCGGTGATGACCACGTCGAGGCCCCAGGCGTCGGTCTTGAGGTCGAGCACTCCCAGAGCGGTAATCGCATCCACCACGAGAATGGTGTCTTCGTATTGCTTGACGATGTCCGCGAGGGCTTTGACGTCGTGGGCGACAGCGGTCGAGGTTTCGCTCGCTTGTACGTACACGGCTTTGATTGAGGGGTCTTTCTTCAAGGCATCGGCAACGGCTTGCGGATCGATGGCGCGCCCCCATTCGACCTTCAACTCAGTCACCTGGGCGCCGAACGTCTTACAGAGCTTCGTCCACCGCTCACCGAACTTTCCGCCGTTGATGGTCAGGGCTTTGTCGCCCGGAGAAAGGAAATTTGAAACCGACCCTTCCATGCCGCCGGTGCCGGAGGCCGCCAAGATCAAGACATCATTCCGCGTCTGGAACAGCCATTTCAGGTCCTCACGAACCTCGGCAAACAATTTATCGAACTCGGGTGCCCGGTGATGAATCATCGGTCTGGCCATGGCCAGCAGCACCTCCGGTGGAACGGGGGTGGGGCCGGGTGCCAGCAAATACCGTTTGAGCATGGGACGATCCTCCTCGCTGTACGGAACGAACAATGTCAGGGATTTAGAAGGGGCGTACGCTACCATAGCCCCCCAGAGGTGTCAAGGTAAGTTCCCGGGAAGATGCTCATCTTTTCAGCAACTTCACTGCCTTGAACGGAAGATCGCTTTGGGAATGTTCCGAAGAAGTCGCAACTGACATTGCTCGCAGCCTGCGCTCAACCAGCAACTCAAGTCCCTCAATTTCTTGACAAGGAGGCACCTCCTCGATAGGCTACGATTCGAGAGTCGGTCATCTCCCCTTCCCTGAACCGTCTAGTGGGTACCTTATGCATGCACGTATGTCCTGCGCTGGCGTTCCGCCCCTTTCACTCCTGTTCGCTTGCCTGCTCGCTGTAGCTTCGGCTGGTTCTGCAGAGGCCGAATCGTCGCTCCCCATGCAAACGGAGCCTGCGCTTACTTCGGAGGAACCGACAGATCCGTTGGTTCCGTCACCGGAGGGCATCCAGCCCCCGGCTCAGGAACCCGACTATATTCTCGACGAGGAAGATCGCACTGCCGCCGCAGAAAGTGAGGCTGCCGAAGCTCCTGCTGCCGTGGCCAGCGAACCGTCCACAGAAGTCCCGCCGGCCGAGGCGTTGCTTCAACTCAAGCCTCTCGGCGGTACCACCGCACGGTTTGCCGATTTGTTGACCCCTCCGGCGGAAGTCATTCAGGAAGCCGCTGCCGAGCAAGGATCTGAATCGGACAACGTCTCCGAATACAATGTGCCGATCGTGCTCGACCCGTCCGTACAAGGCCATATTCGCTTCTTCAATGTCGCGATCCGCAACCGATTCGAGCAGTGGCTCATCAGGCTCAGCCATTACCGTCCGCTGGTCGATAGCATCTTTTCTGAGTTCCAGCTGCCGAGCGATCTGATCTATCTGTCGTTGGTTGAAAGTGGATTCAACCCCCACGCGTACTCACGGGCTCGGGCTGCCGGCCCCTGGCAATTCATGAAAGGCACCGCCAAGGTGTACGGGTTGCGAGTGGATAGTTATGTGGATGAGCGCCGGGATCCCGTGAAGTCCACCGTAGCGGCCGCGCGCTACCTGCGCGACCTGTACGATTTGTTCGGGACTTGGCCACTTGCGATGGCGGCGTACAATGCCGGCGAAGGCAAGGTGATGCGGGCCCTGCATACGGCCCAAGCTGAGAGCTTTTCAGATATTGCGAAAACCAGGCTTATCCGGCGGGAAACGAAGGAATACGTGCCTCGCTTTATGGCGGCGACCATCATCGCCAAGAACCCCGACCGGTATGGGTTTCCCCCAAACGACGTCCGTCCGCATCAATTCGAAGAAGTGGTCGTGCGGCGCCCCATCCACTTCAAAGCCATCGCCAATGTCACGGGAATTTCCTACCAGGAACTGAAGGTGCTCAACCCGGAATTACGGCGCGATGCCACGCCTCCGGATGATCCTGAGTATCACTTGAAGGTTCCCGTAGGCACCAAAGAGAAAGTGGAACAGCTGTTGGAGCGGGCACCAACCCACAAATTCGCGCCGCTCCCCATGCCGGTCAAGGTCCGGCACGTCAAACCGGAGCCGGAATCCGGACATTGGTATCGGGTCCGGGTCGGCGATTCCCTTGAGAAAATCGCCAAACGGTTCAACATCTCGGTCAAAACGCTCAAGTCGAATAACAACCTGACTGGTCCTACCATCAAGGCAGGAAGCCGCCTGGTCATCGCAAACTAACGCGCCGCGTCATCCCCTTGTAGGCGGACGGACGCGGCGGTTACTGCTTTTTCTTGGAGGACGGTGCAGCCGACTTGCCTGATGAAGCCTTAGCAGGCTGTTCAGGCTGAGAAGCAGGGGCACTAGCAGCTGGGGCTGGTGCGGGAGCTGCCGCTGGGGCGTCCGGGGTCTTCTTCACTTCCAACACTTTGACCCGCACCGCCGCTTCACTGGTGAAGGGCGAGTTGGGATAATTCTTCATCAGATCCTGGTAATGTGCGAGGGCTCCCTCAGGACGGGACTGCGACTCTTCAATCTTTGCCAATTCGAATAGCACATGGTCCTTATTGAGGGCGCCCGGGATGTCCAGAATGCCGGTAAAGGCCTTCACCGCCTGATCGCGATCACCCTTCGCTAAGTATGCGTAGGCCAAGCGTTGCTGGACTAATCCCAAGAGCGACGTATTGGAGCCATACAACAACATGAACCGTTTGTAGGTTTCGATACCGGCATCCACTTCATTGGCCAGCACCTGGGCATTCCCCAGATGGAACAAGGCCAAGGGCGCGCCAGGGCTTCTCGGATATTGCTCCACTACTTGCTTGTAGAGCGTAACGGCTTGGGCAAGCTGCTCGTGGCTTTTTTTCGGATCGTCTGCGGGCCGATTGAGATAGTGGAGCGTCGCTTCCTGCTCGAGCTCGCGTGCCTTTAACGTGGATTGATAGTCGTACCACATCACACCGGCGACGACCGCACCCGCAACCAGCACGACCCCGAAGCCAGCCAACACGGCGCGCCGCTGCTCCTGCAACACATGGAGAAACCGGTCAACCCCGGTCAAGAGATGGGCTTCGTCGAGGGGGTCAACTTTTGCAGGAACCCTGATTCGATAACTCATAGTCGAGCAATGGTCTCGGTTAGAAAAGACGGTCGTTTCTTAGAGCCTCGCGCCTTATACTAGGGACCACTCAGCCTTGTCAAATGTTTGGCCTCACCCAAGTCCAGGCACCCATGTTTGAAAAACATCTCAAGAAACTGGACGATCAGCATCTCTTACGCCGGCTTCGCACGATCGCCTCGGCGACAGGGCCCACGGTGCTCCTGGACGGCCGTGAAATCATTCTGCTGTCATCCAACAATTATCTCGGCCTTGCTACGCATCCGACGGTGGTGGAGGCCGCCATTGAGGCAACCCGTCGATATGGGGCCGGCTCGGGCGCCGCACGCCTGGTGTGCGGCACGCTGACGCCCCATGAAACGTTGGACGCTACCCTCGCCCGCTTCAAAGGCACCGAAGCAGCACTGACTTTTGCCGCCGGATACCTGACTAATATCAGCGTAATCCCGGCCTTGATCGCAAAAGATGGACTGATCTTCGCCGACCGTCTCTGCCACGCCAGCCTCATCGACGGGTGCCGCCTGAGCGGAGCCACCTTTCGTGTGTACCGTCATCGAGACATGCACCATCTGGAGCAACTGCTCGCTCGCCGGCCGGCCGGCCGCCCCACCCTCATCGTCACCGACGGGCTTTTCAGCATGGACGGGGACATCGCGCCGATGAAAGATCTTGTGCCCTTGGCGGAACGGTACGGTGCAGAGATATATGTCGACGATGCGCATGGCACAGGAATTCTCGGCCGCACCGGGCGCGGCACCCTCGAACATTGCGAGGTCGAATCGCGCGTGCCCTATCACATGGGCACCTTGAGCAAAGCCATCGGGAGCGCGGGAGGATACGTGGTTGGTTCTGCCACGGTCATCGCATACCTGCTCAACACCTGCCGCGCTTTTATTTATACGACCGCTCCGCCTCCGGCCACTGCGGCGGCAGCGACCGCCGCGATCCAGGTCATCGAGCAGGAACCACAACGGCGAGCTCGCTTGTGGCAGAATCGCGAACGTCTTGCACAAGGGCTCAATCGGCTCGGCTTCCGGCTCGCCGCATCGGAAAGCCCGATCCTGCCGATTATCGTCGGTGATCCCGATCGCGCCATGAACCTGGCACAGGCCCTCATCGAACACGGTGTCTATGCGCCGGCCATTCGCCCACCGACGGTCCCGCCCGCCACCAGCCGAATTCGACTCACAATCACCGCCGACCACACCAATGAGCAGATTGATCGCGCACTGGCGGCACTCGAACGGGCCGGTCGCTCACTCAATCTGATCTGACAGAACGGGTGCTAATCGGACGATACCGGTCCGCGCTTCCGAAGCGGCTGCAAGCCGCTATTTTCGCGTCGTCTCTTCTGGATATTTTCTTGCTTTCCCACTCTCCTGTGGCATGATCGAAACTATTCGGCGAACCCTAATCATCCACCCATAACTACAGTCGTTTATCCGCCCATATTCTCATTCAATGGAGCGACCCGATGATTGACATCTCCAAACTGTTGACCTTTGGTGTCCAGCAAGGTGCCTCAGACTGTCACATCAGCGCCGGCGAACCGCCGATGATCCGTCTGCATGGCGACCTCAAAAAACTCGACCATCCGCCCCTGACGCAGGATGAAACGCACGCGCTCATCTACGACATGATGAGTGACGCACAGCGCAAGAATTTTGAAGAACACCGGGAATGCGACTTCTCCTTCGACCTCGGCGACATCGCTCGCTTTCGCGTGAACGTCTTCGTTCAGGGCCGTGGATTGGGTGCCGTCTTCCGGACCATTCCGACCGAAATTCTCCCCCTTGAAAAACTCGGCATGCCGCCCATTCTCCGGCAACTCTGCGACCGTGAGAAAGGCCTGATCCTTGTCACCGGCCCGACCGGGTCCGGAAAATCCACCACGCTTGCGGGCATGATCGACTATCTGAACAACACCTTCGAAGGCCACATTCTTACCATTGAAGACCCCGTGGAGTTTGTCCACAAATCGAAAAAGTGCCTGGTCAACCAGCGCGAATTAGGCGTACACACCTTGTCGTTCGCCAATGCGTTGCGTGCCGCGCTCCGCGAAGACCCCGACATTATTCTCGTCGGCGAAATGCGCGACCTGGATACGATCCAGTTGGCCTTGACCGCTGCCGAAACCGGGCACTTGGTCTTTGCCACGCTCCACACATCCAGTGCGCCGAAGACCATTGACCGCATCATCGACGCCTTTCCCCCGAACCAGCAAGCGCAGGTCCGCGCGCAGCTGTCGGAAACCTTGGAAGCCGTGCTGACCCAGACGCTGCTCAAAAAGAAAAGTGGTGGCCGGATTGCGGCGGTGGAAATCATGGTCGGCACCACGGCCGTGCGCAACCTTATCCGAGAAGGCAAACTCCATCAGATTCCGGGCATCATGCAGGCCAGTCAGAAAGACGGCATGCAGACCATGGACATGGCGTTGGTCGACCTCGCTACGCGCGGAATGGTGACCAAGGCCGAGGCCCAGTCTCGTAGCATGAATCCGAATCTCTTCAACGCGGCAGGCGCGGCCTAGCGTCCCCGTGCACGTCAATCGTCTACCGGCAGCAAGATAAGAGGCGTCTCATGGATGTTCGCACGCTCCTCGAAGTGATGGTCAAACAGGAATCGTCCGACCTGTATCTCACCGTCGATGCCCCGCCGATTTATCGCATCCATGGCTCAACCCATCGGACCGATGCGCCGCCGTTTACCAACGAGCAGTTGGAGTCATTGGCGCTGGCTCTGATGCGCGGGCAGCAGCGGGGCGAATTCGAAGAGAAAATGGAGATGAACCTCGCCCTGTATTACAAAGACTTGGGCCGCTTCCGCGTGAACATCTTCCGGCAGAAGGGAAACGTCGGGTTGGTGTTTCGGCACATCAAGGCGGAGATCATGACGGTTGAGCAACTGGACCTGCCGCCCATCGTGAAAGATATCGCCATGACGAAACGAGGGCTCGTCCTCGTTGTGGGGGCCACCGGGTCCGGTAAATCCACGTCGCTGGCGGCGATGATCGACCACCGGAATACCGTGCATGCCGGGCACATTATCAGCGTGGAAGACCCGATCGAGTTTGTCCATCACCACAAAAAATCGATCGTGACCCAGCGCGAAGTCGGTTTCGACACCCATTCGTTCGGCAATGCCCTGAAGAATACCCTGCGGCAAGCCCCGGATGTCATTCTCATCGGCGAAATCCGCGATACGGAGACCATGGAGGCCGCGATTACCTTCGCTGAAACCGGACACCTCTGCCTTGGGACTCTTCACTCGAATAACGCGAATCAGTCCATCGAACGCATCATGAACTTCTTCCCGGTGGAACGGCACGCCCAGATTTACCTCCAACTGTCACTCAACCTACGGGCCATTATCTCTCAGCGCCTCATCCCCTCACTGGATGGCCGCCGGGTGCCCGCGCTGGAAATCATGCTCGATACACCGCGTATCAAAGACCTGATCAAACGCTCGGAAATCGATACGTTGAAGGAAGCGATGGAACAAGGCATCGATGAAGGATGCCAGACCTTTGATCATGTGCTGTTGCAACTCTACAAGGCCGGCAAAATCAGCATTGAACAAGCCTTAATCAACGCAGATAGCGCGAACAACCTTCGGCTCAAGATTAAGCTGGCGGGCTTGAAAGGCGACGACGCGGTGGCGGCCCTGCTCGACAAAAACGAGAGGGATGAAAAGGGCTTCCAAATTCAGGGGCAGATGAGCCAAGGCGGCGTCAAGAAACGGTGACCTGCTCGCGAAAGTTTTCTAGGATGGGCAGGCAGTCATCCCCGCCCGGGCATACCAAGCAAGCAGGTGAACGAAACGCCGACTAAGGCCCTTCCATAGCAAGTTCAAGATAGGCCGCGATCTTATCCAGCGCCCCTGCGGTCAATTTCCTTCCATACCATACCGGCATCGTATCCGCAGGAAAACCAGGCACCACATAGGTACCCGGGGACACCACCGACTCGACAATATATTCTCGAACGGTTTGCGCTTGTCCACGATACTGCGGATCAGCCAGACGAGTCGCTCCGGTCTTGCCCAGCCAGAGCGGAGGGCCGACCTTTCCATCAGCCCCCGCAATACCTGGAATTCGATGGCAGACGACACAACCGGCGCGAACGAACAGCTCTTGAATCGGCTCCTCCCCGGTCACCAAGGGCACCATATTGGGGTCGATCATTGGAACCGCCGGAGGGAGCGCAGACGGAGGCGGGGCCTGTTGAATTCCCGCCAAAGCCAGCAGCAATACCAGGCCGGCGACCAATGCCGCAATCGCTTTATTTTTATGCTGTGAAGGTGGAACAGAGGAAGAATCGTTTGAGGCAAACATATACCGGCACCATGAACGTTACACACAGTGAACGGGCACCCTACTGTGCCACCTGCTGAATAAAGACTATCCGGCTCACAGACGCGTGAATAATAGCAGATGCTATTGTCCCGGAGTCATGGCGCACCGGAAGCCGATAGCTCGATCTTGAAAATCCGGCTCCGCCGAGACTCGCGCAGACGATCGTAACGCTACCGGCAGATCAGACCAGGCCCCTCCACGAATCACTTTCTTCTCTCCGGTTTCCGGGCCAGTGGGATTTTTCTCAGGGCTCTTCGAATAGTATTCCCGGTCATACCAATCCGCCACCCATTCAGCAGCATTTCCGGCCATGTGGTGAAGCCCATAGGGACTACGCCCGCCTTCCTTCAACCCGTGGCGCACGCTCATCCCTTCAACGCCCCCACTCACTGACGTCAGCGTCACCGCCTCGCTTACCCAGACGCCGCGATTGTAATTCGCAATGTCGACGAAGGGCTGCATCTGCCCCCAAGGGTATCGCCGCCCATCGGTACCCCTCGCCGCCTTTTCCCACTCGGCTTCTGTCGGCAGCCGCTTCCCTGCCCAGGCACAATACGCCTTTGCATCAGCCCAGCCCATGCCTACGGCGGGACGATCGCCAACCGTCTCTGCGGCTTCATCATCCCAGGTGGGAGGGGCATCGTGCTTCGCCTCTACGAGAAACGACCGATAATGCTTCATAGAGACTTCATAGCGGTCGATATAAAAGGGGTCAAGCGTGACGACATGTTCCGGTCGTTCAGCGGGAAGCCCGTCGTTACTCCCCATCGTAAATGGCCCGGCTGGAACCAGCACCATGGGAGCGCCATCGTTGCCTTTGACACCTTCCGCAGCGGGACTGCCTGCCGCAGACGGCGGTTCGGCCGCCGAGGTGATTTCTAGGCCGAACAGCAGGACGGCAGTCAACACGGCCGTGACACTGAAGAGTCGCATACATTCCTCCCATCTGCGATGAATCCAGAGGCAGGCACCAAGGCCGAGCAAAGTGTAGCCGTGCCGGCGGCCAAACTCAACTGCATGAAGAAGCGCACGAATGAGGCAGGCAATCTCGGTCCTCACAATGACGAGAGGCGGCAATCAGGTGGGCTGATGAATTGGGAAGATTCGGCACAAGCCGTCAACAGTGCCGGCCGGCAAGAAGGTTCTTGCCGGCCCTTGGAAGCGGTTGGGGACGGTGCGACGGTTACCGGGTGAGTTCTGCGACACGACGATCGTGATCTTTGACTGGTTTCGCCGTGGCCATTTCAGACCGGTCGAGCAGATTGTGCAACACCTCCTGCTTTAATTGAACCATGAGGGCTTTGTTATGGCTTGAGGACAGCGAGGCATCCTGAAGCAGATTCAGCCAGCCTATCGTCGCTATCTCATACCGGCTGTTCGGCATAGCCGTGCGTAATTCCTGAAACACGGTGATGGCATCCGCCCGATTTTCAAACAACGCGACCAACGCTCGCGTGTAATAGGCATCCTCGCAGGCTGGTCCCTTGTGGCAATTCTTCATCCTTGCGTCCTGCGTATGGGCAATCGCCTGAAGCGGCTTTAACTCCGAGGCATCGACGGGGAAAAAAGCGCTGCTGGGAAGGACCGTGGAGGAGCCCGATGGCATCGTGGTGCAACCGCTAACGAGCAATAGGAGAAGGGTAAAATAGCACGCCCTATGTTTCGACATTGTAATCCTCCTCAATTCGCGTTCACCGCGTGGAGCGCGATGATCATGCGATGTACTTGGCTTGCAGCGATGTTCTGAATGTACCATCGAGCTTCGGTTCAGCCATTACACGGAGGCTGTACTTCTTCGGTATGGGGCGCTTGCGTCAGACTGCACGTCCACGTGACTGATGACGGGTTGGAACAGAGGAAAACGAGGATCGATCTGGGCCGAGGAGTCTCAGAGAAGAGAGCAGACGATGTGAGAAGAACGCCTTCGCCCCGCCTGATATGCGGGGCGAAGGCAGTGTGCTAATGCCAGTTGGCGGCAAGAATCTGTTGCACATCCTGTGGTCGCTGGGCAATGGCCTGATCCCAACTTAGCCCGGTCTGTTGGGTGAATCCCGCCATCGCCTGAATGAGCTGATTCACCTGAGTACTCATCAATTGTTGACCATTGCCGGCTTGAACGGTTTCAATTTGGTTGGCGGCGCCTGCATACCAGTTGCTGATCGTCACCTGATCCGTCGATCCATACACCGCAATACGCAAATCATTGGCACTCTGACTCAGCATGAGATCGAGGGGATTGATGCCCGAGGCAAAACTAATTCGATCACTCGTCCCGCTGCCATCTGCAATGGTGTCCTGGCCGTCTCCACGTGCAAACTGGAACACATCATTCCCCGTTCCACCATTGAGGGAATCATTGCCTCTGCCGCCAGACAGGGTATCGTTGCCGTCACCACCCGTCAAGACATTATTGCCGGCATTCCCAATGACCACGTTGGCCAGCGTATTGCCCGTCCCATTGATGGCGGCAACACCCGTAAGACTAAGATTTTCGATGTTCGCTCCCAACGTCCAGGTCACCGAGCTTTGCACTGTATCGGTACCGGCATTCACTGCCTCAACGACCGTGTCACCCGCCCCGACAACATAGGTATCATCTCCGGCGCCGCCGGTCAGTGTGTTGGCGGCATTATTACCGACGAGAATATTATTGAGCGCATTACCTGTGCCGTTAATGCCCGCTGTGCCGATCAGGGTGAGATTCTCGACATTCGCGGCGAGCGTATGCGTCACGGAACTTTGAACGGTGTCTATCCCGGCATTTACCGCCTCAACCACCGTATCGCCTGCGCCAATGATATACGTGTCATTCCCCGCGCCGCCAGTCAACCGATTGGCCGCGCTATTTCCAGTCAAGACGTTGCCCAATCCATTCCCCGTTCCGTTGATCGCAGCGGTGCCACTCAGCGTGAGATTCTCTACATTGGCAGCCAGTGTATACGTCACGGAGCTCTGAACCGAATCCACGCCTTCACCGGCTAATTCCGTGACCCTGTCGCCGACATTATCCACGATGTACAGATCATCGCCCTGCGCCCCAATGAGCGTATCTGCCCCGGCCTCTCCACTGAGAATGTTTGCTGCGCTATTGCCGGCCAGAGTGTTGGCAAGACTATTACCGGCCCCGTTAACAGCAGCAACGCCCGTCAGAATGAGATTTTCGAGATTCGTGCCCAGCGTCCAATTAATGTCAGACTTCACGGTGTCAGTCCCAGCACTTGCGGCCTCTACGACCGTATCGCCAACGCCCACCACATACGTGTCGTTGCCGGCACCACCAGTCAAGACATTTACCGCACTATTTCCAGTCAAAATATTATTCAGGGAATTGCCGGTCCCATTAACCGCGAAGCTTCCCGTGAGGATCAGATTTTCGAGATTTGCACCCAGGACGTAGGTCAGGCTCGTCTGCACCGTGTCCGTACCTTGCCCGGCCTGCTCGACCACTACGTCGCTGAGATTGTCGACAGCGTACAGATCATTTCCGGTTCCACCGGTCATGCGATCTGCGCCTATGCCCCCATCAAGGATATCATTCCCTGCGCCACCCGAGAGAATGTCGTCCCCGCCCAATCCGAACAGTGTATCGTTCGTCACATTTCCGTAGAAATAGTCCGTATCTTCGGTACCAACCAGGTTGACGCCTTCCGTGTGGGCCAGCATAGCGCTGTAATCCCATATCGTCCCATCGCTAAATTGAATTCGATCAACGCGCATCCCATCGGACAAGAAAAATCCTCCGAGGTTCACTTGATCGGTCGTATTCTTGATGGTCAGAACGGCATCAGTTCCAAAATCAGGTGTGGCCTGCAAGATAATATCGCCAGGCGTAATTCCATCGATCAGTTGGAGCGTATCGATATCAGCGCTGTCACCTTGCTCATCAATCGCATCCTGCCCATACCCGCGGCCGAACACATAGATGTCATTCCCACTCGATCCTTCCAGGAAATCGTTTTCGGCGCCTCCATCGAGCACATCATTTCCAGCGCTGGCACGGATCTGATCATTCCCGCCTAACCCACGGATAATGTCATCCCTCACTGTCCCATAAAATGATTCGGCGGCCTCGCTACCGACAAAAACCATTCGGCTTTCGATATCGGCAAACCCCCAAGCCGTGCCATCGGCGAACACGAACTGATCAACCGTTTCACTTGGCTGAGCGAAGTAGGACTTCACCGTTAATTGATCGGTCGTACCACCTACTCTTACGACAAGGTCGTTGCCATGGTTCTCAACGATGAGTTCGGCTGGTATGATGCCCGACAAAAACTCCACTCGGTCTAGACCCGTGTGCGCATACCATTGTCGACCCGTTTCGACGGTATCCTGTCCATATCCACGGCCGAACACAAATGTATTGTCGCCTGTCCCGATTAACGTGTCGTTACCCGCCTGTCCATCGAGTCGATGGGAGCCGGACAGTTCATTATCCAAAGCGTTTCCAAGCAAATTCACCTCAGTCGTTGGACTCAGATATACGTCGTCTTCGATCCTCACGTTCTCGACGTTGCTCGTAGCCTGAAAGGTGAGCGACTCGGTCGGAGTGAGGTAAATCGTGTCGAGGCCTTCATTCACTTCCTCGGTGATGACTTGGCCCAAAGTCCGCAGGTGATAGGCATCATCCCCGGCGCCACCGAACAGTAGATCGCCAACACCTGCAGAATCTAAGAGGTCATTCCCGGCCCCACCACGCAGTACGTTCTGTCCTGCGTTCCCGTACAGTCTATCGTTCCCAGGGCCACCATCTAATTGATCATCACCTTCTTCGCCCTCCAAGACATCATCGCCCAACCCGCCGCTCAGCACATCATTCCCATCACGCCCATACAACCAATCGTTCACTGTGCTTCCTTGAATGTGGTCGGCAAAGCTTGTGCCCTGCAGCGACCCTCCATTGGCTGGAGAGGACAACTGAAATCCTCGGGCAAGCAACTCGCCATCCGTCAACACCGTCCCATCAGCAAATTCGAACTGACGGATGGTATGAAACTCCGCAGAGGCATTTACTCCAAAGCCGGTAAGTTGGATTGAATCTCCGCCATTTCCCACGCGCAGAACCAGCGAATCTCCTGGGGCTACATCCAAACTTATTGATTCGGCAGTGATGCCCGCACCAAACACTAGCAGGCTGCGGAAAAATCCGAGTTGAATGAGATAGCTGCGCCCCACCACTACTGACACGGGCCAGCGCAGCACCTCCTCGATGAAGCGGGTGCCCCTCGGAGCGCCTCGCGGGGGACCACAA
>JADYYH010000002.1 GCA_020853775.1 Nitrospira sp.
CGGGGCTTCTCGCACGTGAGGCCGACGGAGGCGTACGTGCAGTCCGTCGAGGAGGCCGAACGAGAAAAGCCCCGCCGGACGAGAGAATCGGACGACGGAGCAGGTATTCATGAATAGTCCGGGCTAGCCAGTATTCTGTCACGGCAAGTCGGAGCACATTATCACGTGTTTGTGATCGTGCCATTTGATGGATCACAAGAAAAAACGCTGCAGGTTGAGACGACGGTTTTTCACAATCGAAACCAACGAGTCGAAGGATTTGCCGCGCTCCTCTCGACGCTCAATCTTCGACGCGTGTTCGATCGGAGTGATCGTTATGACCTCGACTGGTATCGTGACACGCCTGTGTTCTCACGGTGCATCCCTTCCCAGAGCCGCTCAGGTTCCAGCAGTGCTCGTATGATCCGCAGGCAGGGCGCTCATAACCGAGGCCGGTAGTTTCCTGAACATGCTCCATGGTTGTAGCTGCAGATGATGCGAGAAGGGGCTCGATGTTCACAACCAGGGACCTTCCTAACCCACCTCGCCGTGGAATTCCGGTATCCTCGCTTCATGCTGAACGAGAAATTTGTCGCCGCCTACTCCTTTCCCGCTGGGACCAAGCCTTCGAAGAAAACCCCTCACGCGCACCATTGAGTCTCCGATAACCGCCCGGGCCAATGCGAGTTCGAGCGCTGGGCCTGTGCCTGGTGCGGTCAAAAGCGGATCCGACTCACCGCAGCGGGTGACCCTGAGTTGGTACGGGATTGGCTCCAGCCAGAGCCGGTAGGAGCTGGAACCAGTCGGTAGGGCGAGATTGTGCGAGCGATAGCCGACCAAGCCCCGCTCAGACCCACAACGGTTAGGTAATCAACGAATGTTCGAGCGCGTAGCGCACGAGGTCAGCATTGCTGTCCAGGGCGAGTTTGGTCAACACGCGGGTCCTGTAGGTGCTGACCGTGGCGGCGCTAATAAACAGCGTGCCGGCAATTTCTTTGACCGGTTTTCCCGCAGCCAGCATTTGGAAGATTTGGAGCTCTCGGTTCGAAAGAATCTGATGAAGGTCTGAAGAAGGGTGCGATCCGGCACAGACGGTGTCGGCCAGACATTCGGCCACAGTCGAGGTAATAAATTTGTGGCCGGCGAGCAACGAGCGAATCGCTTCAGTCAGCAACGGGGCATCAGTGGTGCATTTGTTCAGATATCCGCGCGCTCCTGCGCGGAGCATCCGCACTGCATAATGCTCTTCCGGGTGCATCGACAACACCAGAATGGGCATCGACGGACGGGTCTGCAGCACTTCTTCGATGAGATCGGGCCCGGACTTGGTAGGCATGGACACGTCCATGATACAGAGATCCCAACAAGTTGCCCTTACAAGATTGATGAGTTGTTCGCCTGTATTCGCTTCGGCAATGAGCTCGGGCGAAAACGCCTCCTGGATCACGTCCCGGGTGCCACGACGGTACAGATGATGATCGTCTGCGATGACGGCCCGTTGCACGTGCCTGAACTCCTTCCTGCAGAGTTCTCCGCCCACTAGTCCACCACACTTAGGCTCCGAATGCAACTAGGGATACACCTGGGGGGCAGGATCTTTCACGTGACGGCCTGTCATTAAACATTGACAGAATTTTCCCTGAATAAGGACGTTGTTTCTTGCGGAGGCCCGCTATGATCTCTCTGCTTTTTTTTTGTCGGCCATTAGAGGCGCTTATTAAGAGAAAGGAGGCCCCGCACCGTGCATCCCATCCCCCAACCCTCCCCCTTACATAAGGAGTCATCTATGTTATTTTCACGGAGACAGTTTCTCAAAATTTCGGCGGGCACCGTCGCGGCCGTGGCCGTGGCGGATAAAGTCCTCGCGTTGACCGCGCTGCAACCGGTCATCGAGGTGGGCAACCCGCTGGGTGAATACCCGGATCGGTCCTGGGAACGGGTCTATCACGACCAGTACCGGTACGATTCCTCGTTTACCTGGTGCTGCTCCCCGAACGATACCCACGGGTGTCGGATCCGGGCCTTCGTCCGCAATGGCGTCGTCATGCGGGTGGAGCAGAACTACGACCACCAAACCTATGAAGACCTCTACGGCAACCGCGGCACGTTCGCCCATAACCCGCGCATGTGCTTGAAGGGCTTCACCTTCCACCGTCGCGTGTACGGACCCTATCGCTTGAAGGGCCCGTTGATGCGGAAGGGCTGGAAAGAGTGGATGGATGCTGGCTCCCCTGAGCTGACGCCCGATGTGAAGCGCAAGTACAAATTCGACAGCCGCTTCTTGGACGACCTCAACCGGGTCTCCTGGGATACGGCCTTCACCTATGTGGCCAAAGGCGCCATCTTGATCGCGACCCGCTACAGCGGGGAAGCCGGGGCCCGTCGCCTCCGCGAGCAGGGCTATGCGCCGGAAATGATCGAAATGATGAAGGGCGCCGGCGTCCGATGCTTCAAGCATCGCGCGGGCATGCCGGTCCTCGGCATCGTCGGCAAGATGATGAACACCCGCTTCAATGGCGGATGTTTGCCGTTGCTCGACTCCTGGATTCGCAAAGTGGACGCCGAAAAGGCGCAGGGCGGCAAGTACTATTCCAACTACACCTGGCACGGCGACCAGGATCCCTCGCATCCGTTCTGGAACGGGACCCAGAACTGCGACGTGGACCTCTCCGACATGCGCTTCTCCAAGCTGAACACCAGCTGGGGCAAGAACTTCGTCGAGAACAAGATGCCGGAAGCGCACTGGAAGCTCGAGTCCATCGAGCGCGGCGCCCGCATCGTCGTCATCACCCCGGA
>JADYYH010000003.1 GCA_020853775.1 Nitrospira sp.
AATGCACTGCCGTCTCGATCGAACAAGGTGGTGAGGCCCTCCGACAACGTGACACGGCTCGTGACGGCGTACAGACTCCCTTTTCGGTCTTCATCGACCACAAGATTCGGCAGGTCACCGAGATGATACGGATGATTGCCCAATCCCGGATTCACGTTTGCGTCCGGGTTGACCTGAGGATCTATATTGCCGTCGTAATGTCCCTTCGCCGCAGAGAACGGCTCGCAACTGCCTGATTCATGAATATGAATCGCGTGCCTGCCCGGGGAAAGCTTGCTCTCCGACGTGCCTTGGAGCCGAACGAGAATTCGTACTCGCCCCTCGTATTCCTCATGCAGCGTGGCCTCTCCCGTGATGCCAGGGCCGGCTATCGTGGCCTTGGCATGCACAGGACTCTCTTGCTTCCCCGTGTAATGCCGGGCGCATCCGGCCATGCTGACCGCGGTCGCCACGGCGACGAATGCATACAGAATCGTTCGCGGCTCCATCGATCCTCCTTGCGTCTTCCCTCGCCCCCCACTCATAGCTCACACTTGTAGGAGGCGTACAGTGCGCGTACTTCAACCACCCCGCTCAGAGTGTCTTATGCGTGCCGTCGCAGAACGGCGGATTCTTCGTGTGCTTGCACTGACAGAGTGCGACTGTCTTTTTCTCGGTCGTGACAAACTCCATGGGTGTGAAACTCGTTCCCTTATGGGACCCGTCACAAAACGGTTGGTTCTTCGACCGTCCACAGCGGCACCAATAATAGGTGCCCGCCTCCAACTCCAATACCGCCGGCTGCTTCGCTGCAATGATTGGTTGTTCCATGAGTGATCCTCCCGGTTACTGCATTGTGGTCGTGAGGGGAGTGCCGGAGGCAGGAACCCGCTCTCGGAATGAGAGACGGCTCCTGCCTCTGCAGACCCTCGTCTGACTCCCTCGTTACTGCGCCTTCCGCAGGTCGATCACGGTACCTTCTTCGTTCAACTCGACGACGATGTGGTCTCCGTCGGCGATCGGCTTGGTCTTGATTTCCATGCGCTCCAGCGGGAACGTTTTCTCACCCTCCGGAGTGGCGAGCTTGATCTGATTCTTGCTGGGTCCGGTACGGATCAACTTGCCGAAGATCAGGCGATGGGTCCCGGCCTTGGCCTTGTCTTTGCCATGCACGTCGATGACCATGCCCTCTTCATTGATCCAGAGAGAGACGTGGTCGCCGACCGCCGCATTGGCCGGGGCATACTTTTGCAGGAGCGTATACTGCGCGACCGGCGTCTTTACGTAGACCAATGACCCATCCATCTTGGTGACCGTTCCATCGGCCTGAATCACGAAGCCCGGTTTCGTGCGAGGATGTTCATCGAAGGTCATCTCCACCGTGAAGCGGTTGATGTCGATCATCTTCCCCGCTTCATTTAACTCGATGGTCACGGGTTCACCTTCCTTCAGGGTGGAGAGTTTGGATCGACCGGTTTGGACATCGATCGTCCGTTCACCCTCCGGAGTCCACACCTTGATTTCCTTTCGATCAGGGGACGTGTAGACAAGGTCGCCGGTCACGAATCGATGGGCATGCGCCTTGTCTCCTTTTCGATGCACATCGATCACGGCGTTGTTTTCATTCACCTGCATTTCTACTTCTTCCCCCACCTCCAGATTCATAGGGGTGAGCATGGAAGCAAATCTCATGGACCCCCAGGGAGTCTTCACGGTGGTGATGCCAGATGCCACTTTCGACACCACCCCGCTCACTTTCATGTGCGTGGCATTCTTCCCGGTCGTCCCGCCTTCCGCCGCCATTCCATAGGGTACCGACATCAATGCGCTCAACAGAATCGAACCGACAACTATCATCTTGCGTGCCATGATCGGCCTCCTTTCATCACACGTACATGGTGACGACTTCTCCATCTTCGGCACGACGAGTGTTGCGGCATGTTGCTTTGTGAGCAGCCGCGGCCTCGCAAGTCGCTTAGGCGCTTCACCGATTCGTTGCAACACACCCCTCATCGAATGCCTCCGTCGCAAGCGCGACGACCTGTCGGACCCAAATTCTGCACGACAGCCTTCATCAGACAACCAGAGGCGTCAATCGTGACTCCCTCGCGGTTCATCTCAGACAGCAACGTGGTCCCCGCTTCATCGACGAAGGTCACATCCCGGAGATCGACATGGCATGGGGTCGTTCTGCCGGGCTTCGCGTGAAGCCAGCATTGCCGAAGCTCCTCGACCCAGGGACCCACCAACCGTCCTGAAAGGAGGAAGGTGGTCCCTGATGTGCTGTTCGACACCGTGATTTTCAGCATGGTCGTCTCAACCTCCGCACGACGCAACTCACATGGCCTTACAAGCTGCGGAAGGCATACGCCGGCTTGGTGGTCTCCGAGGGCTGAACCTTCGCCGGTTCACCCAGCCATTTCGCGATCACTCCATCCAGCGACCACTTGCCGCCACCGATGATGGATAGCACCACACTCATCGCGATCACGAGCAGGTGATATTCAAACCCTTCGCCCTGTTGCTGTCCGAACCAATTCATGAAAAAGCCCTGCGGCAAGTGCACAGTCGCAATCGCCCCGAGCATGATGACGACAAAGCTCGCCGCCGTGAACCGCGTGAACAGGCCGGCGATCAATCCGAGACTGCCGATGGATTCCCCGATGATGACCAGGAAGGCGATCAACCAGGGCAATCCCATCTTCTGCGTGAAGAACCCCATGGTTCCTTCAAAGCCGAACCCTCCGTACCAGCCGAGCAGCTTCTACGCGCCATGGGCGAAGATCACCCCGCCCAGGACTCATCTGTTTTGAAAAAGGCGTACATGTCGAACCTCCTGTTAAAAAGTGATTACGGTCTGTGGCCCCGCACCAATTGCCGGGCCACACTCTTCATCCGATCCTTCACCAGCCACCCTGCAATGACGAGGTGCAGGGTGACGAGCATTCCGTACCAGCCAACCCACAGCGTGACATCTTTCATGGAGCCACCCCCTTCGTCCCTGTTGCGTTATTATGCATCCGGTAATGGCAAGGCCCGTTCCATGCGCTGCGCGACCCGGCAAGATAGTCTAACCACATGAAAAAAAGGGAAGCCTGAAATGGAGGCAGACAGAGAGGCGCCGGCAAGACCGAACGTGACGAAGTGGAGGCGACGAGGGATCGTCAGGTGACGAAGAGCATCGTCACCCGCGTGGACGGGAGAGTCCGAGTTTTTTGAGTTTCGATGTGAGGGTGGTGCGTTTGAGACCCAAGCGAGCGGCCGCGCCGTCCGGACCGCCGATGACCCATTGCGTGTCGCGCAGGGTCCTCAGGACCTGTTCACGCTCCGCATCCTCCAGAGTGGTGCTCGGCGGCGGAGCTTGCCGCTCCTCAAGCTTCAGTTCCTGAAGCGGAACATAGAGCTGCGGCCCTTGGGTGAGGATGACCGCCCGCTCGACCAAGTTCTCCAACTCACGGATGTTTCCCGGCCAGTGATAGCGGGACAAGGCCTCCAATGTCGCCGCCGGAATCGAGTCAATTGGTTTCTTCATGCGCGCGGCATAGTGCTGCGTGAAATAGCGCACGAGCGTCGGAATGTCCTCTCGTCGATCCCGCAGCGGCGGCAGGGTGATCGGAAACACATTCAGCCGGTAGTACAAATCGCTTCGAAACTCATGGTCGTCTACCAGCTTGGCCAGATCCCGATTCGTGGCGGCGATGAGCCGGATATCGACACGAACGGTCCTTGTGCTCCCGAGCCGCTCGAACTCTTGCTCCTGCAGCACACGAAGCAGTTTCGACTGTAGTTCCAGCGGAATTTCTCCCACCTCATCGAGAAAGATCGTGCCGCCATGGGCCAATTCGAACCGGCCGACTTTCTGCGCGATCGCCCCGGTGAACGCCCCCCGTTCATGACCGAACAATTCGCTTTCGAGCAGACCCGTGGGAATTGCGGCGCAGTTCAGTTTCACGAAGGTGCGCTGGTTCCGGTCACTGAGCCGATGAATCGCCCTGGCGATGAGCTCCTTGCCCGTGCCCGTTTCGCCCTGGATTAATACCGTTGCCTGGGTCGGCGCGACGATTTCGACCTGGGCAAGGACCTGCTTGAGCGCCCGGCTCTCGCCGATGATGTCGTCGAAGCCATGTTCGAGGCGAATCTCCTCTTCGAGATAGTGCTTCTCCTCGGTCAGCCGGTCCTTGAGTTCGGTGATCTCCTGATAGGCCAGAGCATTGTCCACCGCGAGGGCGATCTGTCCGGCCACCTGGCTGAGAAACTCGACATCTTGTTCGCCGAATGCCTGCTCCTGACGACTGGCCAGATTGAGACAGCCGATCACGCGATCGCGCGATAAGAGCGGCAGCGAGCACATGGAGCGGAACCCTTTCCTCACCAGGAGTTGAGGCACGTCGTGAGAAAACGCCTTCAGCTCCAACAGAGTGTTGGCAATCGCAGGTCGCCTCCGCTCAAACGCCAGACCAGCGAGAGAACCGGTCACATCCGACAGTGTCCCCTCGGTCAACGCGCCTTCATTGTCGGGAAAATCGAGTGCATGAAGACGGACGCGCTGCGTATGGCCGTCGTACAGAATCAAGCTGGCATATTCCTGTGGAACCATCTCGCGCAGACAGAGACTCACTGCCTTGAACACCTCGCGCAGATCCAGCGTCGAGGCGATGGTATTCGTCATGCGCAGCAACAGACTGAAGCGATCCCGTTGCCGTTCGAGGTCGTGTCGGGAGGCCTCCGCCGCTTCCCGATTGAGGACGTTCTCCACGGCTACGGCCACCTGTCGGCCGACCTGCTGCATCAATTCCAAGTCGGAGGCTTGAAACGCCCCCTTGGTCAGACTCGAAAATTCCAGCGAACCCAGCCGGCGGAGGGCCGAGGTGAGGGGCACCAGGAAGCAAGACTGCACGCCATCTTCTCGCATCAGTCCGATGACCTTCGGCCAGCGCCGCTCTTCGGCCAGGTCGTTGAGGAGCAGCGGTTCTTGCGTCTCCCACACCAAGCCGGCCGGCGTCTCAGCCGGTGCGCTTTCATGGCCGCCAATGATATCGGCCGGAACATTTGCTTGCAGCACATGCAGGCGCATCACACCGCGCTGAGGATCGTGGAGGGACAACCCGACAAAGTTAACCGGTACAACCAAGGGCAGCAGCCGCGCGAGATCCTGCACCAGTGCAGGCAAATCGGAGTGACTGGTGATCGCCGCCGCCACACGCAACAGGGCACGATACCGTTCGAGGTTGGAAGGAGCCGTCTTTAGAGAGGTTTCGATGCTCATACGTGGCCTAGTATGCCCGGTGGCCCTGCCATGCGCAATGCATCGCAGAAAGAAGACGCCTGCGCAAGGGTTTCATTTCAAAACATTCTTCTCCGTCCGTTGGAACTCGGTGATGAGGGGACTGCTGCCCTTGCGCGTGACATAGGCCCAGATCCACTGCAGCATGACGGCAAGCCGGTTCCGAAACCCGATCAACAGAAACACGTGCACCACCGACCAGAGTAGCCAGGCGGGAATGCCGGAGAGGTGCCATCGGCCGAACTCCGCCACTGCGCGGTGGTGCCCGATCGTCGCCATGCTGCCTCGGTCCACGTATCGAAACGGTTCGCGTGACCGCCCTTGTACATCACTGAGAATGTTACGCGCCGCGTGTTGCCCCTGTTGCAGGGCCGCGGCGGCCAAGCCCGGCACCGGCTTGCCGTTCGCATCGATGAGGGCCGCCATGTCGCCGATGACGAAGAGTTCGCGGTGGCCCGGCACGCTGAGGTCCTGCTCAATGAGCACCCGCCCCGAACGATCCGTGGCTACTCCCAGTGCCTTCGCGAGCGGGGAGGGCGCCACCCCGGTCGCCCAGATCGTCACGTCGGTTACAATCCACTCATCCCGCACCTGGATCCGACCCGGTTCGACGGCCCGGACCAGACTGTCAGTGCAAACCTCGACGCCCAGTTGCTCCAGTTGCCTGGCCGCCTTGCGTGAAGAATCTTCGGAATAGGCACCGAGAATGCGCGAAGCGCCCTCATACAGCCGGACGCGGGCCTGTGTCGTATCGATCGATTTGAAATCTTTGGCCAGGGCCCGCCGCGAGAGGTCCGCGATCGCTCCCGCCAATTCGACGCCCGTCGGGCCACCGCCGATGACGGCAAAACTGAGCGGCGCGCGCCCGCCGGTGAAATGCGCCTCGCGTTCCGCCGCTTCGAACGCCAGCAGCAACCGGCTTCGGATTTCCACCGCATCCTCAATCGTCTTGAGCCCCGGCGCGTCTCGCTCCCATTCGTCATGACCGAAATACGCGTGGCGCGCGCCGGCCGCCACGATCAGGTACTCGTATTCAAGTGCCGTCCCGTCGCTGAGCGTCACCTGTCGGGCCGCGATATCGAATCCGACCGCCTCACCCAGAATGATCTGAACGTTGCGCGACGCGCGCAGGATGTGACGGAGCGACGAGGCGATTTCGCCCGGCGAGAGCAGGGCCAACGCCACTTGGTACAACAACGGCTGGAACGTGTGATGGTTTTTGCGATCGATCAGCGTGACGTCGACCGCTTCATTCGACAAGGCTTTCGCA
Source organism: Nitrospira sp. (assembly GCA_020853775.1). Lineage (GTDB taxonomy): Bacteria > Nitrospirota > Nitrospiria > Nitrospirales > Nitrospiraceae > Nitrospira_A. The sequence goes on from JADYYH010000003.1 coordinate 6,534, forward strand.
GCATGAAGACCGCCGAACCCGCCGCCGACGATGACGATTCTCGTGGTTGGCATGGGAGGATTCCTTCACCGTTCAACGCAGTGAGCCCCTGTGCGGCCGATCTTCCCACAATCGGAAGCCGCCGAGAAAGGCATTGCCGTTGTCGCCGAGCCGCGCCCCTTCCGGGAGATCCTTCAATTTTTTCGCATTTCCCCCGCCCAGGACGACATACTCGGCCTGCAATGCACGACGAAGAGCCTGTGTCATCTCCGCCACCTGGCGTCGCCATTGTTTCTTGCCACAGCGCTTGAGCCCCTGCAGCCCCACATAGTGTTCATAGGTTCGGCCTTTGCTGTAGGGCAGATGGGCCAGTTCCATCGGTGCGAGCACCCCGTCGATCACCAAGGCCGAACCCAACCCGGTGCCGAGGCCGAGGAACAACATCCGGCCGCCTTCGTAGCTGCCGAGCGCTTGCATGGCGGCGTCATTGATCACCTTGACCGGCTTGCCGAACGCCTTCTGAAAGTCACACGTGACCCACCCTGGCCCGAGATTGTTTGGTTCGGCGGCCGGGTGCCCGTCCCACACAGGCCCAGGGTACCCGATCGACACCACGTCGTAGGCCCAGCCTGCCACGGCACGTTTCACAGCCTCAACCATGCTGTTCGCCGTCATGGTCGGACCAGAAGGGATCTTGAGCGGTTCGGTCCGACCAGTCCCCAACACCTTCACATTGGTGCCGCCCACGTCGATCACAAGCACCTGTACCGGTCGCGCCTTCATAGCCACCCTCACGTCGGATGTTTCGATGTCGCACTGTCCGGGTCAGCGATCGCGATAACCTACAGGGCCGCGAGGCCTCTGTCGCGCTCCTCCTCCACCGATCACTTCGCCATTGCGGGACGTGTTGTCGTTACTGATCTGTACTCCGGACATCGCCAGGTTCCGTCAACGCAATTCGTCGGCGCCGATTGTGATCTGGCATTCACCGTTCCGTATTCTCTTCGCTCAGGTCTTCCAAGTTTGCATGGCGTGAAGCTCTGGGAAGAGTTTGCTCGCAAATAGGAACACCCACGTGACGAGCACGAAGGGAAGCGTCAACGCGGGCACTCCCAACGGTTCGAGCCCGGCGGATACCGCTGAAAAGATGAACGGGGTAGCGATCGTCGCGAGCAGCGCGTAGACGATCGACACCCTGTTCAACGCAAAGAATACGCCGCCCAAGGCGATGGCGACCAGCACGCTGTTGAAACCGAACGCGCCCGCGCGGATCGCCGGCTCCGCGGCGCCCATGCCCCAGGCCACCAGGAGCGCGACCAACGAACCGGCCAGCGCAGCCGCACAGGCCACCCGCGACGCGATCAGCAGGCCGGCTGCAAAGACGACACCGGAGATCAGATTCTCCTGGAAAAAGACCTGGGCGATACCGTTGAAGAGTCCTTCTGTGAGCGTCGAAGCCGTCACAATCCCTTCAACCGTGGTTCCATGAGGCAGTCCAGCGGTTGGCAACAGATGCGTAGACTGGAGCCGCCCGAATCGCGCCGTCGCCAGGAAGAAGCACGAGGATGTGAAGACGAATGGCGCCGTGAGTGCGGGAATTTTCCAGACATCCAGAAGGGATACCAAGGCCGCCATGACGACCGTCGAGCAGGCTGCCGCGAACATGACGCAGATCCAGGTTAGTGCATCCGGTTGCAGGAAAAAGAGCAAGGCAATGGCGATCAGCCCGCCATTGAAGCCGAACATCCCCGCACGGACCAGCCTGCGATCGACGCCCAGGAGTATTGCCGTAGCGGAGCTGACTGCGGTTCCAAGCGCGACGGCCGCTCCGAACAGCAGGGAATTGCAACAGATCCCTAGGAGAAAGAGCAGGCCGGTGTAACTATTGTTCTGCAACATGACCTGCCCGACTCCGCGCAGGACGGAATCGAAAAAGCCCAGGAGGCGGTGGAACCATCCTCCTTCCTCGACCGATAAACCCGTCGACGTGAATTGAACGATCATCGCCTTATCGTTCCTCTGTGACCGCGAAGGTGGCAATCTTTCTTGCCGCATTGCTGATCGGGGTTTCGGAGGCCTGCTCTCTCGGCCGCGATATCCGATGTGTGACCATGCCCGCCGCAGCCTCCCTCAGTTGGCCTGAATGGCGACGGAGCCTTCTCGCCGGCTTCACATCCAGAAGACGTTTTACGGTCTTCCGTTCTTCCTGGATCTCCAGCGGAACCTTTTTCATTCCAAAAACCATCCCGAGACCTTCACCCGTTTTCTCCTTATCGAAATCGACGCGGCACACCTGCAACGTACCGGCGTCGGATCATCACTCCTGCCGCTTTGAGGCCGGTGGCCTCAGCTCTCCTCGGATCGATTCCATCTCCCTTTTAATGCATCGATCTCTTCCTTCTTCCTGTTCAGGTCGGTCCGGAGTTGTTGCAAGTCCTGTTCGACGTGCCCCTTGTCTCTGTCCCCTCCTGTGGCTGGAGATTGTGGCCGTCCGTCTTCCGCCGGCCTCGCAACGGCCGATCCGTCGGTGCGCGGCAGCGTGGCGAACATGTCGCAATCAATCACGAACGTTGTGTCGGACGTCGCACCGAGCAGTCCGTGTGTCTTCTGGAGGTCCGGTCTCAACGCCGATTCCGGCACGAACGCCAAGACTGTGTCGCATTGTTCGGACGCATCCGGCAATTGACCATGTTGATCGTACCGGCCCGCTGTCACGGTGATCCATTCCGTCTAGGCAGACATGTTCACCCTGTCGGCCTGGTACAACTTCTAGCCCACATGACTCATGAACGCGTCTCCTGCAATCGCCGCCCTTGCATTGCCACACGCCCGTCTCGCGACACAATTCTACAATTTCGCGACGAACCGTCATGACGAATGCGGGCTAGCGACAACCGGGCAGGTCATTCTCTCCTACCCAGATCGTGGCTTTCTCGCAGTCGTCCGGACTCGGTGGTCGGGGCGCCGGAACGGCCCGATCCACCGGCGGCAATGTACGAAGATATGCCACCAGGGAGCGAATGTCTTCTTCGTCCCAGTTCGACGCATGATCCCAGATCATTCCTTGCCAATGCAGCGCCCGCCCGCCTGTCGCCGACACGCCGCTCCGGATCGCGCGGGCAATGGCCGCATCCGACCAGGCGCCGATGCCGTTCGTCGGATGGGAAGAGATGTTGCGCGACCACCTGGTGCCGGCCGGGCTCCAACTCGTTTTTCTGGCCCCCTCTCCGTTCCCCTGATGACACATGGCGCAGGAGGCCACGGTAAACAGATATTGCCCTCGCATCACCATCGCCCGGTGCTCCGGATTCCGGAATGCGGCAGAGTCCGGTTCATGAATGGTCGCCAAGACCGGTTTCGCAATCACGTCCGGCGGAATGACGGCTGTGGCCGGCATCTCATACAGAACACGCAGCAGGAATGCGACGGCTCCGATGCCCGCCATGCCGAGGATTAGAAGGAGCCATCCAGTCAGCCTTCGAGGCCAGCGCCGTCCAGGCGGAGCGGCCAAGATGAACGCGACTCCACCGATGCCCAATAGCACCCATTGCGCGACGATGAGCAGTTGTTGAGGCAGGTGGCGCTGGATCGGTATTCCGCTGGACTGACCGAAGTTCCCATCCAGAAAGGTAATCGTCTCAGGAAGCGCCGCCGGCAGCGGACGCGTCAGTTTTCCCACGACCGTTTCCAACAGGCCATACCGAAGCGGAGGGGGAATGGCATTGCGCACCGGCGTGAGGGTTTTCAGATACTCCGCCATCGCCGTTGCATCCTCATCCCTCAGGCCGTGGAGAAAATGCCAGGGCATATCGAAGACGTTTAGGTACCGATCGGGCGTCCGCCCATTGCGCATGGCCTCGACGATCTGTTCAGGCGTCCAGCGACCGAGTCCCGTCTCCGGATCGGACGTCAGGTTGCGCGAGACGAGGACCCCGTGCGGCCACACATCGACCCGCTGTCCCCCAGCGAGGAAATACTCATCTCGATAGATCCCGCCTCTCGTCGCTTGTGTGTGACAAAGCCCGCACATTTCTGCATGGACTAAATACTCGCCTCGTTTGACCGGATCGGCAAGCTGCCCCGGTCCGCCGAATGTCCCTCCCGGTTCCCACGGCGGAGTCCGCGAGAGCGACAGGACATAGTTCACGAGATCCCAGCGTTCCGAGGGCGACGTCTTGTCGGCGAACGACGGCATTGGGCTAGGCGCAAGGCCAGTCGTGATCCTGAGCCAGATCTGTTCCGGCTCGCTCCCTCCTCGAAACGTCCAAGGTGCCGTGAGGTCGCGGGAGAGGACCGGATAGCCCTTGGCATCGACCAGTCTGATGCCGCCACGCCCAGCCGGCCCGTGGCAGGCGACGCAGCCTTGCGTCTTGAACAGCTCCGTACCACGGCCGATGCTGGCCGCATCGGGCGGCACCCGTGGAGGAACGGTGAGCGGCGTTGGACTCAATCCGCCAAAGGCGCTCGACAAGCTCTTCACGTGGGCCACGACGTCGCGAATTTCGTCCACGCTCAGAATGTCTTGCCAGAATGGCATGGCACTGGCCCGAAGGCCGATGGACACCGTCTTGATCAGATCGGCGTCGCTCGGGGGCTGATCCGCCAGCGTGGACTTGTATTTGAACTGGCCCTTCGTGAAATCTCGTGGTCGGGGAATCAGCGACGGCGCTGCCGGCCCGTTGCCGCGACCATCAGGTCCATGGCACACCGCGCAACGCTGCGCGAACACTCTCTTACCGATCGGGGTGTCGGGCGGAAGATCGGCTCCCGGCGGCCAAGTCAATTCCGCATAGACCGCCGGGTCGGGCTGCCAGTTTTCAAACGGCTGCTCATAGCCCACCCGCGCATACAGGGAGCGGCAAAGATCAAGGAGGAGCAGGACCCCGAGCGTCACCAGCAACACCCGGCGGCGAGAGATCTGAAGGTTTCCCATGACTGAATCCTTGCGACTCCGGGTCGCCCACCGGCCTGTCTAAGCGGGGCCCTCTTGCGGGAGGCCACCGCCTCTTGCAAGGCAAGTCAGCCGACGTTACTGGACCTCAACCATGGAGGTTGGCCGTGGAGATACACATGTGCATGCTCCGCTTTGGAGCCTTTGACAAGTTCGTAGGTGAGCGCAACGGTCTCATCGACCTTGTCTCCGCTCTTCGGTGAGAAGATTGTGACCTTCGAGCCGTCGTCTACCTCGGCAATAGCCGGGCTGATCGACACAAATATCGAGAGGGCACCCAGCGCAAGACCGGAAAACAATAGTCGTTTCACGGCAACCTCCGTCTGGTGAATCGATCGGATTCCTCACGGCTCGGGATGGAGGATAGCACAACCGTCTGACATACGGAGGTGCTCATGGTCGGCACGGATGTAGCCGCGTCCTGGACCAGCATCGTACAACGCTCGAACAGGATACACCCCTTCTGAATGAGAGACTCACTCGCCGAGAACGGATTCAGGTCCTTATGGTCGCGGCTGAGACAGGTATCGATACATGCCTTCGACATTTTCCGGAAGCCACTCGGCGTACCGCTGCCACTGTTGATATTGTGGGAGCCGGATATTCCGTTTCGCCTCTTCAAGCGTCGCGCCGTGCTGCACCTGTTCGCGCACGGCCGCCCTCAGGTCTTCCAGATAGGCGCGAAATTGACCAACATGTGCTTTCTTACCGACCCGGCCGTGCCCAGGCACGAGGATCTCGAAATCCAATTCCTCGACCCGCTTGAGGGACTCGATCCACTCATCGGGGTAGGCATCAGGCAGCGTGCGATAGGCCAAGGTTTCAACCGGAATGAAGTCCACCGCGAAGAGCAGCTTCTCCTGGGGCAGGAGCACCACGAGACTGTTATCTGAATGATTTTTTCCCGTGTAGATCAGTTCAACATGCTTCCCGCCGAGGTCAATGGCCATGCGGTCGGTGAAGGTGATCTCGGGCACCGGGGTGTTCCGGTCCGCCGCACGGAGAATGTGGTCCCGCGCCGCCGCCTGACTGATGAACCGTGCCTGATCGGCGAAGACGCGGCCTCCCGTAATGTGGTCGTCGTGGTGATGGCTATAGATGACGTACCGTACCGGCTGATCCGTGAGCCTCTTCATCTCGGCCTTCAGCCAGGTCGCCGCCTCGACGCTGATCGGATCGGTAACGATCACGCCCTGCGAGGTCGTGATGAACAGGGTTTGGTGAAAGTGGTGCCGATACAGATAGACGTCCTCGGCCAATTTTGTGATGTCATTGTCCGGAGGAGATTGTTGCGCGGACGCCGGAACCGTCTGGATCAGCAACCAGATGACTGCAAGTACCTGGAAACCCATCAGAGACACGACGCGATGGCCGCCGTTGATCGATCGTTTCATAGCCTCACACCTCCCTTGCCGGACACGGAATGGTACATGTCGACATGCTCCTTCGCCTCAGTGTTCCACGGTGAAGCCCAGGCGGGGACGGACAGAACGCGATCATCCACGCGCGACACCTGCGTGTTAGGCAGATGCATGCGCATCGGCATGGGAGCTTGCTGATCTAGTAACCGGCGAACTTTTCCGTTCGAATGTCATGGTCATCGATACCAGCATCTTTAAGCATGGTACGGAGCGCCACGACCATGCCGGGAGGGCCCACGACATAATAGATCGGCTTCTCGATGCCGGCGAGATACTTGGAGAGCAGCGCGGCATTGAGGTACCCGGTTTCACCGGTCCAGGATCGGGAAGACTTTGCGGGCTCGGTCATGGTGCCCACAAAACGATAGTGCGGATTGTTCTCCTGCAAGGCCTGCAGCTCGTCCAGAAACGGCGCATCCTCCGGCCGCCGGTTGGAGTAAAACAGGACCATGGGATGGGGCGACCGTTGCAGCGCCGCCCCCACCACCATGCTGCGAAACGGCGTAATGCCGATCCCGCCGGCCAAAAAGACGGCTGGCCGAGCCTGGTCGGTATGCAGCACCAGTTTCCCGAACGGCCCTTCCATACGAACGGATGAGCCGATCGGCATGCGCTGCAGTTCTCGCTTGAACGCGGTATCGCGCAGACGGGTGGCCACCATCAGCGTTGGTTCCTGCGGCGCACTCGCAATGGAAAAGGCCCTGGTGTTGCCGGCCGCGTCGGTCTCTGAGGGCTCGGTGAGTGTTAGATCCACAAACTGACCCGGCGCAAACACAAACCCCGCCGGCTTCTCGAAGGAGAACGCCATCGTCCCCTCCGCCACCATTTGCCGCTCGATGAGCCTGATGGAATATTCCTGATCGTTCATCGCCTCACCCATGCCTGTTCCTCCTTCATGACCTGCCGTCCAGCGGCCGCGGCAAAGCTCAGAGCGATTTATGCGTCCCGTCACAAAACGGAGGTGTGTTCGTCATTTTGCACTGGCATAAGGCGACGGTTTTTTTCTCGGTCGTGGTGAATTCCATGGGCGTGAAGCCGGTCCCTTGATGAGATCCATCGCAAAACGGCTGCTTCTTCGAAAGCCCGCAGCGGCACCAATAATGGGTTCCCGCTTCCAATTCCAATACCGCCGGCTGCTTTGCTGCAATCACTGGTTTCTCCATGAGTCCCTCTCCCTCCTCGGTTATAACGATAACGGTTTAATCGGCGAGACGACCGCGTCGGGATTATTTTTCCAGATCGCCTCGTCCGCATCGACATAGAGCTCGACCTCGTTGCCGTCCGGATCACGAAGGTAGAGACTCTGACTGACAGTATGGTCGCTCATGCCGTCGATCGCGATGCCGGCCTGCTCCAACTCGCGTTTAGCCGTCCGAAGTTCGTCCAGGCTGTCACCGACTTTGATGCCAATGTGATAGAGCCCTCGTCTGCGCCCAGGGGGCGGTGCCGGCGCATCGCCGACCTGGATCAGCAGCAACTCATGATGGGTGCGGCCGGATGTGAGCGCGGCTGCAGCGCCATTAAAAATCCGCCCGACTTCGTGGAATCCCAACAGGTCGCGGTAGAACGTCAGCGAACGTTGCAGCTCTTTCACGTAAAACACGACATGCCCCAAATAGTGCGCTTTCATCGTGGTGACTCCTTCCTCGGCCTGTCCCGTTATCGCAGTAGCGCCCGAACCGCCGCGTGGGCCAGCACCACATCAGGTTCTCGTTGCAAGGCATCATAATAGTTCCGGCCGAAGCCATTGCCGTCTTCGGACGGCGTCAAGAGGGTTCGCACCGAGCCGATCACCGCGGTGATCTCATCGCGATCCGAGGCCTCTTTCTCGTCGGACAGCTCATCCAACCGCGCCATCAATTGGGACAACGGACGCAACCAGGCGAACCAGGCATCCCCGAGGACTAACTGAAAAAACGCGCCATTGGTCGGGATGCGCCCATGCACCCGCTCGTACGAGACCCGTTCGCCATCCAGCAACGCCTTGTGCAGGCGCAACAGCGCCCGGGAAAGGTTATCCAGATGGGCCGCGGTATGATCCTGACCCGACATGCGTTCGCCTCCTTGCGAATGGCTCTTCATTATCCCGTCGGTTCGCTATCGAGTTGATGCGCTTTGCGGCCGCCCCGGGCAAGGGGAGCGGAGGTCAGGCGGGCTTCAATCATGAGCCGCGCCAAGTCCGCTGCGCGGGTGACGAGGGCTTCGGCGCCTTCACGCAACTCACGGCTCTCCTGCACCTCGCGATTGTTCCGCTCCATGTCTTCCGCGCTCCATCCGCGTGAATGGGCGATAAAGGGAAATTGCGGGAACTGACAGCCGACTTCGGCGAAAAACGTCATCAATTGTCCGGCCACGCCCTGCACATTATCCTGGCCGCCCATGATGATGAACCCGGCGACTTTATCCTTGAGCAGATGCCGGTTGGCAATCGTCTCTTGATTCTGCACACAGTTCAGCCGTTCGACCATTTTGTAATACAGGCTGCTGGCCCCACCCCATCTGATCGGTGTGGAGACAAGAATCACGTCTGCCCAATGCACGATGCCCTCATACACCTGATCCATCTCGTCGGCTGGATCCATCTGCGTAATCGAGCAGGGCCAGGTGCAGGCTTCCGCTGCTTTCGAATAAAACCCTTCGCAGGCCCGGAATGACAACTCCCGCAGCCGAATGAGCTGCGTATTGAGCTGCAGCGGCCCGCGCGCATGGTCCAGCGCTGCTTCCAACAGCGCGTCGGACGCGCTGTAGCGCGGCTGATCCGCCGTCATGGCCGTGGCGGCAAGCCCCAGCACGCGAATCGGCCCGTCGGCGCGAACGATCGGGCGGGCCAGCGGGTGTGGTGGTTTGGAGAGTTTCTGTCGCTTCGTGACCGGTGTCAGATCGACAAAGACGCGCCCATCCTCCACCTTCACGGCATAACTCGCGACCCGATCGCCTTCATATCCCGGCTCGCCCTGGCCGGTTTGGCGATGAAACTTCCAGTAGTGCCAGGGGCACACGACGTAGTCGCCCTCGAGCCGCCCTTCGCCTAGCGGTCCGCCGATGTGGTTGCAGATGCCGGAGATCGCCGCGAACTGGCTGTCCTTGTAACTCAACGCCAGCTTCGTCTGACCGCAGACGATTTGCTGCAGGGGGCGCTGTTTGAGTTCATCAACCGAACCGATCTCAGTCCATGTAGCATCCGGCATGTAAGATTCCTTCAGGCGTCAGCACCACGTTTGCCGATCACAGCCGCTTCTCTTCGAGATCGTAGACATCGAAATAGGTATAGACTGGGCGATGAGTCGGCACATATTTCGGGATGTAGTCTTCCATATAAGCCTGCACGGCGGGAGCCATCTCGGAAAGACGCAGATCCCGCATTGTATTATTCCATTCAATGATCGCCTGCCGGTCCTGCACCTTGCTATGGGCCTTGAGCCAGTCGCCCATCTCCTCGTCGGTCGCTCCCGTGGCAACAACCTCCTGAAACTGCTCCGGGCTGATGCCCGTGAAGGTGAACAATAACGCAGCCAACGAACAGGGCCAATAGTTATAGTCGCCGTTGATCCCCAGGAGAAACGCCCGGCATTTATCCACACAACGCACGCCGATGACATACCCTCCCAGCATGTCCCTCGGGCTGCGAGGATAGGTGGTCGTGAGATCTTTGGCAAGCCTGCGCACGCGCTCCAGATCCTTCATGGGATCGCTCCTTTTCGTGCTCCGGTGCGTGGGGGCTTGGAGAACGTGATGCCGGCCTTCTGAACCTCCTGATAGGGGAGAAGCCAGACCAGCGATTCATCCGACAGGTCGCCCACCTGGATGCGGTTTCCCCAGGGATCGCGAAAATCGCAACGGAAATGGGGTTCCATCTTCAGCTTGTACTTTTTGGTGAGCTTGCGCCGGACTTCCTTGATCTGAGCGGCATCGCGGACCATCAAGCCGAAATGCTTCATGCGATCAGGCTGCAACTGTTCGACTTCGAAAATGGCCAAAAACTGATGCTCGCCCAGTTTGCACCAGGCCGCACCCTCTCCTCCGCGTAACATCTCCAGGCCGAACACATCCGAATAGAACTTCACGGCCTGTTTGGCGTCGGTGACTTCGATGACGATATGGTTGCAGCCATAGACGTGAACCGCCATGTCCGTTTCTCCTTACCTGGTTGTCTGCTCGATAGCCTCGAGAAATGTCTCGACCGGCTGCGCACCGGACACCACGGTCTTTCCGTTCAAGAGAAAGTAGGGGACCCCTCTGATTCCCAACTGACGACCGCGCGCCTCTTCCTGCCGCACCGCTTCGGTTCCGTCCTGGCTCTGCAAAAATCGGCCGACCGCTGCGCCGTCCAAGCCGGCCCGAGCGGCAAGCGACACCAGCACGTCGTGCTCGCCGATATGCAGCCCTTCGGTGAAGTATCCGTGAAACAGTTCTTCAACTACGGCATCCTGACGGCCCTGTTGCTGAGCGAACCAGATCAGCCGGTGCGCATCGAACGTATTGGGCGTGCGCGCAATTCGATCGAAGGCGAACTCGATGCCCGCACTCACGCCCACGCCGGCAATTCGATTCTGAATCGCCTCCATTTCACCAAGGCCGCCGAATTTCGCTTCGAGGTAGACCCGGCGATCCATCCCGGCCTTTGGCATGGTCGGGTTCAGCTGGAACGGGCGCCAAAACACCAGGGCCGATGGTTGTCTCCCCGATGATTCCAGCGCCTGTTCCAGCCGTCGCTTTCCGACATAACACCAGGGACAAACCACATCGGAATACACTTCGACCGTCAGCACCGGCGCGGTCATGACAGATGGCCCATCTTTCCCGCTTGGTAATCCTGCACGGCTTGGATGATCTCATCCCGCGTGTTCATCACAAACGGGCCGTAGCGAGCAATCGGCTCCGCAATGGGCTGGCCGCTCAGCACAAGAATGGTCGCGTCTTGCTTCGCCTCCAGCACCACGCGTTCGCCTCGTTGCCCGAGCAGCCCGATTCGCACTTCGTCCACCGTCTGAGCCCCGTTCACCACAACCTGCCCGTGGAGCACGAAGAGGGACGAATTGAACCCTTCGGGCAAATCGAGTTCCATCCGGTGCCCTGCTGCCAGACGCAGGTCATAGAGATGCACCGGGCTGAAGGTCTTCGCCGGCCCTGCTACTCCACGAAACTCCCCGGCGATGACGCGGAGCCGGCCTGCTCCTCCTTCGAGCTCCACCGTCGGAATCTCGCTGTTGAGCAAGGTCTGATACCGTGGCGTCGTCATTTTGAACGCCTTCGGCAAATTCACCCACAGCTGGACTCCTTCCAAGAGACCGCCCTTTTCTGCAAACTCTTTCTCATGCAGCTCCTCGTGCACCACGCCGGACGCGGCCGTCATCCATTGCACATCGCCGGGCCCGATGACGCCTCCGCTCCCGGTCGAGTCACGATGCGCCACTTTCCCGTGATACATGATCGTCACCGTCTCGAACCCTCGATGCGGATGTTCACCCACGCCCAGTCGATGCGTGGTCGGCGGAAATTCCTCGGGGCCCATATAGTCGAGCATCAAGAATGGAGACAGTTGTTCTTCGACCCCGGCGCCCGGAATCATGTTGCGTACCGGAAATCCGTCGCCGACCATATGATGAGACCCTGCCTGATAGATTCCCACAAGCTCTTTGGCGCTAATTGTGTCTGTTCGCATGTCAGCCTCCTTTCTTACGCCATCCCCCGCAATGCTGCTGCGAGAGAGGTCGTTCCCCGCACGAGTGACTCGGGACGCTCATACCGGACAGCACGCTTGGAAAACGCTGTGTACATCTCTTCAAACAATCCCGCCGCTTCGGTGGAGAACCCGAATGACGTGAAGGTCGGGACCACGACGCTCAGGGGCGCGGACTGCACGGAGACGGCTCTCCCGAGAATCCCACCAAGCGCAGTAGCGACTTGTTCTGGACTGTACTCCTCTGGGCCTGCGAGTTCCACAATTGCATGGCCTCGGCCCCCGGCCATCAAACGTTCCGCTGCCACACGCCCGATGTCCCTGGTGGAGATCATCGGGATCGACATCTGTGGCGGAATGAACGAGGGTAACAGGCCCTGCTCCTTGGCGATCCCGATACCGGACGCCCAGTTCTCCATGAAGTACCCGGACCGCAGGATCGTGACATTCGGCGCCACCGCAGTGAGCCGTTGTTCTCCATACCGGGCGGCGCGTATCGGCCCGGTTCCGTCCGGAAGGTGCGCGCCAATCGACGATAACAACACCACATGCGCAATCCCGCTCGCTTTTACGGCCTCTGCGGTCTGATCGACCCGCTGCCGTTGTTCGGCCAACCATGACGCCGCGCCATAATTCGGCGGGATCAACAGATAGACGCCTGAGGCGCCGTGCAACGCCTTAGTCAGGGCAGCCTGATCGTCCAGGGAGGCCACGGCGACTTCCACTCCCTTCGCGGCCCAGCTTGCACCCTTGTCGGCCGACCGCACCACAACCCGCACCGGCTGCTTCCGCGCCAGCACAGCCTCTGCCACAACCGATCCCGTATGTCCTGTCGCACCGAGTACCACCAACATGGTTGTCGTTCCCTTCTTCCCTGAGTTGAGTGACGCGACGAGCTGGGCCGTCGACTATCGGCCGGCCCCATCACCGCCAAAGAGCCATGGCCATTCCGCGCACCCCCACTATAATAGTTCTAGTTAGAACCAAGTCAAGTCCAAGCATGTCGTTTCTTCTCAATGCCCCAAATTGACCCATGGCTAACGCCCAGACGCGACTCGGAACACAATGGAAGACTCACCGAAGATACACCGTGGCATGAGATGGGGGTTAGGACAGAGTCATAGGGAAAGACAAGATTGCGGGAAGAGGAGGGGAGAGAAGAGGGGGCGCAGGCCCGCAGGCCAATCAGGAAGGTGGGAACCGCTATTTCCGGCTCTTGATCGCCCGTTCGACTTCGCGACCGGCCTCACGAGCCTTGATGGATTCGCGGCGGTCGTACTGCTTTTTGCCTTTTGCCAGGGCAACCTCCACTTTCGCATGGCCGCGTTTGGAAAAGTAGATGCGTAGCGGGACGAGGGTGAGACCCTTGAGTTGGGTTTTCCCGATCAGTTTGTTGATCTCCTTGCGATGCAGCAGAAGCTTCCGCTTACGGAGCGGATCATGGTTCATCAGGTTGCCGTGCGAGTAGGGGCTGATGTGGCAATGGTTCAGGTACACCTCGCCGTCATCGACCGACGCATAACTGTCCTGGAGGTTGACGCGGCCCTCGCGCAGCGATTTCACCTCCGTTCCACGCAGGATCACCCCGGCCTCGAACTTCTCTTCGATAAAATAGTCATGGTAGGCCTTCCTGTTCGTGGCCACCACCTTGTACTGATCATCTGTATCGTGCGTCTTGGTCATGTTGCTGAGGCGACACTGTTTCACCCGCGCGCATTTTGTTATGATGCCGTCATGCGCGGGCAGAGCACACTCGATTCCTTCGGCACCATTCTAGCAGGTGTAGCCCACCGGTTGGGCCTGGAGAGCAAACTCTTCGAGGCGCGCCTGCGACGCCATTGGCCCGACATTGTGGGGGAACCGATCGCGACCCACACGCGACCCGATCAAATCCGATTCAAAAAGCTCCACGTCTACGTCCATAACTCCGTGTGGCTGCAGCAACTCACCTTCCTCAAGCCGGTCCTGCTCGAAAAGGTGAATGGGATGGCCGGGGACCAGCTGGTGACGGAAATCGTCCTGCGCATCGGGGAATTTTCCGGCGAGCGGAGAGTGAGCCCGCCGTCAGCGACCGTGGAAGAACACGCATCCAAACCGAGCGCCGAATTACTGCGGGAGGCCGCATTCCACACGCAGAGCATCCAGGATCCGGCCCTCAGGGAACAGCTCGCGGCCATCATGGCGCAGTCGTTGTCTGTGACGCCGCCGGACTCTTCGCGACGGGCCCCTTGAACAACTGGCGCGAATAGACTGCGGTGGCCGCGCTGTCTTTGCCTTTGGGAACCGGTCCGATACGGCCTTCTTCTTCCTGCTCGTCCAATTTGTAGAACCCTCGCACCGATCCTTCGAATCCGTCCCGCACCGCCGGGTCTTCGCCCGCCACATACTTGTGCAGCATCTCGGGCTCCGTCCACCCCTCGTCCGTAAAGACGTAAATTGCGATACGTTGGTAGCGCCCTTTCGGATCCTCTCCGGTCGTCGGACGGATTTTCATGGGGCCGAAATTTCGTGTCTCTGCGGCCACCTTGCGGAAGCGTTCGATCAATGTTTCGATTTCGGTATCGCTCGTCCAGGACGGGACATGCACCGCGACGATGTGGCCCTCTTGGGACCCGATGCTGTAGGGAGGAATGGACCGATCCGGCCGGCTGAGAAACATGCCGCCCCAGATCAACGCAAAGGAACTGAACAGGACGCCCAGCGCCAATTTGACGACCGTATCCAGCGGACGCTTAGCTGGACGTCCCGAGGAATTACCGGCGGGCGGCGGATTCTGATGGGTCATAACCATGGTGAGGGCCGCCTGAAACCGACGCCGTACACGGAGTCGCTATTCGCCCTCTTCGGGCACCCCTTCTTCACGTTCGACCAGCCGCACCACGGCAACGACACGGTCCTCATCGCCATCCATATCCAGCAGACGCACCCCTTGCGTGTTGCGTCCGATTTCACGGATGTCATCGACCTTGCAACGCAGTACCTTCCCTTGTGCGGCCATGACCATGATCTCATCTTCGCCGCGCACCTGGAGGAATCCGACCGCAGGACCGTTCCGCTCTGTGGTCTTGACGCTGATGATGCCTTTCCCGCCACGACCCTGCACACGATACTCGTTGACCGGCGTGCGCTTCCCGTAGCCGCCTTCGGTCACCGTGAGGATCGCCGTTGTGGAATCGGGCGTAATCGTCTCCATACCGATGACCTCATCACCCGCCTCCAGGGTAATCCCGCGCACCCCGTGAGCCGTGCGTCCCATGGCGCGCACATCCTCTTCCTTGAAACGGATCGTGATGCCCTGTTTCGTGCCCAACAGAATCTCGCGCTGGCCGTCGGTAAGATCCACGCCGATCAGTTTATCACCCGCATCGAGCGAGAGCGCGATGATACCGCCCTGGCGCGGATTGCTGTAGGCGGACAATTCCGTCTTCTTGATGACGCCCTGCTTGGTGCCCATGATGACAAACCGGTCGGCCCGGTATTCTTTCACCGGCAGCGTGGCGGTGACCTTCTCGTCCTTGGACAGCGCCAGCAAATTGACCAGAGCCTTGCCTTTCGCGGCCCGGCTCGCCTCAGGAATTTCGTGCACTTTGAGCCAGTACACCTTGCCTGCGTCGGTGAAGAAGAGCAGGGCATCGTGCGTGGAGGCCGTGAAGAGGGTTTCGACAAAATCCTCTTCCTTGATACCCATGGCGATTTTGCCTTTGCCGCCCCGCCGCTGCGCCCGGTACAGCGTGACCGCATTCCGCTTGATGTACCCGGCATGCGAAATCGTCACAACGACTTCTTCTTCGGCAATCAGGTCTTCGAGCGTCAGTTCCGCCTCTTCCTTGACGATCTTGGTGCGGCGTTCGTCCTGATACTTCTCTTTGATCTCCGTCAGCTCATCGCGGATGATCTTGCGCACCAAGGCCTCGCTGCCGAGGACCGAGCGCAGATACTCGATGGTCTTCAGCACTTCGCGATACTCTTCCACCAACTTGTCGCGCTCCAGTTGCGTGAGGCGCTGGAGACGCATTTCGAGAATGGCATTGGCCTGGATTTCAGACAACCTGAATTGCTGCATCAAGCCCGCGCGCGCCACGTCGGGCGATTGCGAGCGCCGGATGAGGACAATGACGGCATCCAGATTGTCCAGAGCGATTTTCAGCCCTTCGAGGATATGGGCGCGTTCCTCCGCTTTGCGTAAATCGTAGGCCGTTCGTCGCACGACCACTTCGCGCCGGTGTTCGACAAAGGCTTCCAGAATTCGCTTGAGGTTCAGCACCTCCGGCCGGTTATTGACGAGCGCCAGCATGTTGACGCCGAAGGTCGTCTGCAACTGACTGTGTTTATACAGATTGTTCAACACCACGAGCGGAATCTCATTGCGCTTCAGTTCGATGACGACCCGGACTCCCTCGCGGTCGGATTCATCCCGGATATCGGAAATGCCGGTCACGCGGTCTTCCTGCGCCAGGTCGGCAATTTTTTCGATCAGCTTCGACTTGTTCACCTGGTACGGAATTTCGGTGATGATGAGCCGCTCACGATCGGTCCGTTCATCGGTCTCAATCGCCACTTTCGCGCGAACGGTCAACAAACCGCGCCCCGTTTCATAGGCATCCTTAATGCCTGACGTGCCGTAGATGAACCCGGCGGTGGGAAAGTCCGGCCCGGGGATTTTTTTCATCAACTGCGCAATCGTCACCTCCGGGTTCTCAAGCAGCAGGAGCAACCCCTCGATGACTTCGCCCAAATTGTGCGTCGGAATGTTGGTCGCATAACCGACCGCAATCCCGCCCGCGCCGTTGACCAGCAAATTCGGCACCCGCGAGGGCAAGACCAGCGGCTCAACCCGCGACTCGTCGTAATTGGGACCGAAGTCGACCGTTTCTTTTTCAATGTCCGCCAGCAACTCCTCGGCTAGTTTCGTCAGCCGGGCTTCGGTATACCGCATGGCTGCCGCCGCATCGCCGTCCATCGAGCCATAGTTGCCTTGGCCGTCCACCAGCATGTAGCGCATGTTGAAGTTCTGCGCCATGCGCACCAGAGTGTCGTAAATCGCGGAATCGCCATGGGGATGGTAGTTACCCATGATCTCACCCACGATCTTCGCCGATTTGCGGTACGGCCGGTTGGCGGCCAACCCCATCTCGTTCATGCCGTGCAAAATGCGACGATGGACCGGTTTCAACCCGTCCCGCACGTCGGGCAACGCGCGCCCCACGATCACGCTCATCGCGTAATCAAGGTACGACGAGCGCATCTCATCTTCGATCGCAATTTGGCCTAAGCGTTCATCTGGCGGCATTCCGACTCCTTAGAAGAGCTGATGGCATATAGCCGATGGCGGGGAAGCGGGCGCATACATTTCCTACCTATACGCTATCAGCCATACGCTCCTATGAATTTTCTATACGTCCAAATTCCGGACTTCCAGCGCATGTTGCTGGATAAAGTTCCGCCGGGGTTCCACTTCATCGCCCATCAGAATCGTGAAAATTTCATCGACCCCGGTCATGTCTTCGAGGTTCACTCGCAGCAAGGTCCGCTTCTCCGGGTCCATGGTCGTTTCCCAGAGCTGGCCCGGATTCATTTCGCCCAGACCTTTATACCGTTGAATGTTCAAGCCTTGTTTGCCTTCTTCCAGGATGGCCTGTACCAGCTCCGCCGACCCGTTTTTCAGGGCTTCGGTTTCCTTGATCCTGATCTTGTAGGGAGGTTTCCCCAGCCCGATCGCCGAGGGAGCTTGTTTCTGCAATTCGCGGAAGTCGGCCGATCCAACCAATTCGTGCGTCACCTGCAGCTCATACGCGATCCCGCCCGTGGCGACCTTGCACACCAGCCTGCTCGATTGATGTTCTTCGTCTTCCAAAATATCGATCGTGGGCTCCGCCTTCGGATAGACCAGGGCCAGCGTGGTTTTCACATGATCAACGACCGTGCGCAGCGACGCCGGATCCTTCAACACCTCTCGCGTCAATCCCGGTTCATCGACAAACGCCCGCAGCATATTGGCTTCATGATGCTTCTTGTTGACCTTGTGCAGCAAGCTTTCGAAGGCAATCAGCTTCTTGAGAATCGGCAGCAGCCGGCGACCCGTGACGAACTCCCGGCCATTCTCGAGAGAGACTTCGACCCCCTCAACCGCGAGATCCGCGAGATATTCGTTCATCGCCGGCTCGTCCTTGAGATATCGTTCCGTCTTGCCCTTCTTCACCTTAAAGAGAGGCGGCTGCGCAATGTAGATGTAGCCCCGCTCTAACAGCTCGGGCATTTGGCGGAAGAAGAAGGTGAGCAGCAGCGTGCGGATGTGACTCCCGTCCACGTCGGCGTCGGTCATGAGCACGATCTTGTGATACCGCGTCCGCGCGATGTCGAACGCGTCTTTGTCCACCTTGTCGGAATCTTCCTTTTTCCGGCCGATGCCCGTGCCAAGCGCCAAAATCAGCGTGCGGATTTCGTCGCTGCTGAGCATCTTGTCGAAGCGGGCCTTTTCGACATTGAGAATCTTGCCCTTGAGCGGGAGGATGGCCTGGAACTTCCGGTCGCGGCCCTGCTTGGCCGATCCACCGGCGGAATCTCCTTCGACGATGAACAATTCGCTCAAGGCCGGATCTTTTTCGGAACAGTCGGCCAGCTTGCCGGGCAAGGATCCGCCGTCCAGGGCGCTCTTCCGGCGAATGAGGTCCTTGGCTTTCCGAGCCGCCTCGCGGGCCCGCGCGGCGTCGATGGCCTTGCCGATGATTTTGCGCGCGACCGGGGGATTTTCCTCGAAGTAGGTGCCGAGCGCGTCGTTGACCGCGGCCTCGACGATCCCCTTCACTTCGCTATTACCGAGTTTCGCCTTGGTCTGTCCCTCGAATTGCGGGTTCCGCACTTTCACGCTCACGACGGCGGTCAACCCTTCGCGCACATCGTCGCCGCTCAGCGATTCCGTATCCTTCTTCAGGAGATCATTGGCATTGGCGTAACTATTGATCGTGCGGGTCAAGGCGGCTTTGAACCCCACCAGATGCGTGCCGCCTTCTTTGGTGTTGATGTTGTTCGCGAAGGAAAACAGGTTTTCCGCGTACCCGTCGTTGTATTGCAACGCGATTTCCAGAATGAGGTCCGCCCGTTCCGTTTGCACGTAGATCGGCTTATGGAGCGGCGTTTTGGCTTCGTTGAGGTGATCGACGAAGGAGACAATGCCGCCCTTGTAGTGGAAGACCTGTTCCTTTTCTTTACGATCGTCCTTGAGCGTGATCGCCAAGCCCTTGTTGAGAAAGGCGAGCTCCCGGAGCCGCTGTGCCAGGACATCGAAGCTGAATTCCAGCGTTTCGAATATCTGGCCGTCGGGCTTGAAGCGCACCTTGGTGCCGCGGCGTTTGGTTTTGCCGGTGACGGCCAGCGGCGCCTGGGGTTTTCCGCGTTCATAGCGCTGCTCGAACACCTGGCCGTCTTGCCAAATCTCCAACTCCAGCCACTCTGACAAGGCATTCACGACCGAGATGCCGACACCATGTAAGCCGCCGGAAACCGTATAGGCGCCCTGCTCGAATTTGCCGCCTGCGTGCAGGACGGTGAGGGCCACTTCTGCAGCGGATTTTTTTTGCGCGGAATGCATCCCCGTGGGAATCCCGCGTCCGTTATCGACGACGGTGACGCTGCCGTCGATATGGATCGTGACTTCGATCGCTTCCCCGAATCCGGCCATGTGTTCGTCGACGCTGTTGTCCACGACTTCGTAGACGAGATGGTGTAACCCGTCGACGCCCGTGCTGCCGATATACATCGCGGGCCGTTTGCGGACGGCGTCGAGGCCTTCGAGCACTTTGATTTGATCCGCGCTGTAACTGTCGGATTTGGGCTTGGCAGAATTGTCCTGCTGATCGTCCTTGGCCATTCAGCTCCTAGCAGGATACTGAACACGTCCGCCGGCGGCGTGCTCGCACCGTGCAGGCCCTCAACGTACCGCAAGGGTACGCCTCGGCCCTCCGCTCGATGCGGCCTTGCCGGACGATTGTGTTGAGTATCCTGAAACAGGTCATGTTTGATGCTAGATCTTGATCGGCATCACGACGCATTTGAATCCCGGGCTCTCGGCTTCCTGAATCAGGCAGGGGCTCAAGGCCGTGTCCATCTGCAACGAGACCGATTCTCCGTCCATGACGCTCAGGGCGTCCAAAAGGTATCGGGCGTTAAAGCCGGTATGAAGCGCTTCACCCTCGTACCGAGCTGCTAACTCTTCCGTGGCTTCGCCATAATCCGGATTACTCGAGAACAACGTCATGCCGCCAGGTGCGAACGACACCTTCACGGCGTTGGCCTTGTCCTTCGACAAGACCGACACGCGGCGCAAGGCGCTTTCCAGCAAGCCTCGATTGACGACAATGCGCTTGCCGCTCTCCTTCGGCACCACCTGCTGGTAGTTGGGATAATTCCCTTCCATGAGGCGGGACGTCAGCAACAGGCCGCTCTTACGAAAGATCATCAGGTTTTTCGTGAACCCGATCAGCGGCTCTTCGTCGCCTCCCTCTTCGAGCAGGCGGCGCATTTCCTGAGCCGCCTTTTTCGGGATGATCGCCTTGATATCCTGCGCCAACGGCTTCGCGTTCGGGCTCCCGACTTCTCGCTCCGCCACGGCCAATCGGTGACCATCCGTGCCGACCAGGCGCAGCAACGTGGTCTTTTTCTCCGTCGTCGACAAGCTGACGAGCAGGCCGTTCAAGATATAGCGCGCGTCGTTGTCACCGGCGGCAAACAGGGTCTTGCGGATCAACTCCAAGAGGCCTGCCCCGGCCAGCGGCGTCAGCCCTTCCCGTTCGATGGAGGGCAGCGCGGGATAATCGCCGCTCGGGAGGCCGACCACTTTGAACTGGCTCTTGCCGAATTGAATCGTCGTCCAGTTATTGTCACCGGAAGTCAGTTCGATCTCGCCGCTCGGCAGTTCCTTGATGATCTCGTACAGCTTGCGCGCCGAAATGGTGACGCCGCCGGCTTCCAACACCGTGGCCTTATACAGCCCCCGCATCCCGATCTCGAGATCCGTCGCGACGATTTCCGCCCCGTCGTGTTTCGCCTCCAGCAGAATGTTTGAGAGGATCGGCATGGTGTTGCGTTTTTCCACGACACCCTGCACGCGCTGCAGGCCCGTCAACAATTCCTCTCGTCCGATGCGTACCTTCATGGTCGGTCTCCCTCAGAGGGCGCTCAGGCCCTCAAGATCTGTTCTTTCAAGCCTTCCAGCGTCGTGTGCAGGGCGCTGTCGGCCTCTTTGGCTTTCGTGATCTGCCGGCAGGCGTGAATGATCGTGGTGTGATCCTTCCCCCCGAATTGGCGGCCGATCTCAGGAAATGAGGCGTCGGTCAGTTCGCGGCAGAGATACATGGCGATCTGGCGGGGATGCACCAGCGTTTTACTCCGCCGGCGCGATTTCAGATCGGCAATTTTCACATGATATTTCGATCCCACCGCTTCTTGGATGTCTTCGATGGACACGATCTTCTTTTTATCGCCGATGAGATCGCGCAAGACGTTCTTCGCCATCTCCAGCGTGATCGCTTGTCCCGTCAGCGAGGAATAGGCCCCGACCCGCACCAGGGAGCCTTCCAGCTCACGGATGTTATTCTTCATGGTGTTCGCCAGAAAATGGATCACGTCTTCCGGCAGGGCAATGCGTTCATCCTCGGACTTCTTCCGCAAAATGGCGATCCGGGTTTCGACGTCCGGCGGCTGCAGATCGGCGATGAGCCCCCATTCAAACCGCGATCGAAGCCGCTCTTCAATATCCGGCATGTCCTTCGGAAAGCGATCGCTGGAGAGGACAATTTGCTTATGCGCTTCATACAGCGTGTTGAAGGTGTGAAAGAATTCTTCCTGCGTCCGCTCCTTGCCCGCCAAAAACTGAATGTCGTCGATCATCAGCATATCGACGTTCCGGTAGCGCTTCCGGAGGTCGATCATTTTGTCGTAGCGAATGGAATTGATGACCTCATTCGTGAACTGTTCCGTCGTCAGATAGGCGATCCGCAAATCACTGCGCTCAGCCAGATAGTTTCCAATCGCATTCAGCAGGTGGGTCTTCCCCAATCCCACCCCGCCATACAGAAATAACGGGTTGTAGGCTTTCGCCGGTTGCTCGGCCACGGCCATACAGGCGGCGTGGGCAAACTGGTTGCCGGCCCCGACCACGAAACTCTTGAACGTATACTTGGGATTGAGCTGAATGCCGCGTTTGGAGCGCGAGGCCATGAAGCCGCGTCCCGCCGTATCCGGTGCGGACTGATCTGGTTGTGCCTGGGCGGGAGCCGGTTTCTGATTGACCACGAACGAGACGTCCATACGTCCGCCGCCCTGGGCCGCCGACACGGCTTCCGCCAACAGATCGTGATAATGCTCCCCCAACCAGTCGCCGAAAAACTTGTTCGGAACCGCGAGATAGGCGGTCGTCTCTTCAATCCGGTCCAGCGCCACCGGAATGAACCAGGTTTCGTAGACCTGTTTCGGCACCTTCTCCTGAATGTACTCCAACGCGTCGTTCCACATCTGTTTCATCTTATAAATTCAATCACTTACGAATGTTCACAGGCTTATACACAGGTGTGGACAAATACACAGGAACCCGTGATTCTATTGATGCGGCGCTGGCAATCTTTTCGGCGTTCCTGTGGACATCCATCCCTCGCTACCATCATCGCGATCCCTCGTGCACAGGCCTCCTCATGTTATCCCTGAAGGCCCCCTGCCTTATACACCATCTCATCAACATGGGCCAGGATCTTCCATCGCCAATGCCCGCGCAGCGCTTCACGCTCATCCACAGAACACACAGGTCCTACTCCTACTCCGACGGCTCCGGATCTTCTCTTTATTACAAAAGATAGATAAGAGAAGAGCACCCGGATCACAGCACAATGGTCGAATGATGCTCCGCAATCAAGATGACCAACTCTCGATAGGAAATCTGTTTTCCGGAACCGCCTTGAACCGGAGTACCGGAGTCATGATGGAGGATATAGACAGGGCCAGGAAATGACGGTGCCGTTGATCCGGCCGTTTCCAGCAGAACGAGAGAAACCCGATCAGCCAGTTGCGTATCGGCCGCCGATGGCAACAGCGACCCGGCCGGATCCGAAATCGGCTGGCGGAGAAGGTAGAGGGTCTTATGCTCTGCCATCGAAACTCACCCTTCCTAAAATACGAGGACCCGGTCCGCTGCTTCCATGGCCTGCCGGGCCGAGTCTACTGTGCCGACGGTGACGGCAAACCCTTCCTGAACGTCAGGACGCGGTCCGGAAGGATAGACCAGAATAAAGGGAATCTGGAGATGCTCGAAGGAAGGGAGATATTTTTCGAGGATCTCCAGATCGACAATATCGTCGGACTCTTCAGCTAAGAGATGCACCGCCGGTCCCATCAGAATGACGGTGATCGGATTTTCACCTGCAGCTAACCCCAAGGCAATGCGAAGGGCCTCGACCGGAACAGCGGATGTCAGAGGATCGGTACGAATAATCAGCGCAATAGAAGCGGTCGCGGCCACAATGAAATCCTACGAACCTATTAAGTGAAGGCCAGAAATCGGTCACAGCCGTTCACGATATTCGACAACACGACTAACCCGCACGGTGAGATCCGGGGATCGAGCTGATCCGTCGGGACTCCATGTTGCTGACACCCGTACGCACAGACGAACAACTTCATCCCGCGGCCGACGAGTTCGGCATACCGAGGGTCGTGGAGATTCTTGACCCCTTGGTCGATGCAATACACATAGACGTCAGCACCCTGGGCCAATGCTTCAGACGAGAGGGCGGCCACCGTCTCCACGCTCGGGTGTGAAGGGGGTGTGGATAACAGGAGACCAATCTTCAGCGCGCCCATAAAAAATGTGCCTGTGGAAAAACTTTAGGAGTGCTTAATAATCAAGCACTTATATATTCAATCTTGCAAGCGGAGCGTACGAATTTTGGGCGGGAAAGTCAACTAGAAAACAAGCAGGATTACTTGTTGAGAAGTCGGTTCCGGAATGCGGTCGCGAGATCCTGGATGGGAACGTCTTCCTGCGATTTCGTCTGCATATTGCGGACAGTGGCGGTGCCTGTTGCAACCTCATCATCGCCCAACAGAATGGTATAGAGGGCGCCAAGGCGATCGGCTTGCCTGAGATGCGCCTTGAGGGACGTGGACCGAAAATCCATATCGGCCGGCACCCCGGCCCGACGAAGCTCATCGAGCAGGACGAACCCGGCATCTGCCGCCTGGGTGCCGAAGGCCGCGACATAGACCCTCGGGTTGGAGGGCACAATGAACGTCTCAGGCAACATCAACGCGATCCGTTCAAGGCCGATCGCAAATCCCACGGCCGGCACCGCGGCTCCCCCCAGCTGTTCGACCAGACCGTCGTAGCGTCCGCCGGCCCCAACTGCGTTTTGCGCCCCTAAGTGTGAGCAGGTGACCTCGAAGGCTGTGAGGCAATAATAATCGAGGCCCCGGACCAGGCGCGGGTTCATCTGAAACGGGATGCCAATCGACTGGAGGCCTGCCGTCACCCGTTCGAAATGGTCTCGTGCCGGCGGTGACAGGGAGTCAGCCAGACGGGGCGCCTCCTCCGTGGCGGCACGGCATTCGGGTACCTTGCAGTCCAAGACCCGCAACGGATTCGCCTCGATCCGTCGCTGGCAATTCCCGCAGAGTCGGCTTTCCACACCCTTCAAAAACGCCACGAGCAGCGGTTTGTACCGGGCCCGATCCTCGCTGTACCCGAGGTTGTTGATTTCCAGGGTCAACCCCGGCAGCGTGAGGTCGGAAAGGAGCCTCCACAGGAGCGAGAGGACCTCGACATCGGCCCGTGGATCCGACACCCCGAAGGATTCCACCCCGAACTGATGAAACTGCCGCAGCCGTCCGGCTTGTGGCCGCTCGTGCCGGAACATCGGCCCGGCATAACAATATTTCTGCGGCCTGGGATCGGCGGCGCGGTTATGTTCGATGAACGCACGAACCGTTCCGGCTGTCCCTTCCGGCCGCAGGGTCAGGGACGAACCGTCCCGGTCCGCAAAGGTATACATTTCCTTTTCGACGATGTCCGTCGTTGCGCCGATACTGCGCGCAAATAACGTCGTGGTCTCGAAGATCGGGACGCGAATTTCCTGAAATCCGTAGTTGAGCGCCCAGCGCCGCGCGGTATCCTCAATGAATCGCCAACGGGGGGACTCTTCAGGCAGAAGATCTTTGACGCCCTTAATCGCTTTAATCATGGCTCTGCCAGCTTGGACTATTCATCAATGCCTGCTCCGGCGTCCGATCCTCTCGCCAGGCGGGATTCGATCTCGAACGCCTCGCGACGGCATTCATGAATGATCCGGGCTAGTAGGTCTCCCTAGAGTTCGAGCGGGACTATAGCGGCGGTCCCGCGGGCAAGTCAACGCGGCAGGCTCCGTATCTCGTTCTGTGCTTCACGAGCGAGAAGATACGAAAGACGACCGTGTTGCACCGGCCTTTCTGCGAGAGTATAGTGCCCACCTTGTAAACACGGGCGTCCACAAGTACTCTGCTCACACACAAGCCGCTGGGCCCGCTTCTCTAAGACTATGACTACTCAAGGCCGCCGCGTGATCGCCTTGGCTCCGATGCCCCCGGAGAAGTCCGCCTATGCCCTGGCGCGCTACAGCCGCTCTCCGGACTCGATCGAAGACAGCATCAAGTGGGTGCACGGCCATTCCTCCGAGAAATTCTGGGAACAGTTTTACTTCGACTATGGGCATGGGTCCATCGCGGACCTCGGCCACGTCATTATCTGCTTCGAGCAGATTTCCGAACTCGCCGCCATCCGATTGGAAGACGAGCCGGTGTGGGACGGCCAGGCCAAGTCGAGCCGGTATCAGAACTTTGCCACCTCGAGCTGGTTTGTGCCCGGCACCATTCGCGGGCAGGAGATCGAGGCGAGTTATCTCGGCATTCTGCGCGGGCTCTCGACGGTGTATCGCGCCCTGCACGATCCCTTGAGCCAGTTCCTCACCGAGCGCGAGCCTCGACCGGACAGCATGACCCCCGCTGCCTATCAACGGGCCATCACCGCTCGCGCCTTCGATGTCACCCGCTATCTGCTGCCCTTGGCGGCGCAGACCAATGTGGGGCAGGTCGTCAGCATCCGGACGCTTGAAAAACAGATCACCCGCCTGTTGTCGTCGCAGATACCGGAATTGCGCCAGATCGGAGAGGATTTGCAGGACGCCTGTCGCAAGCCGCCGGTCAATCTGTGGGGTGAACTGTCCGGGCAGGCCGCCGGCTTAGGCGAGCCGATGGCGCCGACCCTGGCGCGCTATGCGAAACCGAACGTCTATCAAGCCGAGGTGTACAGTGATCTGGCGCGCTACGCGAAAGAGGTGCTGAAGGACACCGGGTTGGATCAACCATCCGCCTATGGCGCCGCGGAGCCGGTGGATTTGATCGAGCCCCACGACCCGCTGGACGAAGTGGTCACCACGCTGCTCTACCGGGCATCCCAAGCCCCGTATCGAAACATTCTCGCCGTCGTCCGGGACTGGACCGACAAACAAAAGCAGGACACCTTGGAGGTCGCGTTTCAGAAACGCGGCCCGTACGATGAATTGATCAAGGAATTCCGCAGCGGGTATGCGTTTATCTTCGACGTCCTGATGGATATCGGCGGCTGGCGCGACATGCACCGGCACCGCCGCTGCCAACAGGTGCAGCAGAATTTCACCACGGTGCACGGGTTCGAAACGCCGCCCATCCTCGCTGAAGCCGGGCTCGAACCGGAATATCGGGAAGCGATGGGGCATGTGAAATCGGATATCGAACGGCTGAAAAAATCCAGTCAGGAAGCTGCGCTCTATGCCATTCCGTTCGGGTTTTCCGTACGCTGCCTCTTCAAGATGGACTATGCCGAGGCGGAATACATCGCGAAGTTACGCTCCGGGGTGAAGGGGCATTGGTCCTATCGCACTATCGCCTGGCTCATGAAAGAAAAAATCACCGCACGGTATCCCATCCTCGGCGCGCGCATGCAGGCGACCTCGCCGGATGTGCAGGATGCGCTGACGCGCTGACCGGCACAACGAACCAGCTCATGAATCAGCCACTCCACCAGATCGAAACGGCCCTCCTTGCAGGCGACTGGGACCGGTTAGGCTATGAAGCCGGCACCTGGGTCCGAGCGCTCGAAGCCGCCGGCGAAAAGGATCCCCGTCCCTACTTCGCCTTGAATGTCACGCACCTGATTCGCGCTGAGTATGCCGACGCGTGGCGGGTCCATGCGCAGGCGTTGCAGGAAACGGGAGACATCGAGCGGGTAGGGCAGTGGGTGCAAGGCGTCCTGAAGCAGCATCCTGACAATCCGCACATGAACCTGGTGCAAGGCCTGTTTCTGGCGCAGTCCGGCCAGTCGGAACAATCGATGGTCTTCTACAAAGAAGCCGCGCGCCTGGCGCCACAGTCCGCCTATCCCCATTATTTTCTCGCCCAGATTCACGAGCGGGCGAACCATCTCGAGATGGCGATTAAGGAATATCGAGAAGCGGTGAAACTCGATCCGGCGTTTGCCGCGGCCCGCACGAATCTCGGTGTCGCCTATCAGGAGCAGGGCCGGCTCGAAATGGCCATTCCTCAATATCGTGAAGTGATCAAGCTGAATCCGAACGACGGCGTCGCCCATGCCAATCTGGGCTGCGCGCTGGCGGAGCAGGGAAAGTTCGAACCGGCGCTCCAAGCCTACAAGGAGGCGCTACGCCTCAATCCCAATGATGCGGAAATTCACTTCGCGTTGGGCGGGGTGTACGAAACCAGAGGCCGCATGGACCTCGCCGTCAAAGAGTATCGTGCGGCAGCGGAAGCCAATCCGGACCTCGCCCCGGCTCATACCGCCCTTGGCTGGTTGTTGATGGAGCAATCGCGACCGGGCGAGGCGATGGAGGCCTTCAACCGCGCCGTGAAAGCCAATCCCGAGGAAGCGCAAGCGCTCTACGGCATCGGCAGAATCTACGCCGCCAAGGGGAAACGGGAAAGCGCCGCCGAAAACTTCTCCAAAGCCATCCGCTTTGAAAAAGATCCCACCAAAAAAAATGCCATCATGAATGCGCTCCACGCCAGCGGTCAGACAGGGGACTAGTGGCTAGGAACCGAGTTCTACTGAAGGCCGATGCGTATTGACAATGACGTCTAGACGTCATATTGTGCACCACCTTATGCCAACATTAACTAGGCGCCGTCCGGGTGAAGTACGAGATGCAATCTTCGCAGTCCTTTCGACCCTGCCAGGCGGAGCCTCCGTTCAAACTATTGAGCGACAGGTTATAGAGCTAATAGGATCTGCGGCAGGTTCTAGCGTGCGATCCTATCTGAGGCTGAATACCCCATCTGTTTTCGCTCGCACAGCGCGTGCACATTATGCTCTCAGATCGACTCACGGGCATGAAATCTCTCGTGAAGCGCCCGCTTTATACCAAACGAATCGCAGTTTTACATTCGGTCGATCAACCGTCGTTCACGCTGATTGTCTAGATTGGCTCAAGCAGCAGCAGCCGAACTCAGTTCATGCCGTGGTTACCGATCCCCCATATGGCCTGTTCGAATACAGCACTGAACAGCAGGATAAATTAAGGGCCAGAAAGGGAGGGGTGTGGCGTATTCCTCCATCCTTTGACGGCACTCAGCGTTCCCCACTCCCTCGTTTTACGGTTCTCTCGACTCACGACCTACTCAATCTCGAGTCATTTTTCTTTGAGTGGGCAAAGGTACTAATATCTATTCTTGTGCCAGGGGCAAATGTGATTGTTGCCTCGAATCCTTTATTGTCCTATTTGGTATCGGGGGCTCTGGCGCGAGCTGGGTTGGAACGCCGAGGTGAGATTGTTCGGTTGGTGATGACAATGCGCGGAGGAGACAGACCAAAAGCCGCTCACGAGGAGTTTTCAGATATCAGTGTCATGCCGCGCTCAATGTGGGAGCCCTGGCTTCTGTTTCGAAAGCCGCTGGAAGGGCGAGTTCAGGATAACCTCAGAAAATGGGGAACAGGAGGGTTTCGTCGTCCATCCCAAGATAGGCCATTTGGAGATGTCATACCTTCATCGCCTACGAATAAATCAGAGCGAATGTTGGCTCCCCATCCAAGCCTTAAGCCTCAGCAGTTCCTCCGCACCCTGGTCAGAGGGGTTCTTCCTCTAGGCAAAGGAGTCATACTCGACACCTTCTGTGGAGCGGCGTCCACCCTTGCAGCTGCTGAAACAGTGGGGTACGAAAGTGTGGGGATCGAGAAGGATCTGGTCTACTTCGAAATGGCTCGCCGGTCTTTGCCCAAACTGGTGGCGTTTAAAAACGACCACAACTATCCCTTGAGTTTGTAGATCCAGTTTTGTCGCAGCTTCTCGATTCCATTCTTATGGAGAGTGGCGGTCCGGGTGCCTAGTTCTCCACGCGAGTTCTTGCGGAAGTCGTCGAGGGTAACCTTTCCCAAATACAATTCAGTAAAGGTCATCGGCTTCCTCTCCCTTGCGGGCTCGGTCTCGCAATCGACTGCATAGACAAACACACACATCCATTGGTCGCGAGCACCATGGGTATCGACGGCCCCGCCCGATTTACGAGTGGTCTTAATTTCCACCCCCTCTTCGCCGGCTTTAACCTTGTTGTCTGCATAGACTCCATTCACAACCAAATCTGGATGGCCGTTATGGAACAGATTTACGGTGAGAGTCCGCGAATGTTTCGCGAGACTGGCGGTCAGCATATCTGATAGCAGGCCCGACATGATCGCTGGACGCAGCATATCATCTAGCCGTAGCAGTCCTCGCTCCAACAAGCCTCGATTGATATCATAGAAAAAATCATAAATGTCCTGCATCGCCATATCAAAGTCTTTGAGCCGAAGCTCAAACGGAAGTTTGGCGTCAACGTTGAAGAATTTGGGATTGACGGAGTTACGATGTAAAGACATTTATTATGAGGAGATCCGATGAGGCTTCAGAGGACTCCTGTTGAATCCGCGGAC
Source organism: Nitrospira sp. (assembly GCA_020853775.1). GTDB lineage: Bacteria > Nitrospirota > Nitrospiria > Nitrospirales > Nitrospiraceae > Nitrospira_A. The sequence continues at coordinate 36,539 of JADYYH010000003.1, forward strand.
GACGCTTCACGAGTGACGAGTGATCAGAGTTCCCGGATGGCGCCCTGCAACACGGTCATCTGGGTCATGGGGTCGCCGGCAGCCTGGAGTTCCCCGCGGATCTGTTCTTTGAGGTAGGTGGTGTAGCCGATTTTGTCGAGGAGGAGGTCGAGGAAACGTTCGGAGGACAAGAGGCTTTGGGCCTTCAGTTCGTCGATGGTCTCGTCGCTCACCGGCACGTAGCTGGTACCGATGTGGAAAATGATGTTGTAGTGGCGATCGCGCCCGAGCCGTTCGAACCGTAATCCCTTCACGTGCCGTCCTTCCTCTTACAGGCCAACGGGGGCACATTGTAGACAATCACTCGGGAGAAGACAAGATCGGCCTCGCCTCCCGCGGGCTCGCCGGCCGTGGATTTCCGGTCTCCCGGTCAGGCCTTGCTGCTCTTCTTTCCGAAATAGTCCCGCCGGCTGACGGACACATCAGACACGAACATGACCCCTGAGTGACGGTCGAACAGCGGCCGCAATCCCGCCAGTACCGGTTCCACTTTTTCTTCCGGCACCACCGCCATGATCATGACCAGGCTTTCCTGCTCGCTGAACATGAAGTGCGCCTCGCGCACACCGTGGTGCCCCTTCCCGGAAATGTTGCCGATGATCGTGTACCCGGTTGCTTCGACCTTGTCCAGCAATTCGGTGACGTACGGCCGGTGTTCCCCGGACACAATGACGCGGATTTCTTTCATGGGATGCAACGTGAGTGCGGCCATGTCTCGACTCCTTTGAATGTGATCGCCGTGTGCGACAGCGAGTGTTTACCCAGCCTGTGAGGTCTCGCTCGGAGGCTGAACCCTTCGCCATGCTCCCGACGGCATGTAGCGGTACCAGGTGCCGTCCTCGGGATCCAACGTGGCCAGGTGGACCCATTCGTTATGATAGAAATGCTGCAGGATCTCGTGCCGTGCGATGAGTTTTTCGATCCGCGCGCGCGAGGCCTCAACCAGCGTCATCAAGCGCATCGGTTCATGGTAGGGCAGCTCATCGTTCATGACGGTTTGCCAGGCCAGCCCCAGTCGCAGATCGCTCCAGGGCCCTGACATGATACCGAGACGGCCGACGACGTTGTGATAAATCTTGCTCCCGCTTCCATACACGTCGTTATCCACGGCAGAGAAATAATGCTCCATGTTGATCCATTGCGCCACCACTTGCGGGGCGGTGAGGAGCACTTCGAGCCAGCGATCCGTCGGGTCTTCGCGATAATCGTAGGATTGCAGAAAAATGCGCCCGGAGAGATTCAGCCCCTTCGTCAGTTCACGCCGACCGATGATGAAGGCGGTGTTGCCGGAGAGGCCCCATTCGGGCCGTACCTGACTCCAGTCCGCGCTCCGTGCGGCCACATGGCCTGAGGCTTTGTCGAAGGGCAGGACGGCGCCGACGTCGGGAAATCTGGTACAGCGTTCCTGGCTGGTGAGCTGGGACGCTTCCCGCAAGTCGTCGTAGAGGCGCGCCACATCCTTGCGGTGAGTCGGGGGCGCGTCTTCAAGATCGAACAGGTGCACCTCGTCGGTCGTGGTATCGACCTGGCCCGCGAGGAAATGCGTATCCGGCGGAATGACGATCCCGCGTTTCGCCAGCCGTTCGCGCACCGGGGGACGGTTTGCCATTGCGGCCAGCACACGCGCATTCGGCTTGCCCTCGTTCCCGCCGCAGGCGCCGCAGTCCAGCGCCGACTCGAACGGATTGTTTTCCGTCGTGCTGCCGTGGGCACAGAAGAGCACGAGCCGGGCGAAATTTCGCACGAGGCCCATCATGCGCAACGCCGTTTCGAGGGTCAGGACCTGCTCGTCGAGCGTAAACCCGGTGCGGGTGATGCGTTCTTTCTGGCGCGAAGCCGCGCGCCGGTTGATCCGGTAATGCCGCCGCAGTTCCTCCAAAAAGGTGGTCAGTTGTTCGTCCGAGAGATCGACCGCCCGGGCGGCCTCGCTCAGGAAAGGTTCTACGGGCGCATCCTCGTCCAGGGCCCGCCGTCGCAGCGCCTCGACAAACTCGGCCTCCACTTGCGAACCATGCAGGCCGAGCCGATCGCGCAGGGCTTTCCAGATCAGCGCGCGTTGTTCGGAGACCACCATTTCCTCGGTTTCCGCCGGCGCCAGCTTGTCGACGGTTAAAATGGTGGCGATCGGCGGCACAAACAACCGGCGAATCCAGTTGGTCAGGCGTTTGTACAGCGCGGGCAGGAAGGTCTTGCCCATCATGGGGAGGACGTAAAACCAGCCGAGCGATTCGACCATCACATACGGCGTGACGACGTTTTCTTTCAAGTCGTGCAGCAGCGTGTGACCCGCGTGGACCAGTTTGGCACGGGACTGATGTTTCGAGACGTAATGGTCCAAATAGCTGCGGGGGATTTCGCGGACTTCGTTCTTCGCGCGCATGATCACCGGAAACTGCTCCGTGTCATGCTCCTTGCCCCAGGCGCGATAGCGGATGAGGGCCGCGAAAAATCCCGCGAAGCCGTAGGTCTCATTGGCGCCGGTCGATTCCAGGTGACGACGGAACGGCTCGGATCGCACATCGATGCAAAAGACCGATTGAGAATGGGGGCGGACCGGCGGTTGCCCGTTCGGGGCAGCCGGTTGCGGTTTGGTCGGCGCGCGCCGCAGCATGCCGAACAGATGATCCTGATACCCTGCCTCAAACGCCTTCAGCCATATCGGGCCATGCGCCGATTCGGGAAAGGTGGCCATCCACTCCAGCAGCTGGCGAAGGGCGGCCGGCTCTGCGTCCATCAATAGAGTCGGCACGATCTCAAGCGCCTGTGCGAGTGTGAGCAGGCGTCGAGCCATCGCCCGTTGCGCGGCCCGTTCCCGGCGCGGGCCGAATTCGATCTGATAGTGATGAGTGAGTTGCTCCCATTCGTGCGAGACCGGCGCCTTGTTCTGGAGCGATCGCGTGTGCGCATGCAGGCGCGCGACTCGATCGGCATAGGCGGCCGGCAGGCGGCCGGCGACCCATTCCTTGCGCATGAAGTATCCCGCCGACTGCTGGTCCATAAAGCGCAACACGGCGCGATAGTTTCCCTCGATGCCCAGTTCTTCTTGACAGGCTTTCTCGACGAGTTCGCGCACATACCAGAGACGCACGGCGAGAAATTTGACCAAGCCGACAGGGTACGCCTGTTGCCAGGCATAATCGTTTTCTTCGGCCCGCCATTTGATGAAGCCGGCCCATCCGGGCAGCGCGGCGAGCTGGAGGGCCAGATAGTCCTGCCGGAACTCTGCCGGAATCGCCAAGGCTTCGAGACAATCCAACACCGTGTCTTCCGGATGTTCGGGCAGCGCGGCAATTTTCCGGCGACTGTCGGCAATGCCGCAGGTGGTCCATTCATTGACGGCCACCTGCTTCCAGGCCGCATACAGCCCCTGGCGCCGTCCCGGCATCGACCAGGTGGCATGACCTTCGTCGAGAAAGGCTTCGCACCATTTGATCAGTTCACCGTTGATCTGATCCACGATCCGGGTGCCGAACGTCCGATCGCACCAGTTCGATAAGGTCAGGTCTCTTCCCAGAGAGGCCACGTCCTCGGTAACCGTGGCAGCCATCCGTTCCTGCACGGTCGGCACGGCAAAGGCGATGAGGCGCTCGGCCAAGACGTCCACCTGTTCCTCGGTCGGTTCGCGTTCCATCAACCGGTCGAGCGGCTCCTCTGTCGGGCGGGAGAGACCATGGGTCAGGCAGGCACGCATAACTTCCCGCTGTGAGATGCGGCAGGACCCGAGGTCGACCTCCTCCTCCTTCGCCACGGACGCCAGCGCATCGTCGATGTGGCGAATCAGAATGCGGCCCGTTTTGACGTATCGGCGATACAAGTCGCCGGGAAGATATCCGTTGCCGCCGAGGAACTGCTGGCCACGGCGGACGGTTTCGGTAAACGGCAGATATTCGAGGCTGTGCAGCGGATTATGGTGCACGAAGGTTCGCATGGGCCAGTACTGCGCGATGACTTCGCTGGCAAGCCGGATCATGCCCCGCAATTCCATGCGGCGTGGTTCGAGATCGGCCGGCTCGTCGGTGCGGATCATCGGGTCCATGTCTCACCCTTCATGGCGACCGTGGCGGACGGACTGGCACCGTGCGACTCGAACACCCGGGACGGGGCCGTCCCCAAGATCAACAGCAACAGCAATACCAGCATGAGGGAGATCCATTCCGTCTGCCGCAAATCTTCATGCCGTACGTCGATGCGTGACCGTCCGAACACCACCTGCTGGATGAGATCGGTGTAGTACCAGGAGGCGGTAAGCCACACGAGCATGATGATGGCGAACGGCCCGGACGGTGCAAAGGCGGGCGTGAGCAGCATGCCCAGGAAGCCGGAAAACACGCCGAACGGCGGCATGCCCAAAGCAGCAAGCCCCAGCAACGCCAGCAAGGTGCTGAAGCGAGGCATCGGATAGGCAAGACCGCCGAGTGCCCGAAAGTCGATATCGCCGTACCGCGCCCGGATGGCGTACCAGGCGAGGAGGAGGCCGCTGGTCGTGAGCCCCACGGCGGTGAGATAGACCAGGGCTTGGACCGGCGCGGTTCCCGTATCCGCGACGTACCACCAGAGCATGGAGAAAAAGGCCAATGCGGCATATCCCAGGCGAGGCAGCGGATGCGACTGAATCAAGGCCCGAAGCGACCCATACACGGCCCCGGCCAAGGCCAGGAGGGCGACCGTCTGGAGCACCGTACCGGAGAGTGACGGAAGCAGCAAGAACAGGGAATGGAAACCAACCGTCGGCAGGATAAAAGCCAGCCATGCGGGAAGATTGCCCGGCAGGACGCTCAGCGCCGCGACAAATCCGCTGTGCAGGGGCAGCAGGGGCAGCAACGTGGCGCAGGTGATCAGCGAGGCGATCGTCGAGGCCGGTGCCGGAAGCGCCAAGGGCATCAAGGCAGTGATGATCCCCAGGCCGAACGAGGACATGCCTCGCCAGGTTGCCGGCGCGGAGCCCTGTTGATGTCGATAGAGCAAGGCGCAGACCAAGCCGAGGAGCAGCATGAGGAGGAACTGATGCGCGGCCGCATGGCTCGTGAGAATCCCCAGCGCCACACCGAGCAGGATCAGGGTCATGATCCAGGCTGCACTGTTATCCCGGTGCCACGGTTGCCCGAGCAGCGTGAGAAAGGCCGTGGCCGGGAGCAGGCACAACAACGCCATGGCGGCAGCCGGTTCACTTTGTGCCAGGGAGGTGCCGATGACGGCGAGCAGGCTCACGCCCGTGGTCGCCAAAGCCACCGTCTTCATTCGCTGAAGGGAGGCCTTCAGCAGCAGGCCGAGGCCTGCGCCCAAAAAGGGAATGGCCAGGAGGAGCCAGGGCGTCATCCAGCTCTCGATCACGACCGGACTCCGGTCACGGTTGCAGCGCCGCGAGAGATGCGTAATCTGAGGGCCGTCACGAGAGCCGTTTCTCCAGACGATGCGCGACCTGCGTGACCACGCGGCCGATGTTGAGATAGAGCTGATCCAAGTAGAGCCGGTTCATGAACAGGACATACAGGCGCACGAGAAAGGCCTCGATCCATGCGGGAATGGTAATCGTGCGTCCGTGGGCGTGGGCATACAGATACACCCAGCTCAGAATCGTCAACAAGGTCGTGCCCATGACCAGACTGTCGAACAACCGTCCTGGCAGCGCGGCGGCTTTGAAATAGGAGGCCACCTCTTCAGGATTCGGGTACAGAAAATGAGTGAAGCTCTCCACCGCAAACAGATAGGTGAAGACGACGATGACCAGCGTCACCAGCATGGCAGCCGAGACCTTCCAGGACGCTACGGCGCGAATGCGCGTCAGCGAGAGGATCGCTTGCGACGAGGTGACCCAGATGAAGAACAGAAAAATCACCGTCCCTTGTGATTCGAGCAGCGGGATCCGCAGCACGCCGTGAGTGACCAACAGAATGACCAGGGGCAGCAACAGGGTTGTGAAAAAGCCGGTCGACCAGGTCAAGTTGGAAAATTCGCTTTCCTCCGTCTCGCGGTCGGCCGGCGGGAACGAGGGTTCGTGGCGGGCCTTATGAATCACGTTGCCGCAGTTCAGGAACACCGTCCCTTTGAAGAGCCCGTGCGCGATCAAATGAAAGACGGCCAGGGAAAAGGCCCCGAGGCCGCATTCCATGATCATGTAGCCCATCTGTCCGATGGTGGAAAATCCCAGGGTCTTCTTGATGTCGTTCTGTGTCAACATCATGGTGGCGCCGAGAATTGCCGTGAGCATGCCGATCACGAAGACGACATGTAGGGTCGTCGAGCTCAGGCCGTACAGCGGGGCGAGCCGGTTCAAGAGGAATCCCCCTGCGTTGATGATGCCCGCATGCAGCAGCGCGTGAATCGGGGTCGGCGCATACAGCGATCGCGGCAGCCAGGTATGAATCGGAAATTGCGCCGACTTGCCCATGGCGCCGCCAAAAATGAGCAGAGTCACCGCGGTGACACCGTTCATCTCCCAGCCGAGCTCCGGCCAGATCGACAGGGTCACCGGCGTCTCGGCAGCGCGCGTGAAGAGTGTCTGAAACTCAAACGTGCCGTAGAGCGAATAGGCCAGGACAATGCCCGCAAGGAAGGCGGCATCGCTCAGGCGTAACGTCGTAAAGGTATTGGACGCGCCGGACAACGTCGCCGCATGCCCGTGATTGTGGGCCAGGAGAAACAGGAGCCAGGAAAGAATCTGCCAGAAGATGAAGAGCATTACCAGATTAGCGCTGGAGACCATGCAGAGCAGCACGCTGGTGGTGATGCCGAGCATGCCCAGATACCGGCGATACCCGCGATCCTGATACAGGTAGCCCATCGAATACCGGTAGATGAGCGTGGTGACCCCCGTGATCAGGACCATCATGACGGCGCTGAGGCGGTCGATGTAGACGCCGATGGGGAAGGCAAGATTGGCGACGGCGGCCGGATCATACAACTGGAACATGATCGGCCCGTCCGACGTCACCATGACCAGAATGATGAGGGAGCCGAGGAAGGACGCCGCGATCGGGAACAGGCCTGATCGGGCGTTCTGCTCCTGGTCCGCACGATCGCCGGTCATCACGATGAAGGCCGTGAGTAACGGCAACAGTGGGACGAGGGCTAAGAACGACATGCGAACCCCATACTGGCTTTGAAAAGAAAAAGGCCAGCCGACGGTCCTTGACACAAGGAACCAACGACTGGCCTGCACTGTCCCCGGCCTTTCCCGCAAAGGAAACACCGGCAAGACCCTACTGCCTGTCTGAGTACGTCAATGGAGTGGGTCCGGGCCGCGCACGCATCACGGCCTCTCGTCGGCACCACGGGAAAACTGGGTAAGATGTATCTGTGAAACCCACGCAATTGCAAGAGGAAAGTCCATGCAACGGGATCGGGCGCGGGAGCGTGCCAGGTTCGATCGAGACTCGGAATTGCCGGGTTACGACCGCGGCCTCCATGGGGGTGGAGTCCTGGGGCGGCCGTGATTATAATCCGGTCGTCTATGTCTGTATCACCAGGGAGCAAGACGACCGTGCCTGTGCCCAGCAAGGGAGAAAAAGAAGCCGCCGTGCGCACGGCGATCATCAAATTCGAACAGGAATTTCTCGGCCGCGGCCCCGACGAGGTCCGCGTCTTCATTGTGCGGGACATGCTGGTCGTGCGGCTGAAGGGCGTGCTCACACCGGCGGAGCGACAACTGGCCAAAACGGCCGAAGGCGTCGACATGGTCAAGCGGCTGCGTCAAAACCTGATCGCCCAGGGCCGTGAACGACTCTGTGAGCAGGTGGCGGATCTGATCGGCGCCAAAATCACCGCGCTCTTCACCGACATCGATACGGTGGTCGGCGAGCGCATCTTCGTCTTCACTTTGGAATCCGATCTCGAAGCCAATTTTCGGTGAGGGAGAGGAATGGTGAGGTCAACAATCGAATGACACGGCACAATCTGGAGACCCTCACGTTCGATAATAGCTACGCGCGCCTGCCCGAGGTGTTCTACGCCAAGGTGAATCCGACGCCGTTTCGCGCCGCGCCGTTTCTGATCAGCGCGAACCAGGCGGCGATGGAATTAATCGATCTCGATTCGCGGGAAGCGGCGCGACCGGAGTTTGCCGGCGTCTTCGGCGGCAGCCTGCTGGTGTCGGGGATGGAGCCGCTGGCGATGTTGTATTCGGGCCATCAGTTCGGTGTGTACGTCCCGCAGCTTGGGGATGGCCGGGCCATTCTGTTGGGAGAAATCGTCAACGGGCGAGGAGAGCGTTGGGACCTGCACTTGAAAGGCGCGGGGATGACCCCCTTTTCTCGCGACGGAGACGGACGCTCGGTGCTTCGCTCGGCCATTCGTGAATATCTCTGCTGCGAAGCCATGCATGGGCTCGGCATCCCGACCACGCGCGCCTTGTGTCTCGTCGGCAGCGACGACAAGGTCTATCGCGAACAGGTCGAGACCGGCGCCACCATCGTCCGCATGGCGCCCTCGCATGTGCGGTTCGGCAGCTTCGAAATTTTCTATTACCGCAAGCAACATGAACACCTGCAGCGCCTGGCTGATTACGTGATCGAGATGCATTTCCCTGATCTAGCGCAGGCCGCCGACAAATATGTCCGCTTGTTTGCCGCAGTGGTTGAGCGCACGGCGAAGCTGATCGCGCAGTGGCAGGCGGTGGGATGGTCCCACGGTGTCTTGAACACCGACAACATGTCGATCTTGGGATTGACGCTTGATTATGGTCCCTACGGCTTCATGGACGACTACGATCCGGGCTTCATCTGCAACCATTCCGACTACAACGGACGGTATGCGTTCAATCAACAGCCCTACATCGGCCTCTGGAACCTGAGTTGTCTCGCGCAAACCCTGTTGCCGCTCGCGCCTAAGGAAGAATTGAAAGCGGTGCTGGATGGTTACCAGGTCACCGTCGATCGGTATTATCGAGAGCACATGCGAATGAAGGTCGGTCTGCGAGAGGAGCGTGAGGAAGATGAGGCGCTGCTCCAGGACCTGAAGTCGCTCATGGTCGGCAGTCGGGTGGACTACACGATCTTCTGGCGCGAGCTCGGCACCTTTTCATCCGACCCCGCGGCCAAGAACGAACGGTTGCGGGAGCATTTCTTGAACCCGGATCGCTTCGATGTCTGGGCGGGGCAGTATCGCGAACGACTACGGAGTGAAGACAGTCGGGATGACGAGCGCCAAGCCGGCATGGATCGCGTCAACCCCAAGTACGTCCTCCGTAACTACCTCGCCCAAGGCGCCATCGAGAAGGCTCAGCAGAAAGACTATGCCGAAATCGACCGCCTGCTGAACCTGCTTCACGATCCGTATACCGACCACCCCGGCATGGATTCCTACGCGGCCGCCCCGCCGAATTGGGGCAAACATCTCAGCGTGAGCTGTTCGTCCTGACGATTCACCCCTCCTCAGCTGTCCTCACAAATCGGTCCCACGGTATCCGATTGGATACGGCCCTGTATCCTCGCCGATACGACATGTTCACGTCCTGACGGGATACACCCCGATGTTCCGGCCATCTACGTAGTTGGCACAGGAAATGCTGCCTCTACGTAATGTCAACGAGGCACCCTCAGCCTTGAGCCACTGAAGCAAAGGATTGCGCATGGCCTTCAAGGGAGACGATTCCACTCTATCCCTAGCCACAACGGTCACCCTCGCCCTGGCTGTAGCGGCCATGGTGTTCGTGAAAAACCCTCTGCAAAGTTCAAGGCCGCCGGGCAGCGGCACGGGACTCCATAAAGCGACCGGAGAACTGAAAGTTCCGGCCAGGCTCTGGGAAGATCCCTTCGCGGCGGTTCAGAAGGATCTTGAGGCCAGAAAACGAGACGGGCTCGTGGTCATTGGGACGGGCAATGTGAGTCTTTCCGATGCGGGTCATTCTACGGCCAAGTCACTTACGGGTGAGGTCAGGATTCAATCGCAGACGAACAAGGACGAGGGCGATGGGTTGGACGTCCTGAAGGAAATGATCCAGAAATCCACCGGACGAGGCGAACAGGTGATAGCGCTGATCGTGATGACCAGGGGAGGCGCCTATGTGGATGACAGTGAGTCACGCATCCGCGATCGGTATGCCGTCGAAGCCGCGTTGGAAGTCGGATGTTTCAAAGCGGCGGAAGGGCAATTCTTGTCCTACTTCATAGGGCAATTCGAATCGGGCCGGGGCCGCGGTGTCTTTGCCGTTCCCTATGAATGGTACCGGCGTAGCAAGATCGCCGCATGTCAGCGGCCGAGCGATGTTGAAGGCGAGGCAAAGGATCAACAGGTACTCGTGCTGTGGGTGGCGGCCGATGAGTTTGGGTCATCGATCCTGCAACGAATCGGCGAGTTACTGTCGAAGATTCAGGACAATAACACCGTGACGGCAAAAATCATCGGCCCACGCAGTTCGTCAGAGTTTCGGCAGATACTCAAAGAAATCGAGGAAAAGGGGCAACCCCGGCAGGAACGTGTCGGCGTAAAGGCGGCGTCCTTCTCCTGGAAAAATACTGGTGGCCGTATTGAGGTCTATTCCCCCTGGGCCACGGCCATGCCCGGTCTGCTCTCGTACAGGTTAAAGAGCCCCACGCAGAACGGAGGTGTTGAATGCCGATCCTACCCGGTATGCAGCCGCATGTTTGCCCGGTTGTTGTCCGATGCGGGCCTGGAACTTCGATACCACATCGACAGCGACGAAGCGCTCTTCGAATCCCTGTTTCACGAACTGAATCGCAGGCAAGTGACGGTCGGCGAGGACTCGATCGTCCTGATCGGAGAATGGGATTCGTTCTATGCCCGGGCTCTTCCCCTCACGTTTAGTGCCGTGGCTTGTAAGTATATTGCCGACCGCAACATTGAGAAAGCCCACCGTCCATCGGACGACCTTACGAGGCAGTTGGTAGGGAAATGCGCCACGACGGAAGACGGCATCGATCAGATGAAGGCCGGAGTGGTTTCGCCTCAAGCCTTGCACATCAGGCAATACAGTTACTTGAGCGGACTGGACGGAGAAGTGCTTGAGGACCGAGCGAGCAAGCTCATGCCGAAGAAGGTGGACAAGGAGAAGGACGACGGCGGTAAGGAAAAACTCCGCGATATTGCCTCTTATGAAAAGCCTGAAGGGTCCTCGCAGCTTGACTATATTCGGAGACTCGTCGCACGCATCAAATCCGAAGAGCAGGACAAGAAGGTCAAGGCAATCGGAATTCTGGGGTCAGACATGTACGATGCGCTTCTCATTCTCCAGGCTGTGCGCGAGCAATTTCCCACCGTCCAGTTTTTCACAACCGATTTGGACGCGCGTTATTTCGATGAAAGTGAACGAAAGTGGGCTCGCAATGTCCTTGTCGTTTCGCACTTTGGCTTGCAGTTGGCGCCCGAACTCCAACAGAGTATCCCTCCGTTTCGAACGAGTTATCAAACCTCTGCGTTCTTCGCCGTCTTGACCGCGATCGGCCAGGTGGCTTCTCCCGCACCCCGGGAAGGAAAACCCACTTCCTATACCTTGAAGCGCGGCCAGGGGAAAGACATTGACTATAGTGTCGCGATACCGCCTCGCCTGTTCGAAATCGGACGACGCGGAGCCGTTGATATAAGCGTGGACGCGTTTGCCGAGGGCCTGAACAACATTCATCCGGCCCGAAGCGATGTGGACCTTCGCACCGGAAGAGTCAGCCTTCCGCCGAGAATCGAATCACTCTGGATCGTCGGGTTGGTCCTGGGATGCGTGGCTCTTTGGGGGTACGGACGGTACTGGAATTGGCTCACCGCACGGAATGAACCAGATAGCCGCGTGCAAACCCTCCAGCGCGCAGTGCGGCTGGCCTGGGTGCCGCTGGTAGTGGTCGGGGTGGTGCTCCTATGGTGCCAGATCCGGCATTTCAACTACGCCACAGATGAGCCCTTTTCCTGGTTCGACGGGGTCAGCATTTGGCCCACGGAGGTGTTGCGATTATTCGCCACCCTCCTGTCCATGTTCTTTTTATTCAAGGCTTGGGCGGACCTGGCCGCGAACACCACAGATCTCAGCGCGAAATTTTTCGCGCCGGGAGATTCGATCGAGAGACAGGCCGAGTGGCGGGGAAGTTTGAAACAGTTCTGGGGCGACCTGGACTGGATGTTTCACGGCTCCAAGCGAGACCAGCCAGGTGAGGCGAGAACGCTCTGGACTCGCTACTGCCGAGCCCACAGGTGCCCTCAACGGGCCGCCAGGGTCGTGCTCTGGCTGATTCTGTATCTGCTGATGATCCTTCCGGTGTGGAGGTTCATGAACGACGGCGAATGGCGGTTGTATGTCCCCTGCCGTGGAACATTCAGTTGCCGCGCCGACGCGATCCTGACGTCTCTCAGCGTGGTTTCGCTGATCATTCTGAATCTTGCCGTCCTGGACGCCGTGATTCTCTGCACCAAGTGGATCCAGGAAATGCCGTTAACCGTCGGGCTCAATCCCATGAAGCAGGTTCGTCTCATCATCGAGCGGACGCGAATCGTCAATCGCCGGATCCTCTACCCCTTCTTGTCGTTATTTCTTCTCATCGCCGCACGGAGTCACTACTTCGACAACTGGGACTTCCCGCCTGTGCTGATTCTGGTCCTTACAGTCAACAGCCTGGTGGCTCTTGCCAGTGCCAGCATGTTATATCTGGCCGCCATGCAGGCCAAGCGGAGAATCCTTGAGCCTCTTCAAGAACATCTCGACCGTGCCTCTCCGTCGGCTGACCAACTGGCCTCCATGGCCAATGTCGGCTCGTCGAATGAAGCGCTCCGCCAGATTATCAACGAGATCGATGCCGTGCAGCAGGGGGCCTTTGTGCCCTTTTACCAGCAGCCGGTGGTTCAGGCCACCCTTGTCGCCGTCCTCGCCTTCCTGCAATACTGGTATCTGGGTCAGTAGTCTGAGGATTTCCCCGCCGTGGACGCGATCGGACGATTCCCTCTACAAGCACGCGTTGATGTTGGAGAAATGATTCCATGCGTTTTGAAAAACTGGGCGGTCTCACGGTTCGCCTGACGGGAGGCACCGATGGTAAGGGCGGTGGCAACGGTCCATGGGTGCTGCTGCTCCATGGATTCGGCGCGCTGGGCGATGACTTGGTCCCGCTCAGCGAATACTTAGACGCGCCTGCAGGCACGAGGTTTCTTTTTCCCGAAGCGCCGATCCAGATTCCCATGGGCTTCGGCGATTCGCGCGCCTGGTGGATGATCGATATGGCCCGCATCCAGGCGGATCGAGCGGCAGGCAAGGTCCGTGACATGTCCGGCGAAATCCCTCGCGGGTTGCCGGAAGCGCGTGAGCGTGTGAAGGCGTTGCTGGAGGATGTGCACAAGAAACTGGGGGCTGATCCTGCCCGGACCTTGCTGGGAGGGTTTTCACAAGGCGCGATGTTGTCCTGTGATGCGTTGGTACATAGCACGCAGCCCTACGCAGGGCTCATTCAACTGTCGAGCACGCTGGTGGCCAGGCAGGAATGGGCGCCGCTGCTGACGAGACGGAAGGGTCTGCCGCTCTATCAGAGTCATGGCACCCAGGATCCGATTCTCCCGTTCACCATGGCCGAGCGGTTGCGGGATGAATTCCATCAGGCGGGCCTGGTGGTCGATTGGCAGCCGTTCCGGGGAGGCCATGAAATTCCGGAGCCGATTTTGCGCCGGCTCGGCAGCTTCATCCTGAAAACCCTCGTCCAAAAATGTCGTGTAGGGGGATGGATATGGCAGATAACCGCCATGCAGCAGAGTTTCTCTCCACCCAGTCTGCCTACGATGAATGGGCCGAGCATTATGACGACGGGGATCCTTCGGTTCTTCTCGATCAGCCGTTCCTTCTGTCCCTGCTGCAGCCGTTTCCAGGGTGTCGGATTCTGGATCTGGGATGCGGAACCGGCCGCTACCTCCGGTTGGCTGGTCGCGACGGCGCTGTGATCGGCCTGGATTTGTCCCGAGGCATGCTGGAGCGGGCCAGGCGTCAAACATCGCCTGCCATCGGCGCCCAGTGGGTGCAAGCGTCGGTCGAGCGCATTCCGTTCGGTTCACAGACCTTCGACCGCATTGTCTCCGGGTTGGTCCTGGACCACGTCCGTGATCTGCCTGCCTTTTTTCTGGGCATCGCTACTGCTCTCCGGCCAGGGGGACGTGCTATCGTGACGGCGGTCCATCCGGATATGCAGCGGAGAACCGGCCCGACGGTGCGATTTACGGCAGCGGGACGGGAATATCATACGGACGGGACCATTCATGAAAAGGCGGACATTCTCACGGCCATTCAGCAGGCAGGGCTGTCGATCGATCAATTTCAGGAACCACCGGTGACCGAGCCGCTCGTCGCCCGCCGGGAGGCGTGGCGAGACCGGCTCGGTTGTCCGGCATTGTTACTCTTGGCCCTGACCCGTGCGGCAGATCACCATTATGACCATTGACGCGACCATGTTCGAACTACAGGGCACTGATCAGCAGCGCATCCGCGGTAATCGCATTGTAGGCAAAGACCGCCAGTTCTTATTTATGACCGGATTTCTCTCCAAACGCTGGGGCAATAAGAGCAAAGCGCTCGCGCAATGGTGCCAGGACCGGGGCTGGGGTTTTTGTTGCTTCGATTTTCGCGGGTGGGGTGATTCGGAAGGACAGTGGGGCGACTATCGATTGCTGCATTGGCTGGAGGATGCGGAAGCCGTCACGAAGTTGCTGACCGATGCTCCGCCAGTGACGATTGTCGGCAACTCCCTCGGCGGCTGGCTGGCCTGGCTCGTCGCGCAGGAACAATCGGTCGTCGAAGAACTTATTTTGATCGCCCCGGCCTTTAATATGATGGACCTGCGGGCGGCGCAAATTTCCGCTGAGCGGCGCGAGCTGTGGCAGTCGGCTGGTGCCATGCCCTGGGATGACGAGCCTTTGCACAAGGAGGCGCCGATTCCCTGGCATTGGGTCGAAGACAGCCAGGCGTTGTGGCGCCGTCGCTTCACCATGCCGCGCCGCGTCAAAACGACGATTCTGCACGGCCTGCAAGATACGGTGATCAACCCGGAAGGGAGTTGGGCCTTCGTGCAGCATGTGCTGTCGCAGGATCCGGAGTTTCCTATCGAACTATTGCTGAAAACCGGCGATCATCGGCTGAGCAGCCCAGAACATCTGGACACGTTCCGGCGGCTCGTGGTGAAGGAATAACCATGCTCGTGTTAATCCATAAAGAATGCGGCGGCCCGGCGCTGGAGGAGTCTCCTGTCGGGGAAGTCTGTGCGGTTCCGGTCGGTCGATTTCCATTTTCCTGCTTCACCTGCCTAGAAGAAATCGTCGACGAATCGGAGTTGCGGCTCACGGAAGATTTGGGCATCTGAGCCTGCAGGACGCGGAAAAAGTCCGCCAGCGGCGTTCTCGCAAGACACTGCCGCTTCACCGGCTCGGCGGCGTTCACAAACGTGGCGCGCGTTATTCCGCGCGTCGTGAACCTCAGGAGCTCACCGTACGGCCACGGGCCAAGAGCTTGTCTTGCAGGCTCGGGGTGGGTGGGTACGAATGAACGATTCGCCGCTTCATTTGCTGCAGCCTTGCTGGACGGCCTTTTTGCGCATCCTGCGGTCGGTGTTGATTGGAGACGGCATGAGGAGCGAGTTATTTCACGAGAAGCGATTGGTCCGTATTCTACTAGGAAAGCGAGGAGTTCATGTCATCCTTAGGCGCACATAACAGTGGCCCGGATTCAGAAGGACCTGACGTTCCCGAACCATCCCATGCCGAAAAGGCCAGGACGTTGGTGCATCTGCAGCAGACGGGCGGGCTTTCGACCATTTCGCGCAAACAACCAGGCTGGCCCTTCGGGTCGGTGATGCCCTACGGGTTGGACGATCGGGGGCAGCCGAGCTTCTTGATCAGCACCATGGCCATGCACACGCAAAACCTGCTGGCCGATCCGCGAGCCAGCCTGCTCGTCACGCCGCCGGAGAGTCAGCGGGATCCGCTGGGTGCAGCCAGGGTGACGCTGATGGGATCCGTCACGAAGGTGCCTAAAGAGGAAATGGCACCGGTGCGCGAGCGCTACCTGGCCCGTCACGCCAATGCCGCCTACTGGGTAGACTTCGATGACTTCGCTTTTTTTCGTATGGCGCTGGCAGACATTTATTTTGTCGGCGGGTTTGGATCGATGGGATGGGTAGCACCGGCAGACTACATGGCGGCGTCCGTCGATCCATTAGCCGAGACCGCTGCGGACTTCATTCGTGAGATGAATACAGCGCAACAGGAGACGCTCCTGTTGTTGGCACGAGAATGCGGCCAGCTGGATGCCGAGCAGGCGAGTATCACGACGATGGACCGATTGGGATTTCATCTGCGAGTCAAAACACCCGACCGGATGCAGGGCGGACGATTTGCCTTCACGGAGGCGGTGCACAACGAGAAGGAAGCCCGCGCGGCGCTTGCCGATCTGGCGGCGAAAGCAAGGGCAGGAACCCAGGTGCTGCACTCACTGTAACTACCAGCGAGTGCGAACTGGATATTGGCTTATCAATGGATCAGGTGTGAGCAGCAGGCAATCATGTTCAATGGCTTGGCAGATCAGCATGCGATCAAAGGGGTCTCGATGTAATTGGGGAAGCTTGTGCAGATGCAACACCGCGCGCTCATGAAGTGAAAGCATCGCAATTCCATGTCGCTCCCGCTGCTCCACCAGAAATCGGTCGATCGGGCTTGGCAGCGACAACCGTCCTAACCCCTGTTTCACGGACAGCTCCCATACCGACACGACGCTCAGTAGGATCTCGTTGTCCGGGTCGGTAAAAAGTTCGCGGGCTGTTGGGGACAGTTCTTTGGCATCCGAGAGAATCCACAGAAAGGTGCAGCTATCGAGCAGGCACTTCACTCGTGCGTTCCCTCAAACGCCTGCAGGAGTGCGTCCGGCAGCGGTTCGAAGAAACTACGCGGGATGGTAAAGCGCCCTTTGGCTAGCCCGATAGGCCGAGCATGGGTGAGAGGTTCGGGCAGCGCCGTGATTTCGGCAATGGGGTGATTGCGCTTGCACAACAGAATCCGCTCCCCAGCCTTCAGCTTGGCCAAATATTTGGAGAGATGGGTCTTGGCCTCATGCACATTGAGTTTAATCATGACCACAAAGTAAACTAACTTGTTGATCATGTCAAGCAACCGTTCACGTAATTCGGGGCGCAAATAGTGCCTGGTACTATTTGCCGCGCCGGACTATCACCGAGGAAGAGAGGCCAAGGATCAGACCGCCCTGCGGCTGCGCATTCGCGATCTGGCGCATGCCCGCCCCCGATTCGGCTATTTGCGTATCTGGGTCTGACTGCGGCGGGAAGGGTGGGCGGTCAACCGGAAGCGGGTCCGGCGCTGGTATCGCTTAGAGGGGCTCCAGTTGCGCATGCGGGCGCGGAGACGGAAGCATATCGCGTTGCACCGAGGCCCGGCTTCAGTCCCAGTGGGCCCGACCGAGCGCTGGAGCATGGATTTCGTCCATGATACGCTGGCCGACAGGCGGCCATCATGGAGTCATTCAACGGACGGCTGCGGGATGAGTGTTTGAAAGTCCATCAGTTCGCCTCACTGGCTGAGGCCCAGGCGATCATCGAAGCCTGGTGCGTGGATGATAATACCCGCCGTCCCCACAGCTCACTGGGCACCTGACTCCGATGTCCTTCCGAAACAGCGAGGCTCTAGTTTCCGTGAGTTGCCCTCACGATTTCTTGACGCAACGTCGCCGAGTGCGGATTCTTGACCTCGTGGCGGATGACGATGTCGGTCGGCGTGACGGGCTTACCGTAGTAGGCTCGACTCCATTCGTCCCGCGAAATGAGTGCCGCTCCTTCCAGCGACACCCCCGCGAACAGGCCTTTGGCCCGCACGAACGACAAGAGATCCGCGCTCAGATTCGGCGTCGTCGCGCCGGAAACGCCGGCGCCGACCGGTCCGACGGCGACCGATCCATCCGCTCCCAGCTTGAAGTTGCCCAGCAGCAGCGAATCCACCCCGCGTTGCGTCAGAACCAGCAGCACGACCTCCGACATCTGCGCGCCGAACTGGAACCCGAAGCTGGCCGCGCCCATAGTAAAGAACGCCGGCTCGCTCCATTCGCCGGTCTTCTCATCCTTGGCGACAAAGACGCCGCTGCCGCCGGCGGCGCCGTAGATCATGGCGCCTTTCATGTATTGCGGCACGATGAACAGGCCCTTGGCCTCTTGGATGTGGTCGCGAAACCACGTCATGTTGGAATCGGCGAGAAAGTTCGAAAGGGTCATGCGCGACTGGTCCACCAGGTCGCGCTGCTCGCGGTCGTCGGCAAGGGCGGGGCCCATCCAGGCCAATAGCAGCAGGAACAGGGCCAGGATGAGGCGGCAGGATCTTCGCTGAATGCGTGCGTCTGGCATCATGAGCAGGACACCCTCGCGCGGTTGTGAATACGGCCGCGCTTTGTTATGGTCATCGATTGCACGGTCGAACAGACGGTTCACACTCTACTGAGGATGGCTATGGCGACGAACGATAAGCAAGTTATTTTTTCACTGGTCGGGGTGGGCAAGGTCTATCCGCCGAAGAAACAAGTCCTGCGCGATATCTACCTGGGTTTTTATTACGGAGCCAAGATCGGTGTGCTGGGGTTGAACGGGTCCGGAAAAAGCTCCTTGCTGAAAATCATCGCCGGTGTGGACCCCAACTATGTGGGCGAGATCACTCGGTCTAAGGGCTACACCGTCGGCTTGCTCGAGCAGGAGCCGCAGCTCGACCCGAATAAGACCGTGAAAGAGGTGGTCGAAGAAGGCAAGAAAGAACTGGTCGCTTTACTGCATGAATACGAAGCGGTCAGCAACAGCATGGGCGATGCGAGTCCCGATGAGATGGAGAAGCTCATCGACAAGCAGGCGCAACTGCAAGAGAAGATCGAGGCCGCGAACGGGTGGGAACTCGAGAGCGAACTTGAGATCGCCATGGACGCTTTGCGCTGCCCGCCCGCCGATCAGAAAATCAGCGTGCTCTCCGGCGGTGAGAAACGCCGTGTGGCCCTCTGCCGGCTCATGATTCAGGAGCCGGATATTCTGCTGCTTGATGAGCCGACCAATCACTTGGATGCCGAATCGGTGCAATGGCTGGAGCAACACCTCCAGCAGTACAAGGGCACGGTCATCGCCGTGACGCACGACCGCTATTTTCTCGACAACGTGGCGGGGTGGATTCTGGAATTGGATCGCGGCCACGGCATTCCCTTCCAGGGCAATTACACCGCCTGGCTCGAACAGAAGAAGGATCGGCTGGAGAAGGAAGAGAAGGCCGAGTCGAAACGCCAAAAAACACTCGAACATGAGTTGGAGTGGATCAGGATGTCGCCGAAGGCCCGCCAGTCCAAGGGTAAGGCGCGGCTCAATCGGTACGAAGAACTCGTCAACCAGAAGCAGGATCAGCTGGCTGCCGAGCTGGAGATCTACATTCCACCGGGACCTCGCCTGGGCGACGTCGTCGTGGAAGCGAAAGGCATCAGCAAGGCCTTCGGCGACAATGTCTTGTACGAGAATGTGGAATTCAGCCTACCGAAAGGCGGGATTGTCGGCGTGATCGGCCCCAACGGTGCAGGCAAGACGACGATGTTCCGAATGATCATCGGGAAAGAAAAACCGGATGCGGGCACGATTAAGATCGGCGAAACCGTCAAGCTCGGCTACGTCGATCAGGACCGCAGCCTCGATCCCAACAAGACCGTTTACGAAATCATCTCCGATGGGCAGGACACGGTGATGCTGGGCAAGGCTGAGGTCAATGCCCGCGGTTACTGTGCCCGCTTCAACTTCGCCGGGACCGACCAGCAGAAAAAAGTGAAGGACCTGTCTGGTGGGGAACGCAATCGTGTGCACCTGGCTCGCATGCTGAAAGAAGGCGCCAACCTGATCATCCTCGACGAGCCAACCAACGACCTCGACGTGAACACGCTTCGCGCTTTGGAAGAGGGGTTGGAAGGGTTTGCAGGCTGCGCGGTCATCAGCAGCCACGATCGCTGGTTCCTGGACCGCGTCGCCACGCACATCATGGCTTTTGAAGGCGACAGCAAGGTCGTCTGGTACGAGGGCAACTACAGCGAATACGAAGCCGATCGGAAGCGACGGCTCGGCAAAGAAGCCGACCAGCCGCATCGAATCAGGTATCGTAAGCTGACCAGAAACTAACTGAGAGCGTTCCCGCGTTCGTAACCGTTTTACCCGCCTACGCAGGAAATTGCGCTGCGGTGAGACGCATCTGTGTCGGTGTTTCGGCTGGTTCCGCCGAAGTCGCTGATAACCAGGGGCGACGGCTGTCGAGCCGTGGAACTCCACTCACCACCGCCTCGAGTTTTAAGCACCCAAGACAGAATAGCCGTGAGATGCGTCGTGTCTGACGTACGCATGATGATGCGGCATCCCATTCTCATCTACGCGGCAATCGAACACATCGCTTAATGTATCGCGCAGGGGTTGCGCGCCTTGACAAGTTCCGGCGCGAGGCGTACTAGGGAAACCACTAGGGATCATGCCAATGTAGTCCTCCCGTGCCAAAGGCCTTCCGGCGCATCACCGCAGTTACATACATAAGGAGGTCGTCATGGACGAAACTCACGATGCCGCTGTCGCAATTGGAGCGGATCCGTTGGAGTCGATCCTTGCGCAGATGTATGGCAAGACCATTACCTGCGGCTATGACGTCGTGTGCGCGATGGAGGCGGATCTGATCAACGATCTGCTCGCGCAGCAGTACGTTGCACATGTGAAGCAAGGGACGACGCTGCCCCCGATCAATGCCACCGTTCCGGTGATCGAGAACATCTCGGTCCAGTTCATCGATCTCACGCTCGGTCCCCCATTGATCAGTTTCGATCCCAGTCTCGACCCGGGAGACGTTATCCTCTCGATCAATTTCATCTCCGGGCTGGTCTACACCGTGCAAACCAGCGGGGACGCGACCACGCTGTTGGGAACCCAGCTGATTTGTCCGGGCGACCAGTATTCGCTGACCGGCGTGGTGCCGCTCACCAGCGTGAGCGGGAGCGTACAGGCCAACCATGACGTGGTTCTCGATATCGCCAATGGGTCGAAGTTCACAAGCCATCTCAATTTACAAGGAACCGCCGAGACCACACTGGGACAGTACTTTTTAGGCTGGCTGCAAAACAACATCCAAAACTTCCAATACAAGCTCGGCACCCTCGTCTGTACGCCCGGCGGCACAGACCTCACCCCGGCCGGCACTTTTCAGTTTGCCACTCAATTCGATGCCACCGATTCCAACGACAAGGGCCGGCTCCTGATGTTCATTCCCACTACTTATAATCCCGCCGGGGGATCGCAGACCTCACTGCCGATCGCCGACATCATTCCGGAAGGCTACTCGGCTGCGCTCATCGTGTCGAGCCAAGTGTTGTTCGCGAACATCCTCCAACCGTTCTTTCAGAACGCCTTTGTTGCCTACGGCGTCACCGTTTCGGCGAGCCCAGCACAGGGCAACTCTGAACTCGCCTATACGCTGCAGACCGAGGGCGGCAAGATTGTCCCCTGCATCATCGACTACTATGACCGAAATGACAATGAATACGTGTCGGGCACGGGATCCGGCATGCAAGTTAGCAGGGAATTTGTGTTCATGC
This sequence comes from Nitrospira sp., assembly GCA_020853775.1. GTDB lineage: Bacteria > Nitrospirota > Nitrospiria > Nitrospirales > Nitrospiraceae > Nitrospira_A. The sequence continues at coordinate 58,122 of JADYYH010000003.1, forward strand.
CTTTTCCCAAAACCACGATTGAGTCCAATCGGCAGGGGCACATCTCCATCGCGGGCAGCTCGGCCTGGGATCAGTCCTGGGCGAAGGGCACCTTGTCGAAATGGGGCATGAACTATACCGATGGCACGGTGGGCATGCATGCTACGGCGAGCGCCGAGTGTCTCGGCGCTGTCGATTCAGGCAATGACATCATTACGTTCACAGGGACTCCGTCGGTCGGCATCACCTTCGACAACAGCAGCATCTTCGACATACTCTTCGGCTCGGGCGGTGCCGCGAACGTCGTAGGCCAACAGATCGTCGACGGGGCCACGCCGGTGCTCGAGGGGCTCTTCTCGTTCAAGTTTCCCCAGGTCAATGCGTTCGCCGTCAGTAATCTGTTGTTCCCGGCGCAACACATCCTGTCGCTGAAGGATGTGTACGTACCCGGAGATCTCGTGATCTTCGGCGATGTGCAGAAGCAGGGGGCGGCGGTGACGCCGGTCCAAGTCGTCCTGGGTCCGGGGCAAACGCAGCAGTTCACGGCCAGCGGGGCGACCAGTGTCACCTGGACGGCGCAGCTCGGGACGATCTCGAGCAGCGGGCGCTACACCGCGCCGCCGTCGATCCGTCAAGCGCAAACCGACGTCATATCGGCGAACGGGGTCGGGGCGGCGGTTGTCACGCTGGTCCCGGGCGGCGTGTTGGTCAGCCCGTCGTTCGCGTACATGGTTCCGTCGGACAGTACGACGGAACCGCAGCAGTTCATCGCGGCCGGTGCCGGTGTCGGAAACGCGGGCGTGACATGGACGATGTTCCCGCAACGTGGAACAATCTCGTTCGACGGCCTGTATACGCCGCCCTGGAGCGACATACAGGGACTGCAGGCGGTGACGATCACCGCAGCGAGCAAGACAGACCCGACCGCACAGGGGGTCGCACTCGTCGTCCTGGCCGAGACCAATCCAGCCAACGTCGCGGTTACCCCGTTCTCCGTCAGCGAGCCTCTGACGCCGGGACAAACCCAGCAGTTCACGGCGGACGTGATCGGGTCTACAGACCAGTCCGTCACGTGGAGTATCCTGCCGGCGGGAATTGGAACCATTTCGGCGAGCGGCGTATATCAGGCGCCGGCGCAGATCACGGCGCCACAGCCGGTGCTGGTCGTCGCGACGAGCGACGTGATGTCGTCGGTATTCGGCACCGCCCTCGTGACGATCGCGCCGGCGTGAGCGTCTCGCCATGAACGACTCTCGCGATCCCCAACAAGGAGGCTATGATGAACCGCATGTCTATCGCCGCAACGACGCATCGTCCCCAGGCCCAGGCCGCTGCGTTCATGCCTCGCACGACATCCGCCCATGGTATCCGACGTCCTCCGGCCGCCTCTTTCGACACGGCGGATACGCTGGCTGACCTCGCGTCGGCCGTCGTCACGGAACATGCTGCGTTGCCCAGCGTGTTCCCTGCCGGGGAGGCTCGTCCGAACCTCGGGACCTTCCCCGTCACGTTCAACCGACGCATGCGGCGCGGCCTGCGGCTGGTGAAGGAGAAGGGTGGGAGCAAGCGGAGGACGACGCGCCCTCTCGGCGCCTCTCGGCGCACGACATCCGTCGGTCGCGCGAGCGGATCGCAGCTGGGCGGCTTCCAACAGCCGACGTTCACCGCGATCCCTTCCTCACTCCTGTTCGGTCCGCCGACCGACATCGCAATGGGATGGGACGGCACACTGTGGGCCATCGACGCCAGCGGGGCACCGCATGTGTTCGATCCTGGCGCGCAGCAGTGGAATCCCTTTGGCGCCGGCATCGATGCGGCGTGCCAGATCGGCTCCACGGCGTACTGGTTTCGTCAGGGTCAGTACGTCACCGCGGACTCGGGCGGCAGCGTGAGCGCGCCGCTCCCGATCGCGACGAATTGGCCTGCGTTGCCGGACTCCTTCAAGCTCGGGGTGAGGGGCGCCGCGAACGTTACCGGCGTGCTGTATTTGTTCAACGGAGGAGCGTACCTCGCCGCCGACGGTTCCGTGCCCCGCACGATGCTGACCGATCTCGCCGGCTGGCCGCAGACGCAACACTGGGTACAAGGCGTCGTCGATGCCGTCTACTCCGACGGCAGCGTCAACGTGAGTCTGTTCCGAGGCGCTGAATACATCACCGTCAATCTCTCAAGCAAGACGGTGACCGCCGGGCCCGCACCGATCGCCAATTTCCCCGTCTGGCAGAACCGGATTCCGTTGGACTGGGCTGCGACCGGCATCGATGCGGCGTTCCTGCAGGGCTCCGAGACCGTCGTCTACAAAGGTCCGGCGCTCGTCACGTTCAGCGCGAATGGGCCGAAGACGCCGACTCCGCAATATATCGCCGCCGCCAACAGGGATTGGCCGGCGGTCTGGCATCCCCAGCTGCAGCACGCCCCGAGCGGACGCATGGGGAATCTCTGGGTCGCCACGAGGGCCGGCGGCGTGGTCATGCATGACGGCGAGCAATGGAACGCGAGGCCCGACGCCGGCGCGGCGGCCTCGGTGTCGACGGGCGCCGATGGGAGCGCATACGTGTGCGCCGCCGCGTCACCAAGTTTGTCGCAATGGAACGCCGCCTCAGCCCAATGGCAACTTGTGGCGACCGCGAGCAGCAATCTCGAGCAAGTCGCGGTCGGCGATACCGCGCATGTGTGGGTGCGCGATTGCAACAACGGGGTACACAGTTTCGATGCGACGCACCGCGTCCTCAATTCGGTGCCGCTGGTGGGCGCGCCTACGCACATGGCCGCCAACTCCGACGGCACGCTGTGGCATTGCACGGGCGGCGACGCCAACGCGTACTGCTTCATTTCCGAAGGAAGCGCGGCGGCGGCGGCGATCCCGATCAATCCGGGGGTCGTATCGAGCGTCCAAAAGGTTTCGAGCACCGGTTTCGGCACTGCGCATTGCCTGGCGCAGCAAGGCGACGGCAGCATGGGTGTGTATCGCTATGAGTCGCCCTACGTCTTCAAGACCTCGCAGTCGTATTACGCGAGTTGGCACGCGAGCAATCAGATTGCGCAGGGACTCGGCAATCTCTATATCGTGTCTCTTGACACGACGATTCCCAGCTCGGTCGTGGTGGCGCTGGATGCTCACACGGGCCAGGAGGTCGCGCGTACACCGCAACCCATGGGCGGCGACGTGATCTATCGCGGCGTGGCGTTCGATCCGCTCAACGAGCTGGTCTACGCGACGGTCTCCCCGATAGTCGAGAGCAGCGCACACACCGGCGCGCTGATCGCGCTGGATGCGAGAACGTTGGAGCAGAAATGGTCGTTCAGCACTCCCGGCGGGGCTGATTCCGCGCCGGTGGTGAGCGGACCGAATCTGTGCCTCGGCGATCGCACGAACACGATATACCTGTTCGACACGCGCGCGGCGCTCGCGCAAGGGGTCGGCGGCCAAACACCCACACCCACGTGGCGGTGGTCCGTCCCCGCACCCCAATCGTGGTCCAACAGTCCGAACCGGCGCGTGGCGGCGCCCCTGCTTGCGAACGGACAAGTCTATGCAGCGCTGTGGTATTTCTTCGCCGAGACCGCCCAGGTTCCGACTCCGACCCACTACCTGTACTTGGCCCAGTGCAAGACACAGGATGGCAGTGGGCCGCACGTCACGCCACTGCACTCCACGACGCTCCCCGCCGTGATCATCGATCAGACGCTGACCCCGCCCGTGCAGATCCAGGGCAATTTTTCTGGGACGCTTGCACCGGGACTCGTCGTCAATGCCGCCGATGCGATCGTGCTCGCCGACCCGGCAGGCAGGCACACCACCGGCACCTATATGCTGCCGAACCAGGCGAACAACCAGGTCTATACCGGCCTTGTCGTCGACCCGGCATCGGCGCTCACCAACGGTAGTCCCGCGCTGTGGTTTGCCGACAAGACCGCCACCCTGTGTGCGCTCGGGAATGACCTGACGCCCCTGAAGACCTATAAGACCTCACAACGTGTCGGGCCGTATGTCTCGACCACCCCGCTCCTGTACAAGGACGTGACCGGGGCTTTGACGGTGGTGTACGGGCTCGTCGACACGCAGAACGAGGCCGGCTACTTATACGGCCTGGACCCCGCGAATGGCGAGATCATGAGCGTCCCCACGGGGTTGACGCAGATCACGACGCTCACGCAGGACCATACGAACGGCGTGGTCTACGCCGCCGGCGCCGACTCCGATCCTTCCGGGAATCCCGCCAATCAGGTCGCCCAGGTATTCGGCGTTCGGGTCGATGAATGGCCGCAGACACTGCGGGACTTCATCAGCGACTCGCAGTTGATGACGGACTACGACGACTCGGTGCCAGGGCAGCCGCTCGCGCGGTATCAAACGCATGTCACCGTCGTCGACAATCAAAAGAATCCGCAGCCGCACGCGGCATTGAAGATCTGGGCGGATCAGCCGGACACGGCCATCACCGTCGACGGCCAACCCTATACCGTCGGCCCGGGCGACGCCGACTTCGCACAGGTCAAGACCGGCATCGACGGGGCTCTTGCGGTGGCCAGCAACGCCGCTGACTACTTCGCATCGCCGCTCCGCCTCTGGGCTAGCTTCATGGACCCGTACGAGCGCATCGTCGTCTATCCTGACCAGGAGTTCCATGTGCGCGTCACGACCGCGCACGCGAACGTGAACGATACCGATCCGGACACAATCAATCTGATGACGGCGACCGCCTACAGCGGCAAGCCGCTCTTCAGTGACGACGAAAAGCAGGCCAATCAGCCGCAGCAGATCGCAAACTCGATCCAGCAGGTGTCCCAGGGCATCGGCGTGAAGGGATCGAGCAACTCGGCCGCGGCCGCGTTCGACCGCGTGATGCGTCGTGCGTCCCCGCTGAGGATGAGCACGCGGAGAACGACCGCGGCGCTGCCGCCCAACAACTACTTTGCCTACGGCGACCTTGCCGGCGCCGCGCACTTCTGCTTGAATATCCCGGCTGCTCGGCCGATGGCTATCACAGAGCCTGTCGGCGCGGCCCTCTGGATCGCGGACCCGCGCGACCCCACCCCCCCGCCGTCGAACACCTATCCGGCGTTCGTCCCCTTGTCGCCGGCCGAGGCGCGCGCCGCGATCGACGCGCTCCCCGGCCAGCCCTGGAATGCGGAGGTGGATCTGCCGCCGAGCGCGCGAGGATCGGGCCGGGCCGGCAACATCTTCACGGATTTCTGGAATTGGCTCAAGAACGCCGTCACGACGATCACGCATATCGTTGTGAGTGTGGCCGAAGACGTCATGGTCGGCATCGCCTACGTGGTCGATAACGTGGCCAAGGTCTTCAAGGCGGTGCTGAAGATATTGGATGACGTTTTTCCTTTCCTTGGCTCGTTTTTCAAGATGCTCGAGAAAGCGATCGACGACGTGGTCGAGGCGCTCAGCGTCCTGCTCGATTTCGGCGAAATCCTCCAGACGCAGAAATGGTTAGTTGGGCAGGTCAACACCCAGGTCTCGAATCTCCTGGCGAACATCGATACCCACATCACGAACACTGTCGACACATTTTTCATGCAGGGCGAAACCGCGATTAAAGGGTTCTTCGATCAGCTGCGGCAGAGCCTGCAGACCTCGAGTCCGAACGCGGGGTTGAAGGACATGCAAGGGATGGGTGCGACCCCGCACAGCATGTTCACCGTCGGGCCGGCAGGCGGGTCCGGTGCTTCGTCGCACGCCACGCAATGCGCGTGGCCCCTGCACAAGCTGAAGACAGGATTGCCGTCAGCCACCATCGCCTCGTCGTCAACCGGTCGGACACGCTCGCGGACCGGCGATGGCGATCCGCTCACAGACTTCTTCAACGCGTTCGTCGCGCGTCTCACCGGCGACGGCGATCTGGCGAGTTCGTTCACTCAGTTCCAGTCCGATTTCACGAATTTGTTCCATGCCACTTCGGCCAGTGCGTTCTTCTCGACGCTGCTCGTCAACGTCATCGATGCGGTTGAGACGTTGTTGGTCGGTGCCCTGGCGATCGGCAACGCATTTTTTGACGGCATGATCAAGGTCGTCGAGGACCTGATCAGTGCCGTCATGGGCGTACTCAACGCCGAGATTCAGATACCTGTGTTGACCGGCCTCTATCAAAGCCTCACGGGCGAGTCGTTGACGATCCTGAATCTCCTTCTGTTGGTGGGGGCGATTCCGGTGACCATTCTCTATAAAGTCGTGACGGAGCGTTTCCCCTCGCAGGATGTCGGGGCTGCACTCGGCGCAGTCGGATACAGCCCCGTTGCGGCGAAGGTCCTGGGCGTGATGAGCGGACTGGTGACGCTTGTCGCCGGCATGGTCAACGGCGTTTCGGATGCCGCAGGGAGTGACGGCGACCCGCTCATGTCGCGTATCTCGGCGGGATTAGGCGTGGTCGGCGCCGTATGTACCTTCCCCATGATCAGTAACGATACGCCGAGCGAACAGGACTGGCTGCTCTACGGCATGGGCCTCATGGTGCTTGCCTGGTGCGGGTTCACCGCGATCCTTAACGCTCCCGGGCAGCCATCGTCCTGGGTTTACAGCCTGTGTAACCTGGGACTCCTCGCCGCCACCATCAACGCATTCGTGGGCGACAGGAAATTCGATCCCCTTTCGGACGTGGCATTCGCCGGAGGAATCCTCGGCGCGGTGGTGGGGATGTGCAACCCGATCAAGTTGGGGCCGGACCCGGCGCCGGCGGTCGTCTGTATTGCCGACGTCGCCGCCGGGTTGGTCTGTGGCGGGATCGAGGCCGGGGCCGCGCTGTTTCAGAACCTTCCTTCAATCACGACCCATGGAGGAGCGGCTCTCAGGCCGAGTCCGGTCTGAGCCGGGCTTGTCTTGCGTCCTTCGGTGGCTGCGGCTTCACTTGGCAGCTCGGCGGGTACCAATTTGAGCGATGGTGTCGGACGCGTCGCCGTTCCCACGTGGCGGTTGGTAGTGCACGGTGGAACAAAGCGATGGCAACGGGCTATGATTCCTCGTACCTGGCGAGATCGTGACGATGGAGCACGATGTTGGTGGGGGTCTCCCGGGATATCAATTCTTGAGTCTAGGCCAGACCGCCCTGTCTGGTACTGTGGGTGTGACCCATGTCGACGAAGACTATACGACCGTGCTTAGCCTACACCCGGTCGAAGAAAGATCGATGACGCGCACATCTTTGGGGTGGGCTTTCAATTCTAAGCACAAGCGGCATCCAAACTCGCGCGCGCTCCGTAAATAAAGGCATGAGCCCGCATTCCCGACTCGGTAGGTGCCGATGGAGTTTGATGTTCCTACTGACCTTGGCGTCCTGCGCGCCACTCGGCCCCCCCTCGACCATCCCCGCTGACAAGCTGCTTCCTGCCAACCGAGCCACACTTCAGCTCGGTGAAAAAGAATTGGCGGATGGCCGGTTCGTCGGGTTGGCGTTCTCCGGCGGAGGGAGTCGCGCGGCCGTCTTCGGGGCGGCCGTCATGAAGGAACTGGACCGCCTGGGGCTGCTGCAGCAGGTTGATGTGTTGTCCGCGGTGTCCGGCGGCGCCTTGCCTGCCGCGGCCTATGCCCTGGAAGGCTATCGCGACTTTAATTTTCAGAATGGGTTCGTAGAACAGATCGGGCGCGATATTCAAGGCGCGGCAGCGGGGCCTTGGTATCAAGTGCCCCGCAACCTGCTCCGGTATACCTTCAGGGACACGATCCCCGCCGAACCGGTGATTCGCGCCCTGGACGACCAACTGTTTCACGGCGCGACCTTCGCCGACCTCAATCCCTCGCGACCGATCTTGCTGTTAAACGCCACGGATGCCGTCACCGGTGATCCCCTGGTCATTGCCGAGGAACGGTTCGCATCGTTGGGCATCCCGTTGGGGCCGTTCAGTATCGCCCGGGCCGTCTATATGTCTGCGGCCTATCCCGGCGTGCTGGAACCCTTGACGCTGACCGACGGACGCACAGGCACGAACGGCACGTCTGCCGATCCGGTCCTAGCCTATGACGGAGGCGCCGCCGACAATCTGGGTATTCGAACGCTCATACATGTGGTGGAGGAGACCCTGTCGGAGCACCCGATGGCGGATCGCTTCCCGCAAGGTTGTCTGGTGATCTCCATCGATGCCACGAGCCGCCCGAGGAACGAGGCGAAAACACCGCTCTCAGCTGCTGCGGCCTTGCTCAGAGGTCATCGCCGCAATGTATTGGAGCTCGCCGGTATTTCTGCGGCTCAGCAAGACCGAGCCATGTTCGGCACCTTTCGGGTCGGTCAGAACGGGAGCGGAGGAATCTGTCAGTTTTGGCATGTGGCATTGCGCCAGTTACCGGATAGCGATCCCTTGGGCGAGCACGTCACGCACATCACTACGAACCTGGGCTTGTCGGCTGAGGATCAGGCTGCGTTGATGACCGCCGCCGCCCGGCTCGTGGCGAAGGGGCGCGAGGAGATGAACGGAACGGGCAGTTGGGCCGGTTTTCTTGAGACCAAACCGGCGCTGTTCTCCCATCCATGACCACGCCGACCGACAGGCATCGCATCTTCGTCACCGGCGGCACGGGCTACGTAGGGGCGCGGCTCATTCCGTTGCTGCTTGAACGAGGGCATGACGTAACGGCATTGGTTCGTGAGTCTTCCTCGAAGAAGGTTCCCGCCGGATGCCGGGTCGTGGTCGGCGATCCGTTGGATGCGGGGACGTTCGCGGATTCTGTGCGAGGACGCGATACGCTGGTTCAACTGATCGGCGTGCCCAAACCGTCACCCTGGAAAGGAGCGCAGTTCCGCGCGATTGACGGACCCTCCGCCATGGCCGCAGTGCGGGCTGCCGCCTCGACCGGTGTGAACCACTTCGTCTACGTCAGTGTCGCCCGTCCCGCGCCCATCATGCGTGACTACATTGCCGTGCGTCGTGACTGTGAAGAAGCCATCGGGCGAGCCGGCTTGGTCGCCACGATCCTGAGGCCTTGGTATATTCTCGGTCCCGAACATTGGTGGCCATTGGCGCTGGCGCCCATCTATCGCCTATTGGAACAACTGCCGGGTACAAGGGAGGCAGCCATGCGCTTGGGATTGATCACGATTCGGGAGATGCTCGCGGCTCTACGGTGGTCCATCGAACATCCTCCGGTGACGACGAGACTCATCGAGGTGCCGGAGATCCGTCGTCTGGGCCGGAGCGAGGCATGAAGCCGATCGCACTCATCACCGGCGCTGCCGGCCTGATCGGTGGTTATCTTGTCAGAACCGCGCCGCGCTGGGTATCTGATTGGGAGGTACGAGGCGTCACCAAGGCTGAGGTCGATCTCACCGATCAAAGGCAGGTGGAACGGCTCTGGGATCGTCACCGGCCGGAACTCGTCATTCACTGCGCGGCGTTGAGCCGTACCGGTCTGTGTGAGCAGGATCCCGCGCAGGCCCAGCTGATCAATGTCGAGGCGACTCGGATCCTGGCCAGCCTCGCGCGCGACGTGCCGTTCATCTTTCTTTCCACCGACCAAGTGTTTGATGGCGCGAAGGGGCAGTATGTCGAAACCGATGCCGTCCATCCGCTGAATGTCTACGGGAAGACGAAGGCGGAGGCGGAGCAGGTGGTGCTCGCGAATCCTGCCCACTCAGTCGTTCGTATCGCGCTGACGGCCGGTACGTCGCCGACGCGAGACCGGAGTTTCGTCGAAGATATGGTGCGGACGGCGGCGAAGGGGGTGACGCTCACGCTGTTTACAGATGAGTTTCGCTGTCCATTACCGGCTGGTGCCCTGGTGCGAGCGCTGTGGGAATTCGGCGTCCAGCGCCGAGCCGGCCTCTATCACTTGGGTGGCCATGAGCGACTATCGCGGTGGGAAATCGGAGAACTGCTGGCGACGCGATTCCCGGCATTGCGTACCTCGATCCAGCCTGGTTCAGTGGCCGACTATCATGGCCCGCCTCGCCCGCCGGATTTGTCGATGTGCAGTGACACAATGCAGGCGCTCCTGTCGTTCCGCCTGCCGGGCTTTCGGCAATGGCTTGCCGCAGCCTCACCGGACGGCGAGGACCCCTGGGACTATTCTTCCTCCCTTACCCGGTAGATCACTGCGGCAGCGTTCGAATGTAGGCCAGCACGTTGTGAATGTCGCGTTCGGAGAGGAGCCCTTTCCAGGACGGCATGTTCGGCTTACCCTCGTGGATGGTTGCCAACAGGGTACTGTCGGATTTGTTCTGGGTAGTCGGCGCCGTGAGATTCGCCGGATCGGGCCCCAGCAGCTTGTATCCATCACCTTTGCCTTGGGCTCCGTGACATCCCGCGCAGTATTTGATGAAGAGTGTCTTCCCCTTTGCAGGATGAGCAGCTTTCGAGGACGCATTGTCACCGGCTTCAATTTGGGTCGATACCGCAGCTAGCACAGCCATCGCGGCGATCCACACTTTGGCGAACCCCACCTTCATAACAGTCCCTCCGGTGTGATGTGACGGTACTTGCCACATTCCCTCATGGTGAATCTTACCCGGCTCTGCAGCCGAATGCTATGCGACACCGGCGACCCCTGTCTTGATGGAGCCGGTCATTGTACAATTGCCTGATGCAGCGCGGTGAATCCGGTTGGTTTGCGGTTCATGTCCGGCAGTGATCGCATGACGGCGAGAGATCCTCTGTCCCTCCTCCTCTCTGCCTGGGCCGCTTCGGCGGTCCTGATGGTTGCGCTCTGGCTGCTCGAACGCCGCGTGCGGAATTTGTCGATCGCCGATGTCGGGTGGTGTTGCGGGTTGGCCTTGGTGGTGCTGTGGTATGCCAGTACTGCCCCGGGAGAGCAGGCCAGACGGGTGCTGGTCGCTCTGATGGTGTTCTTATACGCCGCACGTCTTGGCATGCATGTCCTGCTCGATCGTCTGTTGGGCAAACGGGAAGACGGACGGTATCGGTCGCTGCGTCTCCATTGGGGCGAGCAGGGCGCAACCCGCCGGTTCTGGTATTTTCAATTACAGGCTGCCGCTATCGCTTGGTTCTCCCTTCCGCCCCTGGTGGTCATGCAGAATCCGCATCCGCCGTTTCATTTCTGGGATTTGATCGGCTTTCTGCTGTGGGGCATTGCGGTGACAGGTGAGGCGGTGGCCGACGGGCAACTGGCTGCCTTTCGGAACAAGCCTTGGAATAAAGACCGCGTGTGCAGGGACGGCCTCTGGTACTACTCCCGCCATCCCAACTATTTTTTCGAATGGCTGCACTGGTGGAGCTATGTGGTGATGGCCTTGGCAAGTCCGCTGGGCAATTGGGGTCTCACCCTGCTCGGTCCGATCACGATGGGATGGGCGCTGCTGAAGGTTACCGGGATCCCCTGGACCGAAACTCAGACGATGACGAGCCGGGGCGAGGAGTACGCCACCTATCGCCGCACCACGAACGCGTTCATTCCCTGGTTTCCGCGGCGGCAATAGTCGTGGGCACCATCGGTATGATTATTTGCCGGCGAGTTCCGTCAGCCGAGCACGAGCGGCCTTGGCGGCGGGACTGTCCGGGTAGTGACGGATGATGTCTTCGTACAATTCTTTCGCATGGGCCTTGTTGGTTTGTCGTTCTTCAAGCTGGGCGGTTTCGAGCATTTGCGACGCCTGATCCTGGCCGCAGGCCGAGCTGCTCAGGAGCAGGACGAGAATGGTCCACGTAGGCACTCTGTTCATGCGGCGGTCCTTTCGATAGTCGATCGCGCGGCGTTCTCGTTTGCAGTGTGTGCCAGGTCCGCAGCGGTTTCAAGTGGGGCCGCAGAGAGGCAGTTGCCGCGTTACGAAACGGACTCTTCCCGGATGCCATACCGTGGAGAGGTAATGGCTTCACTTCGGCAGCGGGGACAACGGCTTGGTCGCGTGAGCCTGGTTCGGTCGCGAAAGGTATAGGTACAATCCTGGCATTCAGAGGGCTCGAGCAGAAACGTTCGCGAGGGGTCGCGCGCCAACGTTTTTACAATGTGGGTTAAGTGATCTTCCGCCTGGCGCTCCGGCATGCCGACCAGTTGAGCCAACTGGTGAGACGATAACAATGTGCCGGTCAGCAGCGTCATGATGCGCTGCCGGGGTGTTTGCTGTGGAGTGAGCATGCCATTCTGATTGTAGGTGAACCGCTTACCGATGAAAAGGCCGACATCGGCGACCGCGATCTTGTTATACTACGCGAAACTGCCTGTGCATCCGGCGCAGAGAAAGACGCCGCTATGAGTGGATCGCAGTGGGACGAACTGGCCGACTTGGCATTGTCTCGTGTGCGCGCGGCCGGAGTCGAGTATGCCGATATCCGTCTGCTCGACACGACCACACGGACGATCAGCGGTGAAGACCGGCGTATCGCGCACCTCCGTGAGTCCACCGATCGCGGATTCGGCATCCGCGTGCTGCACCGTGGCGCCTGGGGTTTTGCCGCCAGTTCCATCATTTCACTCGAAGAAATTCCTCGTGTCGCCGATCTGGCCGTAGAAATTGCGAAGGGCTCGTCGTCGCTCGCGATTACCAAAGTCCACCTGGCGCCGGAGCCGGTGCATCGAGACCGGATCGTCACGTCCTGCCGCCTGGATCCCTTCGCCGTTCCACTGGAGGAACAGACCGCGCTGCTGCTGAGCACCATGGAGGTGATCCAGCGGCATCCAGGCGTGGTCAGAAGTCACGCCAGCCTGTGGGCACAACGGGATCGCAAGCTGTTCGTCTCCACTGAAGGCTCGCATCTGGAGTTCAACCTGCTGGCGATGCAGGGCGACTGCATGGCGACGGCCGTGCACAACGGACGATTTGCAAGCCGGTCGTTTAATACCCCGCATCTGCGTACAGGCTACGAACTCGTGCGCGACGCCGATTGGGCCCGCGAAGGGGCGCGGATCGCGGAACAGGCGGTGGAGAAAGTGCGGGCTCCCGCGATCGAGGCGGGACGGTACGACCTGGTGCTCGATCCCGAGCACCTGTCCTTGACGATGCATGAGTCCTGCGGACATCCGAGCGAATTGGATCGCGCACTCGGGTACGAAGCCAACTATGCCGGAACCAGTTTTCTCACCCCCGACAAACGTGGCACGTACCGGTATGGCTCAGCGCACGTGCATCTCGTGGCCGACAACACTGAACCGGCCACGCTGGCGGCGACCGGGTACGACGATGACGGTGTCAGTTGCCAGAAGTGGGACATCGTGCGAGAAGGTATTTTCGTGGGGTACTGCACGAATCGCGAAGTGGCCACGAGAATCAAGGAAGAGCGTTCACGCGGCTCGAACCGGGCCGACAGCTGGGGCAGCGTACCGATGGTGCGGATTGCGAACATCGGGCTTGAGCCGGGCACCGCCACGCTCGATGAACTGCTGGCCGACGTGAAGCGTGGCATTTATATCGAAGGCCACGGGTCGTACAGCATCGACCAGCGGCGGTACAATTTTCAGTTCGGCGGCGATGCCTTCTGGCTGATTGAAAACGGCCGGCGAACGCACATGGTGCGGGATGTCATCTATCACGGCATCACGCCGGAGTTCTGGGGCCGGTGCGACGGCGTCGCCGATGCCGGCCACCGTCGGCGTTATGGCTTCATCACCTGCGGGAAGGGCCAGCCCGGCCAATCGGGCTGGATGACACACGCGGCGTCCCACGCCCGCTTCCGGCGCGTGGATGTGATCAGCGGTCACACGAAGGCGGACGCATGACGTCATCGATCACGTCCACATGGCCAAAACTGACGAGTCGCCAGGAGTTCGAGTTTCTGGCCGACCTCGTGATGAGCCATTCCACCGGCGATCACACCTTCTTCTCGTTGCGCGATAGTCACGGCGGCACCACGCGGTTCGCCAATAACCAAGTCATTCAAAACGTGAATCTGCGGCGAGGCAGCCTCTCGGTCACCGTCGCCTTCGGGCGCCAGCACGGCACCGCCAGCACCACAGATTTTACTGCCGGGGCGGTACGTGAAACCCTCAAGCAGGCCGAATCGCTCGCGCGCCTCTCGCCCGACGATCCGGAATACCTTCCGCCGGTGGGAGCGCAAACCTATTTGTCCTTGCCCACCTCCCGGCCGGAAACGAGTGCCGCAGGGCCGGCCCGTCGGCTCGACTATGCGCGTGAAGCGATCGGACAGTGCAAGATGGAAAACCTCAACGCCGCCGGCACCGTGTCGTCCAGCACGGCGATCGTAGGCGTAGCGGCGGAGACGGGGTTGCGCGCCTATGAAGAACGCACCGAAGGGCGGTTCAGTCTGACCGTGCAGGCCGGCGACGCCACCGGGTGGTCGGCTGCCGCCCATCGGTCCATCGACCGCCTGCATGTACAGGAGCGCACCCTGGCGGCCATTATTAAGGCCAAGCGGGGGGCGGACGAACCACAGGAGTTGCCGCCGGGCCAGTACACGGTTATTTTGGAACCGGCTGCCGTCGCCGGACTGCTCAGCTGGATGATCTGGATGCTGGACGCCAAGTCCTTTTATAAGGGGACCAGCCCGTTCAGCGGAAAGTTGGGGTTCCGGATCATCGATCGCCGGCTCTCCCTGTTCAATCAACCGGCCCATGCAGACCTCCTGGGAAACGGCTTTACGCATGAAGGGTTGCCGGTGATCGAGTCCGGCTGGATCGAGTCGGGCGTCCTGACGCAGCTCCTGCACGATCGATATACGGCTCGCGAACACCAGATCGACCCCCTCACAACATTGGAGTCGCCCCACTTATCAGGCGAACGTCCTATCGGCACCAGGGTGGACGACCTCGTTCGCACGACGCAACGAGGGATTCTCGTGACGAACTTCTGGTACATTCGCCCTGTCAATCCGTCCGACCTGACGCTGACCGGTATGACAAGGGATGGCACATTCCTGATAGAAAACGGGGAGATCACCTCGGCCGTCCGAAACTTTCGGTTTCACGAGAGCCCCTTGCGCGCCTTCAATCAGGTGGAGGCCTATACCGCGCCGGCCGAGGCGGTGACGTCAGAAACCGGAAAAGCGCTGGTGCCGGCCATGCGGATCCACGATTTTCATTTCTCGAGCGTGACCAAATTTTAAGCTGGCCTAGTGCCCGGACCCTTCTCAGTCCAGGAATCTCGGGCGGTCGGGGGGACAAAAATCCCTCCCCGGCCATTGACTCGGCCTATCGGAAAGAGTAATGAATTGAGGAAAGTTCACCGATAAGACTCGATATTGTATGAAGCGGAAACAGCAGCGTTTGGCGGAAAAGCCGATTCATCTCCTGACGCTCGCCCCTGACAAGGGTGAGAAAGGGGCGGTGAACCCGTTTGCGCCCTCGCCATTGCGTGCGGCGATCGGCAAGGTCTTCGTCAAGCTGGAAGATATGACCGAGCGGTTTGAGGATTGGTGCCAGTACGGCAGCTCTGAAGACCGGACGGAACAGCCATTGGGGCAGCGGGTCTCGAAATGGCTGGGAGCTCCTGTCGCGCGTCATATCGAGCATCAGGTTGAGGCGGAACATGGGCTGGTGCCTGCCCGCCGGTGGGATGGCGCGGTTGGCGATCTCATTTTCCGGTTACGCGACCGTGCGGGATTTGTGCAGCGTGCCTTGACCGCGCAAGCCCGTGAGCTCAAGGAATGGGTGATCCAACACACCCAATCCACTCAGGCAGAACTCCATGACCTGCGCGAGCAGGTGGCCACTCAACAGGTGCAGATGGAAGATCTGTCGGCCCAGCTTCAAGACCTGCGCGCCCTGGTGAAGTCTCAGCAGCAGGTGTTGATGTATATGGGCAAGGACATGGAGCTGGCACCGCCCGCAGAGCTGGAGCTATCCCTCGTGTCTCCCCGATCGATTCCGTATCGCGAACGAGAGAAGAAATCGCCGAGAGATCGACGGGACGCATCCACCGAAGCCTCCCAGATTCCCTACCTCAACGCCTAGATTGCTTCCGATCAAGCAGGACGCTGAACGTGACCGCCGGCGTTCTCAACCGCGGCGCACAGGATGCTTCGCGCCATGGACGGCTGCGGTCTCGCCGGACGTCATTTGACGATCTTGCATTCACGCTGTTTCCACCCATCTTCTCCGATGAACGTGCTTCGACTAGCAACTTCGCGACAGGACTGTTAATTTGGGCTTCTGCGCGCGAGGAGGCTTCGCAGAAGGAGCGGCGGCATCCGTCGTCTCCTCAATCACATGATCAGGAGTGTCGTTGATGGTGACTGAACGATATGCACGGGCGATGATGCAAGGACTGATGCTCGCAGGGTTGCTGGGCCTTGTTGGGACCGGCTCGGCGCGGGCCGAGGCGACATTGTTCGACAATCTCGGTACGCTGCATCACGAGATTTCGACGACATCCTCCCGCGCCCAGCAATACTTCGACCAGGGACTGAGACTGGTCTATGCCTTCAATCATGAGGAAGCGATCGCGGCCTTCACCGAGGCATCCCGCCTCGATCCCGATGCGCCCATGCCCTATTGGGGCCTGGCGCTGAGCCTGGGGCCGAATATCAATGCGGCGATGGATTCCAAGGCAGAATCGCGGGCCGTAGAGGCCGTCCAAAAAGCGACGACACGGCTGGCGCATGCCGCTCCCGAAGAGCGGGCCTACGTGGAGGCCCTGGCCACGCGATATTCGATCAAGAAATCTGCAACCCGGAAAGGTAAGGACGAAGCCTATGCCAAGGCAATGCGACGCCTGGCCCACGACTATCCTGATGACGCGGATGCCGCGACCCTCTTTGCCGAGGCCTTGATGGTGCTCCGCCCTTGGGACTATTGGCGGGCCGATGGCCGTCCGCAGCCGGGGACCGAGGAAATCGTGACGATGTTGGAGGGGGCGTTGCAGCACCGTCCGGATCACCCCGGCGCCTGTCACTACTACATTCATGCTGTGGAAGCGTCCCCCGAGCCTCAACGAGGGTTGCCCTGTGCCCAGCGCCTGCCGTCCCTCATGCCGGGGGCCGGGCATCTGGTGCATATGCCGGCGCACATTTATATGCGGGTGGGGCGTTATCGGGACGCCTCGGAGCGGAATGCCAATGCGGCGACCGTGGATCATGAGTATTTGCTTCGCCACCCCCTTGAGGGCAACTACGCATCGGGATACTATGCGCACAACCTTCACTTCCTGAATGCCTCCTTGGTGATGGAGGGGCGCAGCGCGGAAGCCCTGCAGGCCGCACGGGACCTCTTGAGCAAAATTTCGGTCGACGAGATCCTCAAAGAGCCCTCGCTGGAATGGTATGCGCCGACGGTGCTGTTCACGATGGCCCGGTTCGGTCAGTGGGGCGAGCTGATCAGGCAGCCTCCGCCTCCCAAGGAACTGCGGTACACCACCGGCGTCTGGCATTACGTGCGCGGTCTGGCCTTTGCGGCCACCACCCGGTTCGGCAGTGCGGAGGGCGAGCTCTCGAATCTTCGAAGGTCATTGAAGGGACTCGCCAGGGTGAAGACCGCCGAAGCCAAGATCAGCCGTACGCTCTTGAAGATCGCCGAGCGGGTGTTGGCAGGGGAAATCGCCGCGCGTAAAGGGGAGTTCGACGCCGGGATCCAGGCCTTGCGCGAAGCCCTCCAGCTAGAAGTCACGGTGCCGTATAGCGAACCGCCGTTCTGGTTTCAGCCGGTTCGCCACAACCTGGGAGCAGTGTTGCTCTTGGCAGGGCGAGCGGGTGACGCGGAGTCCGTCTACCGGGAGGATTTACGCCTCAATCCAGAAAACGGATGGGCGTTACATGGATTAGTTCACAGTCTGCAGGCCCAGCGGAAAGATGCGGCTCAAGAGATGGCGCGCTTGCAGACTGCCTGGGCTCAGGCCGACGTCACGCTGACCGGGTCTCGCTTCTAGGGTCGCCGGCGCTACGGTCACGGAGTCGCATCTGGCTGCCGGGTAAAGGACACGACATGTTGAAGACGGATTATGTGTTTCAGGCCACCGAGGAAGCTCGGGAATTGCAGCGCCTGCAGATGCTGGAGCGCATCTTCGATGTCGGTACGCAACGCCGGATGTTGGCCACCGGCCTGACGACCGGCTGGCACTGCCTGGAAGTGGGGGCAGGAGCCGGCTCCATGGTGCGTTGGTTGGAACAACGTGTCGGGCCATCGGGTAAAGTCGTGGCGCTCGATACGAACCCGCGTTTTCTGCGGGGTAGCGGCAGCTCGACCATTGAAATCCTTCAAGGCGACATTTGCGACACCGCTCTTCCGCTGGCGATGTTTGATCTGGTGCATGCGCGGTACGTCATGATTCACATCGCCGACTATCAGAAGGCGTTTGAGCGGATGTTGCGCTGTGTCAAACCGGGTGGGTGGGTCGTGATCGAAGAGCCGGATTTCGAGGCGGCCCGCGCCGTCACCGCGCCGGATGATGCCCGCGGGTCCTTTGCCCGGGTCACCGCGGCTATCGAGCGGATGTTCACCTCGCTTGGAATGGACCATGCGCTGGGGGCGAAGTTGCCCGCCCTGTTTCAGCGGCATGATCTGAGTCAATTGACCGTGGAGCATGAAGGGCATTTGTCGGCGGGCGGCGGAGCGATCGCGCAGTTGATGAAACTCTCCGCTGAACAATTGCGGGAGAAATATGTGGCCACCGGCCTGGTGACGGAGGGGGACATCGAGCAGTATTGCCGGCTCGCCGACGATCCGGACGCCTGGGCCATTTATTGTGCGACCGTGGCCGTCACTGGTTGGTGGCAGCCGCAGTGCGGGGGGAGCACGCAAGGATAGGTATGCGATACATTGTCGGAGTGATGGGGCCGGCCAAGGCCAGGAAAAAGGATGTCGATAATGCCCGGGTCCTGGGTGAATTGATCGCCCGACGGGAATGGGTGGTATTGACGGGGGGACGCGATGTCGGTGTCATGGACGCGGCCTGTCAGGGCGCGAAGAAAGTTCCCGGCAGTTTGACGATCGGTGTGTTGCCGACGGCCCGCGAACGTGTGTCGAAGTATGTCGATCTCGCCATCATTACCGAAATGGGCAATGCGCGTAACAATGTCAACGTCATGTCCAGCAACGTGGTCGTGGTGTGCGGGTTGCTGGGTGCGGGGACGGTATCGGAAGTCGCGTTGGCGTTAAAAGCGGGGAAGCCGGTCATTCTGGTCGGCGCCACGCCGACCGAGGAGAAATTCTTCAAGAAATTGGGCGGACGCCTCATCGCCTCGGTGGAAAGTCCGGAAGAAGCCATCACCCTGATGATGAAACAGTTCGAGCAGCAGCAGCCGGATTTGGTTCAGGGGGCGCGCTCCTGGGGCGTCTGACAAGCTGTTGAAAAAGCCCGCCAGCGGCGTTCTCGCCTCGCTCCGAGGCTCAACGTACCGCACGGGTACGCCTCGCCTCCTCGCATTGCTGCGGCCTTGCTGGATAGACTGTTTGAGCCACCTGCATCGGCTAGTCGATTAAGGATGACTTCTGTTACTGGGCAGAGGGAGAGCCGGACACGGTGCCCTTGTCCAGTAGCACGCCGGAGTTATCGAAGGGCAAGCGTCCTTCCTTCGTGTGCACGACGCCTGTCAGGTGGTAGGTCAGTGCCTGATCGCCGGAGAACGACAGCAATTGCCTGACGACCTGTAACGTAGAGGTGCTCGTCTCGACGGAGGTGACGGCGTCGCTCAAGCGCGGCACGACCAATGCTTTGTTCCCCAGCCCGCGCGCGAGCCGGTTTCCATTCAGATCCAGGCGGAAGTCGATACCGGTGACGGCAAGGTCGAAGTCGTTGGGATTTCGGATCCGAAGATCGACCTGCAGTCGCTGCTCAAACGCGCTGGCCTCCAGCGGGGTCACATTCGTGACCAGCACTTCCGGTGGCTCGCCTTTCACCATCCAGGAGGCGCAACCGGGAACGATCAGGAGAATCAATAATCCAACCAGTGCACGTCGTCGGTTCATCCAGCCTATCATACACACAGATCCAATCGTTTGCGACGGCCGTAGAGAATTGTAGAGCGCTGAGCTGTCCTGATCGCCGTGCTTTTTCTGCTCTGGTAAGATGACTGACAGTCGGCTCAGGGTCTGAGAGGAGGCATCCCATGACGTTTATCACGGGTCGAAGGGTCGGGGCCTTGTGGGTCTTGTCGATGGTACTGGCCGGATTGCTGGTCTCGCAAAGCCAGGCGGCTGATCCGGCGACGGGTGCCAAAGCCTATTTCGCCGGAGGCTGTTTCTGGTGCATGGAAGAAGTGTTCGAGAAGGTTCCCGGCGTCACCGCCGTCGTCAGCGGATATATGGGCGGACGAGTTGAAAACCCCAGTTATGAGCAGGTGTCTGCAGGGGGGACAGGGCATGCCGAATCAGTTGAAGTCGTTTATGACCCGGCCAAGGTAAGTTACACCACGTTGCTTGATGCTTTTTGGCATAACGTGGATCCGGTGACACCGAACGCGCAATTTTGCGACCACGGGAGCCAGTACCGGGCGGTGATTTTCTACCAAGGGGAAGAACAGAAACGCCTGGCGGAAGAATCGAAGCGGGCGATTGAACAATCTCAGCGGCTCACGCACCCGATCGTTACCGAACTGACCAAGGCCGCGCCATTTTATCCGGCCGAAGAGTACCACCAGGATTTTTATAAGAAGAATCCGATCCGGTATAAGTTCTATAAATTTAACTGCGGTCGCGCGCAGAGGCTCGAAGAAGTCTGGGGTGCACCGTGACGGATTGCACCTCTTCTCCCGAAGGCATCGCGCGTCTGCTGCAAGACTGCCGGACCATTGCGGTGGTCGGCTTGTCCTCGAATCCGGCCCGTCCGTCGTATCGTGTCGCTCGGTACATGCAGCAGCAGGGCAAGGTGGTGATCCCGGTGAATCCGCGTGAGACGGACGTCTTGGGTGAACGGGCGTATCCCTCGTTATCCGCGGTGCCCGGTGCAATCGATCTCGTGAATGTTTTTCGACGATCCGAGGAGGCGGGCGCGGTCGTCGATGAGGCCATACGTATTCAGGCGAAAGCGGTGTGGCTCCAGGAGGGTGTGCTCGATGAGGCGGCCGCCCTGCGTGCGCGTCAGGCCGGGCTCCAGGTCGTGATGGATCGTTGTTGGCTCAAAGAATATGTTCGATGCGTCGGCGAGTAACACATTCGAGCGGAGGACCCTCTCACGATGAGAAGCGTCTGCCACCGCCGGTCACGCGCGAGGTCCGGTTGATCCTGCCTGCTGCCTGCGCATCGCTTTCCGGCGTACGTCGGTTTCCCTCATTTTCTTGAGCATTCCGCCGCTCCATGGAATAGTGACGTGACGGTGCGTCTCAACCCGTCCTGCACCGTTTACCAAGCCATTCATCGATGGAGGTTCCAGCCATGATGCGTTTGCTCGCGGATTGTCGTGCTGTATTGCTTCTCCTGCCCTTGATGGCCGGCGCCGCCGGCTGCGCCGAATCCACGCTGCAGGCACATTCCCCCCAGGAAGACCTGGGGATGGGGATCGTGTCTGGAACATTGGGCGCGCAAAGCCGGTCTGCCGTCTCCTCCGGCGAACAATCCACCGCATCAGTCGTCGGTCAGGTGCAAGCCGTCGAGGGCGGCGCCTACCTCATCCGGGATGTCCGTGGGCAGGAACATCGCATTCCGCACGACGAGAACACCAGAATCGATCGACCGGCCCATGTGGGCGATCGCATTCAATCCTGGTTCGACCGGCACGGGCGTGCCGTGCTGATCCGTAGCCTGGATGAGGATGGCCGCTAGGGCCGCCAGGTTTCACCCGATCCCTCCCTATGCAGCAGCCTGAATGGAATACTCGCTGGAGTCGAGTGGCCCGTGCGCTCTTCCCGTTGGCGGTGGCGGGGTGCCTGATTGCCCTGATGCCTCCTGCCAGTCGGGTCGCATTTGACCCGGTCATGAAGGATGTGGTGGGCAGGCCCTCCGCCGAACCCATTGCTTCGCTCATTGCGACCTACGCCGAGCAATATGCCCTTGACCCTGCTCTTCTGCAGGCAATCATCAAAGTCGAGTCGAATTTTAATGCGGATGCCGTGTCCTCGAAGGGCGCGATCGGTCTCATGCAGCTGATGCCGCTGACGGCGGCGGCGTTCCATGTGCTCGACCCGTTCGATCCGAAGGACAACATCCGTGCGGGGGCTGCGCTGCTCCGCGGGCTGTTGGACCGGTTCGGGGGAGATCTGTCGTTGGCGCTGGCAGCCTATCATCTCGGTGAAGCGCGCGTCCGGCAGGCCATCGGCGCACCGGCGCTGCCCGCGACCCAGCTGTATGTCGATCGCGTGCTCGGCCACTATGATCGGTTTCGTGCCGGAACCAGCCGGCTTCCCTCGCGCGTGACGGCGCGCCGGGATGAACGTCGCCCGCTCTGGTCCCTGCAACAGCTCCCGGAGTGAACCATGATGGATCCCGAAGCTGCCGATTCTGCGTAACTCTTCGACCAGGCCATTCGTCGGTTGCATTTTCTGTGGGAACGGGGTAGGGACATCTGCCTTGCGAAGCAGGATTCACGAGCCTCATCAATCAACACGTGACCTAGACATTGAGGGTGTGATGAAGAAGAGTGATCGTACAGCCCGATTGGCCCAATCCGATATTCGTGCCATGACCCTGGCCTGCGCCAAGGTCAAGGGCATCAATATGTCTCAAGGGGTGTGCGACACCCCTGTTCCTCCGGTGGTCGTGCAGGGTGCGCAACAAGCGATGGTGCAAGGGCACAACATTTATGCCCGGTTTGACGGTATCGCGGAGCTGCGGCAGGCGATCGCGGACAAGTTGGCCGCCTTCAATCGCATCACCGCAGATCCGGAAACCAATATTACCGTGAGTGCCGGCGCGACCGGATCGTTCCAAGCCACCTGCATGGCCCTCCTCAACCCCGGCGACGAAGTGATTCTCTTTGAACCGTTTTATGCCTACCATGTCCAGGCGATCCTGGCCGTGGAGGGCGTACCTCGGTATGTGTCGATGCGGCCGCCGGATTGGAGCCTGGATGTGAAGAGCCTGGAACAGGCGGTGACGTCCAGGACCAAGGCCATCGTGGTCAATACGCCGGGGAATCCCTCCGGCAAGGTCTTCACGCGGCGTGAATTGGAACAGATCGCCGAGATCGCCTGCCGCCGTGACCTGTTGGTGATTACCGACGAGATCTATGAGTACTTTGTGTTCGATGGGCGGGAACATGTCAGCATGGCCTCGTTGCCCGGCATGGCCGACCGGACGATTACCATCGGCGGGTATTCAAAAACCTTCAGCATCACCGGCTGGCGCATCGGGTACAGTGTCGCGGAGGCCTCGTGGGCCAAGGCCATCGGCGCGATGAGTGATGTGTTGTATGTCTGTGCCCCGACGCCGTTACAGTACGGCGTGGCTTCCGGCATCCGTGCGCTCGGTCCGTCCTATTACAAAGAGTTGGCCTTGGATCACCAACAGAAGCGCGATCGCTTCTGCGGGGCCTTGGCGAAAGCCGGATTGCCTCCGGCCGTGCCGCAAGGGGCCTATTATGTGTTGGCGGACGTGTCTCGACTTCCGGGGGCGACCAGCCGGGAGCGTGCGATGTATCTGCTGGACAAGACCGGCGTGGCGGGCGTGCCGGGCGAAGCCTTTTTCGATGGGACGGAGGGCAGTCGATTTATGCGGTTTTGTATGGCGAAGACCGACGCCGATCTCGAGCGGGCCAGTCAGGCGATCGAACGATTTACATCATGACCGCGGGGAACGAAACCAACTCCTTATCGCGCCTGCCAGGACGCGGTTCGCGTCATGGTTCCCCACGTCGCTTTTTTCCCGCGCACCCAACGATACAAGCCGATCAACTTCCACACGGAGTTCAGCTGGCGGAATCCGAAATTCTCCAGGATGGCCGCCAGCAGCAGTTTCAGCACGTCGCGCTGCTCGGGGTAGACATGGAACGACATTTCTTCCAGTAAGAGCGCACTGACCGACAACAACACGCCCATGCCGATGGCCGCGACGAGCAGGATCAGCCACGCCTGCATCGAGACGAATCCCATGACAAAGCTGAGGATCAGGAAGCAGTAGCCGAACACCTCAATTGCCGGACCGATCCACTCAAAGACGGCCATAAACGGGAACGCCAGCCACCCGATCGTCCCCCCTTTCGGATGACACATCAGATCCAGGTTTTTGGTCAGGCTTTCACAGAGTCCGCGCTGCCAGCGGATACGCTGATTTTTCAACGTGCGCAGGTCTTCCGGCGCTTCGGTCCAGCAGACGGAATCGGGCACGAACGTAATACGATAGGGTTTCTCGCCTAGCCGTAGATGGCGATGCAGGCGCACGACCAGTTCCATGTCTTCGCCGATCGTATCCGATCGATAGCCCCCCACGGTGACCACGGCTTCTTTCCGGAAAATGCCGAATGCGCCGGAAATGATCAGCATCGCATTCATGGGCGACCAGCCCAGCCGCCCGAAGAGGAAGGCGCGGAGGTATTCCACGATTTGGAAGAGCGCCAGAAGATTGGCGGGCAATCCGATTTTGGTCAGGAAGCCATTTTCGACGCGGCAGCCGTTCGCGATGCGCACGGTCCCTCCGCTGGCCACCGTGCGATGATCGTCCAGAAACGGTTGCACGGCTCGCCGCAGGCTATCCGGCTGCAGAATGGAATCCGCATCGATGCAACAGAACAGCGGATAGAGCGACAGATTGATGCCCGCATTCAGCGAATCGGCCTTGCCCCCGTTCTCTTTGTCGATGACGCGCAGGTTGGCATGAAGCGAGGAATGGTAAATCGCCCGGATTTCCGCCGTGGGCAGCTGCGTATGACAGGCTTCGGGAAACGGAAACAGATCAAATTCTTTGCGGAGGACATCGATCGTGGCATCCTTTGATCCATCGTTGACGACGACGATTTCATATTCCGAATAGCTGAGTTGCAGCAGTGACCGAATGGAGCCCGCGATGGTGGCGGCCTCGTTATAGGCGGGGACCAGGATGCTGATCTGCGGTTCGAAGCCGGTGTAACTGTGCGGCAGGCTTTCGAGCACCCGCTCCTGCAGGTATTGCCGCAGGTGCACGATGGCAATGAGGTCCAGCATCAAGTATCCGGCGGTCAGGCCGAGAAAGTAGAGCAGGAAGAGCCACTCAGAAATTGAAATGAGCCGATCCAACCACATCGATCAATGCGTCTCCGCCAACGGGGATGTCGTTCGAGTCAGGAGTTCCGGGCACTCCGCCGGTGCCGCGTGCGCGGAGGCCGCGAGGCGGTCTGTCTTCGTGAATCTGTTGTTCGGGGCTGCAGTCGGTTCCATCGTCTGGTGGTCTGTGGCGCAGGCGGAGGACATTCTTCTGTCTTTGCCGATTCCATCCACGGTGCATGAGATCGAGCTGACCTATGCCGGGAATCTGACCGATCCAACCGTGGCATTCAGCGGGCCTGCGCCGGCTGCGGCCCCTCTTCCTTATCGACCGTTTTTACCCATTCTTGAACTCCGCCCGGGCCTGGGGGCAGCTCAGGTCTTTGGTCCCTGCGAGGGGCAGGCGGTCCGCAGCGACTCGAGTCTTGAGGTGAAATGGACTGCCGACCATGCGACGCGCTGCGGCCAGCGTATCGAGCTGCGTCCTGGGGGGAAGCCGGTGGACCTCCTGTCCTACCAGATGCTGAGGCTTTGCGGGCGAGCAACCGGCCAGGTGGTGGTGGGCGTAGAAGATGTGGCCGGTCATGGGCGCGAGCATAATCACCCGCTGGCGACCGTCACCGGGGCGTTCGATCTCTCTATTCCGTTCAAAGAAATCGGTCGCGGGGTGGACCTTCGATCTCTGACGGCTCTCGTCCTGTCGTCTGAGGGACAAGGCGGACAGATTCAGTTTGATCGGCTGGAGGTGTCGCACAGTGAAGCGATCCAGAAGCGACCTGTCGGCACCGGGTTTTGGGTGTGGAACTACCGCGCGGCGATACAGGAGTCGCAGACGCTGGTGGCTACCTGTCGCGAGCAAGCCTGTTCGAGGGTGCTGATCCAAATGCCGTCACTCAATGACGATGAGGGGATCTGGCGCGAGTATGCGCGGCTCTTGAGCCTGGTCAAGGAGGCCGGAATTGACGCGCTGGCGTTGGACGGGTACCCCGAAGCCATTCAGGAACCTCATCTCCTGGCCGATAAGATACGGAGACTGCTTCAGCTCGTGCGGCCCGGTGCGTTGTCCGGCGTACAGCTCGATATCGAGCCCTATCTCCTGCCGGGATTTTTCGACGATGACGCGCAGCTCCGGCGCTATCTCGGCACGATTGAGACGATGCACGAGGCCATTCAAGGCCGCGCCAAACTGTCGATGGTGATTCCTTTCTGGCTCGCCACCCCCACCGTCGGCGGTCGGCCATTGGCCTATGCCGTGATGGATCGGGCCGATGAAGTGGCGGTCATGAGTTATCGCACCGACCTCGATGAGGTGCAGGACATCGCCGAAGACATCTTGCGGTATGGCGATGTCATCGAGAAGCCGGTATGGCTGGCCGTTGAGACAACGGTGTTACCAGTCGAACAGCATGTCGTGCTGCGGCGTGATCTCCGTCCGGATCACGCCGATGCCTTTTTAGAGCGCGAGCACAAACGGCTACGGTGGAAGCCGATTCCGGAGGCTGACGCGCTGACAGGCGCTGGAGAGTGGTTCCGCGTCCATCGGCGATTTACCGTCAAGCCTGAACAGCTGACGTTTGCGGGACGTTCCCGTGTTGAGGTGTCCAGGGCGATCCGCCAGATACTCGACAGCACGCCGCATTCCAGTTTTGCCGGAGTGATTATTCACGACCTCGATGGGTTCCGGGCGCTTCCCGAATAGGATCGCACATGCCGGGAGAACAGGATCGTCACGGATGAACGGTCCCCTCACATGGATGACTCGAAGGACCCCCCTGGCCGGTCTGCTGGCGGGGCTGGTGCTCGCCGCGGGCTGGTTCTCTGCGCCCGCTACGATGATCGCCGCGATGGCCCCGGAGTCCTCTCCGCGCCAAATTCTGCAACAAGCCAGAGCGTGGGAGGAGGAGAAGCGCTACGAGGAGGCCCTTGCGGCCTACCGGCAATACCTCCTGGCCAAACCGGACCATGACGAGGTGCGTGCGTCGGTGGCCAAGCTGCTGTCCTGGCAGGGCCAATGGGATGAGGCCGCTGCCAGCTATCGCGATCTCCTGACCCGCCACCCGCTCGATCACGACTTCCGGGTCGGTCTCGCCCAAGTCCTTTCCTGGCAAAAGCAATATGATCAGGCACGAGCAGAGTACGAGCGGGTGCTCCAGGACGAACCGGACCATGTCGAGGCACTCACCGGGCTGGCCAATGTGCTGTTGTGGAGCGGTCACCAGGAACAGGCCGTGCCATACTATGAACGTGTCGTGGCGGCGACCGGTGATGCAGAGGTGGCAGCGCATCTGCAGGCATTGAAGGCGGCCTCCGCTTCAGCGGCGCTTTCCGTCCGTCCGTCCGGTACGGCTTCTCCGCATGGGGACGAGCGGATCACAGCGGACTTCCCCGAGGCGTTGGAGCGCGGGCGACGATTGGAAACCATGCGTCAGTATGCCGATGCGGTGGCTGTGTATCGCGAGGAACTGCAACGGGCGCCCGCCAATGATGAGGTGCGCGCGGCACTGGCACGGACTCTCTCCTGGCAAGGCGCTCACTCGGAAGCCACGGCGCTGTATCGAGAGGTTCTGGCGCGTCATCCCCAGGGCCAGGAGATTCGCGTGGCGCTGGGACAGGTTCTGTCCTGGCAACAGCAATTTGAGGAAGCCGGCCGTCTGTACCGGGAAGCCCTACAAGCCGAACCGACTCTGGTCGAGGCGCAGCGCGGCCTCGCGGATCTTGCGTATTGGCAGGGGAATCAATCAGAAGCGGTCCAGCGTTACGAAGCGTTGTGGGCCGAAACCCACGATCCCGAGATTGCATCCCAACTCAAGACGATCCGGTCGGAATGGCGTGCGACCGCGCCTCCCGCCGGCGAGCCCCCTCCTCCCACTCCCGCTGTCCATGAACCGGAGATGCGCGCGATCGCGTCCGCGATGGAGCAGGCCACGAGATTCGAGGTGGCCAAACGGTATCTCGAAGCGGAAGGCGTCTATCGCGAAGCATTGCGAGAACATCCCGACAATGACGAAATCCGCACGGCGCTGGCCCGCGTGCTGTCATGGCAGGGGACTCATGCCGAGGCGACGACCCTCTATCGTGAGGTGTTGGCACGCCACCCTGACGATCAGGACATACGTCTTGCGCTGGCGCAAGTGTTGTCGTGGCAGAAACAGTTCGAGGAGGCGGAACGGTTGTACGGGGAAGTCGTGCAGGCCGAGCCCGGGCAGATCGACGCCCGCCGTGGACTCGCCGAAGTGGCCCATTGGCGTGGCGACCGGTCCGAGGCGTTGCAGCGCTACGAAGCCCTGCTGGCTGAGACGCACGACCCGGGCCTGGAGCAACAGATCAACGCGGTGAAATCAGAATTGCTGGTGTCCCCGCGAGCCGCTGTGGGGCAGGGGCTGACCGGCCTGCGTCTTCCCTATCGCGACTATGCCAAGATCGGTTACGGCCACTATACCTATACGAAGAATCAGCCGGACGAACGTGATCTGTTGTTTGAGCTCGCCAAACCGCTCGGCAATCAAACGCTGGTGCTCCGCATAGAACCGATCAATCGGTTTGGATTTCACGACACGCCGATGTCAGCGGAGCTCTATAGCCCCCTGTGGTCGAGAGCCTGGGGATATATCGCGGGACAAGCCACGGTGAATCCGCATTTTTCACCGAATTATTCATTTGTCGGCGAAGTGGCGCAAGGGCTCGGGGGGGTGCACGCCGCGCTGGCGCCCTTTGAGGTTTCGTTCGGCTACCGGCGGTTGAATTACAAGCAAGACGATATCGATCTCCTGATGCCGGGGCTCACCATCTTTCTTCCGTTCAATCTGTGGCTGACGGAAAAGATCTATCTGATTCCGAATACGGGAGCGGTCACCCTGGCCTCGCAGTTGACCTGGCGGCCGTCCGATCGGCTGCAGTTCTTCGCGTCCGGTTCATTCGGCACGTCAGGCGAACGCATCGTGGCGCAACAAGACTTCACTCGCGTCGGAAGTCGCACGATTCAAGCGGGCGTCACGTTTCCGATTAACGAACGATTCTCTGTCGAAACCTCCGGATACTACGAAGACCGGGGCTTTCTCTATGTCCGACGAGGCGGGAACTTCAACCTCATCTATCATTGGTAGGCGTATGCAACGGTCCACTCTCGTCCGCGTGTCGGGTATTGCCCTGCTGTGTGTCTCTCTGGTGATCGGCATTCGAATTCTCGTGGGCTCTCCCTCGTTCCAACACATGGACGTTCCGGAGAAAGACTTTCACCGTTTCCCGGGGGTGTCTGGGCCCGACAAGGCGACGGTGATGCCTGATCATGTGCCGACAACGTGGAGGACGTATGAACAGGGCTCGACCAGCCGGTTGGCGATTCTGCTCACCGATCCCGACTCATCATGGCTGGGGTTGGCCCATGGACTCAAATCCATCGGCGTTCCTTTTCGTATCACTCGTGATGTCCATGAGGCCTTGGCGCATCAGGTGGTGCTGGTCTATCCCATGATTTCAGGAAAGGTCCTGGGGCCGGAGGCGCTGCAAGCGCTGGCGGAATTTCCGAAGACAGGCGGGACACTGATCGGAGTGCAAGTCCTGGGCGGAGGATTGAACCAGGTCTTCGGGTTTCGTGATGCCGTGGCGTCGCGCCAGCGTTATGACGTGACCTTGACCTCGGCCGATCCTCTGCTAACGGACCTGACGGATCCTCGCGAGCGACAGCTGCGGGTCGGGATCCGTGACAAGGGTATCGAGGTGATGGGGACCTACGGCTACACGGAAGCATCGGCTCCGCTCGCGCGCTTCGAAGATGGAACCGCCGCCATCACGCAGGCCGCTCATGGACGTGGCCGGGCCTATGCCATCGGACTCGATCTCGGATTCCTCCTGTTGAAGGGATACAACAACCGCGGTGAGGAACTCGTCAAGACCTTCGACAATGAATTCGATCCGACGCTCGATGTCTGGCTGCGGCTCCTCAAATCGATGTATCGCACGGCGCAGGAAGAGGCGGTGACCCTGGGGACAGTGCCCTTCGGCAAGTCCTTGTCGGTCATGATGACGCACGATGTCGATTTTACACAGTCCATTAAAAATGCGGTCGCGTATGCCGCGTATGAGAAAAGCCAGGGCGTGGTCGGCACGTATTTCATTCAGGTGAAATACATTCGCGATTATAACGATGATATCTTCTTTAACGACGAAGGCGTGCGGTACGTGAAGCAATTGGCGGATCTGGGCATGGAACTGGGGAGCCATACAATCGCCCACTCGCGGGTGTTCAATGAGTTTCCTCTCGGAACCGGTCGGGAAGCCTATCCGTCCTATGCCCCCTTCGTGAAAGATCGGACGACGGCCTACAATGTGAGCATCCTGGGTGAATTGCGAGTGAGCAAGTTTCTCATCGATCACTTTTCCGGCCAGTCGATCATCGCATTCCGGCCCGGCGAATTGTCCAATCCCTTCGGGCTCCCGCAAGCGCTGCTGGCGACCGGCTATCGGTACAGTTCGACGGCCACGGCGAATAACTCGCTGACCCATTTGCCCTATCAGCTGAACTACGATCGTCTGACCGACAGTGAGGTCGAGGTGTTTGAGTTTCCCGTGACCATCGAAGATGAGGCGTTGCCGAAGATGGGGGACCGTCTCCCGCAAGCCCTCGAGGTCGCGACACGTATCAGCCGGTACGGCGGCTCCGTCGTGGTGCTCATTCATCCGAATATTCTGGATCATAAGCTCGCTTTCGAGAAGGGGTTCGTCGAGGGCGTGCGCCCTTACGCCTGGTTCGGCTCGGTGGGGGAGTTCGGCCGATGGTGGGCGGCACGGAATCGGGTAGAGGTCGATGTCGCGCGCGAGCAGACCGGCATGCGGGTGACGTTGAAGGTGCCCGCCGCTGCAGCCGGATTGACGCTCGAGGTGCCGGCCGGGTGGGAAGTGGCGCGCCCGGGCAACTCGCAGCAAACGGTGGAACAACGTGGAAGGGTGGTGACCTTCCCCGAAATGCAGGGTACGTACACCGTCTTATTCACGCCGCTTTCAGCCGGACCCGGCAATCAAGGGGCTCCCTCTGCGGGCCATCGCACATAAGTGAGTCTTTCCTGTCATGAATGACCGAACGGTGCACGGCTCCGCAGAGGGCGCAAAGGTGCTAAGCGGTGCGCGTTTGTGGCGGAGCGAGAGGGAACGAGTCAGGATTTTTCATCTTCGATTGAGCGATGAAGGACACCAGCTGCTCCTGCGATTCGACCGTGTTCAGCCTGTCGTAGAGTGTGGTCAGCCGTTGCTCGGTCATCCAGGGAAGATTCGAGAGCGCTTCGGCAGCCCGGTAGCGCACCCACCAATGCTCATCATCCAGCAGGGCGATAAGTTGCGCTTCATCCTCTTCCGTTCCCACCTTGCCCAATGCCGATGCCGCTTGGAGCCTCACGTACCAGGTCGGATGGGAAAGGTGTGCCCGGATCGTGACGACATCTCGGGGATCGCTGCATTCCCCGAACAGAAACAGGCAGGCCGAGAGCACGTCATCCGGCGGCGAACCCTTCTGAAGCAAGGCCCGCAGCGGGGGCAAGGCGTGCTGGCTTTGGGTGGCCGCCAGGTGACGAATGAGACGCGAACCGATTTCCGGGCTGGCCAGGCAGGCGGCTTCGGCAATGGCTTTGCCCGCAATGTCCGCGCCCGCGGGTTCGAAAATCGCGACGACTTTGAGTGGCGACCAGTCCTTTCGCGTGCTGATCACGGGGACGATCAACGGCACGGCGGCCGTCGCGTCGATATGCAGCAGGGCTTTGGCTGCGACCAATGAGACAAATGGATTGTCGGCCTGCAGCATCGCGGCCAGTTCGTTCCAGATAGACCGTTCTTGAAGGTGACCAAGCGTCACGATCGCCAGCAGCCGTCGGCGGAGCAGTCTGGTGTGGAGCAGGTCCTTCGCAAACCGGTCGGTGCCTGTTCTGCGCGCCAGCTCCTTCAGATTCGCGCGCGCGTCTCCACGAATCGACTCATAACAATGATTCCAGAGATAGAGCAGGACGAGGTGGTCGCGAGTGGTGAGTGGCGGAAGCGTCTCAGGCACCTCGACCACACATTCTGCGAGTAAGGGCCGCCAGATCTCGGTGACGACTCGCCGCCGCCGGTCTTTGTGGTGGCGGATGTATCGAAGCAGGAGAATACCCAGCAGGAGTAGGCCAACAGCGGAGTAGATGGAAATGGCGGCGATGGTGCCGATGCGAAGCGTCAGGTCTGACTGATCGAGGCCCAGCACGCCATTCCTCTCGGGGGCGGCTCAGGCCGCATGCGCGATGAAGCGCTTCAGCCGACTGGTCAGTTCCCGCGGGTTGAACGGCTTAATCATGTAATCGCTGGCGCCGCTTTCCAATGCGCGCTTGATATCATGCTCGCTCCCGTCCGCCGTCAACATGACGATGGGCACCTTTTTCCAGCCCTCGCGTTTTCTGATCACGGTGAGCACCTGCAGCCCGCTCAAGAACGGCAACATCACGTCCAAGAGTACGATGTCCGGAGGCGCCATGGTATTGACGAGTTCTTGCGCCTGCCGGCCATCCTTGGCGTGAACCACGTCATAACTTGCCCGCTCCAAAAGGAATTTTAACAGGCTCGCCGTATCTTCCTCATCCTCAACCATGAGCACCTTGAGTTTGGGACTTCCTGGGCTGTCCATATATCGCTCCTTACGTGTTGATGAGTGAAGGGCCTGAACGTTGGATTTGGACCATGTCACTCAGTTTGTAGCACGTATTCCTACAAGCGCACGCATACTTCTTCATTTTCAGCTTCGCACGGCCTAGGCTTGCCGCCTCGACGCGGAGAATGCTCGAGCCATCCATCGATGAATACCAGCCGGCTGACCAGTCGGGCGCCGTCATTCGTACGTGATTTCAACTCGTTTCAGGTATGACGCCAGCTCGACCAGGTCCTGGTGGATCGAGGCGCCATCGGCGGCCTTGGCCGCATTCTCCATTCGCCCTGCGATGGTGGTCATGCCGTGAAAGCCATAACTGCCGCTCACCCCCTTCATGCCGTGGGCCACTTGCCTGATGGTCTCGAAGTCGCGCTTGGCAATGGCCTCGCTCATGGCCGTCACTTCTTTGTTCCGGTTGGCCATGAATTTGGGAATCAGTGGCTCGAAGGCGGAGTCGACGAGGACGATCACGGGTCCGGTACCGCCATCCGACAGGGCGGGCATCATGTCACTCATGAGGCCAACTCCTTCAGCGACGGATTGACCGCATACCGTTGGATCGCCTCCAGCAGCGTGTTTTTTTTCAGCGGTTTGGTCACGTGGGCGGTGAACCCGGCCGCCCGGGTCTTTTCCATGTCTTCTTCACGGGTATTGCCGGTCAGGGCGATAATCGGCGTGGTGCCGCGCTGCTGCGTCTCTTCCCAGAGTCTGATGAGACGGACCGCTTCGTAGCCGTCCATGACCGGCATCTGAATATCCATGAGGACCAGGTCGTAGTGCCCGGATTGAAATGTTTCGACGCCTGCGGCGCCGTGTTCAGCCAGCTCCAGTTGATAGGGCAAGGCTTTCAGAAAGACCGAGACCAGCACGCGATTGTCTTCCATATCTTCCACGAGGAGGATGCGCAGGCGCGCGGGCTGAGAGGGCTTGGGCTGAGCGGGAGACGGAGCCGGCTCGGGGACCGGTCTGGCGGCTGGCACGACAGCGGCTGCAGGCGGCGTCTTCGGGTCGTGGCAGATCCACAGGAGCCAGTCGCTCGATTGTGCTGAGCCCGGAAACACGGCCAAAGACACGTTGGCGGCAAGAGGGTTGCCGTTTTTCTGTCGCCCCGCTATATCGCCGGTCCAGCGTCCCTCCTTCAGCAGGAGGGGAAATACCTTCGTGTCGAGGGTGTCGACGCAGGGGGCGGTATGGAAATCTTTCCAGGATTTCCCGATGAGCTCGGCCGCTTCATACCCGTACATTGCGGCATGGGCGCAGTTTACATAGGTATAGCGGCCGGTGTGATCGAGAAAGGCGATGGCGCTGTGTGTGTGTTTGAGGGCAAACAGACATTTCGCCCGCATCGCCTCGGCCTGTTTCCCAATTGCCAGGCGTTGCGTCAGTTGTCGGTTCCGCAGACGAAGCTCGAGTTGCGCCACCACCTGCCGGCCCAGCACCGTGAGCGTTTGCTTCTGTTGCCACGACAACCGCCTCGGGACCCGGTCGATGAGGCACAGTGTTCCGAGGGCAAAATTTTCCCGGTCGACGAGGGGCACGCCGGCATAAAACCGGATGTGTGGCTCTCCCGTCACCAGGGGATTGGTCGCAAACCGTTCGTCTCCGAGCGCGTCGGACACTTCAAAAATGTCCCGTTGAAGGATCGCATGGGCACAAAACGCGATATCGCGGGAGGTTTGGCAGACGCCCACTCCCGTTTTGGCTTTGAACCATTGCCGCAGGGGGTCAATGAGGCTGATGAGTGCGATCGGCACCTGGCAGGCCTGAGCGGCCAACTGCACCAGATCGTCAAATGGCACTTCAGGTTCAGTATCGAGGATCTCATAGCGTCGTAACGCTTCGACACGCTCGTGTTCGTTCTCTGGATGTGGCGCGATCACCTGAATCTCCCGAGTTGCATGTGGATTCATCTCCCCGATGCCCGGAGGAGCCACTTCAGCGGAGCGCAATACCGTGGTGCATGGAAAACCGGCTCCACGCAGATCGATTCTGTCTGTTCCTTATCGGATAAGAGCGTCTGACCTTGAGATACCTTCAGGGTGAGCGATTTCTCAAAGACTTAGACTGAAATCCGCTGTGCGGTTGCGACGTCGCCTTCGGCGGGCGGATCAATCGCCAGTGGTGGATATGAGCAAAAACTCATCGCAGTCTTGAGCACATGGGGTGCGCATGGTATGTAAAGAATTGCCCTGGAACATGCAGGGAGTGGAACATGAGGATGTACACCATGAAACCGTACCGATGGTCTTTTATCGTGATAGGTCTGAGCCTGTTGAGTATACAGGCCTGCAGTCATGCGCCGCGGCCCCAAGAAACCACCTGGTCTGAACCGGCCGCGGGGGAAATTTCGTTGCCTCGCGGGGAACATTCCGTCCTCGCCGGTGAATGGGAATATGAGGAAGGCGGGATGGTGGTGCCCTTGAGATTAGACCGATTCGGAAACGGATCGTACGATTTTAAGGATGGGCGATTCAGAACGGATCTGTTGTCCGATCACCAATGGGCCGGGGCCTGGGCTCAACGGGAGAATGATCGGGAAGGGGGGTTTGAGATTACCCTGTCCCCCGACTACTCCGAGGGTGAAGGGCGCTGGTGGTATACGCGCATTGAAGGCGACAGTGCTCCGACCAAGGCGGGCGGACGGTTCCATGTGATGAAGGTACAATCCTTCGTCGATAATCAGCCCTGGCCGGCCGCGCACTAAGGTTCCGACCGCTCCGAGGCGGGAGGATCGATCCGTTCGTAGATCGCCGAGTAGTCCACCTCTCCCAGTCCCGCGGCTATGGTGTCGATGAGCAGTGATCGTACTCCCTCAAGACCAACCGTTGACAGCTTGGCCGTTCCCGCCGCGCTGAGCGCGAGTTCCACATCCTTGAGCAGATGGCGGGTGGAAAAGTTCGGCTGCGCATAGTGCCGTTTCTCCAGGCGAGGCAGCTTCTTCTCGAACATCGGCGCGTAGAGCGTGCTTTTTCGTACCACTCCCATAAAGTCTTCCACATCCACGCCGCCTCGGCGGACCAGCCCCAGACTGAAGGCGAACGCGGCCATTTCCGCGGCAATGAGCTGATTGAGCGCCAGCTTCATCACGGCCGCTTTTCCGACCGGCCCGATCAGACGCACCTCTTCCCCCAGATGGCGCAGAAGCGGAGCCCATGTGTCATAGTGCTCTCGCGTCGCGCCGACCATGATCAGCAGCGTGCCTGCTTTCGCTTCGGCAATGCTGCCGAGCACCGGCGCTTCAAGATATCGCCCGCCGAGACGTAGGACTTCGTTCTCGATCGAGCAGCTCTCCGCTGGTCCGATCGTACCCATTTGGATGATCGTACGCCCGTCAATCGCGCGACTGGTTGCCGGATCGAAGAGTACTGCGCGGATGGCCTTGGCATCCGACAGCAGCAGGAGCACGACGTCAGCTGCCGACATGGCCTCTGCGGCAGTCGGAGCGATGCGAATCCCTTGCTGCCGGAGTTCCTGGGTCTTTTCGATGGAACGGTTATAGACGGTCAGGGTGTGGCCGGTCGCATGCAGCCGTTCCGACACGCCCTGGCCTAATAATCCTGTGCCTAATAAGGCCACGTTCATGAGAATACCTCTCGGATGTATACGATGCGGCCATCGTACAGAGACGCGGGAGCGTTGAAAAGAGTCATCGTGGATGGGATGCGGCGGCCACGCTCTGTTGGATCAGGTGGGTGCGGGTTGGGTCTGGCAGGTCAGCTCCGATGGCGAGCGTTCCCGGCAGTCGTGGGTCGGCGCGGTTGAAGGTGACGGGATGGCCAGCGGCGGTTGTGGCGTTCCCTCCGCTTTCTTCGACCAAGAGCACTCCCGCGGCAATGTCCCATTCATTCCCGCCGGCCAGGGTGATCACCGCATCCGCTTGGCCGGCTGCCACGAGCGCGAGCGCGTAGGCGATGGACCCGATCGGGCGGCAGTGGAGATGGGGCCGGAGGGCGTCAAGCCGGCCGACACGCAGTTCCCACGGATTAACGAGCGCGACCGGACGTTCGGGTGACATGAAGGATGGTTGATCAGAGTTCAGCAGGCGCTCGACACGGACGCCCCGCCCGCGAATGGCGGAAAAAAACTCGCCGGTCGCCGGATTGAAAATGGCGGCCACGGCTGGCACCCCGTTCTCGACCAGTGCGACCGAGAGGCAAAATTCCGGCAAGCCTCGCACGAAGGAACGAGTGCCATCAATCGGATCGACGATCCAGACGCGTGTTCTGCTCAAACGTGCTTCGTTGTCCGCTGTCTCTTCGGAGAGCCAGCCGTCCTTGGGAAAGGCCGCTGTCAACCTGTCCTGGAGCATGCGATTCACGGCCAGGTCCGCAGAGGTCACCGGCGACTGATCGGCTTTGATAAAGGTTTCAAAGCCTGCGGCTGCCAACCGGAGGGTTTCACGTCCCGCTTCGGACATGACTTCGGACAGGATGGTGAGTTCATGATCCATGGTCGTAGGCTCCTGAGGAAGGGTGATTCACCCTGTCTTCAACACTACCAGGTCTTGCGACCGGAACAAAGCCCGGAGTCGCTTCATGCGGGTGCCGCGGCTCTTGACCCTCTTGCAGGTTCCGCGTACAAGCTGGCAGTACGATGAAACTGAAGCACAAACGTTCCCGCAAAGCAGGCCTGCCGCCCGGCACGCTGGTCCATATCGGCGAAAAGAAGTCGGAGACGGTCACCATTACCGTCTACGAATACGGTGAAGGCCAGTACCAGGAACGCACGGTGTCCAAGCCGGAAGAGGTGGTCGTGACGGCGGAGCCGACCGTTCGATGGGTGGATGTCGGCGGCATCCACAAGATGGAGGTGTTGGAAGGCTTCGGGAAAATGTTTGGCCTCCATCCCCTGTTGCTGGAGGATATCGCCAACACCGACCAACGTCCGAAGCTCGACGATTACGGCACGTACGGCTATCTGGTGTTGAAGATGTTGTACGAAGGCCAGAGCGAGGGCGACATCAACGTCGAACAGGTCAGCCTGGTGTTCGGGGAAAATTTTGTGCTCTCGTTTCAGGAAAACGGTGGGGATGTGTTTCAGGGGGTGAAGGAGCGGTTGCGCAACGGGAAGGGTCGTTTGCGCCATGCGGGCGCGGATTACCTGCTCTACGCCTTGATGGATTCGATCGTGGACCGGTACTTCGTCATTTTGGAAACGCTGGGGGAAAAGATCGAAGCGCTACAGGATCTCTGTGTCACGAATCCCGGACCGGAAACGCTGCGAGATATCCATGCGCTCAAACGGCAATTGCTTTTTTTTCGTCGCTCCGTCTGGCCCCTCCGGGACGTGATGAACAACCTGTCGCGGTCGGATGGGCAATTTCTGCAGGGATCCACGAAGGTCTTTTTCCGCGACGTCTATGACCACATCATTCAGATCGGCGACACGATTGAAACCCTGCGGGAAATGGTCTCGTCGATGATGGAAGTGTATCTGTCCAGCGTGAGTTACCGCTTGAACGGTGTGATGAAGGTCTTGACGATCATCACCACGATTTTTATGCCGCTCAGTTTTATCGCCAGCATCTATGGGATGAATTTCGAGCACATGCCGGAGTTGAAATCGCCCTGGGGCTATCCGGCGGTGCTAGGCCTCATGGCGC
Source organism: Nitrospira sp. (assembly GCA_020853775.1). GTDB lineage: Bacteria > Nitrospirota > Nitrospiria > Nitrospirales > Nitrospiraceae > Nitrospira_A. The sequence continues at coordinate 96,251 of JADYYH010000003.1, forward strand.
TGACCGGGTTGGCGATGCTGTACTTCTTCAAACAAAAGAAGTGGCTCTGAAACGGAGTCAGTCCAAGACCTCGACACGATCCACGAAGTAGGGCGTTTCGCCGAAACAGGTCGTAGGAATGTAGCGAAACTCCTTGTAGTGCAGGACGACGCGCTTGCCCATCTGTCCATCGAGTTTCTTGGCCACGTTCTCATCCCACACCGTGAAGCTCCAGAGCACCGGGGCGACGCCCGGCACGGTCGTCATCGCCAGCTCACCTTCCTGCGTCTTGCAAAACCATCCTTTCCGGGACAATTTCTGCAGATACCCCGCGCGGTCGCCGTCCGAGTAGCTCCAGTTAAAGACGATCAGCAAGTAGGCCGCACCGCCGAAGAACAACAACGTGAAGAGAAGTTTGGGTCGCCAGAGCCAGGCTACAGGAAACAGAAGGGTTTCCCACCACGTCATAGAACTCCTTTTCTGACGGTTACCTCACGTCTTGAAACAGCCAGGGGGCTTGGGTACGGCGGCGTTGCTCATATTCGCCGATTTGCGCGGCGTGTTGGAGTGTCAGGCCAATCGCATCCAATCCGCGATACAGACAATCCTTTCGGAAGGGGTCGATCTCAAAGTGATAGGCCGTGCCGTTCGGCGTCGTGACCTGTTGGGCCGCGAGATCGATGGTCAATCGGTAACCGTCATGCGCCGCCACGCCATCGAAGAGCGCTTGAATCTCTGATGCTTTCAGGACCACCGGAAGAATGCCGTTCTGGAAACAGTTGTTGTAAAAAATGTCGGCGAAACTCGGCGCGAGAATGCATCGGAATCCCTGGTCGAGCAGCGCCCAGGGGGCATGTTCGCGCGAGGAGCCGCACCCGAAGTTGTCCCGCGTGAGGAGGATCGAGGCCTGCTGATAGCGTGGCTGGTTGAGGAAGAAGGCGGGATCCTGCGATCCATCCTTCTGCCGCCGCCAGTCATAAAACAATCCTTCCCGCAGACCGGTGCGCTTGATCGTTTTCAAAAACTGCTTCGGAATGATCTGATCGGTGTCGACGTCGAGCCGGTCCAGTGGGGCGACCAAGCCGGTGAGTGTTGTGAATGCGTCCATGGTATGTCCTTTTGTGCTTCGTATCTGCCGACCGTTGTCCTCAACGGGCTCGGTCTCAGGATCGAACTGCCTTTCCGCTTATGACCACTGACGGATATCGACGAAATGACCCTCGATGGCCGCGGCTACCGCCATGGCCGGTGACACCAGATGGGTGCGTCCCCCGGCGCCCTGACGGCCTTCGAAGTTCCTGTTGCTGGTCGAGGCGCAGCGTTCGCCCGGCTGTAACACGTCGGCGTTCATGGCCAGGCACATGCTGCAGCCTGCCTCCCGCCATTCGAATCCAGACTCTTTGAAGATGCGATCCAGGCCCTCTTGTTCCGCCTGCTGCTTGACGAGGCCGGAACCGGGGACCACCATGGCGTGCACGCTGCCGGCGACTTTCTTGCCTTTGGCGAACGACGCAGCCAGGCGCAGGTCTTCGATTCGAGAATTGGTGCAAGACCCGATAAACACCTTGTCGATTTTGATGTCGCGAATCGGCATGCCGGGCGTGAGCGCCATGTACTCGATGGCGCGCTCTGTCGCCTGGCGGAGTTTTTCATCTCCCATGGTACGGGGGTCCGGCACAGTGCCGTCCACGCCGGTCACCATGCCGGGGCTGGTGCCCCAGGTGACTTGCGGCGCAATCGTCTCGGCGCGTAATTCCACGACCGCATCGTACTTCGCGCCCGCATCGGTGTGGAGCTGCCGCCAGGCTGCCACGGCCCGGTCCCACAGGGCGCCTTTCGGGGCCATCGGGCGACCTTTGATGTAGTTGAATGTGGTCTCGTCCGGGGCGACCATGCCGGCCCGCGCGCCGCCTTCGATCGACATGTTGCAGAGCGTCATGCGCCCTTCCATGCTGAGCGCGCGAATGGCTGAGCCGGTGTATTCAATGACGTAGCCCGTTCCGCCTGCTGTCCCGATCTTGCCGATGATGGCGAGGATGACATCCTTCGCGGAGCAGCGCGGCGAGAGCTGGCCCTCTACCCGGACCTCCATCGTTTTGGGACGTTTCTGGACGAGACATTGCGTCGCCAGGACATGCTCGACTTCACTGGTGCCAATCCCGAACGCCAGTGCACCGAATGCGCCATGGGTTGAGGTATGGGAGTCGCCGCAGACGATGGTCATTCCCGGAAGGGTGAATCCTTGCTCGGGGCCGATGACATGCACCACACCCTGTCGGATGTCGTTCATGCCGAAGAGGGTAATGCCAAACGTCTTGCAGTTATCATCCAACGTTTGAATTTGTTTGGCGCTGATCGGATCGGCAATGGCGACGCGCCGGTCCGTCGTCGGGACATTATGATCGGGGACCGCGAGTGCGGCGGCCGATCGGCGCGGGGTGCGACCCGCAACCGTCAGTCCTTCGAAGGCCTGCGGTGAGGTGACTTCGTGCACCAAATGGCGGTCGATATAGAGCAACGTAGTTCCATCCGGTTCCGCCCGAACCACGTGGTCGTTCCAAATTTTTCCGAACAGTGTCTGTGCAGCCATGGCCATGCTCCTTATAAACCCGCGCCTTTGCGGGAGATTGAGGCGCGGTACTCACGCGGGGCTATTATATATGCGACCAGGCCTGTTGCATCAAGGGCAAAGGGACTCCGGAAAAAAATGCCTCTTCAGGTTTCAGCAGGCCGGACCGATAACGTTGCCATGGAACGGGAACCCATCGACGCCGGACACATCACGATCCCTCGCTGGACGATCAAGCGCGATCCCCGGGCGCTGGGCTGCTCCATCTGCGGTTCGGCGATCGTCAAAATTACGGCTGAATGGCGACAGGTCTCGTTCTGCACCTGCAGACTGATCGAGTATCGTGTGCTGCCGCGCGCTCCCAAGGCCCTGCCTGCTCCGTCCCCCGCCGCAGATTCACGCAAAGATCCTTGATCTCGTCTGAGACGGAGGTTCACATGGCACGATGGCAGTGGGCGCTTCTGACGGCGTGCTGTGCGATGATCCTCACATCGGAATCGACCGAGGCAACGGATCGGTCGCATGCGAAGTCGCTGACGAGACCAGGCTTGAGCGCTCAAGCATCCTCGCGGTCCTGCACCGGCGAGGATCTTCCCGGCACCTGGAGTCTGGTCACCTTCGATTCGTCGTACCGTTTCAAAAACCTGCAGGCCCCGTACCTGTTTCCCTATCAACTGTTCCACTACTCCCGTGAGCAGGAAGCCAAGTCGGCTCACTCTCGGACGCCGATTCTCGAGAACTCAGAGCGGGTGTTCGATGCGGTACCGCTGGATCTGACATATCGGGTCGAGCCGGGAGGCCGCGTCGTGCTCAAGACGAAGGAACAAGACGCGGTGGTGGAAGTATGGTCCTGTTCGGTTGTCGGGCAAAACTCACGGACAAAGGATGACCGAACGGCTCTGCGACGCGGCGACGTAGTCATGACTCTCCTCGGTAGCCACGGACAGACACTGTTCGTGCGCCATCTGCGAAAAAACCCGGCCTAACCCGGTTTGCCAGGCGGCAAGCCGCCGTGCTACTACCCACAGCCTGCGGAGTGCCGACCCTCTGGCGTCGGTTCCTTCCGCCGGGGAGGCTGTGGACGATTCAATTCAAGTATGGCGGCGACCGGAGGTGGTCGAATGGTCTCAATGGTTGCTCGACAGCTATCGCCATTGCCTCGGCCGAGAGCTGATCGAGCGGGTAGGTGGGACTGAGGCCCAGGCTCATGCGCTGTTCACCGCCCCGATGGTGGTGGTGTCCCATGGGACGCAAGCCGATCCGATCCTGAATTATGGATCGCAACTCGCGCTCACGCTCTGGGAGATGACCTGGGAGCAGCTGGTGCAAGCCCCGTCCCGGCTGACGGCGGAACCCGTGAACCGTGAGGAGCGCGAGCGGATGCTGGAACGCGCTCGCGCCAAAGGGTATCTCGATGATTATCGGGGGGTCAGAATCTCGCGTACCGGACGCCGGTTTCTGATTGAGCAGGCCGTCGTGTGGAATGTGATCGACCCAGCTGGGCATCGTCAGGGGCAAGCCGCGACGTTCTCACGCTGGACCTTCCTCTAGCTGCCGGAATCGTGGCACGAGCTCCCCGCCGACGGAGACTGACTCTGAAAACATGGTCATCGGTCTGATCCACAACCCGCCTGCTCCATAGAGCTGACGATAGACGACGTATTCTTCCTCGGTTTCTGAATGCCGGGCCACGCCGAGCACTTCGTAGTCGTTCCCTTTATAGTGACGATAGCGACCGGGTTTAATCATGGTGTATCCTTGCGGTGTCGAACCTGCGAGTGAGTCTATCGAATCAGGCATGCCATCACAACTCTCTCAACAGAATGAGCGCCGGCACGATGTCGTGGTCATCGGCGGCGGATCGGCGGGTTATGCCGCTGCACGGACGGCCTGCGACGCCGGAGCCGATGTCGCGATCGTCGACCAGGGACCGCTGGGCGGGCTCTGTATCTTGCGCGGCTGCATGCCGACCAAAACCATTCTCCGGTCGGCCGAAATCATGGCGCTCATGAAACGCGCGCGCGAGTTCGGGTTGACGCCTGTCACCGCGCGGGCTGATCTCTCGGCCATCGTCGATCGGAAGAACCGGCTGGTGCAGGAGTTTGCCGATTATCGCATCGCCGCCTTGCGCGACCCGCGTTTTACCCTGTACGAATCGCACGCCGAATTCGTCTCTCCCCATGAGATTTCTGCCGGAGGGTTGCGCATTCGCGGCGAGGCCTTTGTCATTGCCACGGGATCGAGAGTGTCGGAGGTCGGCATCCCTGGACTGTCGGAGGCGCGATACGTGACGAGCGACGAAATGCTCGATGTGCGCCAGGCGCCGGCCTCGCTGCTGGTGTTGGGCGGCGGACTGGTTGCAGTGGAGTTCGCGCAATTTTTTGCTCGAATCGGCACGAAGGTGACCATGTTGCAGCGCGGTGCGACGCTGTTGTCCGATATGGATCAGGATGTCGGTCGGGCGTTGGCCTCTGCTTTTCGGGACGAGGGCATCGAGATACTCACCGGCGTCTCCTTCGAGCGAGTGACTTCGTCGCCCAGCGGTAAAACCATGCACTTCCGGCAGAATGGTGTCTCGCAAACCCGGTCGGCCGAGGTCATCTTTCACGCGCTGGGACGTCGTCCCAACCTGCAGGGGCTCAATGTGGAAGCGGCGGGAGTGAAGGTCATTGACGGCCGCCTGGTCGTCGGCCCCGATATGCGGACGTCGCAACCGCATATTTTTGCCGTCGGCGATGTGAACGATCTCACGCCCATTGTGCATTTGGCGATTCAACAAGGTGAAACGGCAGCCTTCAACGCGACCCATCCGGATGTGCCCGCGCGGATCATCGATCACCGGTTGGATAGCGAAATGGTCTTTACGGACCCGCAAGTGGCCGTTGCCGGTCTCAGTGAACGTCAGTGCCGGGAACAGTCGATTCCTTACTTCACAGCCTCGTATCCGTTCGCCGATCACGGGAAGGCGATGTGCCTGGGGGCTCTCGCAGGATTTGTGAAGCTCTTGTGTCGTCCGGACAACGGCGAGCTGATCGGGGCGCAGATTGTAGGGCCTGAAGCGGCGGAACTCATTCACGAACTCATCGCCGTCATGTATTTTCACGGGACGGCGCAGGACCTGTTGCGCATCCCGCATTACCATCCGACGCTGGCCGAGATCGTGACCTATCCAGCCGAATCCATCCTCGAACAAATGGGGCGAGTATGAGGCGGAATATGCTCGGCGGGATCTGGGCTCTGGTACTGTGCGTGGCCTGGTCTTGCGGGCAACAAACGTGGGAGGCGGCCATGCAGGCCGGGGAAGCCGCCGTGCAACGGGGACAATTGGTGGAAGCCGAACAGATTTATGCTGCGGCGGTGAAGAAGGCGGAGGAGTTCGGTGCGCATGATCGGCGGGTTGCCGTCACCTTGGCGCATCTGGCTCAAGTCTATAGCACCCAAGGGAAATTCGTCGAGGCCGAACCGGTCTATCTGGAGGCGCTCAAGATCTATCAGGAGGTTCACGGCGAGAACCATCTCGATGTCGCGGCCATGTTGAACAATCTCGGGGTGTTGCATCGCAAGCATGGCCAATTTGCCGATGCACAGCGCCTTCTGACCCGGGCGCTCGCGATCAAAGAAAAACTGTTGGGCCCGGATCATCTCGAAGTGGCGCTGGCCGTCAGTAATCTGGCGGCGATGTATGCGGCACAGGGGGATAGCGCTCAGGCGGCGGCGCTTTTCGCGCGTGCGCTGGCGATCAGGGAACAACAATTAGGCCCGGATCATCCGGATGTGGCCAAGACCGTGAGGGATTATGCGGGAACATTACGAAAGATCGGTCGGGCTCCTGAGGCGGATGCACTCGAGGGGAGAGCTGCTGCGATTCGTTCGAAGACGAAGTCGTAGGTAACGGGAAGAGTTGAACCGGCCTTATGCGCCGGTGTAGCGTAATAGATTCGTGAGAAGCGAGGGGGACCATGTCTGATTTGCGGACCAATGCACTCATTGCGCGTGGAATGGGCATCGTCTTCATTGCCGGAGGCTTTATGCTCGGCATTTACGGGCTGGAGTTTCCGAATACCATGTGGCTGCAAACGGCATTGGGCCTGCTGATTACCGGAATGATGGCGCAGGGATATGCGATGTATTGTTCGATTCGCTGGGTTCGGGAACAACGTGATTCGGAACGGTAACCGCTTGAGACATGAGAGGCCCCGCCTGCCGTTGTCTTCATTTCGATGGAGATACGTGGCTATCCTGTGGTGCCTTGTCCTCCTGGCAGGCTGCGGCGGACCGTGGCGGGACACCTATCTGAACAAGGGGGTGCACAAGCTGACTCAGGCCGATATCGAAGAAAAATTCGGCCCGCCGAGCACCGCCAAGACGCCGGTGCTTGGGGGCGATACTGTTTGGACCTACCGCGTGCCGATGGGGGATCGAGAAGTTCATCCCTGGGATCCGAGTAGTTTGGCCGCCGGGAAAAAAACGAAAGCTCCACCTTCGCCGTCACCCTTCGGGAAAAGTCTAGCCGGCAATGAGGAACCCTATCGGGAACCGCTCTATTGCTACCGCTACACCTTGTCGTTTGACGAGGAAAAACGGTTGAAAGATTGGAAAAGAGAAGAATGCGTGCCACGCACGAGTGAGGATGGTACCGTAGTGCAGTGACCACGACGGAAAAAACCATGCAAGATATGCTGCCGGTGATCGGCTCCAGTGTCTTCTTCGATCTGCTCAAGTCCATTCTTCTCCTCCTCATCCTCCTCATTGCGCGAACGGTGCTGGTTCGATGGATTAAGGGCAACCAAGCCCTGACCATCGACGCCAGGCGCCGTTGGATTGTGACCACCCGCAACAGCATGGTGCTGGGCCTCTTCGTGGGGCTCGTGGTGATTTGGGCGCATGAGCTGGAAGCCTTCGCCGTCTCGCTGGTCGCCTTGGCAGCGACGGTCGTCCTCGCAACAAAGGAGCTGATTCTGTGTTGGAGCGGCGCCGCGTTGCGTGTCGGCGGCGGCGTGTACGGAGTCGGGGATCGGATTCAGCTGGGTACGTACCGAGGTGTCGTCCTTGAATACGATGTGTTTGCCACGAAGCTTCTGGAGATCGGGCCCGGACAGACTTCACACTTGTACACCGGTCGAACCGTCGTCTTTCCCAACAGTCTTCTCTTCGGGAATTCTCTGATCAAGGAGAGTCCGTCGCAAGAATATGGTTTGTACGTCCTGTCGGTTCCGCTGTTGAGCACCGACAATTGGCAGGCCGCCGAACAAGCCCTCCTCAGCGCGGCAAAGGCCGAGTGCGCACCCTTTATGGATCAAATGGGCCGGCAGATGAAGTTGCTGGAACAGCGCAATTTATTGGAAGCGCCTTCTCCTGAACCACGTATCACCATCCAGCTGCCTGAGGCGGGGCGTATTCAGCTTGTCCTGCGATTTCCTGCACCGGACCGCGGCCGGTCGCGGGTGGAACAAGCCATTCTCCGACGATATCTCACGACCGTTCGTCAGGGCTGATAGGGCGGTGTCTCATCTCAGTGAGCAGCGCTCCGTCCCACAGAATCAGCTCCGTAAAAAACGGTAAAAAAATTGGCAAACGAAACTCTTCGGGGTATTGATGGATATTGCATGCCCGTCGGTTTGCCCGGGATGCCTGATACCATATTTCAATCAAGAGGGGGGTTGTGGATGAGAAGGTTAATTGCTGTGATGGTCGCTGCTGCATTTGTGGGCATGAGCTCATTCGCCGCTGCTGACGATCTGGGCATGGGGAAGATGTCCGAGGGGATGAAGCAGGATATGGGTGCCCTGTCCGACGAGGTGAACGCCCATAAAGAAGAGCTGAAGAGTGATCTCAAGGCCAAGAAAGATTCCATCAAGAGCGAACTCAAGGCGAAGCGCGACGAAGCAAAGGCCAAGAAGAAACAAGCTAAGGCCGATGCGAAGGCGAAGAAAGAACACGTCAAAGCGAAGGTAAAAGCGAAGAAAGATGCGGCCCGTGCGAAAGCGGCCGACATGAAAGGCGCAGCGGACGATGCCGCCCAAGAGATGGGCGCCATGAAAAATGAGCTGAAGGACACGACCCGGTATTAGCGTACATAGAGCGGCGGGTTTTTCTCGCCGGTGTTCACAGCTACGGCCTGTGATTGGGAGGGACCCGGTCACAGGCCGTAGTATTGTGAAGGTCTCATGTTGTTGCGAGGGGTGGGCTCTGGTAGAATCCGCGCCCACGATGAAAGTCGCCACCTTTAATGTCAACTCACTCCGCAAACGCCTGCCCATCGTTTTGCAGTGGCTGGAGCGTCATCAGCCCGATGTGCTGTGTCTGCAGGAAACCAAAGTTCAGGATAGCGAGTTTCCTCTCTCAGCGCTTGCGACCTCTGGATATGAGATCACCTTCCGAGGCATGAAAGCCTACAACGGCGTCGCCATCCTCAGTCGTATTAAGCCGGAATCAGTCTGTTACGGGTTTGACGACGGAGGAGATGTTGAGGATGCTCGCCTGCTGCGGGTGGTGATTCGGGGCATTCCCATCGTCAACACGTATGTGCCGCAGGGGTTTGAGATCGATTCGCCGAAATATCACTATAAACTGGGGTGGTACGAGCGCTTAGTGAAGCATTTTGACATGCATCTCTCCCCGAAGGAGCCGGCGATCTGGTGTGGAGACATGAATGTGGCCCCAAGACCCATTGATGTCCACAGCCCGGAGAAACATCTGAAACATGTCTGCTATCACGAAGACGCGCGCAAAGCCTATGGGAAGACGATTGCGTGGGGCTTCGAAGATGTCTTCTGCAAACTGTATCCAGATCGCCAGCAATTCACGTTTTTTGACTACCGCGCCCCCAGTGCCCTCGCGGCGAATAAAGGGTGGCGCATCGATCATATTCTTGCGACCGCGCCTCTGGCTCAGGCCTGTCAGCGGGTCGAGGTCGATTTAGAGCCTCGTCGCGCAACGGATGCTTCGGATCACACGGTGCTCTGGGCCGACTTCGCCATTTAGTTCCGCCTTACTGTATCTGGCTCGTTGCAGGACAGGAGCCCCAAGCGCCCCTGCCCCGCGAGGTTCGGCCTACTGCAATACCTCGACCGGTTCCAACAATAGTTGCTCGGCCATCCGGGTGCGCCGATTCTGTTCGATCAACGGATCGACGATCGATCCACAATTAATACACCGCCAGACAAACGTTTCCGGCGAAAAGTCGGGCCGCCACTCATCCACCATCAATCCTTGGCATCGTCCGCATGTCATGATGTCTACCTCCTTCGGATTGGACCCTCAAAGCGTGAAGGTCATGCCCATCTGGGGGATAGACTAACAATGCGAGATTAAAGAGGTGTTAGTGCGACGTTAAAATGAATTAATCAAAATTTCTTCGCGATTTCATCACGTTCACCTGGTCGGCTTGGATAAATTTAGCAACCGCGAGGAACATTCTGTCAAAAATCTGATGTGCAATGAGAGTCGGATTGAGGCGGTGGATGAGACAATCAGTCGAATTCTTCCTTCCTTCAGATGAAGACCGCACAGGTTCCCGCATGCTTGGTCGCGCGGAACCGTTGAGTTTCTTGACAGAACTTCGACCATCCTTTATCGATTGAACTGGCGGCGGACGTACGCGCACGTGAACAGTATTGGAAGCAGATGCAGCGGGGGACGTGCCGCATTACGTCTGCACAAGATGAATAAATCGTCGCGCAAGCCATTCCTATGGCCTGCGCGTGTGAAGGAGAGCGGCACTGAGAGGCGCCGATCATTGAATATGGCACAACCTTTGACCTGCCCGCAGTGCGGTCAAGATAACGTGTTCCGTTCCCGCTGCTCGACCTTCGTGGAACGTTTGCAGTCGCTTGCCTGGATGTCGCCGTTTCATTGCCAGTCGTGCAGCTTTCGTTTCTCGGCGTCCCGCTTCGGATATCGTTATCCGGCTCGCATACTTGATCGTCGCGAGCATCTGCGTATTCCTGTCCGGCTTTTTCTATCGTTTTCCGGGGGAAAAGTGCGCGGGGAGGGGACGGTACGGGATATTTCCATGGGCGGATGCATCATTGAAAGCCAGGCGTCGGTGCATGTGGACGATATCTTTTACCTGCAGATCGTGCTGGAACATGAACAGGCGCCTATTGAGGTCGCTGCCATGGTGCGATCGGTGGGTTCTCGCGGTATTGCCTTCAAATTTCTGCGGTCGGCCCAAGAGAATAAGCGGTTGCTGGCGTTCGTGCAGGGCAAGACGGACCAGCTCGGACCTTGCTCCCCGGCTTAGCCGTCCTGATCTACGCAAATCTCGCGCTGCGACCCCTGCCAGGCTTTAGGAGTCCTCCCGACAGCCATCCAGTCGGACATTCTGCTAGAGTGGGGTTTCCCAGGCAGAAGCTTGGGGATATTCCGTCGTGAGACGCTCGTGTTCCGCGTGGTCGAAATCTTCGACGGTGAGATCCGCCCGGCTCAAGGGTTCCGGGCACGCCGATGAAGACAGGAAATCGACATAGTTCTGAGCCTTTTCCCGGGTGGCGAAGCGGCAGAGTCCATATTCCGGCATATGGGAAGAAGGGTGCCAGAAGGCCAGCCCGATCGAGCTGCCTTGAAAGATTCCCAGGGAACGGTGCCGAACCTGAAACCCTCCAGGACTATCGGTGGAACGATCGAGTGCCATAGGATTCCGTTGAGGAGGACATATCACCTTCCAGCCGTGAAGTATAACAAGGTTGCGAATGAAGCGACATCCCGAGAGGAGAGGCGGTAGAGGGAATGATTGACTTCGTTTACAACAGCCTTAGGTCTTCTTGAAGAAGCGCTGTCGCATGGTCGGCGAGGAGGAGGAACGATGATGTCTCTTGCACGATGGATGGGCGCGAACTTTATGCTTGCCGGTCTCCTGGCCTTGTCCGGCTGCGGCTATAACGATCTCCAGGGTCTCGATGAAGATACAAAGGCCGCGTGGAGCGAAGTGATCAACCAGTATCAACGCCGCGCCGATCTAATCCCGAATCTGGTGAACACGGTCAAGGGATATGCGGCGCATGAAAAAGACACGTTGGAAGGAGTGGTGCAGGCGCGCGCCAAGGCCACCAGCGTGCAGGTTACCCCAGAGCTGCTCAAGGACGAAGCCGCTTTCAAGAGGTTCCAAGACGCGCAGCAGAGCCTGTCGAGTGCCCTGGGACGGCTACTGGCGCTGGCCGAGAATTATCCCAATCTCAAAGCGGATCAAGGATTCCGTGACCTTCAAAGCCAACTCGAAGGGACGGAGAATCGCATCACCGTCGCGCGCAAGCGATACATCGACAAGGTGGCGGAGTTCAACAAGATGGTCCGCTACTTCCCCACGAGCCTGACCGCCAAGTTTCTCCTCCATATGGATGAGAAGGCCAACTTCACTGTGGCCGACGAAAAAGCTGTGGCCAAGCCACCGGAAGTGAAATTCTAACATCGGCTTCGTGCGGCAGGAGCGATTGCAATGTGGCTGATGCGCCGAGCAGGGTGGGCTGTCCTTGCCGGATGGCTGTGGGTCACGCTAGTGCCGAGCCTTCCGGCTAGGGCGCTGAACGTGCCGCCGCTCAGCGGCCGCGTGGTCGATCTCGCGCATGTCCTGCCGCCGGCCACCACGACTCAATTGTCCGAGACACTCCAGGCGCATGAAACCAAGACCTCCAATCAGGTCGCGGTGCTGATAGTTCCTTCATTAGAGGACGAGCCGCTCTTCGATTTCTCCCACCGCGTCGCGACAACCTGGAAGTTAGGCGCCAAAGGCACCGACAACGGCGTTCTGCTCCTCATCGCGATCAAAGAACGCACAATTCGCTTGGAAGTCGGATACGGATTGGAAGGGGTGCTGACGGATGCGCGTTCAGCGCAGATCATCCGCAATGACATCGCGCCAAAATTTCGCGCCGGCGATGTGCCGGGCGGCGTCACGGCCGGTGTGCTGGCCGTCTTGCACACCATCGAGGGAACCTACCAGGCGCCAGAGCCGCCGCCGGCGTTTCATTCCAAGGGTGAGGTCATCGCCAATACGATTTTTGCCGTGATTCTGGGCTTAGGCATTGGTCTCTTCTTCTCTCGTGCGCATCGTGTAGTGGGTCCCGTGGTAGGAGGGGGTCTCTCGTTTCTCGTCGCACCCTGGGTGGTGCCGGCCCTCATCGCCGGAGCGGTCAGCCTAGTACTGATCAGCCTGATGGGTGGGATGGGGAACGCGATGGGAGGAGGACGGCGAAGCCGCAGCGGGCCCTTCGATGACACCTGGTTCAGTTCCCGGCACGGAGGCTGGGGATCGGGCGGACTGGGCGAATCGTTTGGAGGATCGGGCGGTTTCTCCGGCGGCGGCGGTGATTTCGGAGGAGGAGGCGCCAGTGGCGACTGGTAGGAAGCCGGCTCTCACCGAAGGTGAACGGGCGCAGGTTGAGGCGGCGGTACAGGCAGCCGAACAGCAGACAAGCGCGGAGATCGTCCCTATGCTCGTTGGGCGGTCAGGGCTTTACCGCGAGGCGCACCATCGCGCCGGACTTTTGAGTGCCGTGCTCGCCTTGACGGCGTTGCTGACGATCGACATCGCGTGGTTTCCCTGGGGATGGCACGCGTCGAATGCCGTGTGGTTGCTGGGGATCACAGTGCTGGCCTATTTCACCGGAGCCTGGCTCGGAACCTGGCCGGCTGTCCTCCGCCTATTCACGTCCCGGGAACGCATGCGCCACAAAGTGCAGATGCGCGCTGAACGGGCCTTTGCCCAGCAGGGCCTCGCACACACCCGTTCACGAACCGGGTTGTTGCTGATGGTGTCATTGCTTGAGCGGCAAGTCTATGTGTTGCCGGATCACGCCTTGCAGGCGCGCATTTCAGGTGACCAGTGGCAAGAGGTTGTTTCGGTCGTGGTTGGGCGGCTGAAGGCCGGTGATCTCGCCGGTGGGCTGTGTCGTGGAATTGAAGCCAGCGGCGTGCTTCTCGCACGTGCCTGTCCCTCCCGTGATGGCGACAATCCCAATGAGTTGCCGAATGCCGTGATCCAGGATCTGTGACGACTGGATTGTGCCGGACAATAGACGGCCTCGCTTCGTTCCGCTACAATCCCGGCAATGTCCGAGCCCGCCGCGCCTCCTGAACCATCTCAACCAGCTGTGGATGAAACCCATTCCGTCGTCAAGGCGGCGGGTCTGATCGGCATCGCCACGTTTTCCAGCCGCATCCTCGGGTTTGTTCGGGACATGGTGCTGGCGAGGCTCTTCGGCGCGACTCCGGCGGCGGACGCGTTTTTTGTCGCCTACCGTGTGCCCAATCTGCTTCGAGAATTGTTCGCAGAAGGCTCAATGTCCGCGGCCTTTATCCCGGTCTTTACCGAATACCACACCCTGAAAGCCAAGCGCGATGCCTGGGAGTTGGCCAGCGCGACCTTCACGACGCTGCTCACCCTCGTGACCGCCGTGACGCTGATCGGTATATTGGCTGCCCCCGGCATCGTATGGCTTCTTGCGCCGGGGTTCCGCGAGAGTGTGGACAAGCTGGCCCTCACGACGCTCCTGACCCAGCTGATGTTCCCCTATCTCATCTTCATCAGTCTGGCGGCTCTGGCGATGGGGATTCTCAATTCGTTGCGTGACTTTGCGGCCCCGGCCTTCTCTCCGGTGTTTTTCAATATTTTTACGATCGCCTGCATGCTGCTCCTCTCGCCGTGGCTCTCCGAGCCGATCATCGCGGTGGCGATCGGTATCGTCGTCGGCGGATTGGCGCAATTTGCCATGCAGCTACCCGGGTTAAAGAGGCGCGGCATGTTGTTCGGCCTGCGCTTCAATCCCGGCCATCCTGGCGTCAAACGCATCGGACTTTTGATGGTGCCCTCACTGCTGGGATTGTCGGTGACGCAAATCAATATTACGGTGAGCACAATCCTCGCATCCTATTTCGCGGGAGGACCGACCTATTTGTTTTACGGCATGCGGTTGATCCAGTTTCCACTCGGCATTTTCGGCGTGGCGCTCGCCACGGCTATTCTCCCGACGCTGTCGGCGCAGGCCGCGCGCGGAGCACTGGATGAACTACGGACGACGATTGGGTTCGGCCTCAGAATGATTTTTTTCATCATCCTCCCCGCGATGGCCGGCCTGATCCTGCTGCGATACCCGATCGTCCATCTCGTGTTCGAGCACGGATCATTCACCAAGGCCGACACATTGGCGACGGCGACCGCGTTGCTTTGTTATGCCGTCGGGCTGTGGGCGTTTGCGGGGGTACGTATTATCGTGTCCGCATTTTATTCGCTTCAGGATACGCGGACTCCGGCGATCACAGCGGGGATTGCCGTCGGGGCCAATATCGGCTTGTCTCTCTGGTTGATGACGATTCTGGATGCCGCGGGTTTGGCGCTGGCGACGGCCTTGGCTTCGATGCTGAACGGAAGTATTCTCGTGGCCGTGTTGCACCGCCGGCTTGGCCGTGTAGAGTGGGGGGCTGTTGTGCGATCGGCCGGTCGAATTCTGGCTGCCTGCATTCCGATGGCAGGCAGCTGTCTGTGGGTGGCGAGTGCGCCCCTGTGGACGGAACCCGGTCAGTGGCTCGTGAAGTCCGTCATGCTCTTTGGTGGGATCGGATTCAGCGTCATCACCTACCTGGGTATGCACGTGATGTTGGGCTCGGACGAGCTGGATGTGGTCTTGGGATTGGTTAAGCGCAAACTCGGTCGGGTGGCGCGAAAATTCGGGGCGGCCTGACATGACGCAAGCGAGCACGTTCAAGACAGCTTGGGGCTGGGTCACCGTCACGGCTTCTGCCAAAGGCGTGACATCCATCGACCTCTCGCCCAGGGGTCGCGCTGCGCATCATGAGCCGCTGGGCGATGATGCCGCCGCATCGATCGTGAAGGAAGCGCAAGCGCAACTCGAATCCTATCTCGGGGGAACGCGTCGCGAGTTTGTGCTTCCCATCGACTGGTCGGCCGGCACCTCGTTTCAGCGAAAGGTGTGGAAGGCCATTGCGCGGATTCCCTACGGCCGTGTGCGCTCCTATCAATGGGTCGCCATGCGGGTGGGCGGGAAACAGTATGCCAGAGCCGTGGGCATGGCCCTGGGGGCGAATCCGGTTCCCATCGTCGTGCCCTGTCATCGCATCATCGCACAGGATGGCTCCTTGGGCGGGTTTTCATGCGGGTTGCCGATGAAGCGGCGGCTGTTGAGTTTGGAAGGCACATTGACGCAATTGCGCAATGCCCGATAGCCCAAAACGATGGTGGCGCAGATAAAATGAAGGCGGTTCTCCAGCGTGTCACACGGGCTTCGGTCGAGGTGGAAGGGCAGGTCGTCGGTCGCATTGGCCTCGGACTTCTCGTCTTGTTGGGCGTGGCCAAAGGCGATGACGAGCGCGATCTCTCCTATCTTGTGGAGAAGGTGCAAACCTTGCGGATGTTTAGCGACGATCAGGGCAAGATGAACCGCTCGCTGCGTGATGTCGGCGGAGCGCTCTTGGTCGTCTCGCAATTTACACTGTTGGGTGATACCGCGAAGGGACGACGGCCGGGGTTTGACCTAGCTGCTCCGCCGGAGGCCGCACGGGCATTGTATGAGGAGGCTGTCAGGAGACTACGTCACGAGGGATTGAAGGTGGAGACCGGCCTCTTCGGGGCGCACATGCAGGTGGAACTACTCAATGACGGACCGGTGACGTTTGTTGTGGATAGCCGAAGGCTGGGAGAAAACCCGGATCTCAAGTCTTGATCAGCGATGCCGATAAGGAGTCAGAGAGAAAGTCCCCAGGGATTGAGCATGGTCTGCTATACTACTGTCACAGGGCAAGGATTGCCCGGGAGGTCGAGATGGGAAGTCCCGTGTCTCGCAGCCATCCGCTCCGGCAGCTCTTCGGAGCATTGACGGAGAAAAGTTTCACCGAACACCTCGGGTGGCCCGATCTGAACGTCACCGAGTACGTCTCCAACCTGCTCGTCGAATTCGCGCACACCGATCAACTCTATAAAATCCGGAATACCCAGGGCTGCCCGATCGATTCGGTCGTCGAGATGTTGTTCGAGTCCGAGGTCTTATTGGAGGCGCAGTCGTTCGAGCGGGAGCGTGAGGTGCACCGGCATATCGGCGACTTTACCCTCTTTATGACCGGCCTGTTTCCGGAATATCTCCGCCGCCTCAAGAGCGTGGGCCAAATTTATCACAAGGATTTTCTGGTCGATTACGTCAAAACCGGGAAGCGGTCTTATGGCCTGGTGGCCGAATTCGGTCATTACGATCCCGAGCAGGATACCCCCTTGTTCCGCAAGCTATCGGAGAACTTTGAGCTCTGTGTGACCGGACTGGGATTTGTCCGGTCTGACTTGGACCGTATGCAAGATCCTGCCTGCCGTCGCGTGAAAGATCTGCTGCTCAATTGAAACGCCTACGACCGGTTCTCCTCATTCACGGGGGCGCGGGACGCCGCGCCATGACCGACGCTCAACATGCCTGCGTTGAGGCTGCCTTGGCCGAGGGGCATCGTCTGCTCATGGACGGGAGACCTTCATTATCGGTGGTCGAGGAAGCGATCCGCCGCCTGGAAGACTCCGGCCTGTTTAACGCAGGGCGCGGGTCCAACCATCAACTCGACGGCGTGTGCCGGATGGATGCCTCAATCATGGAGGGTCACGAACTTCGAGCCGGAGCCGTGGCGTCCATCGAGGGCATCATTCACCCCGTCACCGCCGCCAGGCTCGTCATGGAAAAAACCGCGCATGTGCTGCTCGTCGGGAAGTCAGCCACACGTTTTGCCGACTATTTTGGATTGGAGCGCGCTCCGCGTCCGAGGCGAAGCCTGGCGGCCCACCCCAAACAACTGAGATCAGCGGCCGGAGTGAGCCGCACGGTGCGTCTGCACCGTGCGATCATGACCAGCGGCCGCCTGCGAGCCAGGAGTCTGGGAAAAGAAACGGTCGGAGCGGTGGCCTTGGACGTGACCGGAACGGTGGCCGCCGGGGCATCGACCGGGGGTGTCGATGTGATGTTGCCCGGTCGCGTGGGCGATACGCCGCTGATTGGTTGCGGGGTCTATGCCGACAATGATGCGGGAGCCGTGTCCATGACCGGATTGGGGGAGAGCATCATTCGGGTCGCGGTCGCGAAAGAAATTGCGGATGGGTTGGCGAACGGCCTCAGTCCGGTCGCGGCGGCCAACCGGGTGCTGCGAAAAGTCGTTGAGCGTGTTCAGGGCGCTGCCGGCGTCTTGGTCCTCTTGCCGGATGGCCGGTGCACGATTCGCCACAGCACCCCGCATATGATCGCCGGGATTGTCGGTCCGGATGGACGCGCCATTGTGCGCGACCGGTTTGCCTAGCGCTGTCAGTGGCTGATAGAGTGACACGAGGTCTCAGCCTATGCCGGCGCTTTTTCATCTTGCCTTTCCCGTCCACGATTTGGCGGCTGCCAAACAATTCTACGCTGAGGGGCTCGGTTGTGTCCTGGGCCGGGAATCTTCTACGGCCGTGACCTTCGGCCTTGCCGGGCATCAACTCGTTGCCCACCTTTCTGAGGACGACATCGATCGGCAGAAGGGTATTTATCCCCGCCATTTCGGGCTTGTCTTGACGCGGGAGGAAGAATGGCAGGCGCTGGCCGATCGTGCGCAGGCCCATCATCTCGTGTTTTATCAGCAGCCACGCCGACGATTCCCCGGCACACGGATCGAACATCGCACGTTTTTCCTGGAAGACCCGTCAGGCAATCTGCTCGAATTTAAATATTACGTACACGAGTCGGCGATTTTCGGCGAGCGGGACTACTCCTCAGTCGGCGAATCCACGTAGTGCAGGAGTCGTGTGTGGTGAGTGATCACTACTCCACTGGAACCACTTCGAGGCTCTCCGGAGGGAGTCGGTTAATCGAGGCCGCTTTCCGGCCGTTCCCTTTCTCCAGCCAGCGGACGATGTGCCGTTGCCGTCGAGTGAGATAGGCGGTGTGCCGAATCGGGTCATAACGACGCGGGGAAGGAAGAATCGCAGCTAGCAGGGCCGCCTCCTCGATGGTGAGATCTTCCGCCGACTTCCCGAAATGGTGCCGCGCCGCCGCTTCTGCTCCAAAGACGCCCTGCCCCCATTCGGCGACATTCAAGTACAGTTCGAGAATCTGCTTCTTCGTCAAATGGTGCTCCAGGGAACGAGTGATCAAGGCTTCCCGGGCTTTGCGCAACAGGGAGCGTTCGGAAGAGAGGTACAGATTTTTTGCCAGCTGTTGAGTGATGGTACTACCCCCGCGTTTGAATTCGCCGACCTCCAGATTATAGAGCGCCGCCTCCTTGATGCCTTCCCAGTCGAACCCTTCATGAGCGAAGAACGAGGCGTCTTCAGCGGCGACGACCGCACGCTGGAGCGCGGGTGCGATGCGGGAGAGGGGTACCCAGGCGAATTTGATGTGCAGCGGATGGCCTTGTTCCTTGGCCTGAGCCCGCCGGGCTTCCATAACCGCCGTTTCGGTGGGGTGGTGTTTCGCGAGGCGCTCGACGTCGGGCAGTGTGGCCAACCAGTACAACGCCAAGGCGGCCGCGGGCAAACCGATCAGCACGGTCATCCACAACAGTATCCGGCCGAACCGACTGCCTGTTGACTTGCTCATTCCCTACACTCTATCTATGAGCGTACGAGATGGCTCACCTGTTCGCCTGTGGGTCCAAGGGTGCCGCGCATCCCGCATTGCGTCCGTTGCGATCATTATGAAACTCCTCAGCGCCGAGTTTATCAAAAGTTCCGTGTCCCCAGAACAGTTTCCTGCCGACCACTTGCCAGAAATTGCCTTCGTGGGACGATCGAATGTCGGCAAGTCGTCGCTGATCAATTCGCTTCTGCATCGGAAGAAATTGGCCAAGGTCAGCAAGACGCCGGGAAAAACACGCGCCGTCAACTTTTTTACCGTTCGGACGTCTGACCAGAAACTCCCGCTCTTATCACTCGTCGATCTGCCGGGATATGGCTATGCCAAGGTCTCCAAAACGATGCGCGCCCAATGGGGGCCGATGATCGAACAGTATCTGGAGCAGCGGCAATCGCTCGGCGCCGTGGTGTTGCTGATCGAGTCGCGCGTCTGGATGCCGCAAGATGTCATGACGATCCAGTGGGTGCAGTCGCTTGGCTGCGGCCTTATTGTCGTGCTGACGAAAGCCGATAAGTTGCGGCAGAGCGAGCGAAAGCCGACCCTGAGCGAAGTGCGCATCGCCTGCGGATTGCCGGCGGAGGTGCCGGTCCTTCTGTATTCGGCCGAAACCCATGAGGGACGGGACGCGTTATGGGGCGAGATTCGCGCGCAGTTTAAAACTTGATCTCGATGTAGGCCTTGTTTTTCAGATCGGCCATCCAGATCTGGTATTGATCTTCGGTCTTCTGCTGAAACACGAGGGACTGGATTTCCGCCTTCACTTGCTGGAAAGGGCGAAACTGGCGCGGCTTTTTGTCGTCGACGCGCACGATATGCAGCCCCTCCGCCGTTTCGACGATGCCCGTGACCTGCCCCACCGGCACTGAGGCCAGTGCCTGCTCCAACGCCGGAATCAGTTCTCCCTGCCGGACCAGTCCTAAGCGTCCACCGCGCGAGGCGTCCGCTCCATCGGAGAAACGCAGCGCCAGATCCTCAAAAGGTTCGCCTTGCTTGAGCGTCGCCAGGAGGGCTTCGGCCCGTCCGTGCGCGACGGAGAGGCCGTCCGGTGTCCGCGGTTTGATGAGAATTTGGCTCAACTGGTACTCCTCGGGATAGGCAAACCGATCCTGGTGCTCCTCGTAGTACCGCTTCATTTCCGAATCGGCGACCATAATCAGGCCGCGGACTTCCCGGTCGACGACACGCATCAACGTCAACTGCTCGCGTATGCTCCTGGCGGTGTTGGGATCGGCGGTGTTGAGGCTTTCGCCCTGCTTCTTCATTTCCTGCACTGCCTGCGTGACTTCCTGGTCGGACACTTCCACGCCCTTGTTCTTCGCGGCTTGGAGTTGCAACTTGCGCTCGATCATCTTTGTGACGGCCATCGCCTCCGCGGTCTTGAGACGACGTTCGAGATCCTCGCCGCTGTACAACTTGCGAAGGCGTTCCTGATCGGGAAGCAAATCGCGCTTGAGCTCAGAAAGCATGATCAGGTCGGTATTCACGACGGCGACGATGCGGTCCTCTAGCTTGGCGGCGTCGACGGGACCGGCAGGGAGAAAGCCCATCCAGAGGCACAGGCAGGCGACGCCCATGGCTCGTCGGCGGATGGAGTCAAGAGCGTATGGTCTCACGGCGCGGGCACAATGAGAAAGAAAAGACAATCGGGCGTTCATCACGGTAAGGGGATTGTACACAATCGAGACTTCAGAAAGGGAGCGATCTTGCGATGAAAACGATGGAGGTGTGAAGCCGGAACGCGGGCAGGAATCGGCTGCGGAGGGGGTTAGGGACGTCCTGGTTCATCGGTCACATAACGGGCCGCATCAGCCATGCGAATCGTCGCGCCGGTGCGGAGTTCGGCGAACACGTCGTCCAGTCGCTTCCGTCGCTTTTCGGCCAGCAGCTCTTGGCGCAGGCGTTCGCGGGTGGCCTGGTCGGCCTGTAAAATTTCCGGCTCGAGGGGGCTGACTTTCATCAGATAGTACCCCTTGTCGGTCTTGATCGGGTCGCTGACGAAGCCGGGATGCAATGAAGGAATCAATGCGTCCAGTTCCGGCTCCAGCAGGCCTTTTCGATACGGGCCCAGGTCGCCGCCCTTGGCGCGGCTGCGCTCGTCGATCGAATAGCGCAGGGCGAAGCGGGTGAAGTTTCCACCGGCTTCCACCTGGCGCTTGAGATCCTTGGCCGCATAGACATTGGGTAACAGCATGACCGAGACCTGCACCTTGGGATTCGCCAGAAGCTGGTTAGCATGTCGTTCGAGATACGCATCCAGCTCTTCTTTGGACACTTCGACCTTGGTCTTGATCCGGTCTTTGAGGAGTTCATCCAGAATCAGTTGTTCGCGGTACCGCAAGGTCTTCTCGCGGATGTCATCCGATTGATCGATCCCCTGTTTGCGCGCTTCCTGCATCAGCAACTCGCGCATAATCAATTCATCAAGAAAGCGGCGTTTGCCGCCTTCTTTTTCATATCGGGCGCGGGTCGCCTGGGAGAGTTCTTCCCACCGGATGTCGAACTCAGCTTGGGTGATGGAGCGGCCGTTGATCATGGCGATCACCGGTTCCTCCTGCGGAGGTTCGGTGCAGCCGGCCAGCGAGGCCAGTGCACACAACCCCAGCGCAGCGCCGGTCAGTCGTGCTCGCCAGTCGGATATGTCTGGTGTCTGCGGTCGCGTCATGCGGTCGGGGCGGAGCATCCTCTGGGAAGATCAGGTAGAGCCGGTCCGTGGCTCTTGATTGTTGGTACCACAGACGTGAAGGGTTTGCAAGGTTGCGTTGAGTTCTGGAAAGACCAAACTCCAGTCGTCATGCGGCATCTGGAGTTCAAATGACAAGGGCGAGAGAAAGCGCAGCCGTTTTTTGTAGCGATCCATGAGGGCCTGCACGGCGGTTTCCGAGACTTTCGCCTTGGGGTCGAACGTGATGACCACCGCGTGCGTCTGCTCGACAACCGAGCTCAACCGGAGTTGTTTGGCCAATAAACGAATCTGCATCAGTTCGAATAATCGCTCGACGGGATCCGGCGGCGGTCCATACCGGTCTTCAATTTCGCCATGCATGAGCGCGAGGTCCCCGAGTTGCCCGCAGGAGGACAGCCGCTTGTACAACGACAGGCGTTGGTGGCTGTCGACCACGTAGTCTTCTGAAATGTAGGCCGAGACACTCAGGCGCAGCTCAGGATCCGGCTCTTCCTCCACGACCTGACCTCTCAGGCGCTGGACGGCTTGTTCCACCATTTGCAGATACAGATCGAGCCCGACGGCGGCGATATGCCCCGATTGTTGTTTGCCGAGCAGATTGCCCGCTCCGCGGATTTCCAAATCCGCCGCTGCAATTCGGAACCCCGACCCCAATTCGGTAAATTGCTGGATGGCGGTCAGCCGCTTCTGCGCGTCGTCCGAGAGGTTGCCTTCATCCGGCACCAGGAAATAAGCGTACGCCTGTTCGCCGCCGCGTCCCACCCGGCCGCGCAACTGATACAGCTGGGCCAGGCCAAACGTATCGGCGCGATTGACGATGATCGTGTTGGCGGTCGGCACATCGATGCCGGATTGAATGATCGCCGAGGCGATGAGGATATCGGCTTCCCGGTGAAAAAATTTCAGCATCACGGCTTCCAACGGTTTGGAATCCATCTGGCCGTGCGCCATCACAATGCGGGCCTCAGGGACCAATTCCTGGAGCCAGGCGCCCATGCGTTCCATGGTCTCCACGCGATTGTGAACGAAGTAGGTTTGCCCCCCGCGGCCGAGCTCGCGGAGAATCGCTTCGCGAATGGCTTTTTCACTGAAGCGAAGTACCTGGGTGCGAATCGCGAGCCGTCCGGACGGGGGCGTGTCGATGATGGACAGGTCGCGCACGCTGGCCATGGTCATTTGTAAGGTGCGCGGGATGGGCGTGGCGGTGAGCGTCAACACGTCGACCTGGGTGCGCAGTTGTTTCAGGCGTTCCTTGTGTTTCACGCCGAACCATTGTTCTTCGTCGATGATGACAAGGCCGAGGTTGCGAAACTGCACGTCCTTCTGCAAGAGCCGGTGGGTGCCGATGAGCACATCGACCAGACCGGCCGCCGTATCCTTGATGATGGCCTTGGTGTCTTTGGGGGATTGAAAGCGGGACAACAGCGCTACGCGCGTCGGGAACGGCGCAAAGCGTTCGGCGAAATTGTCGTAATGCTGATGGGCGAGGAGGGTGGTCGGCACCAGCACGGCTACCTGACGATTTTCTTCGACGGCTTTGAACGCAGCGCGCATCGCCACCTCCGTTTTGCCGTAGCCCACGTCGCCGCAGACGAGGCGGTCCATCGGTTTAGTAGAGGCCAGGTCCTTAGCGATGTCTTCAATGGCCTTGCGCTGATCCGGGGTTTCCTCATATTCGAAGGCCGCCTCAAACTCGTGGTACAGCATGCTGTCTTTGCCGTACGACGTGCGATGGACCAATTCCCGGTTGGCATAGAGATCGACGAGCTCATGCGCCATTTCTTCGATATCTTTTTTGACCCGCGCCGTCGTTTTCGCCCAACTTGTCCCGCCAAGCCGGTCGAGGCGCGGCACATGGGCGTCGGCGCCTGCATATCGTTGCACTTGGCTCAACCGGTCGAGCGGCACATACAGCTTGTCGGTCCCAGCGAACTCGAGTACCAGAAAGTCGCTGTCGAAGTCCTGGACCGAGAGCCGGCGCAGCCCTTGATATTTCGCGATCCCATACTGCATGTGGACGACGAAATCCCCGATGTTCAGATCTTCGAGCGAGGAGAGAAAGGTGGCCGCTTTGCTCTTATGCTGCGGTTTGTGCCGGGCACCCTTGGCAAAGAGTTCTTCTTCAGTCAGCACGACGAGTCGCAGATCGGGCGACAGGAATCCGGACGACACCTCGCCGTTCAGTACCGAAAACGGAGCTTTCTGCGCGCCGCCTGCCGAGAGGGCCGAGGGCTTCCATTCCATCGCCGGTCGATCGTGCTCGCCGAACAGGGCAAGCAGCCGGCCGACTTGGCCCTGGCTGCGGGCGACCAGCACAACCGGTCCCCCCTCGCGCAAGCGGTCGAGGACTTCCAATGTTTGACTGAACGCCGTTCCGCGCTGGCCGAGCCCCACGCTGGCCGGTGTTTGAGCCGGACAGGTCAGCACCGGCTCCCAGCTCGCATCCGGGGCGGTGACCGGCTCCAGCGCCAGGGTCGCATACCCGTGGGTGGCGGCGACGAATTGATCCCAGGTGAGGTACAGCTGATCCGGAGTCGGATAGGGATTCGGATCTGAGCGATCTTCGTGACGCAGGTAGCCTTCCTCAATCGCCTGCCAACATTCTGCCGTGTGTGTCTTGAGGGCGCCGGGTTGATCCAGTGCCAGCACCGGCGGTTGAGGAAAATAATCCAGCAGGCTATCCATCGCTCCATAGACCGACGGAGCATGCCATTCGGCGTCTGCCGCCAGCGGTGCGAGAGCGTCGGGTGAATCGTCGGGTCGAATCAGTTCCCGCGCGGGTAACACCCAGGCCTGCTTGATCTTATCGGTCGATTTTTGCGTGGCGGGGTCGAAAAAACGGATCGATTCGATCGTGTCGCCCAAAAACTCCACCCGCAGCGGATCCGGATAGGCCGTCGAATAAATATCGACGATCCCGCCGCGAATACTGAATTCCCCCGGAATCTCCACCACCGAGCCCTTGCGGTAGCCGAGGCGCAACAGGCTTGAAACCAGGACTTCGCGCTCCAGATCGCTGTTCGGTTGAAACTGCAGGATGGCGTCGGTGAACACCAGGGCCGGAAGCACCCGCTGCGTCAGCGCCGGCACGGAGGTAAAGAGCACCGTGCGAGCTGTGGTGCAGAGTCGATTGAGCGTCTGCATGCGGCGGGCGACCAGATCGATGTGGGGAACCGTCGATTCGTAGGGCAACGTTTCCCATTTCGGGAACAGGGCCAGGTCATCGCCCGACTGCCCGCACAGCGTTCTGAAAAACAGGGTGTCGCGATAGAGGCGCTCCGCGTCATCATCGGTCTTGGTGACCACCAACCAGGAGCGATCGGCAAGCGGTTGAGCCGGCGCGCTCTGTGTGAGCAGTGCGAGACCGAAGCCGGCCGTGGATCCGTGCAACCCCATCAGACAGGGTTTGCCGGACCCGGTGCGAAGGGCGTCTCGCGCGGGCGTGAGCCAGTTGGTCAGATGCGATGGCACTACAGGTGGCACGAAATCCTTATGCCGTGGTGGAGCGAATACGTTGTACCAGGGTCGTGGTAGAGACGCCGGGGACGAGGGGAATGGTTTGCACGCGCCCGCCGCGCGCCTCGACCGTGTCACGGCCGACAATCCGGTCGAGCGGCCAGTCTCCTCCCTTGACCAGAATATCCGGCTGGAGTGCCGCGATGAGAGCTCCGGGATCCGGCTCCGGAAAAATGACCACATAATCCACGCAGGCCAGTGCGGCGAGGACCTCGGCCCGTTGGACATCCGGCACGATGGGACGATCGGGCCCTTTGCTCAGGGCGCGCACAGAGCCGTCGGAGTTCACGCCGACCACGAGCAGGTCTCCCAGGTTGCGGGCGGCTTGCAGGTACCGGACATGACCGATGTGCATGAGGTCGAAGCAACCGTTCGTAAAGACGACGCGCTGTTGCCGCCGGCGGCGCTCGGCCAGCAGAGACACCAGTTCATCCAGCGTGGTCACTTTTACGGGCATCATGTTCGGCGTCAATCCAAGTGTGCATCTTAACAGGACGGAGAAAAAGTCCGCCAGCAGGAATCAGCGGTGAACTTCACGCGCTCCGGCCATCAGTCTCGTGCGGGGCGTCGTGGTTTCCTCTTTCCTTCTTCACCGTGAGGGAGGGCGCCCAGGCGGACGACGCCGGTGCCATGCCGCTCAATCAGTCGGTCCAGGGCGGCAACTGCATCACGTTGACGGCGGTCGAACAGCGGCTCGGGCGCTGGTACCAGATCCGAGAGGCCCAGGCCCACCAATCGGTATTGCGATCGCGGCTGTAACAGGTCGGCCAAGGCCAGGCGAATGTCCGGCCACATGTCCGGCTCATAATTCAGCGGCCTGGAAAATGTCCGTTGCCGCGTTGTGATGCGAAACAGCGAATCCTTCAGCTTCAGCGTGAACGAGCCGGCAGCCAGACCCTCCAGGCGAAGATCGTGCGCCAGCGTTTCCAGAAATCCATGGATGATGGGCTCGAGTACCGCCGGATCGTTGGTGTCCTCGTCGAAGGTCGTCTCGTGACTTACGCTTTTGGCTTCGCGATCGGCCACCACCGGATCGGAATCGAGGCCCAGGGCCAGCGATCGGAAGGACGCCAGGCGCGTGCCCAGAAGGCGAACCAGGGCCGATTCGAATCGTGAGACGAGCAGATCGCCGATCGTCCGCACCCCCAGGCGCTCGACGGCCTCCGTGGATTTGGGACCCATGCCGGGTAAGGAGCGAATCGGTAACGGGGCCAGAAAGGCGGCTTCCGCACCCGGTTCGATCAGTGCCAGGCCGTCCGGCTTATGCGCGTCGGCGGCGATCTTGGCGACAGTTTTCCCGGAGGCGAGGGCGATCGTGCAGGTCAATCCGGTCGTGCGGAGAATGTCAGATTTCAGTGCATCGCCGAGTGCGCGCGGATCCGGATGGCGGGTTTGCAGTCTCGTCGTATCCGCATAAAATTCATCGATACTCGTCCACTCGGTTTCAGGAAAGAACCGGTTCGTCACCTCTTGCAGTTGGCGATGAAGACGTGTGTACAGGGGCCGATCGGGTGGAACGAGAATCAGCTGCGGGCAGAGGCGCAGGGCCTGAATCGTCGGCATGGCAGATCGCACACCGAATCGCCGGACCGCATAACTGGCGGCCGCAATAATGCCTCGTGGAGGCGGGCCACCCACGGCGACCGGTTTTCCCGCCAATGACGGATCGGCCAGCACCGCGGCTGACGCAAACATGGCGTCGATATCGCCAAAGAGAATTTGTCGAGGCCAACGAGCGGACATGAAACTCTAGCTCGATTGGAACGGAAGACTGAATTGCCGGCCGATGGGACCAACAGGGATCGGTTCTGCGAGCGGCTCATTAGGCACGACCGCAAACTCGCGGAGAGGCCCCCGACAGGCGCCGCAGAGATGCCGTCGTGGTTGAATGGTCCGGCGCTGGCGCCGGTAAATCGAGCCGCATTGTTGGCAGCGCCAGGCATATTTGGCCAGCGCCGTGACCTCTTTGCCCAAGGAATGATAGACCGTGATGCCGAGGCCATCCTGGTTCATGCGTGCCATCATGCGGCGAAAGTCCTGACCATGATTCGGGCGACGCCTCAGGATATCGTATTGCCACTGATGGATCATTTCGTGCGCCAGCGTCGTCACCGTTTCGTGATCTCGTGCGGGATCCTGAACCCGGAGGAGAACCGACGAGAGCCTGATGCAGCGCCGTCGGGTCTGATCCATGGTGCTGTGTGTGTGTGTAGGCCTTGGCCCGACCCGGCACACGAACATGCCCGCAGAGGAGGTCAGCCGCCGGCTCCATTCAATCGGAACCGGCGGTAACGCGCCCTGAAAATACCGGCGATTGAGGTCGGCCCACATGGTCAGGAGCGGTTCGACAGAGGGTGGCATGTTGGTCACAAGATGAGACAGGCGCCGTAGGGAGATCGCGCGTCCTGTTCCGATTTACCGGCCGGACAATTCTTCAATAACCGCGGCGGCCAGCAGCGGCACCATGATTTCGTGATGACCGGTGAGGGCGTAGCCCTTCCCGCCTTTCTGAGTAGGGCGGCGCACGACGTTGGTCATAGGACGATAATGCGTGAGGAAATCCATGTTGACGGTCGTGATGTTCGTCAGCGGGTGGCCAAGGTTTCGTCCGAGTGACACGGCTTTCAAAAACACTTCCGGCAGGATGACGGCAGATCCCAGGTTCAGGTAGACCCCGCCTTCCATGCCGGAGACCACCGCGGCCAGGCGGCGAAAGTCGAGCAGTGAGCCTGCGCCGATCGCCGCGCCGTCGGCGGATGGATGCATGTGGATGATATCGGTGCCAACGGCCACGTGCACCGTAACGGGGAGGCCCAGTCTGGCTCCGGTCGCCAGCAGGCTGGTGGCGCGGTGTGGAAACTGTTGCTTGTGACGATTGATGTACAGGCCGAGTGATTCGCCCAGGCCCCCGCCTTCTTTCATACCCAGCGTGATGGCTTCGTTGAGCATCCGGCCGGTTTCTTCCGCCATGCCGAACCGACCGGAATCGATCTCCGCGTCCACTTCCTCAGAGGTGTGCCCCATGAACGCCAGCTCGAAGTCGTGGATGATGACGGCGCCGTTCATGGCGAGTGCGGTCACGATGCCGCGTTCCATGAGGTCTACGAGCAGCGGGCCCAGTCCGACTTTCACCACATGGGCGCCCATGCCGACAATCACCGGCCGGCCTTGGCGGTGTGCCTTGGCGATGGCTCGCGCGACCTCGCGTAGCGTCTTCACGGCCAGGATGTCCGGCAGGGAGTCCAGAAATCGTTTGAATGACCGCCCGCTCGTCCAGACCTTGGCGAAATTCGAGACCTGCACCTTGCTGTGCCGCCGCTGGAGTGGATAGGTCTTTAGACGAGACACGTCGATCGACTTAATGATCGCAGGAGGCGTCGATGATTTCGCGGAGCGCTTAGGCCGGGTTGGCAAGAACGTGATCCTCAATGAGTTCGCAGAGCACATGGCCCAGCGTGATGTGGCTTTCCTGGATGCGGGCGGTCAACGTCGACGGCACGACGAAGGCGTACTCGACCATGCCGGCCAATTTGCCGCCTGAGCCGCCGGTCCAGGCGACGGTCGTGAGGCCCAGCGCCTTCGCGGCTTCGACGCCTTTCAGCACATTCGGAGAGTTGCCGCTGGTGCTGATGGCAATCGCTACATCGCCTGCCTGCCCGTGCGCGCGCACCTGACGGGCGAAGAGTTCTTCGAAGCCGTAGTCATTGGCGATGCACGTAATCGCCGCGATGTCCGTGGCGAGGGCGAGAGCCGGGAAGGGCATGCGCTCACGCTTATACCGGCCGACGAATTCCGCCGCGATGTGCGCGGCGTCCGTCGCGCTGCCACCGTTGCCGAAGAGCAAGACTTTATGGCCGGTTCGAAAGGCCTGGCCGATGAGTTGTGCGACCTGCACAATCCGGTCGGCGTGGTCGTGCGCGAACCGCCGCTTGATCTCGGCGCTCTCGTTGAATGCCTTGAGGGCAAACTCTTTCATGGTGCGGAATTGTAGGGAAGCCCCAGGCCACTGTCAAACGACTCAAGTGGAGGTAATGGCTCAATCTACTATGTCGGTACGCTGAAGATCGCCAGTCGCTTCCCACCAAAATTTATGGTCTCTATCGACGTTCCAGCAAAAACCGCTTTCTTCCTTTTGTCGTTGCCAACCGCCAGCCATTCCCTTTGGTCATTCTCTCGCCCTTCTTAGCTTTTGTGCCCTTAATAGTAATCCCACCTGCCAGTAGGAGCTCCTCCTGGTTAAACATGATTGCACGTACTAGGGTCCGTTGACATTCAGTTTTACATTGGGATAATCCCGCCAACCCGACAAGGAGGTTGGCGAAGATGGCGCGACGAATATTACGAGATGACCAATGGAAACGTATTGAGCAGATGTTACCTGGCAAATCGGGCGATCCGGGACGAACC
>JADYYH010000004.1 GCA_020853775.1 Nitrospira sp.
CCGTCGTCCGATTCTCTCGTCCGGCGGGGCTTTTCTCGTTCGGCCTCCTCGACGGACTGCACGTACGCCTCCGTCGGCCTCACGTGCGAGAAGCCCCGGCGGGCTTCGGCCTCGAACGCCTCGCGACAGTATTCATGAATAATCCGGGCTAGGTGGGAGCGAGGAAAGGGGGGCTCGACGAATAAGCTTCACTTTTCACGAGGTGCGAGGAGCGTTGAACAGAGGACGCTGTATTGGAAATCATCGAATCGTTGTATCTCTTTTGATACCGTGCCCGATGGTTTAGATACAAGCTGGGTTCGCCCGAGGGGGGACGGATAACAAATACGGCCATTTACATCACGTCAAAAAATAACCTGAAAGCGAGCGTCGATGGCTTTGGCGCATGCCTTGCTTCTCCTCAAAAGTCGTGATGCGCATAATACCTGCGGGGCATGCCGATGGCTACCATTCAAGAGTCGCCAGTGGATCGCTTCTGCGGTGTGGTCATAAAAGACGAAATTGCCGGCAGCGTGGTGTATCCCAAGGCGAGTGATCTCCTCGCCCATTATTACCGCTGCAGGAGCATCGATGGAGCGTCGGCTGGTGCCATCGCAGCGGGGGTTGCATCAGCGGCATTGTACCGGCTCCTGGGCCGGGTTCGACCTGATCGAGAACATCCGCCGGGGTATAAAGAGCCGATGACCCAGGAGCAACGCCGAAAACTGGATGCGTTCGTCACTGCGCTGCGTGATCTCGCGACTGTCATGACGACTCTGGCCCAGCCGATCCCGTTCAAACCCATCCCCGCCCCGGAGCTGCGGTCCATTCGCCGCTGTAGGGTCGGAGCCGGTGGGTCTTGCGCAGAAGCCCCGACCACCCTGATACGGATTTATCCGAGCGCGGATCTAGAAGCAATACGTAATAAGTAAAATGACTGTTATTGGGGTCAAGTTGGAGTAGGCTGGGGCCGGTGTTGCTGTTGCAGTATCGCCTTGATCCGTAACACGTTTCCCCGCCGGTGCGAGGAGATCTTCGTTGGCCGGGGAAGGTAAGAGAGGGAGGGCGCAGCGCTAGAAAGATGGATCTTGATCGCGCGAATCACATCGTGTTAGTTGCAGACTGGAACAGGGCTCGTCTTGAGCGCATCAGAGAGGTGTTTCGCTCTTCTTACCGCGTCGAGCCGGTTTCTAGGTGCGATCGGATCCTTCCCACGGTCCATCGCCTGGCTCCCTCGGTCGTGATTTTCCCGCTCCGCTGGCGTCACGTTGCCGACGCCTGCTCTTCGGAAGTGTGCTTGGGGGATCGAGTCCTTGACGCGGTGATCGGACTCCCTCAGCCGCCGCTGGCGGTCGCCTTCGCCGAGTCTGCTCAATATCTTCCGCTGCCGGAATACTGTTCGCCCTTTGCCAAAGGTGCCACCGCGCTGTTGGACGAATCCGATCCGAGGTTCTATCAGGAGTTACGAACCAAGGTCATCACCGGTCTGAAGCGGATCGGAGAAAGCGATAGAAGGGCGCATTGTGTTCCCGCACTCCTCGCTTTGGCGGGATCGAGTCCCGCGATACACGGCATACGAGACCAAGTACTGAAGGCAGCCAAACTCAGTGACGCTCCGGTGTTGATTACCGGCGAGTCAGGAACCGGCAAAGAAGTCGTGGCGATGGCCATCCATCGTTTGGATGAGACACGCGCAAAGGGCCCCTTCATTGCCGTCAATTGCAGCGCCGTTTCGAGTTCGCTGGCTGAAAGCGAATTCTTCGGCCATAAGCGCGGCGCGTTTACGGACGCCAATTCTGATCGTCAAGGGTATTTTCGAGCCGCCCACGGCGGAGTCCTCTTTCTCGATGAGATCAGTGAACTCGATCAGAGTTTGCAACCCAAGTTGCTCCGTGCGCTTCAGGAACGATCCGTTCGTCCGGTCGGAGAGGAAAAGGAGCAGACAATCGATATCCGGATCATCGCGGCCAGCAATAAAGATTTGCCGGCGGAGGTTGCGCGCGGCGCGTTTCGTATGGATCTCTACCAGAGGCTCGACGTCCTGTCGGTGCGTCTACCGCCCCTGAGGGCGCGTAAGGAGGACATTGAACCGCTGGTGCGGTTTTTCGTGAAGAAACACGCCTCTTGCTACGCGGGAGTGATTCAAGCGATCGATTCACGAGTGCTCGAACTCCTCACGACGCTCGACTACGAGGGCAACGTTCGGGAATTAGAAAACCTCGTTCGAAAGATCCTGTTCCATAAAGAGACAGGCGACACCATTGCCATGGCGGATCTTCCCTCGGAGATTGTCGCCCGCATGTGCGACGGTCATCTCTCTGATAGCCTGGAGATCTTCGCTGACGCGCTTCTTGAGAAGGTCAAGCAGGGATTGTCGTGCACTGAGGCACTCGCGGAGTGTGAGCGGCTCTTGCTCGCACGAGCGATGCAAGAAAGTCACGGCTCTCGCTCGAAGATGGCCGCCATTCTCAAGCTGTCCCCGCGCACCCTCTTCAACAGACTCCGAGCCCGTGGATTACTTGCCCCTACGCAGCAGCTCGAGCAGCATTAACCTCAATCCGAAAAGAATTCCCCGGTCGAGGTCCGTCGCGGCGGGCGAGTAAGAAATTCGCGCGATCGCCGTACCACCCGCTGCGGCGCGCGCCCAAGTCGATGGGATGATTTTCGGATCGGGGCTAAACATCGGCAACGTTTTTCCTGCGACTGCTCCTGTCGCTCCGTAACGATACTGATCTGCAAAGACAAAGACTTAAGGAAATATCACGAGCACCACGCTGGGTGGAGCCGGAAAAATGTTTCTTCCTGTTCCGCTCGTCACAACAGAATGAAAGAGCGTAACTCTATACAAAATCTTAGATTTTTTTGCCCGTATTTTCCTGTAGCACTGGTACGAAAGATGTAAGAGCAAGGGGCAGAAGTGTTTCTAGATTTCGTAGGCGTGAGGCGCATAGCTCCAAACAGCAGCGCCATGGGGCTCGCATTGGCAACCATACTATCTACGAGACAACGAGCCATGTGGAAGGAGGTGACGCGTCTGCCTTATGAGCGCTCAGCTGTCTCAACCGCGATTCGTTTTTAACCGCTAGGAGGAGGATGTCATGAAGAAAGTGACGATGACGACAGCAGCCTTGGCGTTGGCCTTTGGCCTGTCACCTATCGCAGGAGCCCAAACAGTCGACAACGGCAGCGCCGCGGCATCGGATCATTCTAAGGCTGCGGTAAAGACCAATAACAGCACGAATGACAGCTATAACGAGAAGACGATCAACGTCGATAAGACCATTACTAAAACGAATACCGACTCCAATAACGATGGAAAAGCAAAAGCGTCCGGACCCTTTGGGGCGGCGGCCAACAACCACTCGACGGCCAGCACTTCGTTGAGCTTGGCCTTGACCAACGCCTTTAACAAAAGCTCCGTGGTCAATGTCACCAAACTCGATGGATATGTGTCCGGTAACAGAATCAGCCACATCGGCAATTACGGAGGCGACGCCTACGCGAAAAGCAATGGCGGCCCTGGCGGCGATGGCGGCTACGCCACAGCCAAAGCCCGATCCGGTGATGCCTATGGTGGCGACGGTGGCAGAGGTGGCTATGCCAAGGCCAATGGCGGCTATGCCGACGGTGGCAAGGGTGGTTATGCCGACGGCGGCAAGGGTGGCTATGCGGCCGGCGGTGCTGGCGGTAGTTCTAATGGCAACAATGGCGGCCAATCCAATGGCGGCGACAACTATAACAACACCGCCCGCGATGCTGAATGGACAGGCGGCCACGGCGGGTATGCCCAAGGTGGCAACGGTGGCCAGGCCCAGGGTGGAAACGGTGGTCAGGCAACCGGTGGGAATGGTGGTACGGCAACCGGTGGGCGTGGCGGCGATGGCGGCTACGCGTCCAGCGGCTACGCGGACGCGCATGCCGATGGTGGAAACGGTGGAAGGGGCGGCAGAGGAGGGGACGCGTACGGCGGAAGCGCGGGAACCTTCAATGCCTCGAACACGCTCTCCGGGTTGAGCGGCGCCGCCGGCGTGACCGTCGCCATTCAGAACACGGGGATGGCGAGCCTCCAGCAGGTGGGTGTCACCACAATGGCGAATGTCACGGTCGGTCGCTAAGCAGGATCCGGCTGGAGGAGCAGCCGCTCCTCCAGCTCTCCTGCCCCATTCATGATCAGAGAGGGCGCCATGCGTATCTTCCTATCAATAGTGGTGAGTGTCCTGGGGCTCTGCTTGGGCACAGCTCACGCCGGCCCGCCGGACACGACGCCGGTGAGCTCCTGGGGCCATCCAGTTCCGTCGGCCCAGTTGGACGCTCAACGTGGCGGAATGGATCCCGGCCCGGTCACGATCAATGCCAACATGCTGAACGCCAAGCTGTTCGACAATTCCGCCACAGGCAACGTGACCGGAAATAATACTGTGACCGGCGGCGCATTCGCCGGAGCGAGCGGGCTTGCGACCGTCATCCAAAATTCAGGCAACAATGTGATCATTCAGAACGGCACCGTGCTGAACTTAACCTTGCAGTAGCACTCCATGCCGACGAAACATGCGATAGGGTTTGTGATCGCCGTGATGCTGTCTGCCGCTTCCGGCACGATGGCGGCCACGGTCGAGGTCACTCCGGGGGTCGGAAGTCGCATGTTGCTTCAGGTCTGGAGCATGCGCGAGCTCAAGCTCCGGTCTGTCATCCTCCAAAAATATGATTTCAGCTGCGGCTCGGCCGCCATCGCCACGCTCTTGACCTACCACTATGGAAATCCCATGACGGAAGAAGTGGCGTTCCGGACGATGTTCGAGCACGGCGATCAAGAAAAAATCCAGCGCGAAGGATTTTCGCTCTTAGATATGAAACGGTTTTTGGACGCGCAGGGCTATCGCGCAGATGGGTTTGAGGTTTCTTTGGACGACCTCTCGAATGCCGGCATTCCTGCGATCGTGCTGATGGTGGATAACGGGTATTACCATTTTGTGGTGGTCAAAGGCATGCGGGACAATAAGCTGTTGCTCGGCGATCCCGCAGTCGGACTGCGGGTGGTGTCGCGCGGGGAATTCGAAGCCGCCTGGCCGAATCGTATTGTGTTCGTCATCCATGACGCTCCGACACGCGGGGCATTCAATACCGCCCGCGATTGGAGCGTCCGTCCGAGATCGCCCCTTGGACAACCGGTCGGGGCAGACACATTGAACAGTATTCTGCTGTTCCGACCAGGACGGAGTGATTTCTAATGATTCCCTGTGTGATCGCGAGTCGTCACATGACTGCCGGTCTGATGGGGGCGCTCCTCTGCATGGCGGGTATGGCTCCAGCCATGGCACTCGAAGCCGGGGAAGACTTTGCGCAGCGGCCACCGGTGAGCGAAGCGGTATTGGACCAGATGCGAGGGGGATTTCAAAGCAGCCCGAACAGTCCCGTCCTGGCATTCGGCATCGAGCGGAATGTGTTGGTCAATGGCAAACTCGTCAGTTCCACGGTGCTGACGATCCCCAGCTTATCCCAGCTTGCCGGTAATACGAGCGACGCCTTCAAGCTCATCCAAACCGGCGGCGGCAATGCGGTGCTCCCCGGCATGTCTTCGTTGTCACCCTTTATGACCGTCATGCAAAACTCTCTCGACAATCAAACCATTCAGCAGCAAACCGTCATGAACGCCACAGTGGCCGCGCTCGGTTGGGCCCGATCGCTCGCACTCGGCAACGCGCTGACTCAGGCCACCATGGGTACGATCCGGCATTAAACATGAATCGCCCACAGCAGCCGATGCCGGTAGATGGCGGTCGTCGCATCAAGCCCTCCTACTCGAACATACATGTCTAGCAGGCTGCGGAACAACTCGATTATTGCGTCATGCGTCGCGTTTCGCACAGGGGCCGTCTCGCGTCAGAATAACCCACAGGATGCGCAAAAAGGCTGTCCAGCAAGGCCGCAGCGAACGAAGAGGCGAATCGTACTCGTGCCGTACGGTGAGCCTCTGAGTGATGCGAGAACGCCGCTGGCGGACGTTTTCCGCATCCTGCTAGGGGCGCTGCACAACGTCGTGATCATCGATCGCGTGGTTCGGTCACAGACATGGTGCGTCTATTTCGTCCACGTGGAAGATGATGACCACTCTTGTCTCGACGTCGGTCTATTTCTAAGCCGCACCCTCTCGCAACGCAATCACGCAATATTGACAGCACAACCAGCACCGGAGGCCCGGGATGTGCCATATAAATCGATACGGCCAGGGACAATCCATCAACCTGTCGAATAATCCAGGACGATCTCGTCACATCTTTTGGACGGCGTTCTGTATGTGGCTGACATTCATGCTCATGGGGTCCGAGATTGGTGCGGCCCAGCGTGGGATCGTTGAGAGTTACGCGGAACAGTTGGAAGTCCACAAGTCGGTACACGTTCGACGGCCGAAAGCACGACGGCCACCCAACACATCGCAATATCTCGTCGCAAGCGACCAGCCTTATGGACCGCAGCGCTCTGAGCGGGATGCGCCCGCCGCACAAGACGCCTCCGCGCAAGGCGTGACCACCGGCAGCCCCGTGGGGGTGGCGCCGGAGAGCCCACAAGAAAAGCCTCTTCCTCCATGGATGGCTCGGACATTTGATTTGCCCGGGGCCGGCGTGTTGACGCCCAAAGGCACCTTGATCGTGGAGCCGTATCTGCAATATGCCCATCTCAGCAGCAATCGAGTGACGCTGACCGGTTTTACCATTGTCCCGGCCCTGACGATTGGTCTCATCAACATCCAAGGTGTGAGCCGGGACATTTATACCGCCGCATTGGTCGGGCGTTACGGATTGACGAATCGACTGGAGGTCGAGATGAGGGTGCCCTATCTGTATCGGGAGGATTCGATTACGCAACGACCTCTTGCCACGCCATCTACGGCTGATACCGTCTCGACCGCCAACGGGTCTGGTCTCGGAGACGTTGAAGCAACGGGCCGGTATCAAATCAACAAAGGTGGGCCCGACGAACCGTATTTCGTGGCGTTCACGCGATTTAAGAGCACGACCGGGAAAGGCCCGTTCGAAGTCCCTATAAACCCGATTACGGGGTTCCAAACAGAATTGCCGACGGGGTCTGGTTTTTACATTCTCCAACCGGGCTTTACCGCCCTCTTTCCCAGCGATCCCGCGGTGCTGTTCGGTAGTATCAGTTACATTTGGAATATGTCGCGTAATGTAGGCGGGCAGATCGGGCGGATCGATCCTGGAAGTGGGGCCAATGTGAATTTAGGCCTCGGCATTTCGCTGAATGAAAAATTGTTTTTGACTCTGGGGTATGACCATACCGTTTTTGAGAGGCCGACTTCTGCATCGAACCTGCTCCTCACGACCACGCCGCAGGTCACTCAAATCGGGGTCTTGCTCATTGGAGGGGCGTATCGCTTGAACGATCGCAGCTTTGTGAATTTCGTCGTCGGAGTCGGCGCGACACGGGAAGCACCGGATCTCCAAGTGACGGTCCGCATTCCGACGGCAGTCCTTATCGGGAATTAGTGTGAGCCGCCTTTGAACGTGGTCATCCGCGATGACGCGCGGGGGGATCAATCTGAGGGGCTTCGCAAAGGGAGTTCCGCTGTATGGTGCGGAACTCCCTTTATCGAACCGGAGTCATGCGACGGTTATTTGCCCAAGGGATTGGTCAACGCGCCCTTGGCACCTTCCTTGATTCCTTTGACGTCTTCTTTCACCTGCCCTGCGCCCTGCTTCGTTTTTTCGAGGTCTAATTTCTTGGCGTCTTCTTTTGTTTGAGTCGCATCGGTTTTGAGTTTGCCGGTGGCTTCTGTTAACGACTTGCCCGTGCCTTTCATCGCTTCTTTCCCTTCCGCGACCAGGCCATCGGCATGGGCTGATGGCAGCGACGCAACGGAGCTTGCTCCGAGACCGGCGGCGACGGCGATAGCGACGATCAATGACTTCTGCATGATGAGCCTCCTTGGTGAGTGGCACCATTCGCTGCATGGGGATGAGGGCGCTGGCACATGGCCAGCTTGTCTGAGCCAATGCCATGCTCCCGTACGGCACTATAGCAGGATAACTTGCTTCATTGTGTGCTGATTCAGTGAGTCGAAAGGTTATGCAGCGTTCGACAGTGGGGTGGGTTGTGAGAGGGTACCCATTCATCGGCTGGTTCGAATGAACTCGAGGTGACCAAAAATTCTGGCTATCTCGAAGATGCTCTTGCGTAGTGGCCGTATCCGTTTCGCTTGCTGTTTGATTTCAGGACCGAGAGCAAGATGAAATCTGCCGCCGATATGAATTAGAGTGCTGTTCCCATACATTATTGACAGAACGGTGTGGTGATTTTTGGAAAGGGAACGGGTATTCTCTATCGAAAACAGGCCCAGCTTCTATTCGATATTAAGTGTGCGGTTATGACAGATCATGTCTCTCCCAAGAAGCGGAGCGCCATTATGGCGCGAGTCGGGACTAGAAACACCGGCCCGGAATTGGTTGCACGAAAGATGCTGCATCGGCTTGGTTACCGATACCGTCTACATCGAAAAGACCTGCCAGGCTCTCCAGACATCGTTTTCCCACGAACCAGGTTAGCAATCTTCGTCAATGGCTGTTTTTGGCATGGTCACGCTTGCCGGTATGGTCGATTGCCAAAGAGTAAGTTGCGATACTGGCGTCCTAAAATCGAAGCAAATCGAATGCGGGATGTATCAAAGCACAGGCAGTTACGTCAACGAGGTTGGAGTTTTCTCGTTGTATGGCAGTGTGAGTTGAGAAAACCAGAGGCTGCACTCAAGAAAATGGTTGAGTTCCTCAATAAATGGCATCGGTAATTTTGGGGTCGGGGTCTTTTCGACGTGGCAAGGGGTTTGATGCCCAAGCAGATCTAGTCGAGCAAGGAACGAATGATACAAAGGCCAATAGGAATAGACCTGTTTTCTGGGGCTGGTGGGCTTAGTCTTGGCTTCGAACAAGCTGGATTCGATGTCGTCGCCGCCGTAGAGATCGATCCTATACATGCAGCGATTCATAAGTTCAATTTCCCAGAATGCACTGTCATTCCTAGGACCGTGATCGGATTGTCGGGGCAAGATATTAGGAAGATTGCCAATATTCGGGACAGATCGGTGGAGGTAGTTTTCGGTGGTGCCCCGTGTCAAGGCTTCTCGCTCATGGGGCAGCGAGTGCTTGACGATCCACGTAATGCTCTGGTTCGAGAGTTTGTTCGAATCGTCAGGGAGCTTGATGCGTCGTACTTTGTTTTTGAAAACGTTAAAGGCTTAACGGTTGGTAAGCACAAACGGTTCCTTGATGAGTTGATCGGAGCTTTCCGGACTGTGGGCTACAGGGTGCAATTACCTTGGAGAGTCTTGAATGCCAGCTGCTATGGGGTGCCTCAAGATCGTGAACGGCTGTTTCTCCTCGGTGCGAAAGTGGGGTTACCGTTGCCAGACTACCCATGTCCTACGACAAGGCCGGTCAGTTCAAAGTTGAACTTGTTTAATTTGCCGCAAGGACCTTCCTGCAGAGATGCTCTTGGAGACCTGCCAGATGTAGAAAAGTTTCCTCAACTTTTTGAAGACGATTGCGTGCTTACTGATAGGTGGATGGTCCCGAGCGAGTATGCAATGGAATTGCGCTGTGCGCAGTCCAGTGCATGGCACTATGGTTACAGAAGACGTTGGCAACCGAATTTACTAACGTCGAGTATGCGCACCGTTCATACCGAAATATCGCGAAGGCGTTTTGCTGAAACCGGGCTTGGGGAAGTTGAGCCTATTTCTCGGTTTTTTAAGTTGGCGGGTGACGGAATTTCTAATACCCTTCGTGCCGGTACCGATTCTGCCAGAGGAGCGTTTACCAGCCCGCGACCTATTCATTATAAGTATGCTAGGTGCATAACGGTCCGAGAGATGGCGCGTCTGCACGGTTTTCCCGATTGGTTTAGATTCCACCAAAGAAAGTGGCATGGGGCCAGACAGATCGGAAATGCGGTTCCCCCGCCGGTGGGAAGAGCAATCGCAATTGAGATCCGAAAAATCTTGAGAGGTAAGCCTTTCAGGCCTATTCGGACCCTTGAACTCGGCGATCCCGCGTTGCTGCGAATGGGCATGATTCAGGCCTCCGAATATTGGGGCATTAAAGTGCCTATAGCTCGTCGCGACCGCAGGAGTGGGGTTAAGAAGCGAACGCAAGCGGAAATAGAAGCGGTACGCCTTGGTACTGTTGGAGCTCAAATATATGGCTAACGGGACGGCAGATAGCAGCCAAAGTCGTTATAAGGCGCTCATCGAAAAGATCTTCTTCGGAAATTTCAGGAAAGGTGACAAGGAAGTTTCATTTGAACGTGAAGATTTACCTCGCGCAGCCAAGGCGCTCGGCATTCAACTTCCAAAAAATTTGGGCGATGTGGTGTATTCGATTCGATACCGTACTCCCATGCCGGCCAGTATACTCCGCACGCAGCCAAAAGGTATGGAATGGGTTATCGAGGGCATCGGGCGTTCTTGCTACATATTCAGGCTTGTTAGGATCAATCGAGTTATTCCAAATGTTGGACTCTTAACAATTAAGATTCCGGACGCTACCCCGGAGATAATTTCAGCTTATGCTCTTTCGGATGAACAAAGCTTGCTGGCAAAAGTTCGCTACAACAGGTTAGTTGACGTATTCCTGGGGATTGCATCGTATTCGCTTCAGAATCATTTACGGACAACGGTGAAAGGTATAGGGCAAATCGAGATCGATGAGATGTATGTCGGTCTTGACAGTCGTGGAAGGCAGTATGTCTTGCCTGTACAGGCCAAGGGTGGCAACGACCAGCTATCAGTCGTTCAAACGAAGCAAGATATTGCTTGCTGCGCTGAAAAATTCCCTGGTTTGGTTTGCCGGCCGATTTCCGCGCAGTTCATGGCTGACGATCTCATCGCCATGTTCGAGCTCACGCAACAGGATGGGGAGATCAGAGTTGTCGAGGAGAAGCATTACAGGCTTGTGCCTTCGGATCAAATTAGTCTCAGCGATCTAAAGTCGTATGGAACAACCATGGCATAGTTGGGGGGAAGCTCCGGAGGCTAGAGTCTATTTCGAAATTATTGTTGGCTGAAAGCGCAGCTCTGGTTCACTGACGTCACCCCTTAAGAAACTACAGAATCCTTCGAATATCTTGCTTCATTCTCGGGGTAACGCTCCGGTGAGAGCCAGGAGCATGCCATGTTTTATTTTTGACATAGGTTTTAGTCTTTCTTCTGAGGCAAGTCTCACTTCGCGACTCTCTTCAGAAATGGCGCTCTTCTTTCATCCTCCATGCTATACACCACTACATCATGACCACATCCCATCCCCGCGATCCCCTGCACGGCATCACGCTGGAGACCATTATGACTACCCTGGTCGAACGCCATGGGTGGGCGGAGCTTCACCGTCGTCTGCCGGTGCGCTGTTTCCTCAACAATCCGAGCGTCAAATCCAGTCTTACGTTTCTGCGCAAGACGCCCTGGGCGCGCGAGCGGGTGGAGGGGATGTATATCGCGGAACTGCCCTGACCCTGGGCTATCCGCTTCCACCGGCTGCATCGCCTGGTTTCTTCGATTTGACCGCCCCACACACAAGGACATCACACCCACATGGCCCCGAACGCGACGATCTTCAGAGCCGTCCTTCATATTGCCGATGTGGACCGCCATTATTACGAGGACCATACGGTCACCCTTGCGCGTCATCCGTCAGA
The DNA here is from genome assembly GCA_020853775.1 of Nitrospira sp. GTDB lineage: Bacteria > Nitrospirota > Nitrospiria > Nitrospirales > Nitrospiraceae > Nitrospira_A. The sequence goes on from JADYYH010000004.1 coordinate 11,674, forward strand.
AACCGACGAGCGGATGATGGTGCGTCTGCTGGCCTTTGCGTTTCATGCGCATGAGACGTTGCTGTTTGGCCGGGGGCTGAGCGCTGAAGACGAACCCGCGCTCTGGCGCAAGGATTTGACCGGGCTCATCGAGCTGTGGATCGAGGTGGGCCTGCCGGATGAGAAAGCTCTCCGCCAGGCCTGCGGTCGTGCCCAACAGGTCTGCGTCTACAGTTATGGCGGGCGTGCTGCGGACCAGTGGTGGAAAGAGAATGTGGCTGCACTTGAGCGGTTGAAGAACCTCACCGTGATGAACCTCCCGCCGGAGGGCAGCCGCGCATTGGCTGGGCTTGCGCAACGCCAGATGGAATTGCATTGCACTATTCAGGACGGGCAGCTGTTGATCGGAGACGGGACGAATGCCGTGCAGATTGAGATGACGACCCTGAAGGAATCGTGACGCGTATCTCGCGAACGACGAGTTGTGGAGCATGACGGCATGAAGGAAAAGAAACGTATTCCCGTCGATGGTGAGCCGGTTCAGTGGAACAGTCCGTTTGCGGCCTTGAAGAATCTTGAACTGCCGCCGACTCAATCGCGAGATAAAACAGAAGCGCCCGTTCCGGTTTCGACAGGCCAAGCGAAGAACCGTGGGCGAGTGGATATCGTCCGGCAGACGGCGCATCGCGGCGGCAAGACGGTCACGGTGATCACGGGATTCGTCGGCATCGGCCAGGCGGAGAAAGAACAACTGGCGAAAGAGATGCAGAAGGCGTGCGGCGTCGGGGGGACGGTGAAGGACGGGCGCATCGAGATTCAGGGAGACCGGCGCGACGACGTCGCCCGCATTTTGACGAAGGCCGGATTCCGGCCCGTCTTTGCCGGCGGATGAACAGCCATGGCGGAACCGCTCAAGAATAGTTTCGGTGCCGATGTGCCACGCACCATCGCGCGCATGATTGCCGCCGTGTCCCCTCGATTTAATGAGCAGGCGTTCGTCCGGTCGGCGCTGGACGGGTATAACGATCTCGAGTTGATGCCGCGCGCCTGGAAGATCGCGCATGCGTTGCGACGATGGTTGCCGGATGAGTATGACCAGGCCATTCAGATCTTGCTGGCCTCGATCGAGCCGTCATCGGGGCGAGCGGCTGCCCCGGGTATGGGCGCCTTTCTGTTCCTTCCGCATGTGTTCTTCGTTGCCGAATGCGGGCTGGATCATTTCGAAGCCTCCATGCATGCGCAATATGTGTTGACGCAACGGTTCACGGCGGAGTTCAGCATTCGCCGTTATCTCGAACGTCACCAGGCGGCCACCCTGGCACGCCTGGCTGAATGGGCGACTGATCCCAGCGAAGACATTCGACGTCTGGTCTCCGAATGCACCAGGCCACGATTGCCCTGGGCGCCGAGACTGCGCGCGTTTCAGGCGGATCCACGCCCGGTGCTGGCCTTATTGGAACGGTTGAAAGACGATCCATCACTCTATGTGCGTCGCAGTGTGGCCAACAATCTGAATGACATCGGGAAAGACCATCCCGATGTGCTGGTGGAAACGGCGACGAGGTGGTTGGAAGATGCAACGGAGGAACGACGCTGGATCATTCGCCATGCGTTGCGGTCGGCGATCAAGCGGGGAGAATCCGGCGCGCTCCATGTGTTGGGCTTCGGCGACAAGGCGCTGGTCGCAGTGGAGAAGATTCGCATCGCGCCGTCACGACCCAAGATCGGATCGTCGGTGGATATTGCGTGCGAAATGGTTAGCCAGGCATCCGGGGTCCAACGGGTGCTGGTGGATTTACGCGTCCACTACGTCAAGGCGAACGGCACGCACAGCCCGAAGGTGTTTAAGTTGAAGACCGTGGACCTTCCGCCGAAGGGAACCATCCGGTTCAGCAAATCGCTGGCCCTCACGCAACTCACCACGCGCATACATTACCCCGGCAGGCACCGGATCGAGTTGCTCGTGAATGGCCAGGCCTATCCACTAGGCGAGTTTCATATTACGGCAGGGTAATCGGCGTGCTTGCGTTTAGACGGCGGCGGTCTGTCGTGGATCCAGCGTCTGTCCTGTCATAGAGCCTTCCACGCTTGCCAGATACGCCTGCGCGACCTGATCGGCAGGGATGCCGATGGAGGGGTCCATACCTCTGGCGATCAAGGTTTCCGTCACCCAGGGCGGGCTGACGACGTTCACGCGCAGGCCGCGCGGCAGATCGATGGCGGCGGCGCGGACAAATCCTTCCAGTCCGGCATTGACCATACTGATCGCGCAGCTACCCTTCATGGGATTCTGGCTCAGGACTCCGCTGGTGAGTGTAAACGATCCGTGGTTGGTGACGAACGGCTTGCCGATCCGCACCAGATTCGCCTGACCCATCAATTTATTTTTCAGGCCGATGAAGTAGTCGTCATAGGTCAGATCGTCCAGGCTTGCGAACTTGGCGATTCCGGCAGTGCTGACGACGGCATCACAGGTGCCGACGGCTTTGAATAGGCTGGTGATGGAATCCGGCGAGGCCAGGTCCACCTGAAAAACGCCCTTCTTGTGTCCGACCACCACTACCTCATGCCTCTCGGACAGCCGCTTCACGACGGCCGATCCGATGGTGCCCGTTCCTCCGATGACGATCACTCGCATGGCAATCCTCCGTAGTTCGTGTTTCGCGCAGTGTAGCCATGAGGGCTGAATCGGCGCAAGCGCGAGATTCTATTCTGGACTATCGATCACATACTGCGGCCTGGCCGGCGGCTCGGCGGCGGGCTGAAAGTAACGGCAGGGGGGAATGTCGGCCTGCAGCCGTCGTAACAACACCGTGACCTTCATGTTGGCGGGAATGTCGCAGATCCAGACGTGCATGCCCGACTCGAGATCGTCATAATGCCGCTGCACGGAAAAGTCCGGTTTCTCCATGAAATAGGCGGAGAGAAATCCGTTGATGGCCTGAACGGTCCAGGGATGATCCTTGATGTATCGGTAGGTGAGTCGCAGTTCCACGACTTGATGGGCTTGTGCTGCATCCATGTCTGCTTCGCTCCTCGTGGTGACAGCGCACTCTACCAGGTTGTGAGGAACGGTCGCCAGCATCGTGCTCTTCACCTTCGAGGTCAGTGAGAACATTGAGCCCGCCGCACTGATCTGTGTAAGGTACGGCATGGAGGAGGTCTGCTCATGTTGATGGCCTATAATCAAGTGCCGATTCCCTCGTTCATGTACGGGACGGCGTGGAAAAAAGAGGCGACAACTCAACTCGTGCAACAGGCCGTGGCCGCGGGGTTCACGGCGATCGATACGGCCAACCAGCTGATTCACTATCAGGAAGCTCTGGTCGGCGAGGCCTTGTTGGCATTGGCGAAGCAGGGCACGCCGCGTGAGCGGCTGTTCATTCAAACGAAATTCACGCCGGTCAACGGCCAGGACCATCGGACGCCCTACGATGCGCAGGCCGATCTCACGACCCAGGTGAAACAATCGTTCGACAGCTCGTTGTCTCATCTTCATACCGACTATCTCGACTCCTACGTGTTGCACGGCCCTTATGGACGGCGCGGATTGAGCGACGCGGATTGGGAAGTCTGGGCAGCGATCGAAGCGCTATACGAGGCGCGCAAGACCAAGATGATCGGCATCAGCAACGTGTCGGCGGACCAGCTGCGATTGCTGTGCGAACGTGCGACACATCGCCCCATGGTCGTCCAGAATCGTTGCTACGCCGCGCTGGGCTGGGATCAGGAGGTGCGAGAGATCTGTCGGGCTCACGGGATCATCTATCAGGGGTTCTCATTGCTCACGGCCAATCGGGACATCTTTGCCGAACCCGACGTCCGGGCCATGGCCGCCAAATACGGCATAGGCTTGGCGCAATTGGTATTCCGGTTTGCGATGCAGGTCGGTATGCTGCCGTTGACCGGCACGACTAACCAGGAGCACATGAAGGAAGACCTCCAGGCTGATCGAGTCACGATCGCGTCCGAAGATTTGCAACGGCTGGAGGCGATTGGAATGTAACCGGGTTGCCTGCAGCGCGGACGCTGGTTAGTAATTGGACCAGGAGGCCGCGCTGCATCAAGGGGGCGGCGAGCGCCGCGCGGGAAGGGGCCGGATCTAGCATGCCGATTCATATCGCCACGGCACAGTCGGTCAATGCACCAATCATCGCGAAGTTGGTCGGTGACTTGTTGCAAGAAATCATGACCACGATCAACACGCCGGCCTTCGGGTTCTCATTGGGTGAGACCGAAGCACGGGCGCGGACCTGGCTGGAAGATGGAAGTTATACCGTGTTGCTGGCGCGGGATGGCGAGCGTGTCGCAGGATTTATCGCGTTGTCAGAATGTCGCGCGCTGTATGCGGAAGGACGGTTCGGGATCATCCCGGAGTTATATGTCTGCCCGGACCGGCGCTCGCAAGGTGTGGGGCGTCTATTGGTGATGGAAGCCACACGTGTGGCCCGCTCGAACGGCTGGGCCAGACTCGAAGTCACCACGCCGCCGCTCCCGCAGTTCGACCGGACTCTGGCGTTTTATGAACGGCAGGGATTTAGCCTGTCGGGTGGACGGAAAATGAAACTGTCCCTATGACCCGGCCACTTCTTCAATGACAAGCCATCGCTAGTGGCAGTGCCGCACCGACCATCTCAGCATGAGCTGATGTTCTGCGAGAGAACGAGCAGTCGTCCGTGGTAGATTCCTCCCCGACAGTGAAGGCCTCACGTCGTGCGGACGTTAGTCTGATGAGGCCGGTGTGGTTTCTGTTCAGTGAAAGGGAAGAGGTAACGAGTGAACATTGCCATTATCGGAGGCGGACCGGCCGGGCTCATGGCTGCAGACGTGGCGCTGGCCGGGGGCGCGCAGGTTGCACTCTACGACTCCATGCCCTCCGTGGGCAGAAAGTTTCTCCTCGCCGGGAAGGGTGGGCTGAATCTAACTCATTCCGATCCGCTGGACCTATTTCTCAGCCGGTATGGCGAGCGCCGGGCGCACGTCGCTCCCTGGTTGGCCGAGTTTGGGCCTGATGCGCTCCGTGCCTGGGCGCGCGGGCTCGGGATCGAAACCTACGTCGGCTCATCCGGTCGTGTATTTCCCGCGGATATGAAGTCTGCACCGCTGCTCCGCGCCTGGTTGCGGCGTTTGCGTCACGCGGGATTGACCATTCATGTGCGGCATCGCTGGAGTGGATGGGATGAACAGAAAGCGCTGCGTTTCGAAACGCCACAAGGCGCGGCGGCCGTACGAGCGGATGCCGTGATCCTGGCGCTAGGCGGGGGCAGTTGGCCGCAACTCGGATCGGATGGCGCCTGGGTGCCGGTGCTTGCCGCGCGTTCGATTGCGATTGCTCCCTTGCGACCCGCGAACTGCGGGTTCGATGTCGGCTGGACAGAGCACTTTCGAACGAAGTTCGCGGGGCATCCGGTCAAAACGGTGGGGGTGGTGGCCAAATCGCCGACCGGTGCGGTGATGCGGCGCATGGGTGAATTCGTGATCACCGAGACCGGTGTCGAGGGCGGCGTGATCTATGCCGTGGCCCCCTTTCTTCGCGATGAACTGGAGGCCACCGGCCGCGGCACGCTGCGATTGGACCTCGCGCCAGACCGTGAACTGCCGCGTCTCATCAAGGACCTCTCCCAACCGCGGGGGAAAAAGACGATGGCCACCCATTTGCAGCGGCGCGCGCATATCGATGGCGTGAAGGCCGGGCTGTTGCGGGAGATTGTGTCGAAGGAAGATTTTGCCGACCCGACCCGCCTGGCCTCGGCGATCAAAGCCTTGCCGCTTCTCTTGACGGCGCCACGTCCATTGCACGAGGCGATCAGCTCCGCCGGCGGGGTGATCTGCGAAGCGCTCGACAAGCGGCTGATGCTCAAAGCGCTCCCGGGAGTATTCTGTGCGGGAGAAATGGTGGATTGGGAAGCGCCGACGGGCGGCTATCTGCTCACCGCCTGTTTCGCCAGTGGCCGTACCGCCGGTGCGGGGGCCCTGGCCTGGCTCGCGGAGCGCGCGGAACGTGCCAAGTCCTAAGACGACCCTCGACGGGGTGAGGGCCTTGATCGTGCCGGGCATCGGCAACTCGGGGCCAGGGCATTGGCAAACCCTGTGGGAGCGGCACCATCCCAGCTGGCAACGTGTGCAGCAGCGCGATTGGGATCGTCCTGTGCTGGTGGAGTGGCTCCAGGCATTGGAGTCGGCCGTGGCCGGCTTTCCCGCTCCGCCTGTGCTCATCGCCCATAGTATGGGCTGCCTGTTGGTTGCGCACTGGGCGCAACGAGCCTCGGTTCGACTGCGCGCGGCCCTCTTGGTGGCCCCGCCTGATCCGCAGGCCGCTGCGTTTCCTGCCACGGCGCGAGGGTTTGAGACGGTACCATCGGGCAGACTTCCCTTCCCCAGTCTCGTCGTCGCAAGCAGTGATGATCCTTTTGGATCTGTGGACTATGCCAAGCGATGCGCGGCTGCATGGGGCAGCGCGTTTGCCGAGGCCGGTGCGATCGGTCACATCAATGCCGAGAGCGAACTTGGCGAATGGCCTGACGGTCTCGTCTTGCTCGACCGGTTGCTGGCGTCTTCGTAGTCTGTCGTCCCGATCACAGAGATAGGGCCCCACCGCATCACGGCCTTCACGGTCAATTCCGCTGGATCAGCAGACGCTGGTAGTCCGGGCCAGCCAATGTTCCTGCAGGGACTTTCCTGTCGCAGATGAAGACGGCGCTTGGTTGCAGGACTGCGATGCAGCAGCCTCCAGGCCTCGGGCCCTTCGTCGTACGCGTCTCTCTCATCCGACTTGTGTCCAACTCATGCTGCTGCGTACAGTGGAAGCATGGCTATGCCCGGTGTGAATCAGACCATCGACGCGGCGCCCCGAACACGGACAGGCCGGCTACTCGTGCTCATGCTGCTGGGACTGGCGATCTGTTGTGTCGGTGCGCTGTTTGCGCTGCCCTGGCTCCTGAATCGTCCTGCGAGTATGGCGGCCGTACGTCAGGCGTTTGAGGAGCGGACGGGCCTTCGGCTCTCAATTGAGCAATCGCATGTGCAGATCTTTCCCTCGCCTAGGCTGACGTTGACGGAGCCACGGCTCTACGAATCCGCCTCCACGACGCCGCTGGTGCTCGCGGAGCGGCTGGAGCTGGCGCTGCAGTGGCTGCCGCTTCTGGAGGGGCGCATGGTGGCCAAAGACCTGGTCATCGATCGGCCTCGCGTAACCCTTCGCCGTTCGCGGGACGGAAACTGGTCGCTGGGCACCGAGTCCTCTGCCGTTGATTCAGAACCGACCCGGCCATTTGCGTTGTTGCAGATTGTTCGAAATCTGCTTGTGGTGCAGGGTACGGTGACGCTCGTCGATGAAGCGGCCTCCATGCCCGCGCCTCAGTCCATCATCGTGACGCAGGGGGCATTATCGAGTGACATGATGGGACGCCGGGCGAAGCTGCATCTTTCCGGTGAAATCCCGCAGGGAGCAGGGCGCGCGTCTTTCCTGTGGGAAGGTTCCGTCACGCAACAGGACGATGGCGGAGGGACGCAGGCGGAAGGGGATCTACGGCTCCATCAGCTCGATGTGCGCCATGTGTTGTTTGCCTGGATCGGCGACGGCCGGATCACCGATGGTTTTACGCAGCCTGCGCAACTGACCGTTCGCCTGCGATGGATGCCGGGCGCGGGGGGATATGATCTGTTCGCCGATGATGTGAGAGCCGAGTTCGCGGAGGTGGCCTTGCAGGGCTCAGGGACGGTTCATGGTATCGGGACCGCACAGGCGCGGTTTTCTTCCAGCTTGTCTGCGCAGCCCGTGACTGCCGCGCGTCTCTTGAGTGAACTGCCTTCGGCCTGGATGTCACCAGCCTTGCGGGCGCAGTTTGTGGACCATGCTGTGGAGGGAGTGATCACACTGCAATCCTTGTCGATTGCCGGAGACATCGCTCCGGACGCACGGCCCCGCATCAATGGCCTGCTGACGGTTCGAAACGGCCGATTCACGCTCAGTCCGCAGTACCCTCCCGTCGAGGCGCTGACTGTCAGTATGGCGTTCGACGCAGATCAACTGCGTTTGACGGAGGTACGTGCACACTGTGGTCCCGTTCGGCTGACCGGTCAGGATTTGCTGATCACCCGGTGGGCAACCGATCCACATGTCGATGTGAACATCAGAGGCACCGCGCCGGTGGCTGGTTTGCTTGAGATGGTAGGCCGCCTGGATGAATTTCCACTGCTGCGAAACCTGGTGACCGAGGTCGAGCAACCGACCGGGGATGTTGAGATGATCGCCCATGTGAGGGGACGACCCCTCAGCGGGCAACCGCTCACGCTGGTTGATGCCGATCTCCGGCTGCTGAGGGGCGGGGGGCGGAGTGCCCTGTTGCCGGTGCCGGTGCGGCAGGTGGAGGCGCATGCCACCGTCACGCCGACCTTGGTAGCAATCGAGCATCTTGATGGATTGTTCGGGCCGGCTGCATTCCAGGCGCAGGGGTCGGTCACGATGATGGACGGCAAAGCCTATTCGAATGTTACGTTGGAGATGAGGACGGATGCATCGGAGGTGCAAGCCTGGGGAGTGGAGCAGGCCGGCGAAGCGTTCGTTCCCGAGATGGACGGCAGCATTCGCCTGCGCATGGCCCTCACAGGTGTGATGGGAAACCAGCGAATCAAGGGCAACATTGATCTGGGGCAGGCCGGGTTGCGTGTGCATAATTGGTTTACCAAGCCGCAGCAGGCTCCTGCCGCGATTGATTTCGAGGGTCAACTTTCTGAAGGTCACCGTTTGGTGGTCCGGCATGTCGGCATCGGATTGCCGCCGGTGAGAATTTCCGGATCCGGCAGCCTCGATTTGGGTGGAGAGCGAGAGTTCTCGGCGCATGTGTCGTCCGGCCGGATTGCCGTCGGCAGACTTCCGAAAGGCATCATGCTGGGCCCCGTTCGGGCCGGCACGTTGGATGCCACCCTCGATATGGAAGGCCGGATGAAAGACCGTGCGTCCTGGCGTACGTCCGGTCACATCAGATTCGATGAGGGCACGATCAAGGTGGATCCCCTCGATGAGCCGATTCGAGACGCGTTTGTGACGCTGCGCTTCGATGACGACCGGATTCATATCTCTCGCATGGCCTTTCACGTCGGCGCGAGCGATCTCCGGATATCCGGTTCGATCGCGCAGTGGGCCGCCCACCCGAAGGCCCGCCTCGTCGTGGAGTCGTCTCAAATCGATCTCGCGGCCTTCCGTGGTTCCCCGCCGCGCCCCTCGACGGCAGTTCGCCGCCAAGCGTCAGACCCTTTCTGGTCCGAGGCCACGCTGAACGCGTTCCTGTTTGCCGATCATGTCTATTACAAAAAGTTTTTACTCACCGACCTCTCGACGAAAATCACCTGGGATCAGGGACTGTTGACGGTCGAGCGGATCAGCGGGGATACCAACGAAGGCCAGCTTGCGGGGCAGGTCAAGGTCCGCACGAAGAACGGCCACATAGAACAGGCTCGCAGTATCTTTCGCGCCAGCGGGCTTCCGGTCGAACGTCTCTTGTCGCCGTTTCAGGAGCCGCCCGTGCTCACAGGCTGGTTGACCACGTCGGGGCGACTTCAGGCGGAATTTGAACGGGGAGTTCTGCTCCCAGGGGCGGTGTCCAGCCGCCGACCAGTGCAAATCCTGGTGGAGGACGGTCGGCTCTATCACGTTCCGGTGTTGTCCACCCTGCTGACGGTCCTTAATCTCCCGGCGGTGCTACAAGGAGAAGTGAATCTCGACAAAGATGGAATGCCGTTCAACCGACTGACATTCACCGGGTCCATGAACAACGGCGTCCTCAATGCGAAGGAGCTCTTGCTCGATAGCCCCGTCCTCAAGATCAGTGGGACCGGACGGTATGACCTGGTGGCGGACAAGTTCGACATGGTGCTGGCGACGAGCCCGCTCGGATCCTACTCCGAGATCTTAAAACGCATTCCTCTGTTCGGGCATCTCTTTTCAGGAGACCGCCAGGGGTTTGACACCGCCGTGTTTGAGCTGAAGGGATCGGCAAACGAGCCGCAGTTACGGTATCTCCCGGCGGAGTCGCTGATGACAGGCGTGAAAGGAACGGCTCAGTTGGCCTTCGATATTTTGGTCAACGCGATTACGCTGCCCCAGAAAGCCTTCTCGCTTGTGGAAGAGGGTGTGACTGGCACGGAGGAGGAAGATTTCTGATCTCTGATTCGGCGAGTACTCGTCACGGCGCAGGATCGGCGCGAATGTCCAGATCGTTCTTCACGCGCCGCACCCCCTTCACCTGCCGCGCCAGTTCGGCCGCTCTCGCCTTCCGTTCGGCCTTCTGCACGGTGCCAGTCAGGGTGACAGTTCCCTCCTCAGTGGTCACGATGATGCCGGACAATCCCCCCTGCTGATCTTCGGCGAGCTTCGCTTCGACAGTCGTAGAAATCAGCGCATCTTTCGGACTATCGGGCAATGGGGACGACCCAGGCCACAGGCAACCGGCAGAGAGGCACAGCAGCAGCGGAAGGAGCAGAGACAAGCGGTGGAATAGGCGCATGGGATGTCGCGGGTATCGCGTCTCCAGGAAAATGGTCCCGGATCTTGGCATAGTGGCGCCTCCGGTTTCCATGCCGAGTTTTGCGATTGCGTGTCCCGGTTCGCAACGGGCATCATGCGGCGGCAGTAATCGGTACGTTAAAGGATGAAGTGAGATGGCGGAAGCGGTGGCGGATATTTGCGTGATCGGGGCGGGGGCGGCTGGATTGGCGGCCGGGATTTTTTCGGCCGAGCTTGAACCAGCCCTCCGGGTTGAATTGTTGGACGGGGCCACGAACATCGGGGCCAAGATTCTCGTTTCAGGCGGGGGGCGCTGCAACGTGACGCACGATGTCGTCACGCCGGACGATTTCTTCGGGACCCGGCACCTCGTACGTAATGTGCTGGCGGCGTTTCCGGTAGAGGAAACCGTTGCGTGGTTTGCTTCGCTAGGTGTCGCGCTGAAGCGCGAGGAGACCGGTAAACTGTTTCCCGTGACCGATAAGGCGAGGACCGTGCTCGACGCGCTCATGGCGCGGAGCCGCGAACTGGGCGTCGTCCTTCGACCGGGGCATCGCGTGGCGAGTATTGAACACAGAAATGGATCCAAACCAGCCGGCACGGAAGACCTGCCGCCATTTGTGATTCGTCACCAGCATGGCGAGACAACTGCGCGCCGTGTGATCCTGGCCACCGGCGGGCAGTCGTTGCCGCGCAGCGGCAGCGATGGATCAGGGTATGGACTGGCGCGGCACCTGGGGCATCGGGTCACACCGACCGTTCCCGCATTGGTGGCGTTGATGCTGGATGAGCGCGGTTTTCACGCGGACCTCTCAGGCTTGTCACAGGACGTGGAGATTTTGACCTTGGTGGCGGGACGATCCGTCGATCGGCGGACAGGCAGTTTGCTCTGGACGCATTTCGGAATCAGCGGGCCGGTCGTGATGGATGCCAGTCGCTTCTGGTGTCTGGCTAGGGCTCGCGGTGAGACGGCGGAGATCTACGGAAACTTCCTGCCCGGCCGGAATGCGGAACAGGCGAGGGAATGGTTCCTTGCGCAGGCCACCTATAACCCGCGCCGGTCATTGCTGAAGCTCCTTGCGGACTCGTTGCCGGAGCGGTGTGCCGAGGCACTGTGCCGTCACGCCGGAGGTGATCCGCAACAGGCCTGCGCCCAGGTGTCGCGCGCAATTCGCGATCGTCTCCTTACGGCACTGACGCGATTCCGTTTTCCTGTGGTGCGTGATCGCGGCTGGAATTTTGCCGAAGTGACAGCGGGCGGCGTTCCATTGGAAGAAGTGAAGTTCCGTACGATGGAATCGAAGCTGGTGCCCGGTTTTTATCTGGTGGGAGAGGTGCTCGACTGCGACGGGCGAATCGGGGGATTTAATTTTCAATGGGCCTGGGCGACCGGGCGGGTGGCGGGACGTGCGGCGGCGGCAAGTCTCGGTGCGGGAAGCGGCCGGTAGATGCGAAGCGCTCAGCGGAATTCGTACCCGACGCCGAAAATCATTGCCTCGTCGGTCTTTTTTCGTCCCGGCGCCGGTTGCGTGTTGAGCCGGATGTCATACTCGACATTAAAGAAGAGATTTTTATAGACCGTGATACGCAGGCCCTGATCGGCATTGAACCGGAAGGCATTCCCGGCATTGATGTCCCAAAATCCTTCGTGCCGGTGGAATAGCTTCACCCGATCCGGCCACAGGTGATGCTCCCAACGCAAGCTCCAGCGGCCCGAAGGCGTCTGCGTGTTCGGGCTATTGGTGAAATGTTCGCTCACATGGGCGATACCGGCCGATAACGCGAGAGACGTAGCGGGAGTGTCAAAGAACTGGTACCCCAAGCCGCTTCCGATCGTGGATCGAAGTTGCAGGGCCTGCAGGGTATCTTTTTCCAACATGCCGAACGTTTCGATGAAGATCTGCTTGCTGAGAAAGTAATTGTGTTTCAGACTCGCGAGGGAGTTTCGCGCGGTGATTTGATCGTTGGCCTGCCCGTAGTTGTATTTCCCTTCCACTAAGAGCCGCTGCCGGTGTGCGTAAAACGTGAAGCGAGCCGCGCTGTTGAAGGCCTTGGTACTGCTGTTGCCGGACGTATTGTTCCCGCCCACCGTGACGGTGCCTGCCACGCGGAACGGCTCAAGGTTGATGGCGGTGATGTCCGATAGCGGGGTGGCACTATCCGGTCCCGCTTCCGTCACTTCGCGCTGCCCATGTGTGCCGTAGACGAAATCCCGCAGCACATCGCGCGATTCGCCGGGCACCAGGATTTTTAAGGGGCTTGTCGCCGTGAGGCGCTGCACCTTTTTCCAATCGACCTTGATCTCGCCGCCATAGTCCGTCTGGATCGTCAGGAGATTTTCTTCCATCTTGACGATCGTGCCGGTGAGCCGGTCGCCGTTCTGCAAATAGACCTCGTCCGCGGCGGCCGACGTGGCGAGCCACAGACTACAGAGAAGCAACGCTCGCTGCCAGAGCAGGAGACTGGAGGCATGGTCATGATGCATGGGTATCAACCGGAATTCAGACGGGCCGGCGGCTCGAAGTCGAGGCGATGTGCTGCCATCTGTAAAACCAGGCCTCACCCTAATCGAGAGGATGGCGAGTTTCAAGTACGTACGCGTGAAAGTGATCGAACGTGATGTCCGGGAGGGGATTATTTCGCGATGGTGATGCTGGGCACGCCGCTGCGCGACACTTCCGTGACGGTCATCTGGAACAGCTGGTACAGCAGCTTGAAGGCCTCACGGTTCCAGCGCGCGAGCGGGCCGGTGATGTTGACCGAATAATACTTGTCGTGAGATCGCACGGTCAGGTCCGATTCGGAGGGGCTGGAATCTTGTACGAGAAGGTCCATGGTTCTGACCGGATTGTCCATAAAGGGCGGGGTGCGGCTGTCTTTCTCGACCGCATATTCCGGCTCTTCGTCCACGGACTGCGCCAAAAAATTCAGCATGGTGTTGAAGCTGCGCAGGCGGAATTCGCCTTTCAACGGCCACTCACCGCCATAATGTCCGGGACGGATGTCGAACGACACATCGTTCATGGGGCGTCGTTCCGCTTCCTCGTGGAGCCGGACACGCTCCTCGGGCGGAAGCGTGTTCGGGTCGTAGTTCGTGATCAAAATTCGTCCGGAGACCGGTTTGCGAAGCCGGTACTGTTTCTGCTGCGGGTCGTAGGCCACGAGATAGTCCTGCTCCAAGGCCTTAAACCCTTCCGCGGTGACGGCGTCTGCCGGAATGGTCCACGTGCGTTCGAAGATCAGCGATTCCGCATAGAGACGGTTGGCATCCTGGATGGCGGAGATATGCAGCACGACTTTCCTGAACATTTCATAACCCGACTTATCGGTGGGATTGTTCCGGTAGGCGACATCCTCCCCGTGATCATTCAGGCGCAGTTCTTTCGCCATCAGACGAAGCAGGAGATCGATATCGCTGCCTTGCCGCAGCAGGAGCGTGAATTTGGTTTCTTGAAAGGGCGTCAGCAGGCGCCGGGTGAAGTCTTCTCCTTCAATCGGCGCAATGCTGATCGTGGGATTTTCGGCCACGCTGCCGCCGAAGACCGGAAGAATGGTGGTACCGGATTCGCCGGTCAATGCCGGGGTCGCTCCCGCATTGACGCGAAAATCGAAGGTGGCGGCGACGTTCGACACGCCGGTAAAGTGCACCGGCTGATGATGATGGGCACGGGCAACATTGATGAGCAATTGTTTGGAAATGGACTCTGTTATGGCGCTGTCGTAGGAGACGACGGCGCGCGTCAGCGTGGGCGGCGAGAGACAGCCGGCCAAATTCAAAACGGTGCCGAGGCCGACCAGACCACGCACTAGGGACGGAATGGTGATACGCATCGAGTTCTGCGATGAAGGTGGCTTCTCTGCAGCGGTTCTAGCACACCTGCCCCAGGAAGCCTAGGGGGAGCGTTGCAATCAAGGCTCCTGACGGTCACGACTCTCCTGTCGGCCTCTGTGGGTGGAGCCCCGGCCTTGCTCGCCTCTGGGCTGCGATTTGTTTTATCATCGGAGAGCTTTGATAACCAGGAGTCGCATGAGAGTCTTCAACATGAGACATTGCGTTTGGGTTGGGGTGATGCTGGGATTATGCCTGCCCGGATGCGGCAGTTCGGCGAAGCTCATGTCCGGACTCAGCATTGAAGAATTGAAACCGGTACCGGGCATTCTGTCGAGTGCCAGGCTTCTAAAAGGGACGATCCACAGCTTCACCGGCGATCGCGTGGAAGTGGACACAGGCGAACGGGCTCCCCGCTATTTGTCGCTGGAAGCCGGTGGTGACGAAGCCCGCGGATTACAGGTCGGCGGGGCGGTGGAGATCATGGTCAACGACCGCGATGACATCGTCGCCTACCAGCGCCCGGCCGAGACGCCGCCGACCAAGGTGTTTCGCGGCTCGTTGGGCAAGGTGTTTAATCCAGAAAAAGAACGTGTCACGATTCGCCTCGATACCGGGCGCGATGTGGGATTCTACGCGCGGTCCGTGGCGATGGAGAAACTGGCTGCGCTGGAGGTCGGGGAGACGGCGGACTTCGCCGTCGACCGAGCCTATCTGCTCGTCGATGTGTTGTCGCTGGGGAAGCCTCGCGATTTTGGCGTGGGATCCTCGCTGCCGGCACCCCAGCGTCGTGTGGAAGGCGCGTTCGTGACGATTGGTGACGGTCGCATGCGGCTCAGGATGAAGATCGATGACATTCAATCGTTTTCCGTACGTCCCCTGCTGCAGCCGGCGATCGAGCAGCTCACCCCGAATGAGGCGGTCGCGATTTATCTCGACGGCCAGGGGCAGGTGATCGATATGGTGCGCACCGCACGCCGGTGACCCTGATCAGCGTCGCGGCGGAAGGTGCACGATGCGGGTGATAATCCAGTCGTTGAGGCGATCGGGAAGGAGCAAAGCCAGCCACGAACGAATCGCGGCGTCGGAGCCGACGAGGTACCGTGTCTTGGGCCAGCGGGACTGCAGGGCATGCGCCACGGCCGCCGCCACAACGCGTGCCGGTTGGGCCTGTTCGCCTGCCGCCGTGGCGGCGTCCTTGATGCGGGTGAACCCTTCCTTGTACATGTCCTTGAGCTCCTGGCTCCAGGTGGCATCCCAGGTATCGATTTCTTTCTTGGTCTTTCCCCAAATAGGCGTGGCAATGGCGCCCGGTGTGATCAGGGCTACGCGGATGCCCCATGGTTGCAGCTCGAGGCGGAGGGCATCGGTGATCGCTTCCAGCGCATGTTTGGAGGCCGCGTAGGGGGCCATGAACGGCATGGAGGCCCGTCCGGCGATCGAGCCCATGTTGATGATGCGTCCGTGGCCCTTGCGGATTAACGGCAGAAAGGTTTGGGTGACCGCGATCACTCCGAATACGTTCACCTCGAACTGACGCCGCCAGTCGGCGAGGGGCAGTAGTTCAATGGGACCGGCCACGCCGATCCCGGCATTATTCACCAGGCCTGCGAGGCCGCGATCGCCCACCATGGCGGCGACCGTATGGCTGGCGGCTGCGATCGACGCAGAATCGGTGACATCGAGACGAATGGGCATCAGCCGTGGCCCGGCTTGTCGCTGCAGCCGTTCGCCGTCCGCGGGATTCCGAACACCGGCGAAGACGCGGTACCCGAGTGTGTCCAACGCGAGGGCGCATGCGGCTCCGATGCCCGATGAGGCGCCGGTAATCACCACGGAGTCCGAAGGAGAAGAGGCTGAGAACCAGTTCGGCATGTCGCGCATTCCTTGTGTCTGGCCGCGTACCCTACCATACTTTACGGTGCGACCCTACAG
Organism: Nitrospira sp.; assembly: GCA_020853775.1. Classification (GTDB taxonomy): domain Bacteria; phylum Nitrospirota; class Nitrospiria; order Nitrospirales; family Nitrospiraceae; genus Nitrospira_A. The sequence continues at coordinate 27,921 of JADYYH010000004.1, forward strand.
TCAGATGCATCCGAGGGAGGACTGGGCGTGTTCCGCGTTCAGCGCAGGGCCGCTGGAGCGTGAGTGATGAAAGGAGCAAGCATGCAAGGTGCAGGATGGAAGCAAGCGCTGCTGATCATGATGGGGCTCAGTCTGGCCGCATGCGTGTCGCCCCTGAGTGGCGAGCCGGACCGGACTGTCGCCACTTCTGCGGGTAAGGTGGTGACGGTGCACCCTCGGGAAATCGACGACGTGCTTAATAATCCCGGAATGGGATTCGCCGATTTCCACTTCGGGTTCGGTCATCCGCCGAAGGCCGATGAATATCCGCATACGACCGTCGCCTATTTCCGCTGGCCCTGGGCGGAGCTGGAGCCGGCGGAGGGCCAATATAATTTTGCGTTGGTGGACGGGATCATCGCCCAGGCGAAGGCCAAGGGCGAGACGCTCGCCATCCGGATCGTCTCCGAGTACAAGACCGGCACCCCGCAGTGGTTGCTTGATAAGGGAGTGGGCAGCGTCAAAGAATCGGACGGCATTTTCCCCGACTATAACAATTCCATCTTCCTCGACTACCATGAGCGACTCATCCGCGCCTTCGGCGAGCGGTATGGCCGATCGCTCGACATCGATCATGTCGATATCGGATCGGTGGGTTGTTGGGGCGAATGGAATACGGCTTGCTGCGGCGGTGTCGAAGCGCAATGTAAAGCCTTCTACCCGACCGAGGCGAATCAGCTCGCCATCACCGACTGGTACTTCAACTACTTTGCCGGCACGCCGCTCGTGATGTTGCACGGCGGGCAACTCAAGTATGCGACGGCTCGAGGGGCCGGCTGGCGAGGGGATTGTTTCGGGGATTACGGCTATTTCAGCCCAGACTGGAACCATATGGAGCACGGCTATGCGCCGGTGTTAGAGGAGCCGGCGGTTGCGGATGCCTGGAAGCGCGGGCCGGTGCAGATGGAGGTCTGCGGGTATATCCATGAGTGGCACGAGCGGGGGTTCGATCTCGACCGGATCCTGGAGAAGGGGTTGGAATGGCATGTCTCGGTGTTGAATGCCAAGTCGAAGCCGGTGCCGGCCGCATGGCGGCCTCGCTTCAATGAGTTTCTGAAGAAGATCGGATATCGATTTGTGCTGCGCGAGCTGACCCATCCGGCCACGAGCGGAGCCGGCGAGTCCTTCGTCATTCAATCACGCTGGGACAATAAAGGGGTGGCGCCGATCTATCACGCCTGGCCGTTGGCGTATCGGCTGCGTTCCGGCATGGATCGAATCGTGGCGCAGTGGGGCAGCTCGGCTGATCTGAAGCAGTGGCTGCCGGGCCCCTCTCGGGCCGAGGACAGGGTGGTGGTGCCGGCAGGCGTTCCTGCCGGTTCGTATACGTTGGATGTGGCGATTCTTGCTGAGGATGCCCGTTCGGCGATTGTCGAATTGGCGATCGAGGGCAAACGCGCGGACCGGTGGTACGCAGTATCCCGGCTTGAGATTCGCTAGGCGTTGGCCGTCGTTCGGGTTAGCTTGACCTGAGCCGTGGTGCTGGTGGCGAGAGCGATTCCGACGAGAACGCCATCGTTATCCCACCATGGCCGCCGCCTGATCGAGGCGGAGCAGCGTCATGACCTGGTTGCCGTTCCCGCGGTATTCGATGGAATCGAAACTCACCTTGTTGGCCATGGCGATGCCGCGTCCATGGGTGTCGAAGGCTCGTTCCGGGTCGAAGTCCATATACTTCTTCCAGTCGAACCCCTTTCCTTGATCGGTGATGTGCAGCGACAGCCCATGCGGTTGCCGTGCAAAGTGCGCCATGGCCACACGGGAGGAGTAGGGGGGCGAGCTCAGCCGATGGGCGATTTCCTCCTCTAACTTATCTTCCTCGATGAGGCGCGACTTTTCCTTATAGCCGATACTCAGGTTGCCGTGTTCGATCGCATTCAAAGTCAGTTCCAGGATACCGGTGACCACCCGATCGGCGTTGGGATAGGCATGCGCGAGCAGCATGGCCAGATTTCTGGCCTCGTCAGGAGTCCTGAAGTGGAATATTCCTGATTCCAACAGGCGCATGGTCGTCGTCGTCCGGCGCAAATCCTGCCGAATGTCCAGATAGCTGAGATGATCGCGGGCCGCCGCATCCACGATGGCTTGAAGCGTCGCTTGGTCGAACGGTTTGGCCAGATAATAGTAGGCCCCCGCTTGCAGTCCTTCCAGCGTTTGCTGGTGTGTCGAGGCCGCAGTCAGCAAGATGACGGGAATCTGTTTGAGCACATCATGGTGTTTCATCTTGCGGAGGACTTCCATCCCGTCCATCCCGGGCATGACGCGGTCGAGCAGCACGGCGTGGAAACGATCGGGCTCAGCTTCCAGCATCTCCCAGGCTTGCAGGCCGCCTTGTGCGGTGGTGCAGTGATATTGAATGGCGGGAAGAAACTCCTGCAAGATTCTGAGATTGAGAGGAGAGTCATCGACGAGTAACAGCTGGGGTTGAGGGAAGATCATAATAGGGAGCACCTCCGGTTGCCGGCCAAGCTATCGGGGGAGAAGGCACGGGTATTGCCTCACATCGACATGTAAGGTCCTGCTATGCCTATCGGAAGTTCCTGAAGAATACTTAAGGAAGGAAAAAACACATTGGCAGGACTCCTCTAAGGCATAAGCCCCAGAGAGGTCCTGCCGGGTAGGGCTATTGCTTTACGATATCCAGCAGTTCGACTTCAAACACCAGGGTGGCTCCCGGCTTGATCACCGGAGGTGACCCACGGTCGCCGTAGGCGATGCCGGACGGGCAGACCAGCTTGCTCTTGCCGCCGACCTTAATCAACTGCACCGCTTCGGTCCAGCATTTGATGACCTGGTTGAGCGGAAAGGTGGCTGGTTCGCCACGTTTCACAGAGCTGTCGAAGACGGTCCCGTCGGTCAGGGTGCCATGGTAATGGACTTTGACCGTATCCGTGGCTTTGGGGTTCGCGCCTGTGCCTTCCTTGATCATGGTCACGATGGCGCCGGATTCCGTCTTCTTGGCGCCCGGTTCTGCTGCGGCCTTGGTCAGGTATGCAGCGCCGGCTTTCTTTTCGACATCGGCCAAGGCGTTGGACCGGACCTGCTGCAGTTGCTGAATCTTCGGCCCGTAGACATTCATGTCTACCTTCTGCGACCGCTTGAGCACGCCGTCTGCCAGACCGGCCTTGACGAATTCGAGTTCGGATTCGTTCAACGTGAAGGGCATGAGAGACTGACTGATGGCTGCCCCCAGGGCATACAAGGTTTTCTGCTCATCGTTGGCCGGTTCGGGGGCGGCGGCCCAACTGAGCGAGGACATGAGAAGCACGACTGCGGACACGGCACCGGTCACATGACGCATAGACGATCCTTTCTGCTGAACAGCATGAGTCACCCACCATATGACAGGCAGGCTATGCGGCTCAAGATAATTCTTGGAGAGGCTGCTGAAAACGGTCTCCCGCGTCGTTCTCGGCTCGTCAAAATCCTCGACGTACCCCTGCGGGTACGCTTCCGGTTGTGACTTGCCTGCGGCCTAGCGGGAGGTCGTTTTGAGCAGCCTGCTCGGAGCACGGAGTCGTCGGTTGACACATCTAATCGAAGGCCTGTCCGGCGTCCAGGATGGGGAAACATGCCGTCTGTTTCAGCATGGAGCCGGGAGGTGCGTGTTAGGAGAGCGCGTCTCTTCCGTGAGGGCTTTCTAAGTCGAGCTGCGGTCCGATGGGCACGATGCGGGTCGGGTTGATGTCGTCGTGCGTGACATAATAATGCCGCTTGATATGGTCGAAATTGACCGTGTCTGCGATGCCGGGCACCTGATAGAGGTCTTTGAGGTAGCCGGAAAGATTCGGGTAGTCGATGATGCGGCGGACGTTGCATTTGAAATGTCCGTGATACACGGCGTCGAACCGGATCAGGGTCACGAAGAGTCGCCAATCGGACTCGACGAATCGTGCGCCGAAAAGATAGCGACGTTGGCTGAGCCTGGCATCCAGCTGGTCGAGCGCCGCGAAGACTGATCGCGCCGCCTGTGCGTAGCCGTGCTGAGACGTCGCGAATCCGGCCCGGTACACGCCGTTGTTCACGTGCTCGTAGAGGAACGTGTTCATCTCATCGATTTCTGCGCGCAGCGCCGCAGGGCAGAGATCCAGCGTGCTCGCGGTGAAGCGATTGAATTCCGTGTTACACATCCGCATGAGATCGTCATCAGAATTGCTCACGATGCGTTTCGTGACGGTATCCCACAGAACTGGTACGGTGACGCGGCTTCGGTAGGCCGGATCGGTCAGGCGATAGGCCTCGCTCAGGAAGTGAAATCCATTGATCGGATCGATGGAATGCCCTTGCCCGGTACGAAAGGCCCATCCCTGCTCGTCTCGAATGGGGTCCACCACGGTCATGCCGATGACCGACTCCAGCTGCTTGAGTGTGCGGACAATGATCGTACGATGCGCCCAGGGACAGGCCAGGGACACATAGAGATGGTAGCGCCCGGCTGCGGCGGGGAATCCTGAGCGCCCGTCATCGGTGACCCATTGGCGAAATGCATCCTCTTGGCGTTTGAATTCGCCTGCTTCAGTCTGTTCGTCTGGAAACTGAGGCTGTGTGGTCATGGCTGGATTCTCCTTGCGGATTCACCTTAGCCAGGTTCAACGAGTGACGTCAATCGTGAGAGCGCCGACGGATGTGGCACCGGAGCACCGGCTTATTGGCGGTCGAGCTGCCGGGCTTGGCGAGGTGCTGAAAGATCCCATCCGACTGAAAAGAACACGAGGAGCCCGGCGCCGGTCGTCTGCTTCGTGCGGGCGCTGCTTTCCCGGGGAGGCAACGGTTCATTGGCAATGATGCCGTCTCCCAGCACGCGAGTATCAAAATCCAAGGTGCCGCCGATGCCGAAATTGACACTGTACCGATCGCGTGCATGCGGCCGGTATCCCATCATGAGGCCACCTGCCACGGCATCGATGATCCGGGATCCCGGCGCCACGGCGAGAAATGGCCCCCAACTCCATCGTTGTTCGTCCCACCGATCGATCCAGAGATGAACTTCCGGCATCACGCGCACCAGGTCGTTGCGTTCGTCGTCGATGCGTACGATGCGGGTTGAGGTCACGGAGACGGACTCCACACGCCGCGGGCCTAGATTGTGAGTCCAGCCCAAGCCCAGACCGAATCCGATGTTCTGAAAGAGCCAGGGGCCAGACTGGTCCTCTGCCGGGGGTGATTCAGTGCGGCTGTAGAGCGTGGCCGGGGATGTGAGTTCCTCCCTGCCGACCACGGGCAACGCCCGCTCGCCTGCCGATGGTGAGGGTGCTGTTGGCGCAGAGGCAGGGCTGCTGGGGTCGGTTTCAGCAGGTGAAGAAGTCTGGGCAAGCGTGGTCGGTACAAACAGCCGTTCAGGCTTCATCTGTTCCGTGACGCGCTCAAGAGGCTCTTGCGGTAAGGGTGTTGGTCTCATCGGGTGGAGAGAATATTCGGTCGTAACCGGTGGCGGGGGTGTGGCCGGTCGAGTGCTGTCACTGTCGAACGGTTGCTCCAGCGGGATTGGTGGAGAGACGGCGCGCTGTACCGTTTCCTCCAGGGTTGCGGAGGGCGTCCCCAAATTCGAAGGAACGGTTGCCGGTGGTGCCGGGGCGGTGGCTTGTCGTTCAGGGTTCAGTGGCAATGGCGGCGTCGTAGCTGATGGTTCCGGAGCTGATAACGGCTGAGTGCCAGGTAAAGCTGGCGCGGCCACTGCCGGTTGTCCCGGAGGTGAACCGGTCGGCGACGATGTTTCAGGGGGATTCTCACGTGTCACGGCAGGGGGAGCGGCTGCCGGATCTGACCTTTCGTGTTGGTGTCCGGGGGAAAGAGCCGGCGCTTGTTCGGGCTGATCAAGAGGCAAGGTGAACGCGGGTACTTCTGTGGCACTGCGCCGTCCGTTCGAAGCGATGTCGGCAGGCGCCGAGACGACGACGTGAGTGGAATCTCGTGATCCCTCACCAGAGCCTTGGGGATGTATGGGAGGGACGGTTGCGGGTGCGGGATGAGCAGGAGGCATGCTGAACGCCTGCCGCAGAGAAGTATTGGCGCTTTCCATGGCCAAGACCGCCGGCGTCCTTCCTCCGCTGTCCTGAATCCGGGGATCAGCTCCAGAACGAATCAGCCGGTGGATCACGGTGGTTTGTCGCCCCAAGCGGTCTGCGCGTGATTCTCCCGTCGTTTCCCAGAAACGCCTGACGGCTTGGTGAAGCGCCGTAAATCCGAGCTCGTTCCGGACGGATGTCCGCGCGCCTGCGGTCAGGAGGGCGTCGACGCAGGGCAGATGGCTTTGGAGGCTGGCCTCATGCAGGGCGGTATTGCCGTCTCGATCTCGTGCCTCCACGTCCGCGCCTTGATTCAGGAGCAAGAGGACGAGCGCAAGGTTGCCTTTTGTTGCCGCGGTGATGAGCGGCGTGGCCCCTCGGGCATTGCGGGCTTCGATATTCGCTCCGCGGTCGAGCAACACCTGGATTCTGGCAGGAGTGCTTTCGGTGAGGGCCGTATGGATCGTTTGTTCCGCGTCGACAACGGTGACGACTGGCTTGGCCCGTTTCTCGTCGGGACGAGCATCGCTGACGGACCAGCATCCGCAAATCATACAGAGGATGGCGCAGGTCACGCCGGTGCTGTGGTGCAAGCGACCCACGGGTCCCCAAGAAAGGCCGGTCAGGAGTGTGCAATGCGGACTGTATGGTTTAGCATACAGTCCGGTGCGGCGTCATCAGCAGTTGTGTGGAAAAACAGGCCGCTTTGAAGAGGTGAAGGAAGCAAACCGGCTGACGGGAGACTGTCTTTCAGTCACGCGTCCGCCGGCTGAGTGAGAGCAGGTCCGGCGCAGGCCTACCAGTGACGATGCCACCGTCCATAATAGGGGCGATAGAAACGCGGTCCCCAGGCGTAGGGGCGCGCGTAAAACGGAGAGCCGTACATCCATGGGCGTCCGAGATACAGGCCGAATCCTACCGACGGGTATCCGTACAACAATCCCGGCGCAATTCCAGGAGACACGTAGGTATAGGTTGAGGGAGCGGAGGATTGTTGCGCCATCTGCCGCTGCAGCTCAGCCGTCATGGCGTTTTGGCGGTCGGCTTGGTCTTTCAACTGACCGACGGTGCTTTGCTGGAGCTGGACTTCCGCCTCCAGCTTGGATATTTTCTCCCGCTGGATTTCGATAAAGGCCTGCAGGCATCGAGTGTGTGCATCACCTGTATAGTTGCTGCATTCCCACGGACCCGACGATTCCGCGCCAAAGACCGGCAGCGCGAACAACAGAGCGCTGAATCCTATTGCGAGAGCGGGAAACCTTTGCCGAGGGGATTCCAATCGGTGTGTCGCAAGACGTACCATGACGCTCCTCCCTGGCTAGCTAGTGATAGCCTATCATGGCGTTGCCGGTGAAGAACAGATCCGGCTCATAGAGCGTGAAACGAAGGACTGTCTCGTTGGTTGACAGCGACGGGGCGAGAATCTCTGCTGGTCTCACAGGCAGGAGAGACAACAAGGAGAAGAACCTATGGCAGAGAAACAGGTGATTGCGGTGGTCGGGGCGACCGGAATGCAAGGTGGTGGATTGGTGCGGGCGATATTGGCCGATCCTGCCAGTGGTTTCACGGTGCGCGCGTTGACCAGGGACGTCCATTCGGACAAGGCCAAGGAACTCGCCCGGCTTGGCGCAGAAGTCGTGGCTGCCGATGTGCATGACGAAGAGAGTCTGAAGCGGGCATTTGCCGGCGCAACCGGCGCGTTTTGTGTCACGTTTTTCTGGGCGCATTTGTCTCCCGAAAAGGAATACGCCGAAGCGGAGGCCATGGCCAAGGCCGCCAAGGCGGCGGGGGTGCGGCATGTGATCTGGTCGACTCTCGAAGATACGCGTCGGTGGGTTCCGTTGTCCGATAACCGGATGCCGACGTTGATGGGGAAGTATAAGGTGCCGCACTTTGATGCCAAGGGAGAAGCGGACCAGCTGTTCAAGCAGCTCGGGCTGCCCACGACTTTTCTGCTCACGTCGTTTTACTGGGACAATCTCATTTATTTCGGCATGGGACCGAAGCCAGGTCCGGATGGCACGCTCGCATTTACTCTCCCCATGGGCGAGGCGCGGTTGCCCGGGATTGCGGCGGATGATATCGGGAAGTGTGCGTTGGGCATGTTCAAAAAGCGGGACGCCTATCTCGGCAAAACGGTCGGCATCGCGGGCGAGCATCTCACCGGGGCACAAATGGCCGCCGCCTTGAGCAAGGCGCTCGGACGCGAGGTGCGGTACCAGGCGGTGCCGCCGGACGTCTACCGGACCTTCGGATTTCCGGGGGCGGACGATCTGGGCAATATGTTTCAATTTAAGCGCGACTTTAATGCCGTCTTTTGCGCGGCCCGAGAACCGGCGATCGCCCGGGCGCTCAATGGCGGATTACAGACATTTGCACAATGGCTGGAGGCAAACAAGGCACGGATTCCCCTCTCTTAGCAGAGGGGAAAGGTTCCCGGCGGGAGTCCTTAGTGCTGGGACTTCTGCTTGCTGAGGTGGCAGGAGGATGTGAACGGATTACACCGCAACCGGTGAATCTTGATCGTCCGCAATTTCTCCGGTCCTGCCGTGATCTGTGGTTCCGGATGACGCTCCCCGTTCACGAGGACCGGAAACGAGGCCAGCGTCGTCAGGATGCAGATGGACAGGACGGCCACCACCCAGACAAAGTACAGTGAGTAACGCATGGCCTATTCGTATCATGGTGCGATCGGAAGTCAATGAAATGGTCGTTTGTCGCCATCGCTTCCCGTTGGTGATGGTTGCGCCCTGCTGTCGTTCATAAGATTCGTGGACTCGGTCCAGGCAGTTTCTTCTCGCCGTTGCGCAAGCGGGGCGCTGTCGCTACAATCCCCTCGCTTGCCGCCGCCGGCGGATGTCGTCTCACCGACAGGCACATGGCCTCATGCTTCTCTCCTTCGTGATTCTCTACCTTGCCTGCTCCGTCGGGATCGGGCTCTACGCGGCGGCTCGTGTCCATAACACCAAGGATTTTGCCGTCGCCGGCCGGTCCCTACCTCTCCCGGTGGTGACGGCGACGGTGTTTGCGACCTGGTTCGGGGCCGAAACGGTCCTTGGGATTTCTGCCACCTTCGTCAAAGACGGGCTTCGAGCGGTCGTCGCCGACCCCTTTGGTTCGAGCCTCTGTTTGATTCTGGCCGGCCTGTGGTTTGCCCGCCGACTCTACCGTTTGAATCTCCTCACGATCGGAGACTTTTACCGGTTACGGTATAACCGCGCGGTCGAAGTCCTGTGCACCCTCTGCATCGTCGCCTCATACCTGGGGTGGGTCTCGGCGCAGATCAAGGCGCTGGGGCTGGTGTTCAGCGTCGTCACGGACGGAGCCATGAGCCAGTCTGCCGGCATGGTGCTGGGCGCGGTCATCGTGTTGACGTACACCACATTCGGCGGAATGTTCTCCGTGGCAATTCTCGACTTCGTGCAGATCACCATCATTATGGGCGGCATGCTCTACATCGGGTCCGTCATCAGCGACCTGGCCGGTGGCGTGGGGACGGTGGTCACTCACGCGGCGGCGTCGGGGAAGTTGGATTTTTTCCCTCCGGCGAGAGTCGAGACGTGGATTCCGTTCCTGGGGGCCTGGGTCACCATGATGTTCGGATCCATCCCGCAGCAGGATGTCTTTCAGCGGATCACCTCGGCGCGGGATGAAGGCACGGCGGTACGGGGATCCGTGCTCGGCGGCACGTTGTATTTTTTCTTCGCCTTCGTGCCGATGTTTCTGGCCTATTCCGCGACGCTGATTGATCCGACGCAGGTGGCGGATTTGCTGGAGCGAGATTCCCAACTCATTCTTCCGACCTTGATCGTGCACCATACGCCGCTCGCCGCGCAGATCGTTTTTTTCGGCGCCTTGTTGTCCGCGATCATGAGTTGTTCGTCGGCGACGTTGCTCGCGCCGTCCGTGGCCTTCAGTGAAAATATCGTCAAGAGCCTGGTGCCGACCATCGGCGATCGGGGCCTGCTCGCGGTCATGCGGTCGGTGCTGGTCGGGTTCGCTTCGCTGGTGTTGCTGTTCGCCCTCAACTCGGAAGCCAGCATTTTTAAGATGGTAGAAAGCGCGTACAAAGTGACGCTGGTGGCGGCGTTTGTCCCGCTCTTGGCCGGCCTGTATTGGGCGCGTGCGACGGCGCAAGGCGCGATATGCGCCATTGTCGCCGGGCTCTCGACCTGGCTGACGTTGGAGGGCATGGTCACGCCGGATCAGGTCTGGCCGCCGCAGTTAGTGGGGGCATTGGTGGCGGCAGGCGGCATGGTGGTGGGCTCGCTGTTGCCCCAGTGGATTCCGCACCCGGCAACCACCGAGGCTCCGGTCGGTCATCGGTCTCACAGCCTGCCGGTGGTATCGCGTACCGGGACGCATCAGTCGCACTAGGCGGGGGACACTGAATGCAGGATCTCGCGCACGAGTCGGATCAAGTCTTCAGGTGAGAACGGCTTCTGTAAAAACGTGGTCTGCCCATGGCTCTCGGCGCCCGTGACCGGCAGGTTGTCGCTGTACCCCGACATGTAGAGCACCTTCAAATCGCCGAAGTGGCTTCGCAGCCGCGTCGCCAGCTCCTTGCCGTTCATGCCCGGCATCACCAGGTCGGTAATCAATAAATCGATGTGCAGGGTATTGCGCCGGATGAGATCCAACGCCTGGAACCCGTCTTCCGCTTCGTGCACGGTGTACCCATGCGTGCGAAGAATATGCTGCGTCAGCAAGCGGACGGAAGGCTCATCTTCCACGAGGAGAATAATCTCTGTCCCGGTTTTGTGTTCCGGTTCGGTCGATGCGGGCGGCAATGCGATATTCGGCGGCACGACTTCCGGAAGAAAAACCGTCATCGTGGTGCCGTGCCCCACCTCGCTCTCAACGGAAATCGTGCCTCCGCTCTGGTGCACGATGCCGTAGACCGTGGAGAGGCCGAGGCCGGTTCCCCGCCCGGGCGGTTTGGTCGTAAAAAACGGCTCGAAGATTTTCGCCTTCGTGGCCGGCTCGATGCCGGTTCCCGTGTCGTGCACACGCAGCCGGACATAGGTTCGAGTCGTACGCGAGTCGTGTCCAGGCCCCCACACCTCGCGTGGAAGCACCTGTGAGGTATCGATGGTCAAGGTGCCGCCATGCGGCATCGCGTCGCGGGCGTTGACGGCCAGATTGAGCAACACCTGTTCGAGTTGCACGGCGTCGGCTTTGACCCATCGCGGGCTGGGATCGAGCTGTAAAACGATCGTCACGTGTTCGCCGATTAAACTCTTTAGAAGCGCCATCAGATCGCGAATCACCCGATGCAGATCTAAGGAGACCGGGTGGAGCATCTGCTTGCGGCTGAAGGCGAGCAGTTGGCCGGTCAGTGCCGCGCAGCGTTCCCCGGCGCGCTGGATTTCCTGCACGAAGTACCGGGCCGAAGAGTTCTGGTTCAGCTCCTGTAGGAGGACTGCGCTGTAGCCGAGAATCACGGTCATGACATTGTTGAAGTCGTGTGCCACGCCTCCGGCTAATCGCCCGACGGCTTCCATTTTTTGCGCCTGCCGCAGTTGGTCTTCCAGTTCGCGCGCGTCGGTAATATCTTCCGTGATGCCGCTGAGACTGTCGACTTCGCCTGTGTCCGTGCGATGGATGACCATCCGATCGTGGATCCAGCGGATTTTCCCGTCGGGCCGTAGGATGCGATAAAACAATTGCACATCGCGTCCTGTCGGACGGGTCAGTTCCGCGTCGTACACGTCGGTGACCATGCGCTGATCGTCAGGATGTACACAATCCCGCCAGAGTTTGGGATTCTCATAAAACTGCGCGGCAGGCAATCCCCAGATTCGTTCAAAGGCCCGGTTCACATAGAGCACTTGTGGCGGCTGCGCTTGGGCGAACCACACGCCTTGGTTCAGATTGTCGGTGAGGTAATTGAATCGTTTTTCGCTCGAGAGCCGGGCCCCTTCCGTCCGCCGATGTTCCCGTACCTCGTCCTGCAACCGGCTATTGGCTTGAGCCAGGTCGGCCGTGCGTTTGGCGATGCGTTGTTCGAGATCGCTCTGAGCCGTTCTCAATTGCTCCTCAATGGCGCGGCGATCATGGATCTCTTTGGTGATGTCTTGATTCAGCCGCTCCACAGCTTCCGTGCGTGCGGTGAGTGACTGCACCAGAGTGAGCTTTTCCAACTGCAACCGCATGGAGGACAGCAGGACGTGGTTGAAGGTCCAGGAAGAGTGGATCGTGGCAAAGAGGAACAGCGTGCCCATCACGCCCATGATCAGATGAAAGTCATGGCCGCTGAAAAAGAGATGCCCCAGCATGGGAAGGGTCACGGGCAAGGCGTAGCACAAGAACAGGGGAAAGGAGACCGACAGGACCGAGACCGCCCCGGCGGTCATCCCGCCCAGCACGAACAGCTGAACCAATTCGTAGGGCAGCGGAATTTCCGGCGTGAGAAAATAGACGCTGCCCCCCCAGCCGATGCCGGCCATGGTGGTTGTCACCAACATCCAGCGGTGCCAGTCGGCGTTGCTCCACGCTGCAGGCGTTGTCCGGCGATAGTTGTAGATCAGGAGTGCCCGAGCACCGGCCGCCACCCAGAGGATGGTCACCCAGACCAGGAGTGGCGTGTGGGGGACCACGGGCCATTCTACGGCGGCGAGGATGGCCGCATTCACCGCGCTGGCCAACACGCCGGTAGGCATGTTGCGGTACAAGACAGAGACTTGTTGTGACTGGAGTTCCTTGGCCGGGTTGGTGTGGGCCGGGTGATCCATGGGAGGACCCCGCTCGATAACAGATGCGTCCTGCACGCGATACCCGTTAGGCGGCGACGCTCCGCACGCGCCGTCGGATAGCGTACTCTAGCACGATCGTTGACCAGGCGCGCATCAAAAATTCACACGGAGGTTGATCGATCCGACGTGTAAAGTGGTGCGGTATGTTCCATTCACGGTTGGATTGACGTTGCCGGCGACAGTTCTTGCCTCGTACAGGATGGCCTGGTACGCGAGATCGACGCCGAGTCCCTTGGGGCTGAGTTTGCTTGCTCCGCCGCAGGGTATCACTCCGAGAAACTGTCCGTTGTCACGACATGTGAATCCGATGCCGGTCGACACTGCATGGTTGTCACCGTCGGGGATCGCCGGGTTGAAGGTTTGATCGGGAACCGCCTTCTGTGAATGCCAGTATCCGGCGCGCAGGGCAATGTCCCAATCGGGGAGTGGTTGCGGGTTGAGCCACTTATGTTCCGTGCCGATCATGACCGTGTAGCCGCTCATCCAGTTGGCCGGAGTGGCGACCGTGATGCCGTTTGAGAGGCGTGAATCCAAATTACGGACCGATTTCCAGCCGGTATAGTCCACGTCCAATTCCACTTTCCATTCGCGCTCTTTATTGCGGACCGGCCAGAGGGCGATGCCTCCGGTCAGGACCTGCGGCACGACAAACGTGGTCCGCGCGTCCGCGACACGGGTGCCGCCAGCCAGCAATTGGCCGTCGAGGTGCAGCGTGGCCTGGCTTCGATAGATCAGGCCGATATTGACGAGGGGTTTGCCATCTTCGTTGCGTAGCGGGGTATACAGCAAGCTGGCATTCCAGCCGGCGGCCGTGTCACGTCCGTTCAACTCCATGCCGGTGCCGACTGGAATGCCGAACGCGCCGGACGAGCGAAATTGTCGTTCAACCTGTCCTTCTCCGAAGGCGCCGGAAAACGTATACACATCCGCGCCCAACCCAATGGCGAGGTCCGGCAGCGGTCGGAAGGCGATGGAGGGTCGAATGTCGATCAACTCGAAGGCGGCCTTGGTGGTGGCCGTCGAAAAGGGACTGCTGTCCGGCCAGCGCGTCAAGGTGCCGAAGGGGCTGAAGACGGCCAGACCCACCGCGGTGCTCTCGGAAGAGCCGATGCCCAGGTCCTTGAGATTGGCCGTAATATAAATGTTGGAGGGGGGCGGAACTGCCACGCTGCCGCGGAGGTCTCCATTGGCCTGCGTGCCTGCGGCGTTCTGAAAGGAAAAGCCGCCGGCAATGAGCGTCGTGCCGGCTGAGAGCTGCACCCCTCGCAGTTGAGTCATGCCGGCAGGATTGTAGTACCCGGCGGAAGCATCATCGGCTTGGGCCGTGAAGGCGGACGCTTGACCGGTCGCCGAGGCGCTATGGTCGTAGATGCGAAAACTTCCGGCAAACACCGGCGCAGGACCAAAGGTTGCCCAGGCGGCCACTAGCGCACTGCAGGTGAGGAGTAGCCGTGCGGCGGTGCGATCGTTCCGACGTGCCGCGACCCTGTTCGGGTGCGCGGACGGCAGGTCGGTTTCGAATAACACAGGGGCAGTGTCGAGACCCATCGTACTCACCGTCATTCCTCACATGAACCGTGCTAGGTACAAGATCGTAGCCAGTTGATCTGGTATGGGTTCATCTAAGAGAAGGCGCGGTATTTTGTCAAGCGGGACGAGGCGCGGAGGATGGGCGCGCGTCGCGATGCATGTATTTTTATGTGCAGGATCGCGTATGCTCGGCGACATGAGGATCCGCTGGTGGTGTCCGTGAGGCGGTGGCTTTTCCGCGCGCTTGTGGCAGTGACAGGCATGCTCCTCCTCGTCATCGGGAGCGCCCTGGCCTATGGACTGTACCTTTCCGCCAGCCTCGCGCTGCCCACGGGAGATGAACATCCTCCCCGTCTCATCTATGGCGCGCCGTTTCTCTTGAAACCTGACTTGGATGTGGTCTCCTCGCACTTGATCGAGCGGCTGACCCGGCTGGGTTATCAGGCGGTTGAGACGCCCGTGCGCGCACCAGGGGAGTTTCGGGTGAGCCCTGGCGAGATCGATATCTATCTCCACGAATTTTCTGACTTACACCTCCGGTCTATGCCGACGCGTTTGCTGTTGGAGCAGGGGCGGGTGGTCCGGGTCTTGTCGATTCAAACGGGAGACGAACTCTTTCCTGCCTATCTCGAGCCGCAGCTGATCAGTGGCTTACGCGGTGCGTCCCGGCAGGTCCGGGAATGGGTCTCGTACGACGACCTCTCCCCGCGATTTCTCGATATCCTGCTCGCCATTGAAGACCGGCGGTTTTTCAGCCATCCGGGCATCGACCCGATCGCCGTGGGGCGGGCGGTGTGGACGAATGTGACCCGGGGGACGGTCATTCAAGGCGGCAGCACCATCACGCAGCAGTTGGCCAAGAACCTGTTTTATTCCCCGCAGCGAACATTCGGACGGAAGCTGAAGGAATCCATCGCCGCCTTGGTGTTGGAGGCGAAATACCGGAAACAGGCCATTCTCGAGAGTTATGCCAACGAGATTTACCTCGGCCAGGTCGGCTCCGTGTCGATCTACGGCGTCGGCGAAGCGGCCCACCGGTATTTCGGGAAACGAATGGATACTCTCAGCCTGGAAGAGGCGGCCTTGTTAGTCGGCATGATCAAGGGCCCGAATACCTATTCGCCGTTGAGAAATGCCGCCTTGGCCAAGCAGCGTCGCGATGTGGTGCTGGGCCGGCTGCACGAACAGGGTTTGATCAATGATGAGGTGTGGGCGCAAGCCGTCAACACGCCGGTTCAGGTGATGCCGCCGCAGGACACGCTGGCCGATGCGCCGTTTTTCGTCGACTATCTCTTGCGGCAGGTGGAAGAAGCAACCGGCGCGCCGCTGCCGGACGGGGTGAGGGCCTATACGACGCTCGATCCTGTGCTCCAACGGCTGGCCACTCAGACGCTGGAGAGTGAACTGACCAAGCTGGAAACGGCCTATCCGGCATTGAAAGGCCATCCTACCGCATTGCAGGGTGCGCTGGTGGCGATCGATCCGAAAACCGGCGGTATTCTCGCGATGGTGGGCAGCCGGGACTACCGTGCCAGCCAGTTCAATCGGGCCGTGCAAGCGAAACGCCAGCCCGGCTCACTCTTCAAGCCGCTGGTGTATCTCGCGGCGATGGAAGCGCGTCGCGAATTGAGCGGCGGGCAACCGGTGACGGCGGCCACCTCGATCGTCGACGAACCCGTGACCTTTGAATCGTCCACCGGCCGGTGGACGCCACAGAATTACGACCATAAATTCCACGGGACGGTGTCCCTGCGAACGGCGTTAGAACAGTCGCTGAATATTCCGGCGGTCAAGATCGCGCAGTTCGTCGGCACGAAACGCATTCTCCACCTGGCAGAGAAGCTGGGGATCCGGAGTCCGCTGGCCGACAATCTGTCCATCGCGCTCGGCACCTCCGGCGTGTCTCTCCTGGAAATGACCTCAGCATTCGGTGTCCTCGCCGATGAAGGTGTCAGCATGACTCCCACGGCGCTACAGGCGGTGATGACTTCGGAAGGAGATCCGACTTGGCACCATACGCCGGCGAGGCATCAGGCGGTGTCGCCGCAAGCGGCCTATGTCATGACGTCATTGTTGAAGGGCGTGGTGGAACGCGGAACAGCGGCGAAGGCCAAGTCGATGGGGCTGCATGGAATCGTGGCCGGGAAGACGGGCACGACGGATGGGTATCGCGACGCCTGGTTTATCGGGTATACGCCGGATGTGGTGGTTGGGGCCTGGGTGGGATTCGACGATGAGGACGCGTTGCACCTGACCGGCGCGCAAGCCGCATTGCCGATGTGGGTGGAATTTGTCCGCCAGATCCTGCCCGCCGCGCCGCGCGACTTCGTCATGCCGCCGGCCGTGATCGCGCGCGACATCGATCCCCAGTCCTCGCAGTTGGCGACTTCGAAATGTCCGCATCGCGTGGCGGAGCTGTTTATCGAAGGCACGGAGCCTTCGGTGTATTGCGAAGTGCACGGGAGCGGAATCTGGGAACGCGTGAAGCGGAGTTTTGGTTTTTTCTAGGTGTCATCGAAAAGCTGGTGTAGGCTCGGCTCATGTTGAATTGGTTCTCCGGTTCATCCGACACTGCCTGCGACAAGGAGCTCCAGATGATGAAGAAGCCCGGCTTTGTGGAAAACGACAATATCACCCTGCTGGCCAAAGGGGTGTTGCTCAGAGGGGAAATCCATGTGGAAGGCACCGTGCGCATCGACGGCCGGCTGGAGGGGGATTTGCAGACCGGCGGAACGGTGGTGATCGGCGAAGATGGAGTCGTGCAGGGCACCATCACGGCCGGTACCATCATCAGCAGTGGAAAAATCAAAGCGACCGTGCGGGCCACGGAGCGGATTCAATTGCTCAAGACCGGGCTTCTCGTCGGCGAAGTACACGCACCGGCATTCTCCATGGAAGATGGCGCAAAATTTCAGGGTCTTTCGGATATGGGCGTCACCTCGTGGGGCGATGACGCGCAGAAGCTGCCCGGCAACGTGCGGGATATTGCCGCCCAGCGTCCCAAAGCGGTCGCCATGGCAGGGGAGAACGCTTGAACGGCGTCTCCTTCGATCCCTCGGCCGCCGGTTCCGGCGCGCCTTCCAGCTCGTCCCTTCTTCTCGCTGCCCAGCCATAGGTCCTCCCTCCAGGTAAGGGGATCGCAAAACCGGCGCGTGACATCACGGGCAGGTTCTGCTATCAACGGCACTGGCACGAGTTCCTTTATCCCTTCATGAATCGACGACAGATTTTTGCAGCCTGCTTCTTCGGCGTCCTTCTGGCCTTGCTGTATCAGATGGCCCTGATGTTCCGCCCCTTCGTCTTTCCGGTCCTCTGGGCTGTGATATTGGCGCATCTCTGCTTTCCCCTGCATGCCCGGTTGACGGCCTGGCTGGGCGGAAAGGAGTCGCATTCCGCCGTCCTCCTGACGCTGGCCGCGCTCGCTCTGGTGGTGGTGCCTCTGGTCGTCCTCAGTGTGATGTTGGTCAAGGAGGCGGCGTCCGCCGAACGCGCGGTGCGGGAGTGGATTGCCTCCGGAGGCGTTCAGCAATTGCCGGATCGCCTCTCGGGGCTGCCCGGCGGCGGGATGGCGCGCGAATGGTTGGAACGATTCACGGGCCGGGAAAGCGACCTGGAGCAGTTTGTGTTGTCGAGCGCCAAGACGTTCAGCAAATTTATCGTCGGGGAATTGAGCGACCTCGTGCGTGACGTGTTCATGTTGGTGGCTGATTTTCTGGTCATGGTGTTCACCCTGTTCTTTTTCTTCAAGGACGGCCGGCATTGGCTTGCGTCGCTCTACGGTCTGATTCCGCTCGAGGCCTCGCATAAAGACAAGATTCTCGTTCGTCTGGACCAAACGATTCGTGCCGTCGTGAAGGGGATTGTGCTGACGGCGGTCGCGCAGGGATTTCTCGCCGGGGCGGCGTATGCGGTATTGGGTGTGCCCTTTCCGATGGTCTTGATGGCCCTGACCATTCTGCTGGCTCCGTTGCCGTTCGGCGGCACCGCGCTCATCTGGGGGCCAGTGGCCGGCTATCTTCTGTGGTCAGGAACGGTGGGGAAAGGCTTGGTGATGTTGGCGTGGGGCATCGGCGTGGTGTCGACCGTCGATCAGATTCTGAAGCCGTTGTTCATCGGCCAGGGCGCGCAGATTCCTATCTTGTTGTTGACGTTCAGCGTGCTCGGCGGGCTGGCGGCCTACGGCATTCTCGGCCTGTTTCTCGGGCCGATTCTCGTTGGATTGTTCCTGACCGCGCTGCAGATTTACCGTGACGAATACCAGCTGCCGAACGCGCTGCCGCCTGCGAAGTCCTGACCTTGCGCTGATCGCCGTTTCCCTCAGTCGAGAGGAATCGTAATTGTCATCCCCCCGATCACATCATTGAGGGCGAAGTCCCGTTTCGGGCTTAAGGGATGACTATTGTGGCATTTGACGCAGGATGCTGACGTCGCGCGATCCGAATAGATCGCTTGGAAAAATTGTTTGCGGCCGCTGGTCACAATGCCGGTGAAGGGCCGATCCGGCGTCTCTGCAAAACTTTCCAGCGCCCGGCGCTCCAATTCCGTCGCCGGGGCGTTGCGTTGATAAATCGGCCAGAGGCTGATGAGGCGGTAGCGAATGCCGCGTCCGGATTCCGCGACCAGCTTGCCCGAGTGTTGAAGGAACTGCGCGGGCAGGGGGAGGGCGTTTTCATGCTCCCAATGTTCCACGGCGGAAACGATGCCTTTTGCCTGCATGCGGTTGACCACCTGGTTGGTATAGATCGTCCGGTCTGCGTCGAGGACGGCATGGACGAAGTCCGCGACCTTGTCCGGTGAGATGCCTGCCGGCGGCGTGAGGTCCTTCGCCTGCAAGGAATAGGCAGAAACACAGGCCAGAAACAGCGCCGGCCATACCATCCATGATCGAACGCCTGTCAGGATGAGATACATGGCTCCTCCTTTCGTACCGCTGCCTTCTCTGCCGGCAGCGTAATGACGCAGGTGGTGCCTTGGCCTTCCGGGGGACTCTCCATCCGTATTTCCCCGCCGAATTTCTTGATCAACCGTTGCGCGACCGTGAGCCCGAGCCCTGATCCTTCGCCCTGCCCCTTGGTCGTGTAAAACGGATCGAAGACTTTCCCGAGATGCTGCTTGGGAATGCCGGGTCCGTTGTCACGAATCTTGACCGTAATCAGATCGTCCTGCTCTTCCGTGGTGAGCCACAAATTGCCTTGCCCATTCATGGCCTGAATTGCGTTGGTCAGGACATTGATAAAGGCCAACCGAAGCTGGTCGGGCAGCGCCGTCACGGGGGATACCGGGACATAATGTTTTTGGACGTTGAGCCCCAGGCATTCGTGTGAGGTCTGCACGATGGCCAGCGCCTGTTCCAGCTGAGCCGTCACATCGACCGGGATCCGTTGGCTCTTCGATTCGCGTGTGGCCACTCCGGTGAAGTCGCGGATGATGGCCGCCATCTTTCGGCCATGGCCGACGATGTCTTGCGCATAGCCTTTGGCTCGGACCAGATCGCATTCCTCCTGAATGGCTTCTCCGAGACCGAGGATGCCGAACAACGGATTATTGAGCTCGTGGCCGATGCCGGCGGTCAGCACGTCGAGGCTGCCCGATTTTTCGGCCTGAATCAGCTGATCCTGCAAGCGGCTCTCATCCGTGGTGTCCCGGAGGACGAGGCCGAAGCGTTTCCCCGCGCCGCTACGGCTTTCCAGCGGAAACCACTCATACTGATACAGATGCGGGCCGATGCGGAGCTCTCGCCGGGATGCGGCCGGCACCGGGCCGAGGGCCTGATTGAGCGGATCGCGCGCCGGCTTGGGCGACAGGTCACGATCGTGAACGGGAGGCGTCAGCGCAATGCCGTCTTCCACCAATCGGAGGTCCCGCCGCAGCGCCTGGCGGTGCTCTTCATCGATGGGTAGGAGGTCGAAGAGCGGGCGCGAGGACCAGTTCTCCGCCTGGACCGCTTCGCGCGACGCCTTATTCATGTACTGGACCAGGCCCTGCTGATCCACCATGACGATCGGCGTCGGCACGGCATCGAGCACCTGATCGGTGGCCTTTTGCAGATACTGCACTTCCTGCGTCTTTTCTTCGACCTCCGTATTCAGTCCGGCAAACGAGGCTTCCAGTTGCGTGTGCATGCGGTTGAATTCCACCGCCAGGTCTTCCAGTTCATCACCCGTGTGAATCTGAATCGGCTCCTGCAATTCCCCGCGACCGATGAGGCGCGCTGCCTCCTGGAGGCGGCGGACCGGCGTCACGATCCGGCTGGCGGCAAAATATCCCAGCGTGGCGAGCAGGAAGAGGGCGACCGATGCCAGGATCAGCATCCAGGTCATCAGATGCCGGATCGGTGAGAACAGTTCGTCGGACGATTGCCACACAAAGGTATGCCAGGCGCCGTTCTCCAACGCGCCGTTCGTCGCGCGACTGGTTTCGGGAAGCGTCGCGAATCCGATAATGGCGGTCCCTTGTCCGCCGTGCCCGTCGCTGTGCGCTGTGACCCAGCCCGGTTGTCGCCCCGTCACCTGGGGTATCAACGACGGGTCGGAGAGTTGAACGCCGGTCGGAAGAATGGGGCAGCTCATGACGATGCCCCGGCTGTCGATCAACATCACATGGCCGGTGCGGCCGAACCGGATCGGATGGGTGGAAGGGGAAAAGAATTCCTTCGCATCAATTACCCGATGCAGGACACCCACGACTTCATAGCGGAGACTATCCATGATCGGAATGGAGATGCTGAATACGTACGTATTGGCCTGCTGATCGAAGTGCAGGTCTTCGATGTACAGCTGGCCGGCGCCTCTGTTGTAGGCGCCGGTCCACCAGGGACTATCCGAATGCGAGAAGCTGGGAATCGTGGTCAGGGCGGCAAATAAGTTGCCCTGCACGTCCGTGATGAAGAGTTTTTTGGTGGCGGCGCGTACAACCTGAGGCAGGAGCAGGTCCGACTCGTGTTGGGATCCTGCGTAAAATCCGCGCAGCATGAGGGCCGTGCGATTTTCAGTGATCGCTTTGATCGCCACCGGATCTCGCGCGGCCCACTGCGTTCGTTGTTGAGTCAATGCCGCGGCGGAGAGTGTCTTGTCGGCAGTATGCAGCAGATCCCGATGGTGCTCCAGTTGACGAATGATATCCGGGTGTGTGGCGATCCGGGACGTTCTGGCGACTTCCTCGGCGACAAGCAAGTCGAGCTTGCGGGCGGCTTCCGTGGCCAGGGCCTCGAAGCTTTCTCCGCTGACGACTTGGATTTCTTTGGAGCCTTGCAGGAAGGCCATGCTGAGGCCGAGTAACAGGGGAACGACGCCGACCAGCAGCATCGAGACGATGAGCTTACGTTTCAGTCCCCATCCCAGCGGATTGGAGAAGGGGCGCCAGGTGATCGTCATAGGGGCGCGCATGATGTAGTCGGTTGCACCTGTGGAAATTCGATCCGGAAGGTCGTGCCTACACCGACATCGCTTTCGACGCAAATATGCCCTTCCATCTTCGAAATCACTGACAGCACATTGTACAGCCCCAGTCCTGTGCCTTTCCCTGGGGGCTTGGTGGTGTACAGCGGCTCAAAGATTTTCGAGAAGGCCTCCTTTGGAATCCCGCATCCCGTATCACTCACTGAAGCACTGACGTGTCCGTCCGGACTGACGGTTGTCTGCAGGGTCAAGGTGCCGCGAGTCTGAATGGCTTGCACGGCATTCGTAATCAAATTTATGAAGACATGGAGCAACTCGTCAGGGTTCCCCAGGACTGAGGCGTCTTCGGCATAGCGTTTCACGACCGTGACATCCTGCAGTGTCACGGCATACCGAGCGATTCTCAGCGCTTCGTCCAGTTTGGTGTTGAGATTGACCATGACGTCCTCGCCGGTCCCGTTGCGCCGAGCGTATCGGGTCAGGTCGCGGCAGATGGCGCTGGTGCGTTTCACAGCCTCGGTGATGTCGCGCGCCTGGTCGTGAACGACGGCCAGATCTTGCTCGTCCGTCAGATTTTCCGCAAGGCCAAGGATCAACTGCAGCGGGTTATTGATGTCATGCGCGATCCCCGCCGCAAAAGAGCCCAATCCGGCCAGTTTATCGGCCTGAAACAGTTCGGCTTCCAGTTTTGATTGGTGCTGGACGAGTTTCCACAACAACCGCGTGGTGGCCCCGCTCAGGACTTCGGCACCGGGACGTTTCATGGCTTGAATGAAGGGGGCCATGGATGGATCGCCGGTTACATCCATAATGAGGTTGACGCCATGGTTGCGGATGAGATCGTGCACCTGTTCCTCAACCGGCACATGCAACTCCTTCGCTCGTTGGAGGCCGGGCGCGGTGGGGTCCTTGTCCGCAATGCCGACGATATCGACGTCGGGAATCTGATGGAGAAGGTCGAGAAGCGCAGTCCCTCCTCTTCCTGCGCCGATGATGGCAATCTTTGTGCTGTTGGATGTCATGCCTGACTCCGGGTGGAGTAACAACAATCCCTGTGGTGCGTCGCCGTCGGGGAGGATTCAGGCCCTCCCCGACGGAGTGTTGAAGACGGATGTGGCAGGGCCCCTCGCTAGAGTTGGGCGAGTTCCCGTTGCTCCATCGCCCTGGCCACGGCGGTGCGAAGTTTTTCTCCTTCCACCGGTTTCACCAGGTAATCCACGACGCCGCTGCGCAGGAAGGAGGTGGCCATGTCCGTGTCGGGAAAACCCGTCAGCACAATAATCGGCACGCGCGGCCATTCCTGCTGGAAGTAGGCGATGGCTTCAACTCCGTTGATCTTCGGCATGCGGATGTCACAGATGAGCACATCCAGGAGTAGCCGGTTTTCGCCGGTATTGATCGCCTCGATGGCTTTTTCCCCGTTCTCCGCTTCGATCACCTCGTAGCCGGCTTTCTGCAGGGTCATCCGGACGACCTTGCGAATGTCCGGTTCGTCATCCACGACGAGTACGCGGCCATTGCATGCGGTTTCACTCATGAAAAAGCCCGATTTGAATTCTCCCATGATCCCCTCCTTGGTGGTGTGACGAGGTGAATGTCGTGTCCATTTGATCCTGCAGTACAGCAACAGATGTGCCTCAAAGCGCATCTAGAGAAGTCGTGAGATTTCAGATAGTTAGCGGTGACTCTGCGAAGAAGTCACCAGGGCTGGTGGTTGGGATCCACCAGTCCTGGTGAAATGCACCACCGGCACCTTTTCCGTCCAGAGGGTGCACGTTGGTAAAGGAATACCTGTTGTGGAAGTGAAAAAGGCGAGTGGTATCCGACCGCCCCCTGCTACGACACTATTTAGCGGGTGGGTTCCCGAAGAAGTGCAAATCTTTCTCGCCCCGGAGATGTTGCGGAGTCACGACATACTCCCCGCCGATGGCCGGTCCCCAGATTTTCTCGGCCGTGGCCTTGTCCCCGCCGGTAAACAAAAACCCCATCCCTCCGGCGACTGCTCCCAAGACGGCGACGGCCATCTTCATCCCGCCATAGGGTAAGGTCAAAAAGTAACTTCCCAAGCCTTGAATGGCTTCCGAGCCGGAACCGGCAGCCGAAGCCGTTCTGACCGAGACGGTGGTTTGGCAGCCGAGCACGATCAGGAGCAGGCACAAGGTCGTTCGTATGAGCGGGCGTGGCTGACGAGACATCGTTTGAGGCATGCGACTTCTCCTTTCTGCGTCTGCGCATGGCATGAACTGACTATTTCGGGCCTAGTGTAACGGGCTGCCGGGTAAATTGCCATCCGTAGAGCGGCTGAGCTGGCTCCGAGGCGACCATCAGCCCGTCAGATTGCCTTCGGCTTCTCGGATGCGTTATTCTGCTCCCAGATGATTACCGCCGAAGCCGTAACGACCTATATCCGTCAGGTATTTTCCGATGCCGCCGTCACCGTGATCGACAAGACCGGGACGCAGGACCATTTAATTGTGCGCGTGACATCCGCGGGATTTGCCGGGAAGAATCTCCTGGACCGGCATCGCATGGTGTATCAGGCATTAGCCGGTCCGATGCAAGACGGGCGTATCCATGCGTTGGAGATTACGGCCACGACACCGGATGAAGTGAAAACATAAAGGGGGACCAGATGGCTGACCCGATTGAAGAAGAAATTCAGCAAGAAATCAAAGCCAACAAAATCCTGATCTACGGCAAGGGAACCAAAACCATGCCCATGTGCGGGTTTACCCGGGAGACGATGCATTTTTTTGAAAAGTACGGGTATCCCTATGAACTCATCGACGTCCTCTCTCAGCCGGCCAAGCGCGAAGCGTTAACCAAATTGACGAATTGGCCGACCTTGCCGAAGGTCTTCATCGACGGGCAGTTTTACGGCGACACGGATATTCTCGACCCGATGGAAGCGAAGGGCGAAGTGATGCCGCTGCTGAAAAAAGCCTTCGGTGCCCAGTCCTAAGGTTTCCGGCCTGTAAATCCCGGTTGAAGGCTCCTCCCCGGCGTGCCGCCGGAATGGTCTTACGCGAAAGGGCCTGCCTCCAAACGGATGAGGCGCCGGGATCGATGGTCTCCCGTAATTTCTTGCCAGACCGCCTTCTGGCCGATAGAATCCCCCCTACTACTCATGGGTGAGGATTATTCAGTCAAGGGTCCGCTGTGTGTCGATCTTGATGGCACTCTCATCAAGACCGATTTGCTCTGGGAATCACTGCTGGTGCTTCTCAAGCAGAATCCGCTCTCGATCTTCCTGCTTCCCTTCTGGTTGCTCAAAGGCAAGGCCCATTTTAAGCACGAGATTGCCTGTCGGGTGACGCTCGATGCTAGCATATTGCCTTATCATGAGGAGTTGATCGCATTTCTTGCTCAAGAGAGACGCTGCGGGCGGACGCTCGTATTGGCCACGGCCAGTCATGTGAGTTTTGCGCAAGCCATAGACGATCACCTCGGTTTGTTTGAAGGGCAGGTCTTCGGCAGCGATGCGTCGATCAATCTGAAGGGGGGGCGCAAGGTGGCGCTCCTGGTCGAGCGGTATGGAAGTCGCCGGTTTGGCTATGCAGGAAACTCCACAGCCGATTTGCCGGTCTGGGCCCAAGCCAATGAAGCGATCGTCGTCAATGCGTCTTCCGGTTTAGCAAAGCGTGCGCAGGCGCTGACCCACGTCAGTCGGATCTTCAGTCAGCCGGCGAGTCGGCTCAAGCAGGTGGCTAAGGCCTTACGCGTGCATCAATGGGCCAAGAACGTGCTGGTATTTATCCCGGTTGTCGCCTCCCATCAACTCACCCATCGTCCATTGCTGATTCAGGCAGCATTGGCGTTTCTGTCATTCAGTCTCACAGCGTCCTCGGTCTATATTCTGAATGATTGCCTGGATCTTTCCTCTGATCGTCGGCATCCCCGGAAAAAGTCTCGTCCGTTTGCTTCGGGCAGCCTGTCCATTCCCTTCGGGCTTAGTTTGGCCACAGGCTCTCTGGTCGGAGGCGTCGCATTAGCCTTCGCGCTTCCGCCGGTGTTTTTCATGGTGTTGGTCGGGTACTTCGTCTTAACCACCGCCTATTCCTTCTATATAAAGCAGTTCGTGCTGCTGGATGTCATTGTGCTGGCCCAGCTCTATACGGTGCGGGTGTATGGCGGAGGAGCTGCGACCGGCGTCGTTCCGTCGCATTGGTTGTTGACGTTTTCGCTCTTTCTCTTTCTGAGTCTTGCCCTGGTCAAACGGTTCACCGAGCTGCGTCTCGCGAGCCAGACTGAAGGAACCGAATTACATGGACGGGGGTATTGGGTGACGGATCTGGAGCATATCTCCAGCATCGGCACAGCAAGCGGATTGCTCGCGGTGTTGGTGTTGGCGTTGTATATCAGCAGCAAAGAGGTCTTAGTGTTGTACTCCCATGCGGAGGTCCTGTGGCTGGTGTGCCCCGTGATGTTGTACTGGATCAGCCGGATTTGGATGCTGGCATACCGGAATCAAATGGATGATGACCCGGTGGTGTTCGCCGTGAAGGATCCTAAAAGTTATGCGATGGCTGCCCTCATTGGCGTCATTCTGTTTCTGGCGAAGTGAGCCGGATTTCGTCAAATACCCCATCCGCCGCTGAGATGGAGATTCGCCCCGTTGACGTAGCGTGCCTCGTCACTCAGCAGGTACCTCACCGCGGCCACTGTATCGTCCACGCTGCCGACATATCCCGCTGGAATCCGTTTGACCACTCCCGCCAGTTCTTCCGGGGGCGCACTGCCCGAATCGATAAAGCCGGGTGAAATTGCATTGACCGTAATGCCATAGGGTGCGAGCAGCTTCGCCAGGGTGCGTGTGAGGATCAAGACGCCGGCCTTGGCAATGTAATGTCCCGTGACTTCCGGCTGGGCCACCATCTGGTCGGCATTGGCCATGCTGAAATTGATGATCCGTCCCTGCTTCCGTGCTTTCATGCCGGGTGCCACCGCTTGCCCAAGATAAAAAATCGGATGAAGATTGCCATCGAACATCTCGCGCCAGCCCGTCGTCGTTTCGTCGAAAAGGTTCACACGATGGTACGGACCGGCTCCGTTGATCAACGCGTCGATCCTGCCCCAACGCGCCTCCACCTGTGCCACCAACTGCTTGGACGCTGACGGATCGGACACATCACATTGCATGGCGAGGGCTTGGCCGCCGCGTGCCACGATGGCGGCGCTGGTCTCTTCCGCGGCAGCGGCGCTTGTGCGGTAACACAGGGCGATGCACCAGTGTTGCGCGGCAAGGTCGAGGGCAATGGCGCGGCCGATTCCCTTGGCTCCGCCGGTGATGAGTGCAACCTGGTTCGGCATAGGCCTCCTTCTACGCCCGGCGTTCGCGCAGGCGCTTGGCGAGCAACTCCAGCGTTCCCGCGGTTCTGGTTGAATAGACTCGTTCCTTCTTCGAGCGTTTCTTATCCGCCAGGCAATCCTCGATCAGGGCGTGGAGATCTTCCAGGGTGTCGACATCGTTCCATGCTGGTAGGAGCGCAGTCTTCAGTCCATCCGCCGCCGCTTTCTGCTGAGTAAGCGCCAGGACCTGGTTCGTCGACCAGGGAATATGCTCAAAGAGGGCCGAATGCGGCCTGGTCATGCCGATCAGGTAGTATCCGCCGTCGTTGGCCGGCCCCAGGACCAGATCATGCCGGGTGAGCGCTGCAAAGGCATCGCGATAGTGCGTCAGTGGCAGTGACGGGACATCGGTTCCCACCAGGCAGATCTGCCGGTAGCCGCGGGCGAAGAGCTGGTCGAACGTGTGTCGCATGCGGGCGCCGAGGTCGTCGCCTTCCTGATCGAGGAGCGTTACCCCGTAGCGTGCCTCCATGATGCGGAAAAACACGTGCGTGCTCGACGGGGCGCAGGCCAGTACGCGATCGAATGAGAGTTTGAACGTGTGGGCTGCCGCTTTGGTGCGTTCGAGGGTGTCGAGGACAAAGCTGCCGTGCAGTGTTGCCGCTTCGTCTTCGGTCAAGGCCGGGCAGAGCCTGGTTTTCACCTCTCCCGGGACCGGGGCTTTGGCAAAGATGACCAGGGCTGCGGACGCAGGCTGTGTACGGTCCGAGGGTTGGGGACTCATGCGTTTATCTCACCATGCTGTAAAAATGTTGAAGACGATGCGGACTCACCCCGATCCAGTACAGGAAGCGAAGGGTCCACATCAATAGAATTGTGCGAAGGGGGCCCTGTTGCTCCCATCGACGGAAGGCGGTCGCGACCTCATCCGGTAGGGACGCCAGCGGTCCGGCTCGTTTGAGTCGCCGCGTGAACTCGATGTCTTCCATCAGGGGAATGTCGGCAAATCCCCCCAGGCGTTCAAACACCGTGCGCCGGACAAAAATCGCCTGGTCGCCAGTGGCGATCCCGCTCCAGCGCGAGCGCAGGTTCATCAGCCTGCTAATGACGCGGGCCGGCAGGCGCGGGGAGTCGAAGCGAACATTGAAACGTCCACCGACGCAGGCGGCCTCGGCCAGCGCCGTCAGGACGGCCTGCCGAGCGTTCGTGGGGAGCAGTGTGTCGGCATGCAGAAACAGCAGGACATCACATCCGCTCGCGCCCGCGCCGGTATTGAGCTGTCGCGCGCGACCGCGCGGGGCAGGCAACAAGCGCATCGATCCGGTCTCGGGGGTGGGCAATGCACCCATTCGGTCGGTGAACGACTGCACGATGGCGCAGGTGTCGTCGGAACTTCCGCCGTCGACGATGATCGTCTCGTCGAATCCCAAGGCCTGCGTATGCGAGAGCGTCTGCCCGAGGCAACGGGCTTCGTTCAGCACCGGAATGATGACGGCAACGGTCATCGGGGCTGGCGGACCAGCGTGGTGGTGAGGGCCGTCCGCGACCATTTACGCGGTCGGTTTGGGGTCCTTGAACATGAAGTACATGACGACGGCGACGGTGGACCAGAAGACCACCTGTTTATGCCAGAACAAGACTTCGCCGTAGTGAAAGAAGGCCAGACTGATCAGCACGGATCCTGCCATTAACGAATAGCGGACGGTCGGATTTTCCACGACCGCGTTAGACCAGACGGCGATGCCGCTGAAGTAGATCAAGAGCGGGACGACGTTAATCTCAAATCCGCCGCTGATGGAAAGGAACACGTCCAAAAAGCCGATGAACATCAAGGCCGTGCCGATCATCATCCCGAAGACGTGCGCCTGGCGTTCAGCGTTGCTTTCATCGTCCGGGCGATGCGGAGGCCGCCAGGACGGACGGGTAGAGGGATCGGGGAGGTCGCTGGGAGGTGCCATGTTCAGGCCTTAAAATGTTTGCTGAGGGTGAGGGCTTGTCGTTGGTATGACGAGCCCAGCGCCGTCCCATAGACTTGCGATGGGACCGTCAACATTCGATCATACACTACTTTGAAGAAGGTTTGCCCGTCATGAATCAGAAAGGGCACATCGTGAGGGCGGACTTCCAGCACGACCTGCGTGCCGCGCATCGTCCCGTCGCCATAGCCGAAGCCCGGGTCGAAGAACCCCGCATAGTGCGTGCGGAGTTCGCCGCAGGCCGCTTCATACGCCACCATTTCGGCGGCATACCCCGATGGAACGCGGATGCGTTCTTTCGACGCGAGGATGTAAAACTCTTCCGGCTCTAACAGCAGGCTGTCATGCCGGTGCCGCTTGAGCGGTTCCCAGAAATCCAGGGCTGCATAGTGACCGATCTTCGCCAGGTCGATGACATGGCTGTTTTTCTTCGCCCGATACCCGATGACGGCATCTTCGCGTGCGCTGCCGGTGAGGTCGATCCGCAGGAACAGCCCTCGGTCTGTCCGGAAGTCTTTGTGAGCGAGCGGCTTCGGGGAGGACGCATTGCGGAAGAGCAGCGGATCGGCGTCGTGCAATTTTTTGAGGGCGGTATCCGACACCGTCGCATCTCCCCGCACGAAACGGATTTGATTGAGCGAATCGCCGGTGCGGACTTTAATGGCGAATGACCGGGGAACCACTTCCAGGTAGAGGGGGCCTGCATAGCCGGCCCGGATCTCATCAAACCCGGCATTGAGGTCGGTCACGACACGGGTGAAGACGTCCAAACGTCCTGTCGTGCTTTTCGGGTTGGCACGGGCACGGAGCGTGGCCGGCAGGTCGAGTTGCTCCAGGAGCGGTACCAGGTACACATGGCCCTTCTCCAGAATGGCGCCTTGTGTCAGGTCCATCTCGTACATCACGAGATCGGACTGATAGAAATCGAGCACATTGAGCCGGCTGCTGATGGCCGACAACTCGGGCAAAAAGCTGCTGATGAGCCGGTAGGCCTTTCTTCCCAGCCGCAAGTCCAGACTGGCCGGCTGGATTTGCCGGTCTTCGATCGGGGCGTCGGACTTGATGGCGCCCCGGGCGA
This sequence comes from Nitrospira sp., assembly GCA_020853775.1. Lineage (GTDB taxonomy): Bacteria > Nitrospirota > Nitrospiria > Nitrospirales > Nitrospiraceae > Nitrospira_A. The sequence goes on from JADYYH010000004.1 coordinate 57,990, forward strand.
TCAGTTGGGTAATGTGCTGGTACGGCAGAATGCCCTTCGCGGACGCGGCACGTCTCACAGGTGCTCACCCCCTCCGTCACACCCGTTGCCGGCGGCCACCCATGAAGGGTGGGCGCCGACCATCGGCAACTCGCGGCCTTGAGGGGAGCCGGGCTGAGGATAATGATACGTATTGTTTTCGTAGTTTCTCAGCACTGCACCATCTTCGTCGAGATTGACGAGATATTCGCCCGGGAGCAGGGGAATCTTCCCGCCGCCGCCGGGGGCATCGATCACAAAGTGAGGAACCGCCATCCCGCTGGTGTGACCTTGCAAGGACTTGATGATCTTCAGCCCTGTCTCCACTGAAGTCCGGAAATGATTCGTGCCCTTGGTCAAGTCGGCCTGATACAGGTAATAGGGTTTCACGCGCGCCAGCAGGAGCTGGTGCATCAGCCGTTTCATGACCTCGGGATCATCGTTAACCCCCTTCAGTAACACAGTCTGTGCTCCCAGGGGAACCCCGGCGTCGGCCAGCATGCCGCAGGCGCGCTTTACCTCCGGTGTCAGTTCATCCGGGTGGTTGAAATGCAGATTCATGTAGAACGGATGATATTTCTTGATGATCTCACAGAGTTTCGGCGTAATACGCTCGGGCAGGCTGCCCGGTACGCGCGTGCCGATGCGGATCAATTCCAAATGGGGAATGGTGCGGAGTGATTTAAGGATTCGTTCCAAGAGGTGATCCGGCAGCAAGAGCGGATCGCCGCCGGACAGGATCACGTCCCGCACTTCCTGATGTTCGCGCAGGTATGCGATGGCCCGGTCCAACTCGCCTTTTTTGAGGAATCCCGGTTTGCCGACCAGCCGCTTGCGGGTACAAAACCGGCAATAGATCGGACACTGGTTGGTGACCATCAAGAGCACGCGGTCTGGATACCGGTGGACCAAATGCGGCACCGGGCTCATCAGGTCTTCTTCGAGCGGATCATCCTCCGCATCGGCATCGGCCATTTCAGCGCGATCGGGCACCACCTGCTTCCAGATGGCATCGCCTTTTTCCTTGATGGTGGCCAGCACGGTCGGGGTAATGCGCATGGGGTAGTCCCCCACGATGTCTTCGATTTCTTTGGCATCGACTCCGAGTCGCTCGGCCAGGTCTTTCGGCTTCACCACGCTCTGCGCCAGGATGCGTTTCCAATCCTCCACGTGCCTATCCTTTCGCTGATGCCGTACCGGCCGGCGTCAGTTCCCGACATCTCGTCTGATCCGTGATTCTCAATGGTCGCACGGCGGGTGTCGGCGACCTCCTCACGGTTGCGCCTTTTCGTAGTGTGTCTGCAGGTGGGCCAGAATGTCGTGGGTTTCTGTGAGCACCGTGTCTCCGTCTTTCAAAACGGGGACATAGTATTGGCCGGAAACCTCGTAGACTTGTTTGCGCATCGGCCGGAAGTCCGGCACGACGACGTCTTCGTAGGAAAGGTGTAGTTCACCGAGGCGATCCCGAACGACCGCGCAATCGGGACACCATCGGACATGATAGAACGTCAGGGCCATGAGTACCTATTGGGGAACAGCGTGAATAGTAGACTGAACCGATGAGAGCATGCCCGTCCTCATCCCACCCTACGCAGCGACGCTCGGCGCGATCGCACAAGGCGCCATGATGGCGTCGACCATGCCATGAATGATTTTTTTATTGGCGGGACAGAGGGTGGCAAGGATTCCCCCCAGTTCGGCCTTGTCGCCGGCGACAAAATAATACGGAGATAAGCGAACCCGCCCCGACATCGGCACCATCGTGTCACGTTGTTCATCCCAATAGGAAGCTTCGAACAAGCGGCCCTTGTGGAATTCCTGAAGTACGTAAGGAGTGGTCGGGAAGGACTGCAGCGCCTGCTCCAGCGCGGCGGCCCATTCCACTTGCGGCAGGTCATGCCCGATGGAGACGCCCCGGCTGCCCCAGGCCAATTCGGAAAATCCGGAGGGCTTGACCACCAACTGCCGTTCCTTCTGCGTCGTGTGGGCCAGGCGGCGAAAATCGGACACGGCCCGCCCGCTGATGGAGAGATGCGGGATGACGGCGGTCGGAGGCACCGGTTGCGGGTCGAGAATCCAGGTGCGAGGGAGTAATTGTCGCAAGGTCGTTCTTGTCTCGGCGGGCAATGTCTGTTCCCAGAATGGCTCAAGCTCGGGGTGATGGAACAGCCCGAAGGCGAGCTTTTCCTCCAAGGCCGGCTTGTAAGGCGGCGTGACCGCCACGTGTCCTTTCTTGGCAGCATACATCATGAGCTCGGCTTTGGGGATGTTCTTCAAGTCGAAGAGCTCAAAAAACCGGTAGAGCAACCCGATCCTCCGCAATCCTTGCTCATCCTGAAGAAACAGCCCCTCATCGGTACAACGAATCGCTCGCGGTTCGACATAAAACGCCTGAAAGCCGATGTCGCGCAGGCGCTGGGCCATCCATTCCATCTCGGGGCGGTACTCTTTCGCCTCATCGGAGACGACAATCGCAAGACACCCGTCCTGGTCGCCCTGCTGAGCACGCAGCATCGCGGCGAACCCCTGCAACATCCCGTCACGACCGGCAATCAGGGGAGTCCGTTCGGATGGTGTAGAACCGGACGAGTGGACGAGGCCGAGTTGAGCATCATAGGTGCGTGTCATGCAGGCCGTGAGGCCGATTCCGCCGGGAACGGAATCGAGCTCCGTGATCACCATGCCGTCGGTTGTCGGGATCACATCGGGCCGAATGATACCGGGTATGAGGTTGCGAAACCGGTTCATCCGGCTGAAGGTGATGAGGGATTCCGGTTTGCCCTGATCGAGATAGGCCGCAACCCATCCTGGCTGGGTCCCGCGGGCACTCTCGTGGTAGAGACGGTTCAAGGCCCGGTAAAAGGCCAGCAGGTCCTGCCCTAACCGCTGAAAAAATATGACTTCAGACGACGAAAGTGGAAAGGGAGTCGGAGAGAGGCGGAAGCGTACCGGGGAAACTCCAGAACCGGCCGTGGCTGTGCCCTGATCCGTTTCGGCGGAGCCATAGACTCCGGCGTGAACGAGCGCATCACGGATTGCGAGACAACGTCGGCGGGCTTCGTCGGAGTTCAACGGCTCACGTGAATGTTGTGCCAGTGCCAATGCAATATCCTCGATGCTCGCAGCGCAGTCGCATGCTTCGCAGTCGCGGTCGGATTCGAGGTGGAGCAAATCGTACCATGGGCTCTTGCACGGGTACAAGTCGCGACGGCGCCAGAGAGGCTCGCCGATGACTTCTGCCACCAGCCACAGGCTCGTGATGGCAAAAATGCCGAATAGTAGGACCACGTGCAGGTTAGTGTTACAATGCCGGCCAGCTCATGACGAGTCCACTCGTTCCAATCTCCCCAGCGAGTCCCGCACGACCCGTAGGGCAGTCTCTCCTGCAGATCGTGCCGAGCACGTCTTGTCTTCAGTGCGATGTGTGTTGCCGGTTTCCCGAGAAGGACAGCTTCTTGCGCCCCTTCTTCACGGGCGATGAGATCCGGGCAGCGGTCGCGGCCGGCCTGGCACCGGAACTGTTTCCGTCTACCGAAGGCGCACAAATTAATCTGGTCCCGAATCCGGCTGGTGAAGGATATGCCTGCCCGGCCTTCGACAGTGGGACCTCGCACTGTCGGATCTATGAGGTCCGCCCGCTGGACTGTCGACTCTATCCGTTTGCCTTGATGTGGGATGCTGAGCGCACCCATGTTCTCCTCGGGTGGGATACGAAGTGCCCCTATATGCGCGAGGCCCCCTCGTCGCTGGTGGACCAGGCAGTCGATGCGGTGGCGCAATGGATTGAAGCGGATGAGCGGGTGGACACGCTGGTTCGGTATCCCAGGCTTATCGGACGCTTTCAGGACGATGTCATCCCCTTGCGTACATTGGCACGGGTGACCGAACGTGTGCAGCAAGGAAAGGCGCGGATAACCAGGCATCCCCTGAGGATTCAGGACCGAGGGCGGATAGAAGCCGCAGTAGCCCTCGCCGCCGGGTTTCAAGAGACCCCGCTCGCGGCGGCGTCATTCGCCTACCATTACATCTGGCGACATCGGTTGACCTATACGTGGGCCGACCTGGAGGGGCATCTGTGCCTGTTCGCCGAATCGCCCGACGGGATATTCCTGGCCTTGCCTCCCTTGGGGGAAGGCCCCATCGATCAGCCGACGGCCGAAGCCTTTCGCGTCATGCGGGACTGGAATGGCGATTCTCCCGTCAGCCGCATGGACAATGTTCCGGAGGCCTGCGTTCCCGCATTGCGTGCGTTGGGATATGAGGTGCGTGAAAAAGAGCCGGACTATCTCTACGCTGCGGCGGATCTCGTCGACCTTGCAGGAGAAGCGTACCGATCACCTCGCGCAGCCTGCAATCGCTTCATGCGCGAGCATGGCGGGGTGCTGGAACCCTACGATGCTCGCGATCAGACGGCTTGTGTGAGTCTGTTTCGTGAATGGAGAGAACAGAAGCTGCGGTCCGGATCGGATGAGTGGGCCAATGCTCTGTTGGATGATGCCGTCGGAGCCCATGAGACAGCGTTGTCGGCACATACTGAGTTGGGCCTCACTGGAGCAGTGGTGCGAGTCGGGGGGCGCATTCGAGCCTATACGATGGGGCTGTGGCTCAATCAATCTGTGTTCTGTGTCTTGCTGGAAGTGGCGGATCGGGATATGGTGGGGGCCGGCGCGTTCGTGTTTCGTGAATTCTGTCGCCAAGCGCTCGCCAAAGGTGCATGTTGGATCAATACGATGGATGATTCCGGTCTTCCGAGTCTGGCGAAAGCCAAGCATTGGTATCATCCTGCCCGATTGCTGCCGAATTATGTTGTGACGGAGTGCCGACGATGACCGCCTCGTCCCTTCCAGGTTTTTCCCGCCGATCCTATCCGTGGCTTCCTGTGCTGATCGTGGGTATGACGATTGTGGCGCTGGTAATCGGCGTGGTCATGCTGCGGTCGATCGAGGTGCGGATGGTTGAAGCCACGGGAGAAAACCTCACCCTCGCCTCGGCGGAGATTGCGGACAAACTCGACCGCCTGCTCTTCGAGCGTCATGCGGATGTGCGCATGATGGCGCGCGCGTTCACCGACCGGTCTGTCGATAACAAATATATCAATGAATATCTGCAGTGGATGAAGGAGACCTACGCGCCGGTCTATCTCTGGCTGGGGGTGACGGATCCTCATGGACGCATGATTGCGGCAACGGATTCGTCCGCCATCGGCCAGGACTATAGTCGGAGCGGCTGGTTCGAACGCGTGCGGCAGACCGGCACGGTGCAGGTCGATGAAGTCGAGATTCACGAATCGAATCACAAGATCGAGTCGATTGCCTTTACGGCTCCCATTGTCAATGTGAACGGGCAGTTTCTCGGTGCGGTCACAACCCGCATCGGGCTGCCGATGTTGGAGGATGTGCTGATCGAGACGGTGCGTGAAATTCAGCAGACCGACGGTGTGGGCGGACAGTTCGAATATCAGTTCTTGACCAAGGCAGGGGTTGTGTTTGTGGATTCCGCGGCACCTAGTGTGGAACGGGCCAATCTCCGCGAAATGGGGTTGCCCTCGGTGTTGCTGAGTGGCTCGGGCAAGGCCGGGTATGTTGAGGAAATACACGTGCGCCGGCACGTACCGGTGGTGACGGGCTATTCGCAAACCAAGGGCTATAGCGAATACTCCGGCCTGCAGTGGACGATTCTGTTGCGCATGGATCGCGACGTCATTCTGTTGCCGATCCGGGCGATGATGTGGAAACTGGGCATTGCCGGTGTGGTGGTGTGGGTCCCGATGGTGGGGTTGCTGCTCTGGGCCACCGGACGATTGCGCGAGCAGCATCGGCAAGCGCAGCAAGAGAGCGAATGGGCGCGCGCGGCGGAGGCGGCCCTCTTGCAGAGTCAGGAACGGAACCGGGTGATCGTCGATACGGCCTTGGACGCCGTGATTTCCATGGATGCCGGCGGCATCATCACGGATTGGAATGCGCAGGCCGTCAACATTTTCGGGTGGGAACGCGAGGAAGCGCTGGGCCGGCGTGTGTCGGAGACGATCATTCCCGTTCGGGACCGGGAGGGGCATGAGCGCGGGCTGCGGCATTTCCTCGACACGGGGCAAGGCGCCCTTCTCAATCGGCGTATCGAGATGATAGGCAGTCATCGTGACGGGCATGAATTCCCGGTGGAAATTACCATCTCTCCGGCCAGACTGGGCGACGCCTACATTTTCAGCGCCTTCATTCGCGATATCACCGCGCGCAAACGAACCGAGCGCCAGCTGGCCTCTCAGTACGCCGTCACGCGCGTGTTGGCGGAATCGCGGACCCTGGAAGAAGCCGGTCCAAAAATTCTGCAGGCCATCTGCGAAAGCCTGGAATGGGAACTGGGCATCTTCTGGCGACTCGACCGGCAAGGCAGCGTGCTGCGTTGTCTCGATGTGTGGCAGTCACCGGGGTTGAATGCCGAAGAATTTGTGCTCGACACTTGGCGCCATACCTTCGGCATCGGGAAGGGTCTTCCAGGGCGGATTTGGCAAGCCGGAGAGCCGACCTGGATCAAGGACGTCGTACAGGAAGCGAATTTCCCTCGAGGCGGCGCCGCGTCACGCGTCGGACTGCATGGGGCGTTCGGATTCCCGGTTCGAGTGGGGACGGAGGTCGAGGGCGTCATCGAACTCTTTCGGTGCGAGATCAAACAGCCGGACGAGCAATTGTTGAAGATGGTCGCCGATGTTGGTCTCAAGATCGGACAGTTCGGCGAACGAGCCCGTGCAGAGGATGCGTTGCGGCGCACGGAAGCGCAGCTTCAGCAGTCGCAGAAGATGGAAGCCGTTGGACGACTGGCCGGCGGAGTGGCGCACGATTTCAATAACATGCTCACGGTGATTCGAGGATATAGCGAATTGGTGCTGAGCCGCCTGTTACCGACCGACGGGTTCCGGAAGGAGCTGGAGGAGGTCAAAAAAGCGGCGGATCGCGCATCCGGTCTGACCGGGCAGTTATTGGCCTTCAGTCGCCGGCAATTCATCGCCCCGAAGGTGCTGGATCTGAATTCGGTGATCCATAATATGGAAGGCATGCTCCGGCGCCTCCTGGGCGAAGATATCGTCGAGCTTTGTACTGTTCTGGATCCGGGGTTGGGACAATTAAAGGCGGATCCCGGCCAGGTCGAACAGGTCATTATGAATCTGGCCGTCAACGCCCGCGATGCCATGCCGGACGGCGGCCGGTTGACCGTCGAGACGGCCAACGTGCAATTCGGCCAGCGCCGCAACCGGCCGCCGATGGGCATCGAGCCTGGTTCCTACATCGCGCTCATCGTGCGCGATACCGGCCATGGAATGGACGAAGATACGCAGTCTCACGTGTTTGAGCCGTTTTTTACCACCAAGGAAAAGGGCAAGGGGACGGGACTGGGATTGTCGACCGTCTATGGCATTGTCAAACAAAGTGGCGGTTTCATCGAGGTGGAGAGCAAGCCGGGCCGCGGGGCCACCTTTAAAATTTTCTTCCCGCGCGTCGAGGCGGTCAGTGAGGAAACCGAATCGGTCGCCGTCGGCGGCGACTCGGTGAGGGGGCGCGAGACGGTGTTGTTGGTGGAGGATGAACCGGGTGTGCGGCGCCTGGTGAATGAGACGCTGCGCCTCCACGGATACACGGTGTTGGAAGCTCGACATGGCATTGAGGCGCTGCTGACCGGCGCCAAACATGCCGGTCCGATCCATTTGCTGCTCACCGATGTGGTCATGCCCCAAATGAGTGGCCCGGAGGTCGCCGAAAAACTTGCGACGGTCCGCCCGGAAGTCAAAGTGCTGTATATGTCCGGGTATCCCGATCATCCGGCCTTCTCCAAAGGCGGCATCGATACGGAGCATTCCTTTCTGCAAAAGCCCTTCACGCCCACAACGCTGGCCCAAAAAGTTCGTGAGGTGCTGGATGGGTCGAAGGTTGGCTGAGTGGCGTGCTTCGTCCGGCCCTCTCTCACGGTCGCTTGAACTTCCTGCCGGTTTCCGTTTATCGTGGCGCACCATGCAGATTATTCAATTTAAGGTAGGAGAGGCGGAATGAGCGAGGGGCGGGCAGCGGCGGCTCCGAAAGGGCAGGCACAAGATATCGACCAGTATCGGATTGCGCGTGAACCGTTTTACGCCGACGTGCGAGGTGAGGTCGGGCTCTTTACCATTGCGGCGCAGAGCCGCATGCCGGTGATGCTCAAGGGGCCCACGGGCTGCGGGAAAACCCGCTTCGTCCAGCACATGGCCTATCGCCTGGGGCGTCCGCTCATTACCGTGGCTTGCCATGAGGATTTGACCGCCTCCGATCTGGTCGGCCGCTATCTGTTGAAGGGGCAGGAGACGGTGTGGATGGATGGTCCGCTGACCCTCGGCGTGAAGCAGGGAGCGATCGTCTATCTGGACGAAATCGTCGAGGCTCGCAAAGATACCACGGTGATCATTCACCCGTTGAGCGATGACCGGCGGCTGCTGCCGATTGAAAAAAAAGGGCAGGTCATCGAGGCGGTGGATGAGTTCATGCTGGTGATTTCCTATAACCCCGGCTATCAAAGCATTCTGAAAGATCTGAAGCAAAGCACCAAGCAGCGGTTTATGGCCATCGAGTTCGATTATCCGCTGCCGGATATCGAGAGCCGGGTCGTGGCGCATGAGGCCGGTGTCAGCCCCGAGATCGCTCAGCGGCTGGTCAAAATTGCCGAGAAGGTCCGCAACCTCAAAAATCACGGTCTTGAAGAAGGCGTCAGTACCAGATTGTTGATCTATGCGGCGACCTTGATCAAGCAGGGCGTGCCTGCGGATCGCGCCTGCGATGTCGCGATCGCCAGGCCTATTACGGATGACCCGGACATGTTACGCAGCATCGTCGAGGTCGTGAAAGCGATTTTCTAGCCGTTCGTTCTTTGCGCCTCACCCACTCTGCGTGCTCCACAATGTTGTGACCACCCACAATTCCGGGCGGGAATCCAGACCCGCAGCAGAGCAGGCCGTTCGCACCACACCCGAGGGCGCCGTCATTTCCGTTCATGTTCAGCCGAAAGCCTCCCGGACTCAATGCGCGGGGCTTCACGGTGGTGCGATTAAAATTCGTGTGGCCGCGCTGCCGTCGGATGGTGCGGCGAACGAGGAATTGTGCCGGTTCCTGGCTCGTGCCTGCGGCCTGCCGTTGAGCGCTGTCGAGATCCTCAGCGGGGCGAGCAGCCGCCAGAAACGTGTTTTGGTAAGGGGGCGTTCTGCCGAACAGGTGCGCACACATCTCCAACTCGAGTAAGCAACGGTTGGGTGGCACCCATGAATGCATGAGGTACTGTTGATGCGAGGATGTTATGCATGGTGAGTTGGATGTCGGGGTATGGCAGCGGTCGTCTCGTCTGAAAACAATCGGATCACAGATGTCTCGATACGCACTGTCTCTGATCGTCCTGGCCGCGATTGGTTGTGCAGGGCCTGAACCCATCTTCAAGTCCACCACGTATTTGCAACTTCACGGCCGGCAGCAAGCCCAGAATGAAGCGGCGGTTTGCGCGGTGAAAGCCGAGCGGGCGGGATTGCAGCACGGAACACATCGTAGCGGCAATGCCGGCGCCGGTGCCGCGCTCGGTGTGATCGGCGGGGCGGCGGTGGGGGCTTCGGCAGGGTTGGTCGGCGGCCCTGCGGGTATCGCCATCGGCGCAGCAGCGGGCGGCGCCGTCGGCGGCGTCCTCGGTCTGCTGGCCGGGACCTATAAGCCATTGCATCCCGAGCAGGACTATGCGGCATTCGTCGAGCGTTGTTTGAAGGAAAAAGGCTACGAGACCGACGGGTGGCAATAATGGTGTGATCGGAGATGACACGTCGCGTACGGTCGGTCGTTCAAAATGTAAAACAGCCTGAATAGTCGGCCATCAGGCACTGGACACGAATAGAAATCCGTTCCAACCGCTCCAACTGTTGCGGCGTCGGGGCGGAGTGGCGTACCTCCCTCAGCCATTCGGCATCCTGCTTCAATTTTCTCAAGGACCAGCGTGATGTTCCTGGAATGAGCGTTCCTTCGTGGATCGCCTGCTCCACGATGTTGCGAAACGAAGCCACTTCATCGGCAAATTCGACACGGTGTGCATCATACGAGTAGCGCGTCTCGTCCTGCGCCATCAGTGCGACCAGATGGCGCAGCCACTCAACCGTCGCGGCCATGCGTTCGTAGTGGAGTGTGCTGGCGACGTCGCCTGCCGTATGGTAACGGGGTGAGCGCGCCGCCGAGAGAAACAGGAACGGGATCTTGTGGTTGCGGAAGACATCGTAGTCGCTGAAGGCCTTGTGCCCATGATCAGGAATTTCTTCGACGAGATGGATTCCTCCGCGGAAGATCCTGAGGGAAGAGACCTGGGTTTGAGTGACGCGTCGATACAACTCGGGACTCTTCTCCGCGCCGGTGGCAAAAATCGCATCCTTGAGAGCGGGCCACTGCACGCCGCCCATCAAATCCATGATGATCGCGGCTTGAAGGTTCTCTGTAGAGCCGATTTCCTGCGGTAAGTGGTGAAACAAGAACTGTGATCCCATGTCGGCCGTGCCGAAATACGGGAGTTCCTCACCGTTGAACCCGACAAACATGATGCCGTATTGAGAGAGTCCCGCGAGATTTCTGCCCGTCTCGATCAGGATGGCGATGGAGGACGCATTATCGTCGGCCCCCAGGAAGGGATACCCCAGATGATCATAATGGGCCCCGATCACAATCCAGCGTGGGGTGCCGGTAGCGGCGACCGGCGGGATGACGCCGATGATGTTATCGCCCATGCGAGCCGAAATGGTCTGTCGATAGCCGCCGAGCGAGGCGAGTGGCTGTAATCCGGCCAGGCGAAACTGTTCTTCGATGTAATCCGCGGCCTGGCGGTTGCCTGGCGTGCCAGGTTGGCGGCCGGCCAGCGCCGGACTCGCGAGGAACGACACATGGGTGTGCAACCGTTGCGCCGGGGCGGTCGTGATCGGCAAGGTCCTCGGATCGAGGGGCTCCATTGTGTGGAGGCAACCGGCAAGACTGAAGCAGCTCAGCATGGCGAGAACCGACAGGCCGGAGCGAAGGCAAGCCAGTGGATGGCAGGAAACCCGGTTCACGATTGCGTGGAGGAGTCCGGAGCGGCAGGGGCGTCGGTCGCCTTCGGCGCCATGGGCAACGCTTTGTGGCGGAGAGCCCGGCCCTTTTCGGGAGTCGGATCGGTAATCAGCCCATAACACTGGCGGCCTTCATGATCGTCCGGCAAGTACTCGGTGATCGGCATACCATCTTCCCGGACAAAGAGCAGACAATGGCAATATTTATAGATCTGCATTTCGTCGCAGGCACACATCCAGCGACGCAGCTTGGCCTCTGCCTGTTTGTCCGGGTAGAAGTTACAGGGGCAGAGCGGTTTGCCCAGCTCATCAACGTGGGCGGCTAAGCCCAGCACGACGGCGTTTGTGACGGCAGGATTCGGGTGCATGGCCGTGCCGCTCTTCTCGGCAAAGCCTTTGACATACTTCCACATCTTCTCGAGACTTTCTTTGCTCGGTTCAGCCATTCCGTTCCTCGCATGACAACGGCACAGTGTAAAAGTCGATGGGTGCCAGGCGCTCCCGGCAGCGAGGACACAGTTTACAAGCGAAATTGTGTCCTTTACAATCCACCACTTCCCTCAAAATGGATCACAAGAATGGCGCCCGGGCACTCCGTTCCACAACTTATTGAACGATTGGCCGACCAACTCGGACCTAAGTCCGCTGCGGCGTTGATCGATGCTATCGCCGCGTCAGCAACCAGACCGGATGCACCCTCGGGGGTGTGGCTCTTGTTGGAGGAGCTCACCGATGCTGCCCCGAAAGCGGCTAAGGGTGCGATCGACGCGTTGGGGGAGTTGCACCACCGTGGCCTGCTGGGTGAGGTGTTGCCATGGCTCGATCTCGGGGTTGCCATCGCGGCTGATTCGGGGGCCTTGGCACTTCGATATTTCAAAGAAAGTCCGCTTCTGCTGGGCCTGCTCGATCCGCCTCAGCGAGCCGTGGTGTTGGCTGCCGGTCTGGAGCTGGCTGACCGCCAGGCCAATGTGGCGGTGGAATTTATTCGGGTTGCCCCGGAAGTGGTTCCTGTTTTGCCCCCGACCGACTGGCCGACGTGGATGGAACTGGCCTGCGAATTGGCGGAAACTGATTTTGCCCTGGCTGTGGAGTATATCCGTCAAATTCCGGCCATCGCTCGCGTGCTTTCGCTCGATACGGTTCGAGCCTGGATGCAATTCGGGATGACCCTCATTGTCGAGAATAGCCTCGGTAAGCCGGACTATCTGGGAGCGTTGGAATTCTTCCGGACGAGTCCGCGCATCCTTGAGGATATTCCTGATCAGACGTCGCGGCACCAAGTGATTCGCGTGGGTGCGCAGATCGCCGAGCGGTCGCCGGAGACGGGTATTACATTCTTGGCCGAAGCCCCCGCAATCCTGCGCGGGCTGCCGACCGATGAATGGCGGAGGCAGGTTCTGCAGTACGCGTTGTTGCTGGCTGAACGCGACGCGGAGACGATGTTGGCCTATGCTCGCCGCTGCCCTGAATTGATCGCCTTGATCGGACCTGGCGAGGGAGCGCAAGGGAAGTTTCAGGCCTGGTTTGCCTCCGGGATGGACGTGCTGGAGTACAACGTGGAGGGGGGCCGCGCCTATTTTGGCATGGAGTCTGAGAAGGCGCTGGGCGCGCTCTCACAAGCCATGAGCGGCGTGCCGTTGCGGCAGATCGCCAGGCGGGTCAAGTTATTCGCACAAGCCCTCTGCGGCCGCGATCTGCGTATCTACGATCTGCCCGACTCGCTTGAGTCAGCGCAGCCGATGGCGCGCCCCACCGTCAGTGATGATGGGCAAAGCATCGGCTTGCCGTCGCTCGTCAGGCGGCACCCGACCTATGAGGAGAATGTCCGTCTCTATCTGGTGATGGCCGCGCATGAGGCGGGACATCTGGAGTTCGGCACCTTCGATGTGCCCCTCACCTGTTTGCAAGACCTGAGCGAGGACCTGACGCGGCGATATGGCCGCAAAGCTTCGCGGGAAGTCCGTACCCTGGGCGATGTGTTCGCCCAGTATCCTCAACCAGGCCTCATCCGTGATCTCTGGGCGCTTGTTGAAGATGCCAGGGTTGAATACTTACTGCGTCGGGAATATCCTGGCCTGAGCCGGGACTTGGCGCTGATTGCGAAGGATGCGGTGCAGGTTCGCAGTCTGGCGCACGGGATGACGGTGCGCGAATTGGTCGTCGATCAGCTTCTGCTCCTGTCCACGGTCGAGGCCGGTTCTCTGCCGCTCCCTGATGCGCTCACGCATGAAATCACTCACCTCTGGGGTCTCTGTCAAACCATCCTCCATCCGCTGGCCACTGCGGAAGAAGCGGTACGGCTGGCCGATCGTCTCTATGTCTCGATGGATGAGTTGTTGGCCATTCGTCGCGAGGCCATTCCCCATCCTGACGAAGCCGAGGCGATTGAGCAGTCGATTCCTGCGCCGAAGGCCTCGGAGGATCTTTCCGACACCTATCGTCCAATGGACAACTGGGACTATCGCGGGGCGATGGATCCCAACCTGGTCAGGGACCGTACCGACTCTGCCCCCGAACAGAGTCCCGCCTCCGGCCAAGGGGATAGTCAGGGCGGAGCTGGGTTAGCCGGAGATTCGGGCGGATCGTCCGGGGCCGGCACGGCGCGTTCTCAGCAGATGTCTCAGGATGTCCTGGTTCCAGGCCGCCGTCAGCCTTCGTTGGTTGAAGAGGTCCTGGCCGTTGAAGGCGAGGGGGCTCGGCCTGAAGGTGACAAGCCTGAAGCCGTGCGAGCCGTCCGTTATCGCGAATGGGATGCCGCCATTCAGGACTATCGGATGAACTGGTGTCGCGTGATTGAGCGGGAGGCGGTTGAAGGATCGTCGGAGTTTGTCGAAGAGACCTTGGCGGCCCAGCGTGGGCCGGTCCGGTTGCTGCGCCGCTATTTTGAAAGCCTGCGTCCTCCTGGACTCCGGCGTGTGCCTGCTCAATTGGATGGGGAAGATCTCGATATGGATGCCGTGATTGGCCGATTGGCCGACTTGCAGGCGGGTATCGAGCCATCGGAGCGGATCTATGTGCGGCGCGAAAAACGCGAACGCGAGGTGGCTGCGGCGTTTCTGGTCGATCTCAGCGGGTCCACCAGCCGTCAGGTCGAGCAGGGGCGGAGAATCATCGATATCGAAAAGCAGGGGTTAGTACTGCTCTGCGAAGCGCTTACGGCGATTGGGGACCAGTTTGCTGTCTATGGTTATTCCGGGCAAGGGCGCCACCAGGTGGATTTCGTGGTGGTCAAAGACTTTGACGAACTGGTGACCGGCCGGGCGGGAGCGAAGCTGGGGGGCATGGTGCCCTTGCAGCAGAATCGCGATGGCGCGGCCATCCGGCATGCGACGACGAAGCTGCTCGCTCGTCAGGCAAAAACGCGATTGTTGGTGATGATCAGCGACGGACGTCCGCTGGATGACGGCTATAAAGACGACTATTCATTGGAAGATACACGCATGGCTCTGCGGGAAGCTCGGGCCGGCGGGATTGAACCGGTCTGTATCACGATCGACAAACAGGCGGATCCCTATTTGCGACGGATGTACGGGGATGTGCGCTATGTGGTGATTGATCGGGTGGAGGGGTTGCCGGAGAAGCTCCCGAGGATTTACCATCGGCTGACGGCCTGACCGGTCGCGCACAAGGCCCTTTCAGCACTGGAGCATACGAACGATGATTGAACAGCCGCCCCGACCGACCGTGCCGCCCTGGCTCTATAAATTGTTCACCGGCCATCAATATCCCTACGTGAGACGGCAGGCCAAGTTTGCCAATCGAGACTTCAAACCCGGCGAGGAACGTCCGGAACCCACGCGGGAAGCCATCGACGCCAAGTTTTGGGAAATCTATCCGCGGTGTACTGCCAAGATTTTAGAGGAAGTGAAGGCCGGCATGATCGTGGTGTTCCATGAGCTGGGTGAGTACCCTCCGGGCGAGTATCAGGCGCTGGTGGAGGCGCCCGAAGACTTTCTTGCGGCGAACTACGGGAAAAAGAAAATCAAAGTGAATTTTTATGACGGCGATAATTTTGTCTGCACGATCAATTTCAAGGTCGGCGGCTGGACGGGGCACGAACCGGCGTAACGCGTGTAGGGCAGGTGCGAAGAGGACTTGGCGCTTGAAGCTTCACGTGTCACGCTTCACGAGGTGGGAATAATGGGACGACCAAAGATTACAGTAGTGGGTGCAGGAAATGTCGGTGGAACGGCCGCCCAGCGGTTGGCAGAGAAGAATGCCTATGATGTCGTGCTGGTCGACATCGTACCGGGGATTCCGCAGGGGAAAGCATTGGATATCACCCAAGCCGGTCCCGTCTGCGGATACAGTACCCGCGTGGTCGGAACGAATGGATATGACGAGACGGCCGGGTCGTCCATTGCCGTCATCACCTCGGGAATCCCGAGAAAGCCGGGCATGAGCCGGGATGAACTCCTCGGCACCAATGCCAAAATCGTCAAGACCGTCGTGCAGGAATTAGTGTCACGTTCACCGAACATCATCCTGATCCTGGTGACCAATCCTTTGGATGCCATGGTGCATGTGGCACGACAGGTCAGCGGGCTGCCGAAGTCGCGCGTGCTCGGCATGGCGGGCGTATTGGATACGGCGCGGCTCCGATCGTTTGTCGCCGAGGAGCTCGACGTGCCGGGGACGGATGTGGAGGCGATGGTGTTGGGTGGTCATGGAGATACCATGGTGCCGCTGGTTCGCCAAACGACTGTGGCGGGGAAGCCCATCACGGACCGGTTGTCACCGGAGCGGCTCTCAGCCTTGATCAAACGTACGCAGGACGGCGGGGCTGAAATTGTGGGGCTACTGAAAACCGGCAGCGCCTTTTATGCGCCTTCAGCCGCCGCAGTGGATATGGTTGAGGCGATCATGAAGGATCAGAGGCGTGTGGTTCCCTGCGCAATGTTGTGCGAGGGGGAGTACGGATTAAAAGATGTCATCGTCGGCGTGCCGGTCATGCTCGGCCGCGGGGGTGGGGAATCTATTGTGGAATACGATCTGACAGCCGAGGAACGGACGGCGCTACAGGCCTCATCCGATGCGGTGCGGGACCTGTGCGGCGTGGTTGATCGTCTGTTGACGGCATAGGCGGCCGCCACCAAGACCGCGCGGATGGCAGGTTGCTTGACAAGGCTCGGCAGCCTGCAGTAGAGAACGTGGTTGGCAGTAAACCGTTACAGTTGGGGGGCGTATGAAATTTCTCGAGGATCCGTATCAGACATTGGGCGCAGGTGTTGCGCTCGCTGTCGGATTGATAGTCGTCTATCTGGGTGTGGCCGGGGTGGGAGCGGGCGAGGCCGATTGGTTCGGTCTGGTTGTCCGCTGGGTCCACTTTTTGGCGGGTATCACCTGGATCGGACTGTTGTATTTCTTTAACCTGATCAATGCGGGTTTTCTCAAGAGCCTGGATGGGCCGACAAAGAACATCGTGATTCCGAAGCTGATGCCTGCGGCGCTGAACTGGTTCCGCCATGGCGCCACGGTCACCGTGCTTGCGGGTATCGTGCTCTATGGTTACCTCTATGCGAAGGGGGGAACCGGGGCGATTGCGCTCGGGATCGGTGGGCTTCTTGGCATCATCATGATGGGGAACGTGCACGGCATCATTTGGCCGAATCAGAAGAAAGTGATTGCCGCGGTAGCCGCGGCCGCACAGGGTACGCCGGCTCCGCCGGAGATGGCTCAGTGGGGCAAAACCGCCCTGTATGCGTCGCGGATCAACTTCCTGTTGTCCATCCCGATGCTGTTCTTCATGGGTGCGGGAAGCCATTTGAAGTAGCGATACGTATAGTCAGAGTGAGGGGGATTGGTCATCCGAGCGGATGATCAGTCCCCTTTTTCATGCGCTCACTCGTAATGAGCGTGATCGGCCGCTTGTCGGCGAGGCTTTGGGCTGAGTTGCCGTAGGTCCATCAGCCCTAACTGATTGAGATTGAGGCCTAATCAGGCGAACGTGGCTTGACGGCTCGCAAAGTGCAGCCGTATAGTAGCTACCTGCTAACCTGGGGGTGTAACCCCCGAAAGGGAACAACGTGACCCTACCTCAACCACGGGTATTGCAGAAACTTGATGGGGCGCCCTGGGAAATCGACCCCTACCTCAAGACCGGCGGCTACGACGCCTGGCGAAAGTGCCTGAAGGAGCTCACGCCGGCAGATGTGGTCGGCGAGATCAAGAAGGCCGGTCTGCGCGGGCGGGGCGGAGCAGGGTTTCCAACCGGCATCAAGTGGGACAAGGTCCTCAACCATCGTGTGCCGGAACGATACTTTGTATGCAATGCCGGTGAGCATGAGCCGGGAACCTTCAAGGACCGTCACCTCCTCAAGCATATCCCGCATCAGTTGATTGAGGGCTGCCTGATCGCCTCCCGCACGGTCAATGCGAAGGCCTCCTATATCTACGTCAACCATGAGTACGAAGAAGAAGAAGCGAATCTAAGAAAAGCCATTGCCCAGGCGCGGGAACGCGGTCTGTTGGGAAAAAATATTCTCGGTACGGGTGTAGATTTGGAGCTGGAGGTGTTTTCCGGTCACGGCAGTTATGTCGCCGGAGAAGAGACGGCGATGTTGGAATCGATGCAGGGGCGTCCAGCGATGCCGCGGCAGAAACCGCCGTTTTATCCCACCGATTTCGGTTTGTACGGGAAGCCGACGTTGGTGAACAACGTCGAAACCTTGTGCAACATCCCGCAGATTTTGAAAAATGGGGCGGCATGGTTCACGCAGGTGGGGACGGAGAAGTGTCCGGGTACCATGCTCTTCTCGCTCAGCGGTTCCGTCAATCGGCCCGGCGTGTATGAAATGCCGATGGGCGTGACCATCAGGGATCTCATTGAGACGTGCGGCGGGGGCGTTCCCAACGGCCGCAAGATCAAGGCGGTGTTTCCCGGAGGACCTGCGTTCTCGATGATGACCGCTGACCAACTGGACCTGCCGATGGATTTTGATTCGCTCAAGAAGGCCGGGACCGGGCTGGGTTCGGCCGGGACCATTGTCATTGATGATGCCACCTGCATGGTGGCGGCGACCCTCAAGTATTCGAACTTTTTCAAGGGTGAAAGTTGCGGACAATGTCCTCCTTGCCGAATGGGCACGATCAATCTGGCTACGCTGGTTGAGAAGATTGAGCGAGGCGAAGGTAGCCAAAAGGATCTGGACTCCCTCCTGCAGCTGTGCGGTTTCGTGAAGGGAACGGGGTATTGCACCCTCATCACCGGTGCGGCGGTACTGGTGCAAAGCAGCCTGCGGTTATTCCAGCATGAATTCGAAGAACATATTCGAATGCACCGCTGTCCGTTTCAGCCGGCGCAGACTGAGACCGGCGCGAAGGCATAGAGGAGACGGCGCATGCCGCGTGTGAGTTTTCTCCATCCGGAGGGGCGCAGTGGAGAGGTGGATTCGAACCTGACCTTGCTGGAAGCGGCCAAGGCACTTGGTTTTGCGCTTAATCACGACTGTGGGGGGAACGCGTCCTGTACGACCTGCCGCGTCGAAGTGCAGATGGGCGGGGAGAACCTTTCCGAAATTGATTTCGACGAGCAGGATCTCCTGGATCGTGAAGCCCTTTCTGAGCCGTGGCACCGGCTTGGCTGTCAGGCAAAGGTATTGGGCGATGTGGTGGTTCGTGTTCCAGAAACCAAATGGGTGCAACCTGCCTCAGCGTCGTGCAGCCAGTTTGGGAAAAAAGGGGCCAGGCTTCCGTAAGTTCCCGCGAGATGGTAAAGTAATTTAACGTGCCGAACACGCAGACCAGAAGGAGGACCAACGAATGGTAACGATTACGCAATTGGCAGAGCAGAAGATAAAAGAATTGATGACCGAGGAAAAAGATGTGGTCGGTCTGAGGATTTATGTTCGTGGCGGTGGGTGCCACGGGTATCAGTATGGCATGGCCTTCGAATCAAAAATGGCCGATGACGATACGGTCATCGAAAAAGGTGATGTGAAGGTCATCATGGATTCTCAAAGTGCTCCGCTGTTGCAAGGTGCGGAAGTCGATTATGTTGATAGCTTGCAAGGGTCCGGCTTTTCGATCAAGAATCCGCAAGCCAAGACCACCTGTGGCTGCGGCAGTTCCTTCAGTGCATAAGAGCCTTCCGGTTGTATTCAACCGGAGCGCAGATTGTTTTGGTGAGTGACGGATCAGGCCGGGAGTGGCTCCCTCTCTAACGGGTAGCTCTCCCGGCTTGTTCGTTTTGATGATTGTTGTGGAGAGTCATCTGGATGTCTGAGGCCACCATTACGCGCCGCTATCGTTTCTGCGCCGCACATCGTTTGCACACCGATCAGTTATCGTCCGACGAAAATTGGGCTACGTTCGGCAAGTGCAACAATCCCAATGGACATGGGCATAACTATGTGGTGTTCGTGTCAGTGAGGGGTGACATGGACCCGCGGACCCATCAGGTGGTGGACCTGTCCCAACTCGATGACGTGGTTCAGCGAATTGTGGTGCGACGCTTCGATCATCAGGATTTGAACAAGGATCCGGAGTTTGCGATGCAAACGACCACCGGAGAGAATCTGGTCTTGCTCATTTGGGATCTTTTGGTCAACGAAGTCCCGGGGGGGCGTCTCGTGAAAGTGGGTATGATTGAGACGCGAGACAACTATTTCGAATATTCCGGATCCGCGAAGCAGGTGCGGAGAGAAGATGGAGTGAGGCATGGCTAAAGTAGTTTCGGGGTCCCGCGCCAGACGGTCGCGTGTCACTGCGACGCCCACCGCCGAGGACCCGATCGAAGGGCTGATGACGAAGCTTTTGCTCGAGTTGGGGGAAGAGCCGAGCCGTAATGGTCTGTTGAACACGCCCAAACGTGTCGCGAAAGCCATGCGGTTTATGACCCAAGGCTATCGTCAGGACATCGATCACTTGCTTAATGGCGCTCTCTTTCCCATCGAGTACGATGAAATGGTGATCGTGAAAGATATCGATTTCTTCAGCATGTGCGAGCACCATTTGTTACCGTTTTTCGGCAAGTGCCATGTGGGGTATCTGCCGAACAAGAAGGTCGTCGGACTCAGTAAGATTCCGCGGGTGGTCGATGCCTTCAGCCGGCGCCTCCAGGTGCAGGAACGTCTCACGCTTCAAATTGCAGAAACGCTCAAGAAAAAGCTCAACGCCCATGGTGTGGCCGTAGTCATGGAAGCGCGGCATCTCTGCATGATGATGCGCGGGGTCGAAAAGCAAAACACCGTCGCCGTGAGCAGTTCCATGCTGGGGGTATTCCGCACTCAACAGCAAACCCGAGAAGAATTTCTCAAGCTGATTCGTGGCAGCAGCGTCAAAGACGGAGGCTAGATTTTCTCGCCGGTTTACCGTAGCCCCTCGACGAATCCTCGCAATAGATCGTTAAATAGCTCAGGTTGTTCGCAATTGCTCAGGTGTCCGGCGGCTGGAATGATGGCCAGCCGGGCATGCGGTATGTGGCTGGCCATCAATTGGGCGTCGACGAGCGGCGTCGTATGATCCTCATCTCCGATCACGACGAGGGTCGAGCAGAGAATGGCCGGCAGGTGGGCGACGGAGTCGGGTCGTGCCGCCATCGCCATCAAGTCGACGACAATTCCGCTGACCGGGTTCTGTTGAATAGTTCCGCGAATGCGATTCACCAGTTCGGGTTTGCTCTTCAGCGACGTGGCGCCAAGCAACTTCGGCAGCATGGTATTTGCGACCGCTTCGGTGCCTTGCGTATACGCGGTTTGCGCGAGATGAAAGCGACCGGTCCGTCCGTCTGGACTATCCGCCTGGGCTCGAGTATCGGCGAGGACCAGTCCAAGCAATCGATTGCCGTAGGTTCGCGAAAATGCCAGGCTGACGTATCCTCCCATGGAGAGTCCCACCAAGACCGCCTGCGGAATATTCAGATGGTCGAGCAGTGCGGCCACGTCGTCGGCATATTGATCGAGCGAAAAAGACCAAAGCGGGGCATCCGATTCACCATGTCCGCGAAGATCGATTGCGATGGTTCTAAATTGTGTCGATAGCGCGCTGACTTGTGGCGCCCACATTGAGCGATTCAACGGGAAGGCGTGCAGAAATACGATGGGAAGGCCTGCGCCCTTGTCGTCATACGCCAATCGAATATCCTGTGTCTCAAAAAACATCGGTTCACCCCGAAAGAAAAGATGCTGGATGGGTGGTAGCATTGCCAAGGCCGAGAATCAAGAGGAGGGTTGTACCGACACACCAGTTTGCGGTGTTTCCGTGGCGACGTATAGAATGCAGAAGGCTTTGCACCTGAGAGCAATGATGCCCGCTCACGATTCTACCGGCGATCTATTCGCTTCATCCCCACCTGCCCGGTCGGCAGCGACTTCCGAGAGGGTTCCCCTGGCTGAGCGCCTGCGGCCTCGAAGTTTCGATGATCTCGTCGGTCAAGACGAGGTCGTAGGGCCTGGGCGTCCATTGCGAAAGGCGATCGAACAGGATCGGCTGTCTTCCGTGATCTTCTGGGGCCCTCCGGGTTGCGGAAAAACCACGTTGGCCAGCTTGGTCGCCCAGTATACGAAATCGCAATTTGTGCCGTTCTCGGCCGTCACCGGTGGTATCCCGGAACTGCGCGAGATCATCAAAGCTGCGGAGCAGCGGCGAGCCAGAGGAATGGCGACCATTCTCTTCGTCGACGAGATTCATCGGTTCAACAAGGCGCAGCAAGACGCGTTTCTTCCGCATGTTGAGCGGGGAACGGTGGTATTGATCGGCGCGACGACGGAGAATCCCTCCTTTGAACTCATCGCCCCGTTGCTCTCACGCTCACTCGTGATCGTGCTCCATCCGCTGACAACCGATGCCCTTGGCTCGATTCTGGATCGTGCGGTGGCCGATACCGAGCGCGGCCTGGGCTCACTTCGGCTGACGATACATCCTGCTGCGCGAGACCGCTTGATTGCGTTTGGAAATGGTGACGCGAGAAGTCTCTTGACGACGCTGGAATTCGTCGCCGGCCAGGTGCCGGTGGGGCCGGATGGACGCCGGATGCTCGATGAGCAGGTGCTGGAGTCTGCGCTGGTCAAAAAAAGCCTGCGGTACGACAAGGGCGGAGAAGAGCATCACAATCTGATTTCGGCCTACATCAAAAGCCTGCGTGATTCCGATCCGGATGGGGCGCTCTATTGGCTTGCGCGGATGCTGGAGGGAGGGGAGACCCCACGATTTATCGCGCGGCGCATGGTGATTTTCGCCTCTGAAGACATCGGTAATGCCGAACCGCAGGCGCTGGTCCTGGCCAATGCCGTGGCGCAGGCGGTGGAATTTATTGGGCTGCCCGAGGCCCAGATCACGTTGGCTCATGGCACGACCTATCTGGCCTCGCGGCCAAAGGACAATGCCTCCTATGTGGGCCTGCAAGAGGCTCTTCGTGATGCGCGGCAACATGGCAACCTGGGTGTGCCGTTGCACCTCCGCAATGCCGTGACCTCACTCATGAAGGATATCGGGTATGGCAAGGGATACCGGTATGTACACGATGATCCGAGGGCCAAATCCGAGCAAGGCCACCTCCCAGAGCCGCTGAAAGGCGCGCGGTATTACCGCCCCCGCACGCCCCCAGGTGATGAAGAAAGGGGCTAGACAAACCTGGTTATACGGTTATACTTAGCACCGAGGTCCCTATGGCGCGTCAGAGCAATTCAACTGAGAGTGTCAGCGAACGCCGGAAGTATGTCCGGGCCACCTTGGTCGGGTCAGCCCTGGTTTCTCCGCAGAGCGGGGCGAAGGGATTTACGGCGGTGTTGAACAACGTCAACAAGATCGGCGCAGGGCTGCATTCGAAAGAAACCTTGCCGATCGGCGCGAAGATCACCGTCTCGCTGGCGTTTCTGGATCCCGATCGCGTTGAGCAACAGGAAAAGTTGAGCGCCACGGTGGCGTGGGCGAAACCGTGGGAGAAGGGGATGTTGCTCGGGGTGGTGTGGGATGACCTGGTGACGAAAGAAAAGAACCGCTGGTTGTATTACTATCTGGAGGAGACGCTCAAGTCGACAGACTAACCGAGTGCCGTCAGTTTCTCTCGCACCTCCTGCAATTCCTCCGACAACGACTCCCAGCGCGCCGTGAGACGTTCCAGCTCTTTCTTCCAGGTTTCCTGCTCGCGCTGCAGTTCACTCCAGCGGCCGAGCTCCTGATAGAGCGCCGGATCCGCGAGTTCCAGCTCCCTGGCCTTCACCTTGGATTCCGTGGAGGCGATCTCAGACTCCGCGCGAGACACTTGCTTTTCGAGGCGTGCCTGCGTTTTGCTCAAATCTCGCCGTTCTCCGCCGGAGGACTTCTGCTGGACCTGCGACGCCATGGCCTTCGTGGGACCTGACGATTTGTCGTTCTGGGCGGCGGCAAGTTCCGCACTGCTTTCCTTGATCGATTCGAATTCCTGAGCCTTCTTCCACAAGAAATACTCGTAGTCGCCCAAATAATTCTTGGCCTGGCCTTCGTCCACTTCGACGATCATGGTCGCGACGCGGGCGAGGAACGTCGGATCGTGAGAAATAAACACGATTGTTCCCGGGAAATCAGTCATGGCGTCGGTCAGCATATCCACCGAGGCCGGATCGAGGTGGTTGGTCGGCTCATCGAGCAGAAGGGTATTGGCCGGTTCCACCAGCATGCGAGCCAGGGCCACGCGGTTGCGCTCGCCGCCGCTGAGCGCCTTGATGGGTTTCTTCTGATCGTCGCCGGTAAAGAGAAATGCCCCGGCAATGCCGCGGAGAAAATTGGTTTCGGCCTGCGCTGAGACCTCAGCCAAGGATTGCAGAATCGTGTGGTCCTGGTTTAAGGATTCGGCTTGGTGCTGCGCAAAGTAGTGCAGGGTGACTCCGTGGCCGACATGGCGGGATCCCTTTTCGAACGGCAAGACGCCGGCCAGCATCTTGAGCAGCGTACTTTTGCCGGCGCCGTTTTCACCCACCAGCGCGATGCGCTGACCGCGTTCCACCGTGAAGTCCAGTGAGCGATAAATGACCTTCTCGCCATAACTTTTTGCCACGCCCTTGAGCTCGAGCACATGCCGGCCGCTGGCAGCGGGAAGCGGAAACTTAAACCGCACGCGTTTGGTATCGCGCTGTCGTTCGATCAGCTTCACTTTATCCAATTGCTTGATGCGCGACTGCACCTGCTTGGCTTTATTGGCTTGGTAGCGGAAGCGGTCGATAAAGCTCTGCACGCGCGCCACTTCTTTGCTTTGTCGGTTGGCGGCCGACTCAATCTGGGCATCGCGGGCGGCCCGGAGCTCCTGGAACTTCGTGTAGTTCCCACGATATTCCTGCAAGGTCCGATCCCGGAGCTCCCAGATGTGTGTGGCGATGCCGTCGAGGAATTTCGTATCGTGACTGATGACTAACAGCGTCAGGTTGGATTCGAGGAGAAACCGTTCGAACCAACGTTGAGTCGGTTTATCCAGGTGGTTCGTCGGCTCGTCCAGCATGAGCACGTCGGGGTTCGAGAGCAGCAGGTGCGCCAGCGCCACGCGCATGCGGTATCCGCCGGAGAGATTTTCGATCGGTCGAGAAAAGTCTGCCTCGGTAAAGCCCAAGCCGGACAGAATGCGCTCGGCTTCATGTTCCGGGTAGATGTCGCGATGGGCGGCGTCGAGCACGGTTTTCCCGACGATGGTTTCCAATTCCTGGGGCAGGTAGCCGACACGGAGTCGCGGACGTTTGCGAATGGTGCCCTTGTCGGGAGATTCTTCGCCCAGAATCATCCGGAAAAGCGTCGTTTTTCCCGCGCCATTGGGGCCGACGAGACCGACACGGGCTCCGGGCCGCAGATGCGCGGTCGCGCCTTCGAGCAGAACTTTCGTGGAATATTGCTTATGGACAGATTCAAGCTGAAGCATGGATCAGTAGTACTCGGGGTCTGAGGTGAAACGTTCGGCGAGGTACCCGCTGCGGAGTGTCAGCGCCCGCGTGTGAAGCGGCGGCTGGCGAAGCGTATGACTCGTAGAGTTCGGATATCCCCGCACACATCCGGAGTGTTGGTCGGACAAGCTTGATTTGGTGGAGCTGGCCGGGATTGAACCGGCGACCTCGTGAATGCCATTCACGCGCGCTCCCAACTGCGCCACAGCCCCACGCAAGCTTGGATCTTTGTGCACAGGCAGCGAGAAAACGAATGCTGCTGCAGACGTAACTCCGCAATCTAGCACGGGCGGATTTTGTCAGTCAAGAAAAGGGTGGGGACGGTGATGTGCTGACCCTCTTCGTGCTCGCGCAACGCGCGGCCTCAGAAGGCCCTCGTTGGACGCGCGCAACAAAGGGATCAGGCACACCACCGTCTTGGGGAGAAGAAAGTGCAGTAAAGGCCCGAGGGCGTTCGGCCGAGAAAAATGGGCGCGCAAAAAACGCATGGCGGCTCGCACCTGAAAACCCTGCTTGACAAACCGTGATGCGAATCCTACCATGATGCCCTTCCGGCTCTGATCAGTACGAGGTCAGAGCCTTTTTTTCGAGTTCAGACGGGAAGAAGGAGCAGAGGCAGCGAACAATGGCGAATCTCGTCATCATCGGCTCCCAATGGGGCGACGAAGGTAAAGGGAAAATTGTCGATATCCTGGCGAAGGATGCCGACATGGTCGTGCGGTACCAGGGTGGGTCCAATGCTGGCCATACGGTCATCAATGCGCGCGATACGTTCATTTTCCATCTCATCCCCTCGGGCATCTTGTATCGCGGCACCCGGTGTCTCATCGGTAACGGCGTCGTGGTCGATCCCGGAGCATTGATCGAAGAAATGGATCACCTGCAGGGCCAGGGCGTCAAAATCGCAAAAAATTTCGCCGTCAGCGATCGTGCCCATTTGATATTGCCCTACCATAAGGCCATCGATAAAGCATCGGAGCAGTCCAAAGGCGTCCGTCGCATCGGCACCACCGGTCGAGGGATCGGCCCGTCGTATGGCGATAAAATGGCGCGGATCGGCATTCGTATGGGCGATTTGCTGAATCCCCCGCTCTTCAAGCAGAAGCTGGAAGAAAATCTCGTCGACATCAATTGGCTGCTTGAACAGCTGCACAAGGTGGATTGTTTCGAGTTGGAAAAGGTCTATCAGCAGTACATGGCCTATGCGGATCGCTTGAAGAGCTACATCCTCGATACGACGCTGGTCGTCAATAAAGCCGTCGATGCCGGAAAGACGGTCCTGTTCGAGGGCGCGCAGGGGACACATTTGGATGTGGACTTCGGCACCTATCCCTACGTGACCTCGTCGAGTTCGTCGGCGGGCGGGGCCTGTACGGGCACCGGGGTGGGACCGACCAAAATCGACGCAGTGATGGGTATTACCAAGGCCTATACTACGCGCGTCGGCAGCGGCCCGTTCCCGACCGAATTAACCGACGAAGTCGGCGGATGGCTCCAGGAGCGTGGCAAAGAATTCGGCGCCACCACCGGACGAGCGCGGCGCTGCGGCTGGTTTGACAGCGTGGTGGTTCGTCATGCGACGAGGGTCAACGGGCTCTCTTCCCTCGCGGTCACGAAATTGGATGTGTTGGACGGCCGGAAAGAGCTGAAAATCTGCACGGGCTACCGGGTGAACGGCAAGCTCCATCGGGACATGCCGTCCGATCTGCTCGCCTTGACCAATTGCGAGCCGGTGTATGAACGCATCGGTGGGTGGAGCGCACCCACAACGGGCGTCACCACATATAAGAAGCTACCAGCGGAAGCCAAACGGTATCTCACGAGGATCGAAGAGCTGGCTGAGTGTAGAATCGATATGATCTCTACCGGTTCACGGCGGGATGAAACCATCATTCTCAATAATCCGCTCACGGCAGGGCGCCGCACGCGAGTGCCACGTTCACGATAATCTCTCCGTTTTTTGCGTGTGGCAAGTGCGTGCCGTAGCGATCCGGGATGCGTCAGTGGTATGATCCCCTCCCGTCACGATCCACGCGTGACGATGTGTCGTCTCCCTGTTCGGAGAGTCGGTAGCTCAGCTGGTAGAGCATCGCCCTTTTAAGGCGAGGGTCCTGGGTTCGAATCCCAGCCGACTCACCACAATAAATCAACGACTTACGAGGTCTTAAAGCCTCGAAAATCTTCAGGAACCGCCCCGTGTGCTAAATTTGTGCTAAACCGCTCTGGTTGGCACTCATCCAGCACCTTCACACCCTCTCTCAGGCTTTCCGGCGAATGATGCGCGTAGCGTTGCGTCATCAAGTTCGTCTTATGCCCGAGCAGCCGTTGGACCTTGTAGAGATCCACCCCACGCTGAACTAATCGCG
Source organism: Nitrospira sp. (assembly GCA_020853775.1). GTDB lineage: Bacteria > Nitrospirota > Nitrospiria > Nitrospirales > Nitrospiraceae > Nitrospira_A. The sequence goes on from JADYYH010000004.1 coordinate 85,295, forward strand.
TGGCAAAGGTGTGTCGCATGTCGTGAAACCGGAAATCTGGAATTGCGGCCCGGTTGCGAGCCTCACAAAACTCCCGCACCAGAAAACGTACCTGCAGGAGGTTGCCGAGCGGGGTCTTGAAGACTGGCCCACGTGAGAGACCGCTTGCGGCCTGTTTCGCGGCCAGGAGTTCATAGACCTTGGTATTGAGAGGAATGGTCCGTCGTGTGCCGTTTTTGCTTTGCATCACGATCAAGGTTCCCCGCGAGAAATCCACATCCTGCCATTGCAGGTTTAGGATCTCGCCTTGACGCATGCCGGTATTCAGGGCAAAGACCATGATCTCTCGCAGCCACGGTGACGAAGCGGCCATCAGCCGGTCTTCCTCCTCCGGCGTCAGCCAACGGTCCACCTCGTTCCTCACCTGTTCCATGGAAACCCGGTGCATCGGGTTCTCCCGGCACCATTCCCATTCCCGCATGGCCAGATTGAAGGCATGCCGGACAAGCTGGAGCTCCTTGTTGATCGTGGCTGGAGCCGCTCGTTCCATCCGCCGCTGGGCTTTGTACTGAGCCATCACCTTCGGGGTGATGTGGGCTAAGACTTTCTCTCCCAATACAGGGAGGAGATGTCCCAACGCGGCATGATCGCGCAAACGGCTTTTGACCGCTTTCAAGGTGGCTCGTTCCGCGAC
>JADYYH010000005.1 GCA_020853775.1 Nitrospira sp.
CGAGCCTGGCCTACGTGAAGACGCCGGCCGGACAGTACACGCTCTTGAAGAAGTATGCCCCGGCCGATGCGGCGGTCGGCGATCACGTGTCCCTCTGGATCAATGAAGAGGGCATGGTGATCGATGTGCATGGCAAAGATAAGGCCAAGGCCGGGACCCATCGGCTGATCTTCGGCAAATTGATCCGTACCGGGCCAAACAAGAATCAGATTAAGCTCGCCACGCCGGAGGGCGAGAAGGTGTTTCCGCTGGAGCGGATGGAAATAAAGACTAAGCCGATCGCCGACGGAGACCATATCGTCGTCGAGCTGAACGAAGAAGGAACCGTCATCGATCTGCGGAAGGCGCAGTAACCTGAATGGGTCTGGCGGGTGCCGACGCTCCCGCCAGACCGCACTGGGGGCCGATCACACCCTTCGCCTCAACAGGTGTCAGGTGAAGGTGGACGTCAACATCGAACTTATTCATGGAGGTGCAGGATGCCGGTGACATTGATCAATGTGTTTTCGGTCCCCGCTGCCAAGGAAGCTGCGTTTGTGCAGTGGTGGCAGGATGTGAAGGAGCACATCACCAAGCAAGAAGGCTTCATCAGCGGGAAATTTCACAAGAGCCTCAAGTCGGACAGCCGGTTCAACTACATCAACGTGGCCATCTGGGAAAATGAGACCCTATATTGGAAGGCCTACGAGAAGAGTGTCACGCCCATGAAGGAGAAGTTGGGGCAACTGGGGGTGGAAATGACTCCGGCGCTCTATCGCGTCGCCTTCGAATACTGATTTAATATTCACGAGAAGCATTGCTCACGCACCATCTCAGTCACCACATTCACCAAGGAGGGCAGCATGAAGATGCACAACACGTTTCGGGTTGCGATCGGGGGGCTGGTTCTGGCCGGGGCACTTGTCGGGGCCGGTTGTCATCGTCACCACACGCCGGCGGAGCGAGCCGATTGGATGACGAGCAAGATCGCCAAACATTTGGATCTGGACGATCAGCAGAAGGCGAAGCTCATGGCCGTGAGGGATGAAATGGTGGCGGCCCGCGCCGAGTCGCAGCAGGAGCACAAGGCAATCATGGAAGACGTGATTGCTCAGGTGAAAAGCGACCGGTTGGACCAAGCTAAGTTGACGCAACTGATGGAGCGGCACCAGGTCGAGCAGAAGCGCGTGATGCAGCGCTTGTTGCCGAAGGCGGCGGACTGGCATGCAACCCTCCGACCGGAGCAGAAGGCGGAAGCCGTGGAGCACATCCGCAAGTGGATGGACCGGTATGGAGAGTAGGAAGAAAAGATAGTCAAACCGACAATCACCATCGAAGGACGGAGTGCGCTGCTCATGAAGCTTGAGCGGTCGATGGACGGCTCCCGGAGCCTAAACCAGGAGGGTGCAATGCGACAGATGAAAGGATTCGCTACCATGTTATTGACGGCCGCTCTCATGCTTTCGGCCGCTCCCCTGTTCGCCGAAGTTGACGACGGATCACACATCAAAATCACCTCGCCGAAAGACGGGGCAACAGTCGGAGAGACGTTTGAGCTCACCTACGAACTCACCAAGGGTTCCAAGGCGGCTCACGCGCATGTGTACCTGGACGGTGAATCGCAGAAGAAGTTTCCCGGCACCTTCAAAGGCCTCAGCAAGGGGAAACATGAAATCACAGTTCAAGCGGCGACTCACGATCACGACCATTTGGCCGCGACCGATACCATTACGGTGGAGGTGCAATAACGGCAGCTCCGAGCGGGGAGGAATCGGCCTCCCCGCCCCCGTGGGAGGCCGCGCGGGGAACCGTAATCCAGCGGGACTCGGCGACGTGAAAGGCTATGGGCAGAGTTCAGTCATGTCAGCCGTCACGAGATGCGCACCGTTTCGTATGAGTTCTTCCGCATGGCCGGTCCGATCGACGCCGATGACCAATCCGAATCCGCCGTTCCGCCCGGCCTGCACGCCCGCAACGGCGTCTTCTACAACCATGGCTCTCTGGGGATTCACCTGCAATCGCCGCGCTGCTTCCACGAAACCATCGGGGGCCGGCTTCCCCGCAAGATGAAGTCGTTCGCTTTCGATGCCGTCGACCCGCTCATCGAAGGCATCCGCGAGGCCGGTCCGTTGCAGAACCGCAGCCGTGTGTTTGCTGGCTGAGACCACCGCGGTTCGCATGCCCTGTGCCCGTACGCTCCGGAGAAACTGCACCGCGTCGTCATACAACTCGATGCCCTGCTGTTTGAGGTGGGCTTGGAAGTACCCGTCTTTCTTGTTGCCGAGTCCCTGGACTGTTTCCCGGTCCGGGCCGTCTTGAGGGGTGCCATAGGGCAAGACAATGCTGCGGGATTCGAGAAACGATTTTACGCCGTCGTATCGAAGTCTGCCGTCAACGTAGCGCTGATAGTCGAGCGTGACATCGAAGGGTTGAAAAGGGACCTGTTCGCGGGAGGCTCTTGCTTTCAGGTACTCATCGAATAACCGCTTCCAGGCAGCTGCATGCAGGACGGCGGTTTTGGTCAGGACTCCGTCGAGGTCGAAGAGCACGGCATCGAACCGGGTCAGATCAATGGGATGTGGGCTGAGTGGTTGTTCTCCGGTGAGGCCTTGTGTCATCTTCAAGCTTCCTGCGAATCAATTGATGTATCGACATCTGAGATAGACGGTCATTTCTACATGCTACCATTCTGCTCCCCGGAGATGTGAGAAGGTTATGATGTGGATACCTCGAGACAATTCGATCCTGCCAGTCCCGGTTCAGGAAGAAGAGGGGGCGAAATCGGCTGCCCTGCTCCTTCCGGTCAACCTTTCCCTCGCCATCGACCCTAGCTGGGTATTGGTCGAGGCAGGATTCGAACCGCAGCGGGAGCGTGAGATCGAGTCGATCTTGGCGGTGGCGAACGGCTATGTGGGGACGCGGGGTGCGCTTGCGGAACGCACGAGCCTGTCATCCCCTGCCGTCTTTCTCGCCGGTGTGTTTGATGCGAACGAGGCGCCAGGCGGCACGCTGGACCTCGTGAAACTCCCTGATTGGACGCATCTTCGCGTGCTGGTGGAAGGAACCCCGCTGTCGCTCGAAACCGGAAGAATCGTCGAACACCGACGCATCCTTGATCTGCAGCATGGGGTGCTGTTTCGATCCTGGCGACACCAGGACCAGGAAGGCCGAGTGACGGGCCTCACCTTCCTGCGCGTCGCTTCTCTTCACGATCGGCATCTTCTGCTCCAATCCGTCACGATCACTCCGGAAAACTATAGCGGGATGATTTCAATCGAATCTGTGATGGAAGGGCCGCAGCCAGGAATACCATGGTCGTCCAACGTGGATGGTGACGCAGCTGTGATCGTGGGGCGGACGCGGAGGGGAACGACCATCGCCATGGCCACTCACGGGAAGCTGCGACATGAGAACGTTCAAGAGGGCTCGGGCAGCAGTCCGATCGAAGGACTCACGGATCGGCGGACGTGGCAGGCGCGAAGGGGCGAGCCGGCCCGGTTCGATCGGTCTGTCGTCGTCTATTCATCCCGCGAGACAGTGGATCCTCCTGCCGCAGCCGGAGAACATATGCGACGAGCCTCCGGGGCCGGTTTGGACGCCCACATCGTGCGGCATGCGGAAGCCTGGGAGGCCCGCTGGCGGGCCGGCGGAGTGGAAGTCGCCGGCGATGAGATGGCGCAGCGCGCGCTTCGCTTTGCCGTCTATCATCTGAATAGTGCCGTGAATCCGAAGGACGAATATACGTCGATCGGAGCCAGGGCGCTCACTGGCTCTACCTACAAAGGACACGTCTTCTGGGATACGGAAATCTATCTGTTGCCGTTTTACACCTTCACCGATCCTCCGGCGGCGCGGACACTCTTGCTCTACCGGTTCCATACGCTCCAGGCTGCCCGCGACAAGGCGCGGCGGCTGGGGTACCAGGGAGCCTTGTACGCCTGGGAGTCCGCCGATACGGGAGAAGATGTCACGCCGGACACAGTCATCGCGCCGGACGGCCGGGCGGTTCAAGTTCTCACCGGAGTTCAGGAGCACCATATCAGCGCCGATATCGCCTACGCGGTCTGGCAATACTGGCAGGCGACGGGCGATGAGGCCTTTTTCCTTGAGGCAGGTGCGGACATGCTCGTCGAGACCGCGCGATTCTGGGCGACCCGCGGGCGGTTGGAGCCGGATGGGCGGTATCACATTCGAACGGTCATCGGGCCGGATGAATACCATGAATCCGTGGATGACAATGCGTACACCAATGTCATGGCGCAATGGAACCTGGAACGGGCCGCGGACACGGTCGACTGGCTCCGCTCTCGCCATCCGGAGGTCTGGCCTCTCATCAGCGAGCGCTTGCAGATCACGCCTGATGAGCCGGCCTCCTGGCGTCGGACCGCTGAGCGCATGACCACCGGATTCGATCGGGAAACCAATCTGTTCGAACAGTTTACCGGTTTCTTTGACCTGGAGGATGTGGACCTCGCAGCATACCCGGCCCGACCTGTGCCGCTGGATGTGATTCTCGGGCGCGACCGGACGCAGAAGTCCAAAGTCGTCAAGCAGGCAGATGTGGTTGCGCTGAGCGCACTCCTCTGGGAACGATTCCCCTCTGCCGTGCATGAGGCGAACTTTCGGTATTATGAACCCCGCACCGCGCACGGCAGCTCCTTGAGTCCCGCTCTTCATGCCTTAGTGAGCGCGCGGCTCGGCGAGGCCGATCTGGCGGCCCAGTACTTTCACGACGCAGCGGCGATCGATCTTTCCAATCACATGGGCAATGCGGCGGGAGGAGTTCACATCGCGACCCTGGGGGGACTGTGGCAGGCCGCCGTGTTTGGGATGGGGGGTGTCAGGCTTCGAGACGACGGACTCGTCCTCCACCCGAACCTGCCATCGAATTGGGATCGGTTGTCGTTCCCTCTGCAATGGAGAGGTCGGAGCGTCACTGTGGCGATCAACCGCGAGCCGAAACAGGTGACCGTCGAGCTTCGGACCGGCGATCCAATGACTATTCAGTTGGGTCAGGGGCCGATCCAAGTGATGACCTCGAACCATCGCTACGTCATCCATGGGGAAAGGTCCGGCTGGGGCGCCTGGCAGGAATCCAAGCGGTAGTCCGATCGGCTCTGCCTATGTCATCAACGATACACATGAGGAGGATCACATGAAACGTCACGCCTCGGCACAGTGGAAGGGCGATTTGAAAACCGGCAAGGGAACCGTATCGACCGCAAGCGGCGTCCTGGCAACGACCCCCTACTCGTTCAGCACCCGCTTTGAAAATGGAACGGGCACGAATCCGGAAGAGCTGATTGCGGCGGCTCATGCCGGCTGTTTTACGATGGCTCTTTCCGGACAGTTGGGCGCGGCGAATCTGGTGGTCGACCAATTGGCGACCACTGCCACCGTCACGATGGAAAAAATAGAGGCCGGTTGGACCGTCACCGGAGTGCATTTATCTGTCACGGGCAAGGTGCCGAAAGCAGATGCGGCCGCCTGGGAGAAGGCGACGGCGGCGGCCAAGGCCGGCTGTCCGATCTCACGGCTGCTTAACACCACGATCACCATGGATGCGAAGTTGGAGCACTAGACCTCATGACCGCTTCGCAGGATCCTGATTCGTTGGCCTTTCTCTTCGATCTGGACGGGACGCTGGTGGACAGCGTGTACCAGCATGTGCTGGCATGGCGCGAGGCGACCCAGGCGTCCGGGATTGAATTGCCGGTCTGGAGGATTCATCGCCAGATCGGCATGAGCGGTGGCCTCATGTTACATGCGCTTTGGCGGGAAACCGGACGGCCGGTTTCAAAGGACGAAGCGGAGCGCATTCAGCGGCTGCATGCCGACGCCTTTGCGAAACAGGCCCCATCACTCCGAGTGCTACCGGGCGCGCAAGAATTATTGAACGCCTTGACGGCGGCTCACGTACCTTATGCCATCGCCACCAGCGGGCGCCTGCAGAGCGCACAACATACGTTGAAGCTGTTACAGCTTCCGCCTGGAACGCCGGTAGTGACGCGCGATCAGGTGAAGCGCGCGAAACCCGATCCCGATTTATTTCTGGCTGCCGCCGAACAGCTCCGGGTTCCGATTGCGAAGTGCATCGTCGTCGGTGACAGCGTGTGGGATCTCTTGGCGGCCCGTCGTGCTTCCGCGCTCGGGGTGGGGCTGTTGTCGGGCGGCTATGGGAGGGAAGAACTGGAACGGGCGGGCGCCTATCGCACCTATGATGATCCGGCGGATTTGTTGCGCCATCTGGATGAATGTGGCGTCCGGCCAGACCCGCCGGTGTGACGGTGGATGCGTGACGCGATGATGGAGAAGACCGAAAAAGAGAAAATGCTGGCGGGAGATCTGTACCATGCCGCGGATACGGAACTCCTCACCGAGCGACGCCATGCGCAGCAGATACTGGCTCGATACAATGCTGCGCCCGATGACGGCCAAATGCTCCGTACAGACCTGCTTCGGGATTTCCTGGGCGCCGTCGGCGAAGGAACCGTGGTCCTTCCCACCTTCACGTGCGACTATGGCTACAACATCAGCCTCGGCCGGAACGTCTTCATCAATTATCACTGCATCTTTCTGGACTGTGCGCCTATTGCTATTGGAGACGACGTACAGATCGGCCCCGCCGTGCAACTCTATACGGCGCAACATCCCCTGGATGCCAAGGTGCGTCGCTCCGGCCTGGAATCCGCAAGCCCGATCCGGATCGGCAAGGATGTATGGATCGGCGGCGGCGTGGTGGTATTGCCGGGCGTCACGATCGGAGATCGCAGTATCGTGGGAGCAGGTAGTGTGGTCGTGCACCATGTGCCTCCGGATAGCCTTGTGGTCGGGAACCCCGCCCGCATTGTGCGAACGTTGGTGTAAATTCCGATCTGGAGAAGGATTCGTTCATGGAAAAACCCGCAGAGGTTGTCCATCCCATTCATGATCTCTTGCAGCGGCGCTGGAGTCCGCGTGCGTTTGCGGACCGGATGGTGGAATCGGACAAACTGCAGAGCCTGTTTGAGGCGGCCAGGTGGGCGCCCTCGTCGAACAACGAGCAGCCCTGGCACTTCATTGTTGGCACGAAAGCGGACCCTCCCGCACACGACCGTCTCGTGGCGTGCCTCAAAGAGGGGAACAGGAAGTGGGCGTTTCGCGCCCCGGTCTTGATATTGTCGGTGGCACGGCTGAATTTCGAGGACGAAGGTACTCCGAACCGGCATGCCTGGCACGACACGGGGATGGCCGCGTTCAGTCTCAGCCTGCAGGCGACCGCGCTTGGATTGGTCGCACACCAAATGGCGGGATTTGAGATCGAGAAGGCCCGCACCGATCTCGGCATTCCCGCCGGGTATGAACCGGTGGCGATGATCGCCGTCGGATACCCTGGCGACCCGGCAACCTTGCCGGACTATCTGCGCGAGCGGGAATTGAAACCGCGGGAGCGGAAGCCCGTAACCGAGTTCGTGTCCGACGGCACGTGGAATGGCCCGCCGGACTGGCTCACCCGGTAAGCGTGCCGACTCACATCCATTGTATGCGCAGCATCTCGTTGCCGCCGCGTTGAAGCTCGTAGCCTACCGGTTCGATGGATACCCGGTACCCGTCCCGTTCCAGCCGCTCACAGACGGGAATCAGGTGCTGTGAGCGCTCGGCTCTCAAGGCGATCAGCGGAAAAATCCGCACTTCTCGCGCGACCCGCAACAGGGCTCGAATGGCAGCGAGGTGAAACGCTGTATCGAAGTGGTCCGAGTAGAGAAAGAGAAAGTGCGATGAGAGTGCGAGGTCGAACCGGTCTGCCCCGAACGGGAGGTTCGGCAAGGCGCCGCAGACATACCGGCCTGTTCCCGTCAGCCCGCTGTAATCGGCAACAAATCTTTCCATCACCGCGATCCGGTTCCGTCGTAGATCCTCCGGGTCGCGATGATAACTCCAGACCCAATTCTGTGGCGTCGCCCGCACCTGCTCAATGACGTGATCCAGGGTAGAGAAGAATTGCCGTTGGATCTCCGCTCCGCCGAATTGATACAGTGGGTCGATCGACCAGACGTCGCCACCGGCCGCCGTGAGTTCGGCATTGAAGCTGGATGGCCCGGCGGCACAGTCCAGAATGTGGCTCCGGCGGTCGGCCGGGCTGAGTGAAAACATCAACTCATATTCGCGCAGCGACCGTCCGAACGGCACGGTCTGGTCAAGACGGACGCTCATGGGCGCACTGTATCAGAGGCGGCCTGCACGAGACCATCCACTTGCCGATCGTGATTCGTGGATGAACCGGCTGCCGGTGAAGGGCTCGACAGGAATGGAGGCCTGGGCATGGAGTTATTGAAGGGCAAAGTCGCCATTGTCACCGGATCCTCCAGCGGGATCGGCCGTGCCATTGCCGAACGATTGGCTCAGGACGGCGCAACGGTGGTGGTGAACTACCATGCGCATGCGGAGAAAGCCCGTGAGGTTGCCGCAGGGATTCAGGCCGGTGGCGGGGCCGCTGCCGTCATCCAGGCTGACATGAGCCGGGTGGCGGACGCGCAACGCCTGGTGCAGGAGACGGTCCAACGGTTTCATCGCCTCGATATTCTGATCAACAATGCGGGACGGTTCATTCCCAAGAAGTTGATGGAGACGACGGAGGCGGAGTTCGATGCCATTCTTGCGCTGAATGCGAAGGGGCCATACTTTGCGATGCAGGCGGCGGCCAAGGTGCTCAGCGACGGTGGGCGCATTGTGAATATTTCGTCGGCGCTCACCCACCTGAAGTTTCCCGGTGCGACGGCTCACTTAGGGAGCAAGGCGGCGCTTGAACAGTATGGCAAGGGCCTCGCGCAGGAACTGGCGCCACGCGGCATTACCGTCAATACCGTGTTGCCGGGCTTTACCGATACCGGTGTGTTGACGGAGCAGTATCGCACCATGGGCGAACAGATGTCGCCGTTCAAGCGGCTCGGGCTGCCGTCCGACGTGGCCGATGTGGTGGCGTTTTTGGTGAGTGAGCAGGCACGGTGGCTGACGGGTCAGGTCATTCAGGCAGGCGGCGGGTTGGTGATGTAACGTGTAGCAGGATGCGGAAAACGGCTCCCAGCGGCGTTCTCGCTTCATGCAGCACCTCAACGTACCGCAAAGGGTACGCCTCGGCGCTCCATTTGCTGCGGCCTTGCTGGAAGGCCTTTTTGCGCATCCTGCGTGCTATCCTGATACTGCCCGCCACGTAGCTGATCGTAGCGTGCTGTGCAAATTGGAGTTTTCCCGCAACCGATCAAAGGAGGATTCATGGCAAGGCAGAACGTTTCGACCGGGGGACCATGGGAAGCGAAAATCGGGTATTCACGCGCGGTGCGGGTCGGTCAGTCGGTGCAGGTCTCCGGGACGACCGCCATGACGGGGGCTGGTCTTGTCGGCAAGGGTGATCCCTACGCGCAGACGATCCAGGCGTTGAAGACGATCGAAGCGGCGCTCGTACAGGCCGGCGCGTCGATAGCGGATGTCGTGCGCACCCGCATCTACATGGCGAATATCGATCAATGGCAGGAGGTCGGACGCGCGCATGGAGAGGTCTTCGGCTCGGTCCGGCCGGCGACGACCATGGTGGAAGTGAAGCGGTTGATCGATCCGGATATGTTGATTGAAATTGAGGCGGACGCGATCGTGGCCTAACCGGATGCGGACAATGGCCCTCGGCAGCATCTCCAAGATCCGCAAACCGTGAGTCGTGAACGGTGACATGGAAGACGACGTGAGACTTCAGTGTCGGACACGGGTGACCTGTTTATGTGTCACGTTGTACGAGGTGGCGGATGGCCGTTCTCCATCATCTGCAGTCTGGACAGGCGAAGTCGCATGAACCAGCCGTCACCGGAAATTGTTCACCTCTGTAAGATCGATCCGGTGATGAAGCGGGTGATCGGCGAAGTCGGCCCTTATGCGTTGTCACTCCGGGCGAGGCGCTCCCCGTTTGAGTCGCTGGTCCGCGCCATTGCCTATCAGCAACTGCATGACAAGGCGGCGGAGAGCATTCTCAAGCGGTTCATCGCGCTGTTTCCCGGCCGGCGGTTTCCCCGTCCGGCTGACTTGCTGGCGGTGGCGCCGGAGATTATTCGCGGCACAGGGTTTTCTCGCGCCAAGATTGCCGCGTTGCAGGATCTGGCGGCCAAGGCGATGGATGGAACCGTGCCGACCACGGCCGTGATTCAACGGCTCGAGGATGATGCCATTGTCGAACGACTGATCGCGGTGCGCGGCGTCGGACGATGGACCGTGGAGATGTTGCTGATCTTTCAGCTTGGCCGACCCGATGTCCTGCCGGTGGATGACTTTGGCGTGCGGAATGGATTCCGCATCGCATACAAACGAAAGGCGATGCCGACTCCTAGAGAGCTGCTGGTGTATGGAGAACGCTGGAGACCCTACCGTACAGCGGCCGCCTGGTATCTCTGGCGCGCAGCGGATCAGGCGAAAGTGGTGCGGACACCTCTGCCCGTGGTGACGATTACGGGCAAGCGAGCTCCGAATGGCTGACGCGCGTAAACGATTGGATGCGAATCGAGCCGGCAACTTCTATGTCGATTCCACCTGCATC
>JADYYH010000006.1 GCA_020853775.1 Nitrospira sp.
CGCATAACAACCGGATCTGGCCATTCCTGTCCGTATAACACGCCGCGACTGTTCGCGAACAATACGCCATGACCATTGCCATTTCAATGAGTTCCCCTCTATCGGCCATTTATCACGGCATGTTATGCGGATCCGCGTACCATTCTTCTCGTAGGGGAATCACATCCCATCCAACGGACGACGAACTTCTGCTGGACCACGATGCAGAACATGCGTATCGATGATCGTGGTTGTGACGTCGCGATGGCCCCATCACTCCTGGACGGTTTATAGATAGATGAAGGGGGCATTCTAAATTTCTGGGGCGGATGGTGCTACGCTGCGTGAAAGCCAGAATGTCTCGATTGTACTGCCGACTTTTTGGTTCATCGTCCGTATCGACATAGACTTGAACCAAGTCATCGCGATAACTCTTCCCCTCATGCCGCCACTGCCCACGAACAGTTTTCGTGTTACACGACACGGCCCCGAATTGTTGCTCCAATTCGAGGAAGGTGTCGGCGATCGCGTTGTCTGGAACCGCAGTACCGTCGTTCAACCGAAGCGGCAGGAGAACCTCGAACCACCGAACCATTCTACTTATACGGGGGTGGCCCTTCGACAGTGACTGCGATGCCCTCCATCGGGAGAAACGGCAGCGCATCCTCCGGCACCAGCATTTCGCCGCTCGCCTAGCTCGTGAAACGGAAACGACCGGCGAGTCGACCGAGTGCGGCGCATGTGGTTTCGGGATTTGGGAAGCGGATGTGAATCATGCTGGCAGTCCATACCACCGCTCTTCAAGGTGCCAAGCGTTCTGAGCCTGCGCGCCAGCCACCTGCTGCGCTGCCCGATCTTCAATGTCCTTTGGTCTGGAGCGTCAGGGCACCTGAAATCCACTGGGCGAGACGTGAGCGAATGCTGTTGAGACGGTGGTCGGTAACACGACCGATGATTCCATGAAGGATGCCCGCAGAGACAACAGCGATGCGCGTGACGCGAACGAGACTCGTGAGCTTCAGCCCCGTCGGAGGGAAATCAGGATCCGTCTCATGAATCACCTCATCGATTTCAGCCACCTGCTGGTGAAGCTTCGTCGAGATCATACAGATGAGCCAGTCATTGTGTGGCCCCGGGAGGGACCGCAGGATGAGAGCAGGCCGGAATTTACCCGCAGCCTGGTCGGTCTGGGGAAACGTAAAGAGGACGATCTGTCCGTCCTGAATCATGAGCAGCGTTCCTTCACATCGGCAAGCGTGTAGGGCGTTTCTTCATCCTCCATCCCTCGCATAGCCGAAGCAAGCGAGAAGGCGGACCATGAGATGTCCTCTTCTCTTGCGTTGGACTTCTTCTGCCGGCTCTCAAGAAACTCGATGAAGTCAAGCACTTCTCGCTGCACAGAATCCGGCAGCGATTTGAGGTGCTGGATGATCGCTTGCGTGGTCGTCATCGTGAACCTCCGCTCGAATTTTACCACCGAGGCCAGGATATTCAAAGGCAGAACGGTTCGCGTTATGACCCCACTGCGAGCAACCGCGCAGCATTGACGGACAGCCACGCGTCTAATTGGCTTCGATTGTCTTGATCCCACGGATGGAATCCAGGAAGAAGATAGCGAAGGCCATACCCGATCAGATGCCAGCCGATACCAGATCGGCCGAAGAAGAATTGGAAAGACTGCGCAAGGGTTCCAACGATACGCGAGGGTGTTATACACCCATCTCGCCGCAACAGGCTGCAATAATTTCGACCAAACATGAGAGTGAAATTCAGCGTCACCGACACAAACACCAGTACGCGCCTCAACCAGCCGCCACCGGCTGCCCGGTAGAGGTCGAAACAGACGGCCTTGTGTTCAGTGTCTTCCGCGGAATGCCACCCCCACACCAGGGCCATGTCGGGCTGCGCCGGTTCAAGAACCCGCGGATGGTTCAGAATGTAGTTGCCAAGGATCGCGGTGTAATGCTCGTAGCCGCAGACGACGGCAAGCTTGGTGAGCGGCGAAAAATGGCGATGCGCCTGTGCCTGCAAGTTGAGCACAAAATCATGGGCAACATTCTCAAAGCCCTGTTGCCGGAGCACTGCATTGTACTGGCTATGTTGATGACTGTGAATCGACTCCTGCGCCATGAAGCCTCTGACGACCGTTTCGAGGTCAGGATCATGTGAAAGGTCTCTACTCGAACACACGTCACGGGCGACGGTGATGAAAAAGTGCTCCGCTTGCGGAAAGAGCAATGAAAGGGCATTGAAGGCATGCGTGACGGCGGCATTGCCGCCATTCCAGTGGCGGTCAACACCCTGGCTCCAGTCGACTTGAGGGATACGGGCTCTGATGAGTGAGGCCATGTGCGCCCTCCTGAACCGCTCACGAATCAGCTCACCAGCGCGCCGGCGGATAAGGCAGTCGGCTGCAGCGTCCGGTTAGGCCGCTGATTCAGTGGTACCCCGCAAACGCCCAACGTCCGTTCACACAGATGACGAGCTGGCCCGCGTCACCAACGCCGGTGTCGATGTGAGGGCCACGTGCGGCGCCGTCTAGAGGGATCGGCTCGCCCGATCCACCGAAGAACGTGAAGTCACGGTACCGCGCCGGGACTCCGTACAGGTCTGGATGCTGCGCTACGACACGGATCTGCGGATACGGTCCCCAATTGAGGGGAATCAGGTGGGGGCAATCCGCCCACGGGTGCCGTGGCCTGAGCACCGAGACGAGGAGGTTGATCTCCTCAGACGGCGGGCCGAGTTTTTGAGCGCACCAGTGCACCGTGACCGAACCGTCATCGGAGGTGGTGCTCCAGGTTGACCCAGGCGGAGCCTTCTCAGCGATCGAGATGCATTGACTGCGGGCGGGGCCCTCCGCCAGGCTATCCGCTGGTATCGCAACCAGTATCGCGCTTGTCGCTATCAGGCACCGCAGCATTCAGCCTCCGCACGACACAGGTGGGCAGCGCGTCGTGTGCGCGTCCGCTCGAATACGTGTTAGGCAGGCGCTTTGCCGACCCAACTCACCTTTTTCTGAACACCAACCCCATCCTCGACGGTCTGGCCCTCGTAGGTCCCGGCACGGGCCTGGATGACGATGTAGAGTAAATCCTCCGTTGCGGACGTATTCCGCCAACATCGCTCTCCTTCTGGAGCCACTCGGACGACCGTGCCCTCGCCAATCGGGAACACCTTGTTATCAATTTGAAACTCCCCTGTGCCGCTGAGAAAGACATAGATCTCCTCGTTGAGAGTGTGCGTATGATAAAAGAGCATGGACGTTTTCGGCGGCATCTTATTGAGGGATATCTCGCTGCTGGTCAGGCCCAGGAGCGCATGCAAGAAGAGCTTGCCGTCGGTGTCGCGTGGCAACGCCGGATGTGTACACGTATATTGGTCCAGGTGCGAGAAGGGCCCCACCTCAGCGGCCGTGAAATGCGCACCCGTTTTGATGTTCGTCACGTCCATATGACCTCCACGTGCTTGACCCTGCATAATGCCGCGCTAACCGGCAGCCGCCATAAAACGATCAGTCATGTGCGACCCTTCACGGCTGTCCGGTTCAACGCGTAGTTAGGTAACAGCGGACTCAAAGGCCTTCCGAATGAGACCGACTGTGAGCAATGCGCCTCCAAAAAGCGTCATGACCGCCCCGAGCGCATAAAGCCCGTAAACAGCCCGGTTGAGTGGCGACCGACCTCCTGGGATGCCACGAGTGTCCCAAATGGCAGCAATGTACATTCCCAAGCATAGGATGTAGGTACCTGCGATTAGGCTCACTGCCATGGTGATCTTTAGGCTGGCGCCGAGCGCCACCCATTGAGATGGCGCTGCTATGGCCAGCAGCATTGCACCCGCAGAGCTGCCTCCGGCGTGGACAACACGCCACGCCACCTCGCCTCGATGCATGGTGATGGCCCGCGCAAAGAAGAGGCCGCCCACAAGTCCGGACAGGAGCACAATCGAACCGTGGAGCGCAAGCTGTAGTGCTAGTGATGTCACAGATGTTGCCTCACTATGTTTAGGCTGATCCACATAAGAATCGGATCTGCCAACTTCTGTCCGTATAATACGCCTCACCTGTTCGGAACAGTACGCCATCACAGGTGTCGTTTCAATGCGCTGCGATCCTGGTACCCTTCATTACAGGGTCTTATACGGATCCGCGTACCATTCTTCCCATATCGGGTTCACATCCCATCCAACGGACTGCGAACACCTGCTGGACCACGACGAAGAACATCAGCATCGATCATCGCGGTTGTGACGTCGCGATAGCCCCATCACTCCCGGACGGTGTGCAGATCTAAACGCTTGCGGAGTGCGGTGCAATATCGGGTTTGCCACTGGCCTCACGCTCCCCCTCGTGCTCGACGAGAGGCACGCCAGGCCATCCACCTCGACAGACCTTGACTGCCAAGTCTTCCTCCCAGATCCAATCGAGTCGCCTGACCAAGGTCCGTTGGACGAAGCCTCGCAGCCAGCGCCATCCCGGCAGGGCAATGCGATGCAGCTCGATCACAAGGGTGCCGGTCTCCGTCTTATCGAGTTGCACCACTGTCTCGGTTCCGCTCAGCAGGCCGCGCGTAATCACGGCACGGATGCCCCATGGCGGGGTGAACTCCTGCCTGATGCGGCTCTGGACGCGGAACAGGCCCAGGACCGGTGGCCACTCCAAGTCCCACACGATGACACCGCGTTCTTTGGCCACCATCCGGGCGCGCCCGAAACTCCGTGGGTGGACATGTTCCAGATGCTCCAGGTCAAAGTACTGGGACAGGACGACGGCCTGCGAGTATGGCACCTCACGACGGTAGGGGACGTCAATCATACCGGTTGCCCTCTCTTTCCATACATGCCGCGTGCCCGACTTCGTTGGCTCAACGGTCTGTACATCAACCGCACGCACGATTTCTTCTTGTCTTTACCGATCGGTTGGCGCGCTTTGGCTGTGTGCGTCGATTCACCCGCGACATGATGATCACGTCCGCTTCGATTTCTACGAGCATATGAGTATCGATCAACGCGCGGACTTCGACCATGGTCGTGGCCGGTTTGATGTTCGTAAAAACCTCGCCGTGTGCTCGACCGACCGGCTCCCAATCACTCGCGATGTTCACGACATACATCCGCGTGCGCACCACCTCTTGAAAAGTTGCCCCAGCTCGTTTCAGCGCTGCTCCGATATTCTTCAGCGCCTGTTGGGTCTGCACATACGCATCATCGCAACCGACAAGTTGGCCGTCGGCACACGTTGCGGTCGTGCCTGAGATCCATAACTGTGTTCCGACACGGACCATTCGTGCGTAGCCCACCTTCGGTTCCCACGCGGTGCTACTCACATAGTCTTACTGTGTCATTAAAAACAATGTATTGTACGAGCTTCTTCGTCCTGCTTCGGAGGAGCAATGAGTGCAAGTCAGCGATTTGGGCAATACATGGAGCATTTGGCTGAGGGACTCGGGCATAG
>JADYYH010000007.1 GCA_020853775.1 Nitrospira sp.
CCTATACTCCCGCCACGTAGAGCCCCAACTTGGTGGGCGCCATCAACTAACCTCGAGAGGGAGGACTTATGAAGAAGGTGACCGTCTTGTTTTCTCTGAGCCTGATCAGCGCAGCGTATCTCAGCCTTACCGGTTGTCAGATCGTGGCGTCTCCGATGGCGGGTGGAATCTACAACGAAACGAAGTATGGCGATGTGGCCACGACCCACAACAGCGCGACGAAGGAAGGCAAGGCCTGCGGCACGTCCATCCTCGGCTGGGTGGCCACGGGTGATGCCAGCGTCTCGGCAGCGAAAGCCGCGGGCGGAATCACCACGGTGGCGTCGGTTGATCACTCGGCAAAGAACATCCTCGGCATCCTTGGCGAATGGTGCACGATCGTTAAGGGCAGCTGATCACGCTTGTTGTCCCTCTGAGGAAAGGGTCTTCGGGATGTGCTCCCGAAGACCCTTTTTCTTTCTCTGCCCCAGCCATGGTACGCTACGTCGCGTATGTGGTTTCCCCTCCTCGTCATGATGCTCTCCGCTTCGTTCTGGGCCCCCATGCCGGCAAGTAGCGCTGAATTCGGTGAAATATATTTGGGTGGGTATCTGTTCGGAAGCTGGCCTCATGATCAGCAGCTCTTCAACCAGGGCAGCACGGTACCGGCATCCATTCAGCCAGGGATCGGCCTAGGAGTGAAGGTCGGCCTCTTTCCTCACGCGACGCGCCGGATGCTCGGCATCGAGGTCGATTCGTATGGCCACGGCGGGGCGCTCTCGTTCCCCAATACCGCCAACGGCCAGGCTCACGGCAGCGGGCGCTCCGATCTTCTGGTGATGAGTACGATGCTGAACCTGATCCTCCGCTATCCCGGTGAGATGATCACGCCGTATATCGGCATCGGCGGCGGCTGGTCGCACGGCACTTTACTCAATCCCGACATCACAGGTCGGGCCGATAAGGACTTCGATTCGGCGAGTGCACTGGGATACCAGTATCTGGCCGGCGCGCAGGTCCTGGTGAGCCCGAAGGTCTTTCTCTTCGGGGAGTATCGGTATTTTTCCGCTAATTATCATTGGGACGCTCTCGCGGTGGATTTTCGCGCCCATTACGGACTCTTCGGAATCGGACTGCGCTTCTAAACCGGCATGAGTCTGCTCGATCAATTCTTCGTCTATCATCCGCATCGGTGGGAAGAGCGTGACTGGTCCGCCGTCGGTGGGGTGCCGTTGGAGGATATCTGGTTTCAGGCCGTCGATGGCACGAAACTCTTTGGTTGGTATGCGGAGAACTCGGCTACGTCAGCCGTGTTGCTCTGGTGTCATGGCAATGCCGGTAATATGACCCATCGGCTGGAGAATCTCAGTGCGTTGTATCGCCTGGGATTGTCGGTGTTCCTGTTCGACTATCGAGGGTATGGGAAAAGCCAGGGGCGCCCGTCGGAAGAGGGACTCTACCGGGATGCGCTTGGAGCCTACGATTATTTGACAAAGGTGCGTCGAGTGAGGCCGGAACGCGTGGTCATCTTCGGCCGGTCATTGGGCGGTGCTGTAGCCGGAGAGCTGGCGACGCAACGCGCGGCCATGGGGTTGTTGCTCGAGTCCTGCTTTCCTTCGATCGAAGCGGTCGCGCGCCACCACTATATGGGGCTGCCCATGCATTGGTTACTGAGTGCCGCGTTCCGGTTGGAAGACCGTCTGCCGCATCTCTCATTGCCGAAGTTGTTTGTGCATGGCGAACGCGACGACATCATTCCGCTCGAATTGGGCCGACAGGCGTTCGCCGCCGCGAAAGCTCCCAAGGAGTGGTATGTGGTGCGTGGAGCCGATCACAACGATGTGCCGTCGGTCGGGGGGCGAGCCTATTTTGCGAAGCTGTCCGCGTTCATTCACGCTGCCATCGGTCGTTAACCTGGTAAAAAATCCCCGCATCTTCTGTATTTTTTCTAGGCAGATTCGGCTCAGTTGGTAAGATGCGATGGAGCGGTCGCGTGTCGGTCTGGAGATCGGCATCAGAGGGCTCCCTCATCTGGCAGCTGTCCGTATATTCTGCTAGAGTGCGTCCGCTTGCGCGCCCTGAAGACGTGTTGCAGCAACGTTCAATCCGCATGAGAAGCCCTCGGCGAGGAGGCAAGGTGCATCGGATAGGAGTGCATACGAGAAGGTTCATGGAGTTGGTGTCGGCAGTGTCCGTCCTGGTCATGGTGGGCTGTGCCGGTGGCCCGTCTCAAACCACGCGACAGACCGGTCTTGAAGTGGAATCGGTCGCACGAGAGGAGTTGCGAGCCAACGGGGTGAACGCGGTTCAGGTCGTCACTTCTCCAGCGGTCTCGTCGAACATGGTGGTGCTGGGGGCCAACAAGGCCGCTGCGCCTGCGGCCGAAAAGGAGCCAGCCGACCAACCCGAGGAGGATCCGTTCTATGACCCTTTCGCCAAAAGCGACGAACCTGCAGGCGGGGAAGAGTATGATCCCTGGGAACCGGTGAATACCAAAATTTTTGAGTTCAACCGACAAGTTGACCGGTGGGTGCTCAAACCGGCTGCGCGTGGATACAATGCCGTGGTCCCGAACCCGGTGCAGATCGGGATCAGCAATGTCTTTTACAACATGCGTTTTCCTTCCCGCTTCATCAACAATCTCGCCCAAGGGAAATTGTCCGGTGCGGGCACCGAGGTTGGCCGGTTTCTCTTAAATAGCAGCTTCGGACTGGGCGGATTGGTCGATGTGGCGAAATACATGGACATCACCACGCCGGAAGAAGACACGGGCCAGACGTTGGGCTATTACGGAGTGAAGCCGGGACCCTACGTCGTGTTGCCGTTTTTGCCTCCATTCACCTTGCGCGATCTCGTCGGCTATGTCGGAGATATTGCACTCAATCCGATCAATTGGCTGGTGTTTCCCATTATCGAGGTGAACGGTATTCCTTCACTGGTGGCTCACCACAATCGGACCACCTCGTCCATCGCCCAAATCGGCGGCCGTGTCGAAGAAATCCTGAATGACCGCTCGTTGAACCTGGAGAAGTTTCAAGGGGTAGAGGAAGCGACACTGGATTTGTACACGGCGGTGAAAAACGCCTACATTCAGAAGCGGCGGAACGCCATCAGGGAATAGCGGCTAGTTGATGATGTGGAGTTCGCGCCCCACGGTGGCGAAGGCGGCGACGGCCTGTTCGAGTTGCGCGCGGGTGTGGGCGGCGGATAGTTGGAGCCGAATACGGGCCTGTCCTTTCGGCACGACCGGAAAACTGAATCCCACCACATAGATCCCTTCTTCCAGCAACCGGTCGGCCATTTTGGTGGCGACCGAGGCGTCTCCCAGCATGACGGGAATGATGGGATGATGACCGGGTACGAGGGTGAAGCCAAGCGCAGCCAACCGGCCACGGAGCCACCCGGCCTGCTCCATCACGCTTTTGCGCAAATCGTCGCCTTGCTCGACTAAGGCAAGCGCTTTCAGTGCGGCGGCGGCGATGACCGGTGGCAGGCTATTGGAAAACAGGTAGGGACGCGACCGTTGCCGTAACAGCTCGATGAGTTCTTTCCTGCCGGTGGTAAAGCCGCCGGTCGCGCCACCCAGTGCCTTGCCTAGGGTGCTGGTGACCAGGTCGATCCGCTCGGCTACGCCAAAATGATCAGGGGTGCCGCGCCCGCCTTTGCCCAAGACCCCGGTCGCATGGCTATCGTCCACGACGACGGCTGCGTCGTAGCGGTCGGCCAGATCGGCAATGCGATCGAGTTTGGCCAGATCGCCGTCCATAGAAAATACCCCATCCGTCACGATCATTCGCACCCGGCTGGCAGTGGATTCCGCCAACCGCGCTTCCAGTTCCGTCATGTCGGCATGAGCATAGCGCAAGCGGGCGGCCTTGCAGAGACGAATGCCGTCGATCAGGCTGGCATGGTTCAGCGCGTCGCTGATGATGGTGTCTCGTTCATCGAGCAATGTTTCGAACAATCCGCCGTTGGCATCGAAGCATGAGCTGTAGAGAATGGTGTCTGCGGTGACGAAAAAGGTGCTGATGGCCTGCTCAAGGCGTTTGTGCAACTCGTGCGTGCCGCAAATAAATCGCACCGAGGCCATGCCGTACCCGTATTTTTCGAGCCCGTCCGCAGCCGCTTGGCGCACATCAGGATGGTTGGCGAGTCCGAGATAATTGTTCGCACAGAGATTGACGACGTCACCCTGCGCGACGCGGATCTCGCTGCTCTGCGGACTTAACATGTATCGCTCATGTTTGTAGAGACCGGCAGCGCGGATTTCTGCCAGTTGCTGTTCGACGGCGTGTTTGAGGGAGGTGTAGGCCATGTTCTCGAAAGGCGTGAACCGTGAAGGTGAACCTTAAAACGGGGAGCTGGATTTGCGTCCCGTCGTTTACGGAAACAGGACTACTTTGCCGCATTGGCCGGACTTGATCAATTCAAATCCTTGGGCAAAGTCTTTGAGCGGGAAGGTATGCGTCAGAACCGGGCGGATGTTGAGCCCGGCTTTGAAGAGACCGGCCAGGCGGTACCAGGTGCTGAACAGCCGGCGGCCGGTAATGCCGTGGACGCGAATGCCTTTGAAAATGACTTCATTGGCGAGATCGCAGGTCACGGGACCGCTAGGAATCCCGAAGAGCGTGACGCGGCCGCCGTTTTTCACGGCACGAAAGGCATGGTGCAGCGCGGTGGGGTGTCCGGACATCTCCAGCGAGGCATCGACACCTTCACCCTTGGTGATGTCGAGAATGGCCGCGGCGATGGCGTCCGGTCCGTCGGCCTTTGCGTTCAGCACATGGTCGACCCCGACCTGTTTGGCCAATCCGAGACGGTAGTCACTGACATCGGTCGCGATAATGGTGGCGGCGCCAGCCGTGCGGGCGACGGCGGCGGCAAAGAGGCCGGTCGGGCCGCAACCGGTAATCAAGACGGTGTGGCCGGTGAGATCCTCGACCAGTGCTGCATCCACGGCATTGCCCAAGGGTTCTTGCAGAGAAGCCAGCTCCGGGGGAATGTCGGGAGATGTTTTCCAGAGAACCGTCTCGGGCAGCACGAGATAGTCGGCAAACGATCCGTCCAGATCGACCCCGAGAATACGATAGTTCTTGCAGACGTGGGCTTGGCCGGTACGGCATTGGAAGCAGGCGCCGCAGGTCAAATGTGATTCTGCCGCGACATAATCACCCACCTTCACCAGGCTCACATCCGACCCGACCGCGACGACCTCGCCGCACATTTCGTGGCCGATGATTCGTGGCGGATGGATCCGACTGTGGGCCCAGGCGTCCCAATTGTAGATATGGGCATCGGTTCCGCAGAGCGAGGTCGCTTTGACCCGGATCACGGCGTCGTTGGGACCTGGGGTGGGATCGGGACGTTCGGTATAGGTCAGGCCGGGCTGAGCGGCAGTTTTCACAAGCGCGCGCATGGGCCCATTATAACAAGACCATCAGAAATGCCTAGCTGAAGCACAAACTTACCGGGTTCTGCCTCGGGGCGGTCTCGTCCCGGCTCCACTCCGATCCGATGGCGCCCAAAATACGGGTTGAACTGGGTAGGGCGCCTGGGTAGGATGCGAGCATGCCGTACCAGCTACACTCCACATGCGCAGGTTTCATGCTTGGACTGGGTGTGCTGTTCTGCGTGAACCTGCCCCTCCCGGCCTCGGCCGGTCCGACCGCCAATCAGGCTCCGGCAGCCCCGAAACGTTGGGCGCAATTTGATCTGGTCAGTACCGAGCCGGACGGGTCGGTGCAAGCCGGCAAAGACGTCGTGTTGAGCATCACGTTGGGCGGCGTGCCGGCGGGAATGGAATCCGTCATGGCGATGATCGAGTCAAACGGATTTCAAAGCCAGACCGTGTCTTTGAGTGAGGAGCCGACGGCTTCGGTCTACCAGGGCACAGTGATTCTGGAGCCCAATTCCACGTTGAAGAGCCGTACCACGGTGCATCCGAAGGCCGTGCGAGTCCGGGTCTCATTCGCGCGCGCGAAGATTACCGGACTGGAAGAATTTCTGAAGCGAGACGTCTACGTGACGCTTGGCGAACCGCCTCCCCCTGATACCGAAGCAGAAGTCCAGCCAGGGCCGGTGGCCGAAAGTCCGGAGGCCGATGCGGCGGCCGTGCAAAAGGCGACGGAGCAAGCGATGGCCGTGAATGCGACGATCGCCGAGGAAGATCTACTGCCCCTTCCGCCGCCGGGAGAATCCAAAGCCTATTGGAAACAGGTGAGTGATCTGATCAGCCGGAATTGGAGCCGGCAAATCCGCTCCATTCGCCGTGCGCCCAGCAGTGAAACGGTTCGGGTGCAGTTCAAGATGTATGCGAGCGGTATTGCCCAGGTGATTCAATTGGAGAAAAGTTCGGGGGCTCGTGACGTGAACGATGCCGGGCTTCAAACGATCATTCATGCCCAGCCGTTTCCCCCGATCCCGCCCGATATCGGCAGCGATGTCGTCGATGTGCATGTGCGTATGCGAACCGGGGCGAAAGTCGCCACGCGCGATGTGGAAATGACGGTGGAGAAAAAGCCGTCGAAATCCGCTCCACCCCCGGCCCCACCATCCAAAGAAGGAGCCGCGGGAAGCGGTTCTACAAAGGAGTAACTATGACGAAACGGACCGGTCGTGCGGTAGCCATGTGGTGTTTCGGGACGGGGCTTTTGTTGAGCGCAACCTTCGCGCAGGCTGAAACGGCGCGGTATGACGTGGATCTCGACCACTCAATCGTGGAGTTTAAGGTTGCCCACATGGTGGTGTCGAAGACGACCGGACACTTCAAGGATTACACCGGCTTTATCGAAATGGATCCCGATGCCGGAACGGTCAAAGCGCTTGAAGCGACGATCAAGACCGCGTCGGTGACGACCAATCACGAAAAGCGCGACGCGCATTTGCGCAATCCCGACTTTTTCGACGCCGACAAGTACCCGACCATCACATACACCATGAAAAGTTATAAGAAGGCCGGCGACGGATATGTGGCGGTCGGCGATCTGACCCTGCACGGGGTCACCAAGGAGATCACGTTGACGGGCAGCTTCAACGGCGTCGCGAAGGATCCCTGGGGAAACACGCGGGCGGGATTTACGGCTGAAGGCAAAGTGAACAGAAAAGATTTCGGCATGGTGTGGAACAAGGCGCTCGATAGCGGCGGCCTGGTGGTCGGAGACGACGTCTTTATCAGATTGGACATCGAATGCATTAAGGCGAAATCGTAAGTCGAACCCCCTCCCACAGGGGCCACGCGCCTGCCCGGTTCCGTGCCGGGCAGGGTGAGCCAGCAACCGCGCATGTGGCGGAGTATCTCTCCCTTGAGATGCAGTCCGTCCTCCTCTCGTGACGCCGGTTTCAGCACACACAGCAGCTGGTCGAAGCCTAGCGAGGATGTCCCGGACGTCATGTTCGCTGTCGGCGCCGATGCTCCCGTTTCAGCGCGAGGAGGTCTTGGACGGTCAGCGAGAGGAGTGAGCGGTTGAATGGGAATCAAAGGACAAAACGATGTGTATCAAGGAGACTAGAAAATTCGAGCCGGTCATCGGTAGGATACGCCGGATGTGGTCATGGAAACTGACAGGGGCGGTGCTGGCATTGATGTGGACGGTCGGCATCACGGACGCCGGGGCCTTGGAGTTTACGGCGGATCAGATCACCAAGATCAACGGCCGGACGCAGAAAGCCAATATTTTCTATCGCGACAACATGTGGCGGATTGAGCATCACACCATGGGACCCGTCAACATCAGCATCGTGCGCAAAGATAAGCAGGTCGTCTGGCTCTTGCTGTCGCGCATGAAGCATTTTAAGACCGTCCCCTATAAGGCCGAGCAAGATCTCAAAGTCACCGAGCATCTGGAGGGTGAGATTTCGCGTGAAGAAATCGGCACGGAAACGCGCGAGGGCCATCCGACGACGCTGTATGAAGTGACGGTCAAGGAGGGTGAACGGACAGAGGTCTACTACCAGTGGCTCGCGACCGACATCCGCTTCCCCATGAAACTCGCCAAGAAAGACGGGAGTTGGATCGTTGAGTACCAGCATGTCAAATTCCGGCCATTGATTGATTACCTGTTTCAGTTACCGCTCAATTTCGAACCATTGGAAGAATTTGATCACCAGCCGGCTGCTGCGGAGCCGAATCACCAGCCGATGTAGGTGGTCAACGGATAAAGGAGCCTCATGGCGCGTACACAAGGCATGGTGAGATGGATACTCTGCGCGGCGCTGTTCGGGACGAGCGGCCCTCTGTATGCGCTCGACGTGGCGGACGTCGTTCGTGAATGGACCCCTGAAGGGAAGAAGCTGGCGATGGAACGTGCCAAGTTGCCGGCGCATGACGAGATGGTTCGTATTCCAGCCGGTGAGTTCCTCATGGGAAGCGACCGGAAGGTCGACAAAAATTCCTACCTGGCCGAGTTCCCGCAACGCAAAGTGTATGTAGATGCCTACGACATCGACAAATACGAAGTGACGACCGTGCAGTTTCTCAAATATGTGCTGGCCCATGATCTCGGCCCCTTGATCGATTGGCAGTACGACGGCGGGAATTTCCAGGAGACCATGGTCAGCCATCCGGTGATGCATGTCTCCTGGTTCGACGCAGAGGCCTACTGCAAGTGGGCGGGAAAACGATTGCCCACCGAAGCCGAATGGGAAAGGGCCGCCCGTGGTGAAGACGGCCGCATTTATCCCTGGGGCAATCAAATGGCAGGACTGTCGCGGGCGAATTTCGGACGGACCGGTTTGTCCGGGCCGGTGCGGGATCGTCCGGAACGGCTGTTACTCTATCCGCCGATTATCTCGGTTGATAAGTATGACAATGCGATCAGCCCCCATGGTGTGTTTCAGATGGCCGGGAATGTGGCCGAATGGGTCAACGACTGGTATGACCCGAAATACTACGCCAGCGCGCCGGATAAAAACCCCAAAGGTCCTGAAACCGGCAGTCAGCGAAGTTTTCGCGGCGGCGGATGGATCGATAGCACGCCGAGCGTGCGCGTCGCGCAGCGCAATGGGACGGATCCGAATACCAAGATGAACTGGATGGGGTTCCGCTGTGCGCGGGATGTGAATGAATCGGCTGGCGCGCCCCAGGCTGAAGCGAAATAGCTGCGGGTGGCATTCCCGTCGGATGGCTAGGCCGAGGCGCTCAGGATGCTCGCTTCGCAGCCAGAAGCCGCTGAGCCTGTTCGCTCGTTTCCTTCACCAGAATACCCATCTTCCCGTGCGAGGGTTCAAAATCGACGGGAAGGCCGTAGCTGCGGATTCGTTCGCTCGCCGTCGGGCCGATGGAGGCGACGACGAGCTTGCTGCAGGCTTCCTTGAATGGACCGGTTCGGCCTTCCTGTTCTGCCAGCTGCATCATGTGATCGAGCTGGGCGGCGTTGGTGATGAGCATGACCTGGACTTGCCCTGCCAGAATCCGACTCAACGCATGCGTCATCGGCGCGGTGTCTTCCGGGAGAGCCCACCGATAGATGGGCACCGGAGTGACCTGTGCTCCACGCTGTTTGAGGGCGTCTAATAAGTCCCGATTCGAGACCCCGTATTCTTGCACCGCGACACGCAAGCCTTTTACGGGTCGGGAGGCGTCCAAGGTCGAGACGACGTCCATCCAGGTATTCGGCTCCGGGACGGTCAAGGTCGCTTGGAACCCCAGCGCCTTGAGCGCGGCGACTGGTTTAGGACCACGGGCGATCAGGACGGTGTTCTTCAACGCCGTGGCCACGTCGCGGTTGGCGTAGCGACTCTGGAGGATCTCAAAGAGGGCGGTGGTGCCGGCGCCGGTCATCAGCACCAGCACGTCGAGCCCTTGCTTCAGCAGTTGTTCGCCAAACAGTAACGCCGCCGAATTGTCTTCCAGCGGAATTTCCCGCATCGCCGGCGCCACGAGTGGTGTCCCGCCGTGACGCTCAATGAGGCGTGTCATTTCCGCCGCCATACGCGACTCGAATGACACGACGGTGAACCCGTTAAATCCTGCCGTGGCCATTGCCCTCTATGCCCCGTCAACCGGCTTCAGGCCGGCTGAGCTACTTCGCGTCTGCGGCGCAGCGAAAGCCGGTTGATTCGTTTCGCATGGTGGGGTCGCTGTCTACGCGAGTGAAGATACGGACCGTCGGCGTCTCGTTTTGCCAACCGGCTCCGCGAATGACCTTCTTCTCGCCACTGTCCGGGCCTGGGGGATTCTTGCCGGGGCTCTTTTCGTAGTACTTCGGGTCATACCAGTCGTTGACCCATTCCCACACATTGCCCGCCATGTCGTAGACCCCATAGGGGCTTTTGCCTTTTTCGTAACTGCCTACCGGCATCAGGGTCTTTTCCCCGACCCATTTCTGATTGAAGTTCAGATGTCCGTTCGTGGGTTCCACGTTGCCCCAAGGGAAGCGCCAATCGTTGTTGCCCTTGGCAGCCTTTTCCCATTCCGCTTCGCGCGGCAGCCGTCGCCCGGCCCACGTGCAGTAGGCGTCGGCATCAGACCAATCGACATTGATCACCGGACGGTCGGCCAGCGAGGCAGGAATACCGAGGCCTTCCCAGAGATTACGCGTGGGGTTTTTGGGATTTTGCGGAACGCGATGATTCGTGGCTTTGACGAATTCCAGATACCGCGCGTTTGTGATCTCATATTTGTCGATGTAGAACGGATCGATCTCGATGACGTGGCGCGGATATTCATCGCGTCCGCCGTCACGGTCCCCCGCCGGCACTCCCATGGGATAGGAGCCCGCCGGAATGAGCACCAGCGGCGCACCGTCTTTTCCCGTGATTTCTTTCGGGAGAGATGCTTGCTCCGCTGCGAATGCATGAAACCCCATACCGTTCAATCCGAGAAGCGCTACCACTATTGCCAGGACGGATCGTGCCAACATAGCTCCAAGCTCCTTTGGTTCGAGAGAGTCGATGACCGATCGTACCACAGCCGGGGAGTTTTCAAACACGGCTGGTTCAGGAAAGAGGCCGGTGGCAGGGGCGGGTGCAGAAGATTGAGGATTGACGGGGTGACAGCCCCCCACCTACTATACGGCCGAGGAGACTTCGGCGTGACGACCCATCGAGGCTTGCGACATCTGGCGCTGCGCGTGACTAATCTTGCCCGGTCGCGCGCCTTCTACGAACATTTTTTGGCCATGAAGGTGGTCTGGGAACCGGACCCCGACAATGTCTACTTTAGTTCGGGCTGCGACAACCTGGCCTTGCACCAGATCGGCGCGGGGGAGTTGGCGCAGTACCAGCCTCTCGGGGGCCAGTTGCTCGATCACGTCGGCGTGATTCTCGAGAGCCCCGCCCATGTGGATGAGATGTTTCGCCACGTGCAGCAGGATGCGGCCCAGTTCGGAGCCACCATCGCCAAGCCGCCCAAACAACATCGTGACGGCAGCTACTCCTTTTATTTCACCGATCCGGACGGCAACGTGATTCAAGCCTTGTACGAACCGACACTCAGCCGGATGGAACTAAAACTGTAAGCCTCCCCGCACCCGACGATCATGGGAATCTGGAACACCCTGTCACGCGATCAGTATGTGGGTCTGGCCCCTTGGGTCTGGGTGCAGCTCGAGAGCAATCAACCGCCCGGGCCGTTTCCGTTTATCGGTGGCGTGGCCCCGGAGGTCGTGGCCAGCTTGCACGAGGCGCACAGCCTGTTTCTCGCCTGCGTGGAAACCGCGATCAGTGACGTGTTTTCACGGCGTTCGACACTCGGTGATCCCCAGACTAGAATTCGACTTGAAGATGCCTATGCCGAACTGGTGAATTCCCGCCGGCAGCTCAGCCAGCACATCACGGCGCGGCGCCAGCCCGACGGACAATTTGTCTGGTCGCATCCGTTCGACGCGACGAAATCCGCCACGGTGGTGAATACCGGGCTGCGCATCTTTAATGCGGTAAAACGCCAGGCCATTCCGGTTGCTTTTGACCGCCCAATGGGACCGTTGGTTGGAAAATTGCTGGGCATGCTGGACGGCACGCAGCAGGCTGGCGCCATTCAGACCATCGTCGCCACTGCCGGTCGGGACGGCGAACGGCTGCTCACTCAGTTGATGGAAATGTTTCTTCAATACGAATGCCTGGCGCCGGCTCCGAACCCCTCGATTCGCAACCACTGGTTACAGCATACCGCGGATCGGGACACGATTCATCTGGGGCATGCGGCGCTCATGTATCGGCAGCGCGATCAGTTCCTGCTGTTCGATCCCTGGCTGCTCCCCTGGTTTGCGGAATCGAATGTGCCGAGCCTGTGGGGATCCTTGCTGCCAAAGCCGGCGGCGATTTTTTTGACCCATGATCATGATGACCACGTCGATCCCAGGACGCTGCTGCATGTGCCGAAGGATGTCCCGATCGTCATTCCGAGCCGGCGGAACCGAAAGAAGTTTTTCTACGACTATCTTCCGTTGCTGCGGGAATTGGGCTTCACCCATATCATCGAGCTCGCGCATGGCGAGACCTGGAATTTCGAGGGCGGTGCCGTGGTCTCCGTGCCGTTCTACGGTGAAGATCCCTGCGACCTCGAGATGCCGCGCAATTGTTATCTCGTGACCGATCGTGGACAGAATGTGCTGGTGCATGCCGATAGTGGGCCGACAAACAACGGGCGGTCGGCGATCAAGGAGGGCGTCATTCAGCAGTTGGTCCAGAAATATGGTCCGATCTCCTTAGTGCTGGCTTCGCAGCAGCAGCTGCAAGAAATTCGCAGTTATGCCGCCCATGCGCCCCTGTCTCATCCCGGCCTCTGGCTCGAGGTGGGCGAAAATGGATATCTCACCAATAGTTACTTGAGTGAGTTATGCGCCACCGCGCAGGCGCAATTGTTCGTCTCCTACGCCACCGGCGGCGCCGATTGGTACCCGGACCATTTGTCGTTCATGTTCAGTCATCGCAATCCCGCGCGCACCGCATTGCTGACCGCCAACTGGGAGCCGCCGGAAAAACTCAAAGATCTTCTGACACAGCACAATTGCCGGTATCATCGCGCTCAGGCGTTGGATCGATTCCGTATGGCCGAGGATGGATCGGTCCAGGTCTCGTCCGCGGGCGAGACCCTGTCGCCCATGCCACTGTACCGGCTCGATCATGGCGAACCGGCATTTATGAAGCGGGCCAGATAATCTCAGGAAGGGAAGCATCGCTATGGGGGCTGCGAAGGGATGGGTACTGGTCACCGGGGCTGCGGGATTCATCGGGTCTCATGTGGTCAGGCGATTACTGGATCGCGGGGATTCCGTGCTGGGGTTGGATAACCTGAACGATTATTACGACGTTCGGCTGAAGGACGCTCGCCTGGCTCGGCTGCAGACGCACCCGCAATTTCAATTCATGAAACTGGACGTATCCGACCGTCCTGGCATGGCGGCCCTGTTCGAACAGCAACCCATTCGGCGCGTGGTGCATTTGGCGGCGCAGGCCGGCGTCCGATATTCCCTTGTGAATCCCCATGCCTATACGGCGAGTAATATCGAAGGATTTCTCAATATTTTGGAAGGCTGCCGGCATCACAAGGTCGAGCACCTGGTGTATGCGTCCACGAGTTCGGTGTACGGTGGCCATACCAAGATGCCGTTTTCGGTGCATGACAATGTCGACCATCCTGTGTCGCTCTATGCTGCCACCAAAAAGGCCAACGAGTTGATGGCGCATTGTTATGCGCATCTGTATCGATTCCCGATCACCGGGTTGCGGTTCTTCACGGTCTACGGGCCTTGGGGCCGTCCCGACATGGCGCTGTTCCTCTTCACCAAGGCGATTCTCGAAGGCAAACCGATCGACGTGTTCAATTACGGGAAGATGCAGCGCGACTTTACCTATGTCGACGATATTGCGGAAGGTGTGTTGCGGACGCTCGACCGGCCCGCGCAAGTTGACCCACAGTGGTCGAGTGATCAGCCCGATCCCGGTAGCAGTTCGGCGCCCTATCGACTCTACAATATCGGCAATAACCAGCCGGTCGATCTCCTGCGATTCATCGAGGTGCTTGAACAGACACTGGGCAAGAAGGCTGAAAAAAATCTCTTGCCCCTCCAAGCCGGCGATGTGCCGTCGACTTATGCCGATGTGGCGGATCTCATGCGGGATACGGGCTTCAAGCCGGCCACGTCGATCGAAACCGGCATCGCCCGCTTCGTGCAGTGGTACCGCGAGTACTACAAAATATAAGTGTTGGCATGTGGTTCATGCATCTCTCGGATGTTCGACCAACGGTTTACCACGGAGCCGGTCTTTGTGGGCAGCTAGTACGGAGTAGTAGGAGAATAGACCGCCGCGAAGAGAACTATTCACATGCGTTTCTCCCTGACATTTTCCCGCCGCCAATTCTTGAAATCCTTACTAGGGCTTGGGGCATGGTTATACACCGGGCGTTCCTCCAGGTCAGTCGCCCAATTGGCGGTCGAGTCGAAATTTGACCTCACCCAGCCGTTAATCCACGCACCCTCTGCACCAAAATTATGGCCGAGGTTTCGGCAAGACTTGGCTGAATGGCGCGAGCAGGCCCGCCGGTCCTCACGGTATAGCGATGCACGATATGGCGAAGAGCCGGCGCAATGGATGCGTTCGAGCGTTTCAAGTTGTTTTCTCATGCTGTGCGATGCCGACTTCTACGATCAACAGGCGGGACGATTCAAGACAGACGAGTTCCTTGATGCGGCTGAGAAAGATTTCGGCGGCTTTGACAATCTTCTTCTCTGGCATGCGTATCCCAGACTTGGAGTGGACGACCGCAATCAATTCGACTTTTATCGTGACATGCCCGGAGGCCTGAACGGGTTGCGTGAGGTTGTGCGGCAGTGTCGTCATCGAGGCGTTCGCGCACTGATCGTGTACAAACCTTGGGATGTGGGTACTCGCCGCGAGGCTGTCGCGGATGTGGACGCGTTGGGCGATGTGGTACGCGCCGTTGAAGCGGACGGTGTCTATCTCGATACGATGCCTCAGGCTCCTGAGGGGCTTCGCGCCGTCCTCGACAGGATCCGTCCGGGGCTGGTGATCGAAGGCGAAGGGGTGCTTCCGCTTGAACACATCCACGATCATCAGATGTCATGGGCCCAGTATTTCGAAGACAGCACAGCCCCGGGGATTCTTAGAAACAAGTGGTTTGAGCGTCGTCATATGATGCATCAGACGGCTCGGTGGAGACGGGACCGTTCCGAACAGCTCCATATCGCCTGGATGAACGGGAGCGGGATGGTGGTGTGGGAAAACGTGTTTGGTTCGTGGGTCGGCTGGTCGGTGCGGGATCGTTCGACGTTGCGCACCATGTTGCCGATTCAACGACGCTTTGCCGCTCTCTTCTCAGGTGAAGGATGGACGCCGCTTGTTCACACAGAGTCCGCGAATGTGTATGCCACGCTCTGGGAGGGAGCGGGCATCAGATTATGGACGTTGGTGAATCGCGCGGACACCCCCGTTTCAGGGCTGCTGCTGAAGGTGCCGGCTGCAAGGGATACGACCTACTACGATATCTGTGCCGGACAAGCCTTGTCCCCACGTCTGCAAGAAGGAATGGTGTGCCTCCAAGGCATGCTCGCGCCTCGTGGAATTGGTGGATTCGTGGCTGGACCTTCTGCCTCATTGGGCACCGACTTCCCTCAATTTTTGGCGACGCAGCGAGGCCTTTACCATCGTGGAGCCATGTCCACAGAGTTTCCCACGCGTCCCGTCCTTGTACGTGAGCAACCCCCGGAAATTGCCGGGCAGATTCATGCTCACCATCACAACATGATGAAGATTCCCTCGGCGCGCGTGACCTTACGCATGCAATTGAAGACGAGAGAATGCGGGTTCTATGGAAATGAAATGGACCATGATGAACTCTATGGGAATTTCCATAAGCCCCGGACGTTCGAACGCACGCTCGCACTTCCCGCGTATGCCATCGATGTCGCGCCGGTGACCAATGCTCAGTATGCGGAGTTTCTTCTTGCCACGCAGTACGAACCGCGCTTCTCCACGAATTTCCTTCGACATTGGATTGGCGGGAAACCGCCTGCCGGCAAGGAAGACCATCCTGTTGTGTACGTCTGCTTGGATGATGCACGAGCCTATGCGCAATGGGCCGGTAAGGTGATCCCCACCGAAGAACAGTGGCAATATGCGGCCCAGGGGCAGACGGCCTGGACGTATCCATGGGGGGACACCATGGAGCCGGGACGATGCAATGGTGGAGAAACCGGAGGCACCACGAGTGTCACAGCATTTCCCTCCGGACGATCGCCGTTCGGATGTTACGACATGTGCGGCAATGTATGGGAATGGACGGAGAGCGAACGCACGGATGGACGAACGCGTTTCTGCATGATTCGCGGAGGATCTTATTATCGCGCGCAGGGTTCCCATTGGTACATGGATGGCGGCCCGCAACCGACCGATTTTGCCGCCAAGTTTCTGCTCATGTGGCCGGGGCTGGATCGCTGCGCAACCATCGGCTTTCGGTGCGTGTCTCGCACGCTCGACTAACAGACGTCGCCGCCCCAGAACTGCCGGCGATGGAATGGCCGTCAGGCTGCTAAAACCCCCGCAGCAAGTACACTGCAACCGGCGCCTTCTCGATTACGCGGGAGCCTCGCAACACCGGAAATTTGAACTGCTGTTTGGAGCCGCCGGCTCTTGGCCGAAAGTCGGTGGGTTCCCGCATCCGACGAATGAAATAGTTGTATGTAATATCACTTCTCAGAAGGAGAATTATGAAGTAGGGTGCGCGGTGAACGTGCTGCTATCTATGTCCTGCCGAGAAAAGACACATGATAGATCAGTTCTTCAAACCGATCTATCCGTGCTTAATGTTGCTGCCGGTCCTCGCCTTTTTATGCCTGTGGTGCCTGAGGGTTCTCTCTGAGAGAGAAGACTGGCGGGTCGGGTTTCTTAAGGCGGCGCTGTGGTGGGCCACCGCGACGCTGCTGGTGACGGAATTGCTCTCTGCATTTTCCGCCTCCGTCCCTCAACGCTCGAGCTGGCATGGATTCTTGTCATTGCGACCTCGCGGTATGTCATCCGGCGCCACCTTGTTGAAGATGGAGACCGGCTTATTGCTGTCGCAAAGAGGATCTTTGCGCTTCCTGCTGAAGGCTGGTGGATCGTCCCGCGTATTCCTGCGGTCATGATTGCACTCACAACCGCAACCATCGGACTGATCGCTCCTCCCAACAATTGGGATTCCATGACCTATCACATGAGCCGAGTGGAGCATTGGCGTGCAAATGCCAGCGTGGCGCATTATCCGACCAATGTGGTGTGGCAACTCTATCTCAATCCCTGGGCGGAATTTGCCATTCTGCAATTTCAAACATTGGGGTTCGGCTCAGATCGTTTCGCCAATTCAGTGCAGTGGTTCGCATTTGTGGGATCGATGGTGGGCGTCTCGATTCTGCTCCGCCTTCTGGGTGGTTCCCTTTTCGCGCAAAGCCTGGCAGCTCTCGTGGTGGCCTCCATGCCCATGATTATTCTGCAGTCGAGCTCGACTCAGAATGATGTTGTCTGTGGGTTGTTTGTGATTGCAGCCGTCTATTTTGTGTTTGAACGCCGGGTCACGGCGGGCGGGACACGCGAAATATACTTCCCGTTATCCGTCGCGCTCGCGGTCGCGACGAAGGGAACCGCCTACCCGATTCTCTTTCCCTTCGTGGCGTATTCCGTGATCACGGTTCTGAAGCAATATGGTCTAAGGCAAGGAGTTCGGTTAGCAGGCGTGCTCGTGCTCGCGGTCTTCCTACTGAATCTTGGGCATTGGAGTAGAAATTTTGGCCTGTGGCAGCATCCACTCGGCGACCCTGAATGGCTGAGACAGTACCAAAACGAATCGTTCGGTGTGCCAGAAACCCTGTCGAATGTCGTGCGGAATGTGGCGCTGCACCTTGGAACCCCTTCTTCCCGAGTGAATGCCTCCATCGAAGCTGGGGTGCAGAAGATTCACGGAATGCTTGGAATTCGCACCAATGAACCTTTACTGACTTTTGTGGCGCGAAGCCAGATCGTGCCCGGGCCAGAGTACCTGACCCATGAAGACTATGCAGGGAACGGCATGGTGTTGGTGTTGTCGATTGTTGCGGTCACTTGTGCGCTCATGACACATGGTGGGAGAAGATTGAGGCCTTTCGCACTGCTTCTCTTGCTGAGCGGTCTTTGTTTTTGTCTCGCTCTCAAATGGGCTCCTTTTAACAGTCGGCTTCACACACCACTCTTCCTATTAGCCGCCCCAATGGTTGGGTGGTTGCTCGCACCTCGCCAGTTTGAGTCGCTGAATGTGAGTATAGTGTATTGGAAAAATGTGGCGGTGCTTGTCGGGGCCAGTCTCATCGCGGGCGGTTTAGTCTTGAACGAATGGGTTATCGCAAGTCTCTTTGGCGCCGGCGGCGCCATTCACTCGGGTTCGCTGCGTGTGGGGATTTGGGTTGTCGACGTATTGGCGATTCTTTCCGGCATTCTGGCAATAGTCTGGAGCAGTCTGTATCTCCGTATTGTGACTGGGTTGGTCGTGCTGGTTCTCACGCTTGGGGCGGTCCCGTGGATTACTCTGAATCAGCTTAGGCCTTTGATCTCCACCACCTATGCCCCCAGTATTTTCGACCGGACTAGGATCGAGCAAATGTTCGCCAATCGAGGCGGGCTGATCATTCCGTATACTGCGCTGGTGGCCAGGCTTGTGCAACAGCCTTCATGTCGTGAGATTGGATTGAAGCTCCAGGTTGGAGACTTCGAATATCCCCTCTGGCAGATGGCCCGTTCTGCCGGGGTGGATCATGTGTTTCGCCATGTTGGGGTCACGAATAAATCGGCCCAGATTGGAAATGGCATTCCGCGTGAGTCTCCTTGCCCGATTGTCATCATTGGAGGTGAAGAGCAGGGGGACCCGGACGTGCCGGGGCGCGGGGATATGCGCGAGGTATGGTCTGCGCCACCGATACGGTTACTCGTTCGCCTATCTCCTGAACAGAAACAGTAAGACGCAGTGGGAGAAATTCCACGTCCATCGGGTCTCGTATTGTGATAAAGAGCGGTAGTTGCTCGAATGCCCGGCATGCCGTTCGGGACGTGATGCGGCCGGGGCGAGCCGAGATAGGTCGCACTGCCGCCGAGTGGATCGATCGTCCTCACTTGAGGGTTCACCGTACGAGCCTTCTCGGATCATCTTCCGTCCATCCTGCTGCGCCAAGTTGGCGTCCTGCTACAGACGCACATGATCGGGCGAGTTTCAAGGATCAGAGAATTTCTGAAGGCGAGCATACAGACGCAGTTCCGGCTACTTGTTGTGGCATGACACGTGGGGTACAGTATGAAATATGTTCAGCGTCACCTCGAAGACGACGTGGCCCATGCCTGCAGTCTTTGTCGCCTGGTTAGTGGCGGGTACCTGCGGCGAAGCGGCCTTCGCTGAGTCGCCCTTGACGGAGGCTTCCGTTCTGGCTCTGCAGAGTCAGTCGCAGAGGGAAATATCTTCCCCGAATGATTTGCGATCAGAACTGTTCCGTCAGTCCCCTGTCTTGAGCGGGCGGTTGCGTGTCAGTGAGCAAACCTTGATTCCATATATTGGCGCCGGGTTTGGCGGCGGCTTTGTCACCGAGCGTGATCGGGCATTGCACCTCCAGCCGGTCGTTCCGCAACAAAATCTCTTCGGCGATTCCATGGGCAAAAGCATGATGCCGAACGAGTTTCAGATGGGTATTCGCATTCCTTTCTAATCCTGCCGACTCTGTTTTCCCCATCCTGCGCAGTCTTCAGTAGAGCGGGGCTGGAAGAGCCGACGGGCCAGATCTGCGGGGTCGACTCCGTCCAGGGTCGGGAGGACCAGGTGCGCATCGGTCAGCTCTGATGCCGGGTAGGTGGTCGCAACCGCCAGTATGCGCATCCCTGCTCGTAATGCTGCCTGAATCCCCGCTCGGGAATCCTCGATCACCAGGCATTCATTCGCCCGTAGGAGGGGCGGCTTGGGCCGCTTGGCATTGAGTTGCCGGAGGGTATATTCGTAAATGGCGGGGTCGGGTTTGCCGGTACCGCATTCATCGGCAGAGACAATCACCTCGAACGCAGGTTCGATGGGATGCCCTGCAAGAGCCGACCGGATCTGTTCTCTTTTGCCGCCGGATGCGATGGCCAGCCGGTATGGTCCGGCCACCCGCTTTACGAAGCCAGTCACCCAGGGAAACAAGGAAGCCGGGTGTGTCGCGGTGTGGTCGTGGAAGAGCGCCGCTTTCCGTTCGGCGATGCAGGCATGGATCGAAGGGTCGCACCGGCCATCCCGTCTTGTGAGTAGTGCGGCGGCGCAGGTCCGTTCATCCATGCCGAGGTAGGTTCCGTAATACTCCTCCTTGCTCAAGGCGAGTCCGGCCTCGTTCAGCGCCTGCTGAAAACATTGCAGGTGGGGTGTCTCGTCGTCGGCGATGACGCCGTTGAAGTCGAAAATAATCGCGCGCAGAGATTCCCCCGTAACGTCTATCGAATATGCGGCTAGGCGCATTACCCTAGCCGAGTTTCCCGGTGCGGGACAAGCAGAACTCCTTGTTCCATTGAGATCCCTACGGTATGCTGCGTCACGAATGCGTCCAACCTCCGATTTAAACTGACATTCCAAATCTTGTGGCTCTATGAGTGATTACGCGGTTCTCGGCGATCTGTTGGTGATCTATGCGGTATCCACCGCAGTGGTCTTCGTGTTTCACCAGTTCCGGTTGCCATCGATTGCCGGATTTCTGGTTGCCGGGGCCCTGATCGGCCCGCACGGACTGCACCTCATTCCCGATGTGTCTCAAGTGCAGGTGCTGGCTGAAATCGGCATCGTCTTGTTGCTCTTCACGATCGGAATGGAGTTTTCCTCTGCACATTTCGCTTCAGCCCGCCGCATTCTCGCCGTGGCCGCGCCCGTGCAAACCGGAGGGGTGCTCATCCTGGCCTTGCTCGGAGCGCTAGCCGTGGGGCTCTCCTATCAGCAGGGCATTTTCTGGGGCTTCCTGTTATCGCTCAGCAGCACGGCCATTGTGCTCAAGGCCCTATCCGAGCAGGGCGAGAGTGATTCGTTTCACGGGCGCGCCACCGTGGCCATTTTGATTTTCCAGGACCTGGCTGTCGTGCCGATGATGCTCATCACCCCCATCCTGGCGACGCCCAGCGGGAGTGCCATGGGAATGGTGTTGCTGACGTTGCTCAAGGCGGCGGTTGTGGTGGTCTTGATCGTCGCCGCGGCCTGGTATCTTGTGCCACGATTGTTGCGGCATATCGTGCGGAGTCGAAGCCGGGAGCTCTTCCTGCTCTCGATCATCGTGCTCTGTCTCGGAATTGCCTGGCTGACGTCGTTGGGTGGGTTGTCGCTGGCCTTGGGCGCATTCATCGCGGGCTTGGTGATGTCCGAATCGGAGTATAGCCACCAGGCGCTGGCCGAAGTGCTGCCGTTCCGCGATAGTTTTAATAGTTTGTTTTTCGTGTCGATCGGGGTCCTGATGGATTTGCGGGTGGTGCTGGACCATCCGTTCATTGTGTTGGGGCTTCTGCTGGCTGTCATTGTCGGGAAGCTGCTCACCGGGGCTGGAGCAATGGTCGCGTCTGGAGCTCCCCCCCGGTCGGCGGTGCTGGTCGGGGTGGCCCTTGCGCAGGTCGGCGAATTCAGCTTTATCCTCGCGCAGCAGGGGCAGGATGCCGGGTTGTTCATGGGGGATCACTATCAGTTGTTTCTCGCGGTGTCCGTGCTGACGATGGTGGTCACGCCGTTTGTGATGCAATGGTCGCCTC
Organism: Nitrospira sp.; assembly: GCA_020853775.1. Classification (GTDB taxonomy): domain Bacteria; phylum Nitrospirota; class Nitrospiria; order Nitrospirales; family Nitrospiraceae; genus Nitrospira_A. The sequence continues at coordinate 21,679 of JADYYH010000007.1, forward strand.
ACCTTGGTCGGCGCATCGAGGCCCTGCAACGGGTCCGGGGCTGGATGCCCACGCGCACGGTGGCGCATGTCGAGCAATTGGAGGGGACGCAGGTCCGGATTAAGGACCATGTGATCATCGTGGGATACGGGCTCAACGGCCGCAATTTGGCCCGCGTGTTAAGCGAAACCGAAATTCCCCATGTCGCTCTTGATCTGGACGGTGAAACCGTGCGCCGGGAGTCGCGCCATGGCGTGCCGATCTATTATGGCGACGGCTCGAACGCCAATGTCCTTCGCCACATGAAAATCGAGGACGCGAAGGTGCTCGTGATCGCACTCTCCGATCCCTTTACGGCCAGAAGAACTGTGAAAGTCGCGAAGGGGCTCAACGCGAAGCTCCACATCGTGGTGCGGACTCGATACCTGCGTGAGCTGGAAGAGTTGCATCAGCTGGGGGCGGATGATGTGGTGCCCGAGGAGTTCGAGACGTCGATTGAAATTTTTGCCCTCGTGCTCCGCACCTATTGTCTCCCGCAGGAGTTCGTAGCGCGAAAAGCGGAGCAAATCAGGCGGGAGGGGTATGCTCTCCTGCGTCGCAGCGAGATGCCGGAGCTGGCGCATCATTTGCGCGGGGGAACGTTGACCGATGTCGAAGTGGAAACCTGCCGGGTTGATGAAGATGCGCCCGCGGTGGGCAAATCGCTGACGGAATTATCGATTCGTCCGCGAACCGGCGCCTCGGTGATTGCCTGGACTCGTAGTCAGGTCACTCAGTCCAACCCGTCCGAAACCGTCCGGCTACAAGCCGGCGACGTCGTGACGTTGCTCGGATCCCGCGAGCAAATTCGTCGGGCCATGGCGCTGTTGAACGAACCCAACCATGGCACGAGTCATCAACTTACCTAGGGCCTGCGACTAACTTCTCCATCGCAATGTGACGGGGCCTTTGAGCGGATGGTCCAACGGACGTCCGCTTTGCACGGATGCGAGGTGGGCCGCCTTTAGCTTGTAGTACCACTTGGCCGGAGTGTCGGCGTCGTCGATCAGCATCAGCGCCGGTTTGTACTTCAGTCCGACGGCCTGCCGCTCCATGGCCTGTTTATCCTGCTTCATAAAAATATTAGCGAAATAGCGGAACAGGGGCTTGGCGAACGGGAGCCAGGGAAGAATGTTCCAGGCGGCGGTGAAATCGATCCGGCATTGCTGCTCACCGACCGGCGTCACGGTCGCGCGCGAGGAGACGAACATCGATCCGCACTGCACGAACTCAAACCGCTGGTTGGGCAGCACGAAGTCGATCGTCGTGGTCAGCGGGCCGCCGTAGAGTTTATTCAGCAATTTGTAGGGACCGCTGTTTTTTGAGGGTGCGTGGGGCACCATGCGAAATCCGTTGGGGATAGGTTCGAAGGTCTTGGCCTTGTCATGCATGCTGGCCTGCGTCCGCCACCAGGAGCTTTGATGGACGAAGGGGCCGTGAGCCGGATCCATCAGGCCCACGATGCCGTCATCAATCGTGCAATCAAGGATGGTAGAGATCTGCACCATGCGATACGGCGCGGAGGGCAACGGCAGACGCGGGAGATCAGGCACCGGTTGATTGGCCTGTTGCGGATCGGGAAGAAAGACCCACACGTATCCATCCTGATCTTGGCAGGGGTACGACGTGATGCCGATCTTCTCCGGTTGAAGTGCGGATCCCTGAACTAAAGCGGGGATATGACGGCAGCGGCCGCCCGTATCGAATTGCCAGCCATGGTACGCGCATTCGACGCGCTCTCCGTCAAAATGGCCGAACGACAGCGGCATCCCGCGATGCGGACAGATATCCCGCATCGCCGCGACCTGGCCCTGGCGGTCACGGCAGATGAGCATGGGTAATCCCAACATCACTTGCGTGTGCATCTGCCCGACGGCCAGGGAGCTGCTGGTGGCAGCGGGATACCAGAAGCCGAACAGCGGCGCACTCTTTGTGGGTTTGAGTTCGGTGATGAGGTCTGTGCTCATGGCTTACCGGGATATGACAAGGGGCTCAGCGGACGAGTGGACTATAACGGCGGGTCTGCAACAGGTCAAGCAATGGATCGTTGACGCGAAGGCTGTAGTGCTGCATCGCGAGCGCGGATGAGCGCCGTCGCGGCCCTGCATTTCTTGACAAAAAAAAGACGTGGGGACTATAGTCACTTTTGACACGAATCCTGCCGTTTGTGCCCAGAAATGCGAGGTAAGCCATGACGACCGCACAAATCGAGCCCACAGCCGCCCTGGCGGAACTCCGCGATTCGAAGGCCGACCGCGTGACGATCGTGCTGCTCAGCGGGGATCTCGACAAGGCGATGGCGGCGTTTATCATCGCGACGGGCGCTGCCGCGATGGGGATGCGCGTGACGGTATTTTTTACCTTCTGGGGACTCAATACGATTCGCAAAAAGGGGGCGAGCAGTTCGGCCTCTGATTGGCTGCGTCGGATGTTCGGCTTCTTGAACAAAGGCGGAGCCGATACGTTGCCCCTGTCCCGTTTTCATTTTTGGGGGCTGGGTACGAAGATGATGCAGGTCGTGATGAAGCAAAATCGTATGCCCGGCGTGCCGGAGCTGATGCAGATGGCGCTGGATCTCGATGTGCGCTTTATTGCCTGCACTACGACGATGGGCTTGATGGGGATTACGAAAGACACGTTGATCGACGGCATTGACCAATTTGCCGGGGTCACCACCTACCTGGCGGAAGCCAAGCAGGGCAGTGTCAATCTGTTTATCTAAGCAGGGCTGAGGAGAGGGCATGATACAGGCTGATGTGAAGCTCGATACGTTGGGGTATTTCTGCCCGATGCCGATTATTTTGACCTCGAAGAAGATCAAAGAACTGACCATGGGGCAGGTGCTGGAAGTCGTCTCGGACGACGAGGGCATCAAGAAAGATATGCCGGCCTGGTGTGAAACGACCGGTCATGAAATGGTGGGTCTGGAAGAGGAGCAAAGTTCCTCCAAGCGAATTTACAAGGCCTTCGTCAAAAAGGCCAAGTAGTATGTAGCGACAGGCACGCGGATGCGAAGCCGTCATGTTTCTGCGAAGCCGGAGGGTAGAGTCGCCTGCCCCCGGCTTTTTTCTTGCCTGAGACTCGTCCGGGTAGCGGGTGCGCGTACACGCGCGGAAGAAAGAATGCCGTGAGTCAGATTGTTGAATGCGTGCCGAATTTCAGTGAGGGCCGGAACCCCGATGTCATCCAGGCGTTAGTCGCTCTGGTTCGATCCGTTCCCGGCGTGGCCTTGCTGGATGAGTCACACGACGCGGATCACCATCGCTCGGTGGTCACCTTCGCCGGACGGCCCTATGCTGTCGCCGAGGTGGCCTTTCAGATGGCGCGGCTGGCTGCTCAGCTGATCGATCTCCGAAGCCATCAGGGGGAACATCCGCGTGTGGGCGCGACGGATGTGATGCCGTTTGTGCCGATTCGTGGCGTCAGTATGCAGGATTGTGTGCAACTGGCTCGCATGGTCGGCCAGCGTATCGGGAATGAATTGAAGATCCCGGTCTTTCTGTACGAACAGGCGGCGGCGAGGCCTGAGCGCGTTCAATTGGAATGGATTCGAAAAGGCGGACTGAAGGGATTGGCGGACCGGATGGCCGCCGATGCGGGCTGGGTGCCCGACTTCGGCCCGAAGCAACTCCATCATACTGCCGGAGCCACAGTGGTGGGCGCACGCTGGCCCCTCATTGCTTTTAACGTAAATCTGAAACGGGCGGACTTGTCGGTTGCCAAAGCGATTGCGAAGGCCGTTCGGCAGTCGAGCGGAGGGCTTCCGTGGGTGAAAGCGATCGGCGTGGAATTGAAGAGCCAGGGGCTTGTCCAGGTTTCGATGAATCTGACGAACTATGAAGAAACGTCCCTCCATGTGGTGTTCACCGCTGTGGAGCGAGAAGCCGCAGCCCATGGCGTGGAAGTGGCGGGGACGGAAATCGTCGGATTGGTGCCAGAGCAATGCCTCATTGATACGGCGCAGCAGGCGCTCCGTCTCGATCGATTTGAAGGCAAGCAGGTGCTCGAAATGCGCTTGGACAGTGCCGAATCGCGAGCGGCGATCGGGCGGCTGGCCGGGTCGTCGGCCAAGGACCTCCCGTCGCTGCCCGCGAAGCCCGCTGCATCTGCTGCCGCTGTGACCGCTGAGCAAGGATTGACGGGGGGCAGTGTGGGCGCCCTCGCGGCGTCTTTCGCGGCGACGTTGGGCACCATGGTGGCGAAACTGAATCGCGCCCGGGCGGCTGAAACACGTCTGTCCGAGATTGGTGTGCGCCTTCGCGAGCTCGTGCAGGCAGATCGGGATGCCTATGCCCGGGTGCTTCAAGCGAGGAAACTTCCACCAAACGATCCTGATCGCGCGCTGCGCCTATCCTCCGGCTTATTGGGTGCAATCGAGACGCCGATGGAAATTGTGAAGCTGTGTTGTGAGGTGATCCCGCTTCTGCGCGGCCTCTTGGCGCAGGCGAAGCCGGAGCTTCAGCCCGACCTGAAGATGGGCATTCAGCTGGCTGATGCGGTCATCGACGGCTGCGTGAGCATGGTCGAAGAAAACATGAAAGCTCAACCAAATCAGCAGCTTATTGCGTCCATCCGGGAACGGTTTGCCGTGGCGGAACAAATGCTTGTGGATGCGAAATCGCTATGCTACACTCCGCCCTTCGATTCGTGGTCACAAAACATGTTGAATATCCTGAAACTTCGCTGAAAGAGAGTCGAAGGTAGCTGACGATGGAAATTAAGGTCTTCAATAACAATGTTGAAAAAGCCCTGAAGGTCGCCAAGAAGAAATTGGCGGGCGAAGGATTGTTCCGCGAACTGAAGCGCCGCCGGTATTACGAGAAGCCGAGTGTCCGCAAGAAGGCGAAAGAGCGAGAGGCCCAACGCCGCCGCCAGAAGTGGCTTGCCAAGAGACGTCCCGAATAGACGTCAGGCGTTTTCCCCTCCGCCGACCAGCTAGACCATTCCAGTTCAACTCTTCTTTCCGGCACCTCCATGCAGGCGCACGAGATTCATGCCGTCATCCGAACGGTCAAGCGGGAGATTGCCCGCTGGCCTGATCCGGTTGTCGGCGTCGTGGCGAAAGAATCCGGTCGCGATCCCTTCCTCGTGCTGATCTCCTGTTTACTCAGTCTTCGAACCAAAGATAAGACCACCGCTGAAGCCAGTGCGCGGTTGTTCGCGTTAGCTTCGACGCCTGCTACCATGCAGCGCCTGTCCCAATCGGCCATCGAGTCAGCGATCTATCCAGTTGGGTTCTACCGCACTAAGGCGAAGCAGATTCTGCAGATTTGCACGCAATTGCTTGATCGTTACCACGGCCGAGTACCGGACCAGATCGACGAGTTACTGACGTTGCCGGGCGTGGGTCGGAAGACGGCCAATCTGGTGGTGACGGTCGGGTATGAGAAACCGGGGATTTGTGTCGATATTCATGTCCATCGGATCAGCAACCGGTGGGGCTATGTGAAAACCAACACTCCGGACGAGACGGAAAAGGCCTTACGTGCCAAATTGCCACCCAAGTATTGGATCACCTTCAACGATCTGCTCGTGCCCTTCGGGCAGAACCTTTGCCAGCCGGTCTCTCCCTTCTGTAGCCGATGCAAGATTGCAGAGTATTGCGATCGAGTCGGCGTAACGAAGAGCCGTTAGCAGGACGATCCCTCCGCGGACATCAGGCTGCCAGAGTTCGCGCGTCATCCGTGGGTTAGATGAACAGTTTGGTTTCTGCCTGCGCGGTCAGCGAGAGAATGGAGGGAAGGCCGAGCACTTCATCCACATTGCGTTCGACGGCACCCGCTTGAACTCCCATATATTCGAGCCCCGCGCTGCAGGCGATGAGGCGAAATTTCCCGACCAGACGGGCTTCATGAAACATCTCAGAAATTGTGGGGACCTTCTTTTCTTTGAGGAGGCGGGTGACTTCCTCGGCCGAGGCGGCATATTCAGGAGGAAAGTCGATATGGTCGATCTTGCCTTCAGCCAGTTTCTTGATGGTCCAGAACAATAACACCACGATGACATCCTTCCCCATGGCCGCGGCGGTGAGACCAAGCGTCGCGACCTGGTGCAACTTGTCATACGTCGCGTTGTGGGCAAAGACGACGAATTTGGGTTGATCGGCCATTGCAACTATTTGACCTTCTGTCTGGTTTTGACGCTGTTGATAAAGTCGCTGATGGCCGCATCCACCTCGGCGGGCGTCATGGCACGATCGTGCATTTCGCTCTCATCGATCAGGTAACGCGCACCCTGCTTTTCCTGCCGCACGATGACGGAATTTTCCGGCGTGACCTCCACCCGCATGAACCACTCTTTGTTGCCCTGCGTCATGACGACTTCTTTGCCGAGCCCGATTTTGGTGATGTCGATACGTAGGTCAGGGTCTGCGGCGACATCGGATGCCTGCGCCTGTTGGTCGATCACACCGCCGGGGTTCAGTACCAGGATCAGACCAAGGATAGCCAGTCGGCAAGCCGGGGAGCGGAGTATGGTCAACAGGACGGCGCTGGATCGCGGCGGCAGCATGGTGCGGAATTATAGCTGGCAGAGCAGGGAACGTAAACCCGCTTGGCTGCGGAACCCTTTCCGCCGCGCAAAGTCCCATGCTAGGATGCGCCGGTGATAAGCGACATATTGGCGCAGATTGAGTCCTACGTGCCGGCGAGCGTGCTGATTTGGTTCGCTGTCTCGTCCGTGTTCATGTTCGTGGGAACCCTGATCGCAATTCCCATCATCTTGATGCGGTTACCGGCGGACTATTTCGATATCCGCATTCCGCGCCCCTGGATGGAGAATCACCACCCGATCCTTCGTCTGATCGGCCATGTGGTCAAGAACGTCGTGGGCGCGATTTTTCTGTTCGCGGGATTTCTCATGCTCTTCCTGCCGGGACAGGGTGTTCTCACGATGTTGATCGGCTTGTCGTTGATTGAGTTTCCCGGCAAGCGGCGCATTGAAGCCAAAATCGTCGGACAGTCCACCGTCCTGAGTACGATCAACGCGATGCGAGCCAAGTTCGACAAACCGCCGCTGATCATCGCTCCCGACTGACGCCGTTGGCGTGGACCTTGGCTACGCCAGTTATCCATGATCTGTGTGCCTAATCCGCCATCATGCCTGCGCTCTATCTGATTGACGGCAGCGCCTACATCTATCGGGCATTCTTTGCCCTACCTCCCTTGAACAATTCCAAGGGCCTGCAGACCAATGCGGTCTATGGCTTCACCACCATGTTGATGAAAGTTCTGCGGGAGCATCGGCCGGATTATGTCGCCGTGGTGTTCGATGAAAAGGGTCCGACCCACCGGCATGAGGCTTTTAAGGAATACAAGGCGCAACGGCCACCCATGCCGCAAGGCATGAGCGCGCAGGTCCCCTATATCCATCGCGTGGTGGAAGCGTTGTCACTGCCGGTGATTCGCCAGGCTGGGTACGAGGCTGACGATCTGATCGGCACCTTGGCGCGCAAAGGGGAAGGCGAAGGCCTCGATGTCGTGATCGTGACCAGCGACAAAGATATGTTCCAACTCCTGACGCCCAAAACACGGATTTACGATCCGGTGAAAGATAAGTGGTTCAGCGAGGCGGATTCGCTGGTCCGGTTCGGCGTGGAGCCGGCCCGTGTCGTCGAGATCATGGGCCTCATGGGTGATACCAGTGACAATATCCCCGGCGTTAAGGGGATCGGCGAGAAAACAGCGGTGAAACTGATCACGCAGTTCGGCACGATCGAGGAGTTATTGCGCCGCGTCGAAGAAGTGACGCCGGCCAAAATCAAGAACCTTCTGCTGGAGCAGGGCGACAACGCCCGCATGAGCAGGCAGCTGGCGACCATCCAGTTGGATTGTCCGATCGAATTTGCCCCGGCTCATTTTCAAGCGAAGGCGCCGCAGACGGATGCGCTTGTCAGCTTACTGCGTGAGCTGGAATTTATGACGTTGGCCAAGGCCTTTCAGGGTGACACGCCTGAGCAGAATCGGTTAGGCGCTGCGGTCGAGCAGATTCATGATCCGGCTGGAGCGGAAGATTTTCTGAAGCGGCGGCAACCGGAGGCCATGCTGGGTCTGGCTTGTGTGTTGAGTGGTGAGGCCGGCGTGCGAGCGAACATCCGAGGTTGCGCGTTTGGCTGGGCGGACGGGGCTGCCGCGTTCGTGCAGGGTGAGGCACAAGACTGGCCGCAGCCCCTCGCCGCGTATGTGCGGGATGGGAGCCGGCCGAAGGCGGTACAGGATCTCAAGCCGACCTTATTGGCGTTCCATCGGCAGGGGATCGATATGCCGGGCCCGTACTTCGATACCATGGTCGCCGATTATTTACTCAATCCCAATCGCCGGGCACATACGTTGGAAGCGATCGCGATGGACCTGCTGAGTTATCAGCTCGGCACCGGCGCAAGCGAAGAAACGGGCAAGGGGGCGCAGTCCCTCTTTGATGTCGATGAACAGGTCGTGCGTCGAATGGGCGAAGCAGCGGCAGTGACGGCCAAAGTTGCGCCGTTGTTGCGCGAGCGGCTGAAAGAGCAGGGCAGTCTGTCGTTATTTGAGCAAGTGGAAATGCCGCTGGTGCCGGTGTTAGCCGACATCGAACGCAACGGATTTTTGCTCGACGTCGAGGGGCTGCGCGCGCTGAGCAAAGAGCTGGAGCAGGAACTCGAGCAGATGGTCGGGACGATTTACCGGTTGGGCGGCGGCGAGTTCAATATCGGTTCGCCGAAGCAGTTAGCCACAGTGCTGTTCGAGACGTTGGGCCTCAAGCCGCTCCGAAAAACGAAGACCGGGTTTTCTACCGATGAAGACACGCTCACGCAACTGGCAAATCAGCACGAGCTTCCCGCGCAAATTCTCAGCTATCGAACGCTAACTAAGCTCAAATCGACCTATGTGGATGCCTTGCCGCAGTTGGTCAATCCTGAGACGAGGCGGCTGCATACGTCGCTCAATCAGACGGTCGCCGCCACGGGACGACTCTCTTCGACCGATCCAAATCTACAGAACATTCCGGTCAAGGGTGACTACGGCCTGCGTATTCGCGAGGCCTTCATTGCGCCGCCAGGTCACCAGCTACTCTGTGCCGACTACAGTCAGGTTGAGCCTCGGATTTTAGCGCACCTCTCGCAAGACCCCCGCCTGCTGCAGGTCTTCGAGAAGGGTGAGGATATTCATATGGCCACGGCCATGGAGATTTTCAATCTGCCCGCCGGTGAGGTCACGCGCGAGATGCGGCGCGCGGCGAAAAGCGTGGTGTTCGGCATCGTGTATGGCATCAGCCCGTTCGGCCTCGCATCCAACATCGGTGTGCCGCAGGCGGATGCCAAGAAATATATCGAGACGTTCTTCGAGAAGTTTGCGGCCGTGCGGGCGCTGATGGACCGCAATATCGACGACGGCAAGACCAAAGGCTACACGACGACCATCCTCGGCCGTCGCCGTCCGATCCCGGAATTGCAGAGCGGTGATCCATCCCAGCGCGGCGTCGGTGAGCGCATGGCCGTCAATAGTCCGATTCAAGGATCGGCCGCCGATCTGATCAAGGTGGCTATGATCAAGGTTCATCAACGCCTCCAGAACGAACTGCCCCGCTGCAAGATGATCCTCCAAGTCCATGACGAGTTGATTTTCGAAGTGCCGGAGCAGGAATTGGAACAGGCGAAACAGCTTGTGAAAGCCGAAATGGAAGCCACCGGCGCGGCGTTGGGTCTCTCGGTTCCGCTGAAAGTCGATCTGGGAGTGGGCTATAACTGGCGCGCCGCCCATCCTTAGCCGGATGTTGACGCGTTCCCAATGCTGTATGAAAATGTGCCCGCAGGAGTGACCACATGAAGACCGCGACGGTACGTCAATTCCGTGATGACGCCACCAGCTTTTTTAAACAGGAAGAGCCGATTCTTGTCACCAGACATGGGAAGATTGTCGGGTTCTTTTTGCCTGCCGCCGGCGATAGTCTGCCGCTTGAGATCAGGAAAGATCTGTTCAGTACGTTGACTGATGAGATTCGATCCACCATGAAAGCGCGTGGACTTTCCGAGGAAACCGTACTTGCCGACTTCGAAAAGACCAGAAAAGCTCGTCGTCGACGCTAATCCGATCCTTTCCACCTTGTTGGGGGGCAGGCGAAGCGAATTTTCTTCGAAGGGGGTATCGGAGAATTTGCGATTCCTGGAAAGGTAATCGAGGAAGTGCGTCGATATGTGCCACGCTTGGCGGCGAAACTGGGAGTCGGTCAGGAATTTCTTTTCTACGCGCTGGATCTATTGCCTCTGACTGTGTATTCGCCAAAAACCTATCGAGCAACCCTGCCGGAGGCCAAGCGACAACTCGCTCGAAGGGATCCCAACGACGCAGACGTATTAGCACTCGGACTTGCGTTGAGGCGTGTCGTTTGGACGAACGACCGAGATTTTGAATCCACGACTATCCAGCGGGTGACGACAGCCGAGCTCCTCACGCTGTGCTTTCCGAAGGAATCTCGGCGTTGAGGTGCCGATTCCGTTGAAGGTAGGGCGAGGCGTGGGTCGTTATGACGCGTCGAAGATCTTCATTATCCGTCACTGAGCCTGAGTTTCAGGCCCTGGTGCAGGAAGCGCTGGACGGCCTGCCGGACGAATATGCCAAACTCATCACCAACGTCGCCGTGGTGGTGGAAGACGAGCCCTCTCCCGAGGTCCTTGCCGATCTCGAGATGGAAGAAGACGAAGATCTCCTCGGCCTCTACCAAGGACTCTCGCTCGACAAAGAGTCTTTCTTCCAGGCAGGCGGGCAACTGCCGGCCAAAATCTCTATCTACCGCGGGCCGATCCTCAGACTTTGTCGCACCAAGAAAGAAGTCGTGCAGGAAGTGCGCGATACAGTGGTGCATGAGATCGGGCACCATTTTGGGTTCGACGACGACGAGATGCCGTATTAGCAGGGGCAGGCTGGTGAAAAAGACTGTCAGCTTCGTTCTCGGTCGCACGCCTCCCTGCGACGTACCCACGTGTACGCCTGAGTCGTCGCGCTTCCTGCGGCCTTGCTGGACAGCCTTTTTGAACAGCCTGTTTGAAATTTCCTGAACCTGGAAAGTTGAGTCGCTCTAGAAAAACTTCGGATGTGCCCTCACCAGTCATTCCGTAACAGTCGAAAAGGTACGCCTAGATTCGCAGGAATATCCACTGGGGAGATAAGGCGATGCCGACAACCAATAAACAGGCCCCTCATATGATCAGGAGCCTGTTGGAGAAAGCCACTTGGGACGACATCATGTACGAGATCTATGTGCGAAAGAAGATGGAGGCCGGCATGAAGGCTGCCGATGAGGTCAGGGTCCTCAGCCATGAGGACGTCAAGAAACGCTTCATCAAGAGATGACCCGCCTGGAATTGACCGATCCCGCCGTCGCAGATTTGGAAAATATCCAAGACTACGTTGCTCGAGACTCTCCCGAATATGCTGCTGCATTGATTGAGCGGCTCATTCTTTCGGTGGACCGACTCACTGCATCCCCGAAAGTGGACGGCTGGTACCGGAAGCTACTGATCCGAAGGTGCGGGAGTTGCTCGTGGAAGGATATCGAATGGTCTATCGGCTCAGGAAGGGCACCGTGTCCGCTTTCAATGCGCGATGCGGCGCTGACCGGCCTTGTTGACCATCCTGCTAACCAGCATGAAGCAAGTGGGCTCGGGCCGTTTGGCCCTATTGGCAAGCTCGGCACGCTCCTGTATACGTGTGCGGTGTCACTACGTAGTCGTCGCGATCGACCCGGTGTGTGCCTTGCCGAGGAATCGCCCTCGGAGGAACCCTTGATGAGCAGACGAGCCATCGGCCCCACCTGCGTCGCAACCCTGCTTGCGCTGAGGCTGTCCGGCGTAGGGGTCGGCGTCCGCGATCACGGCCAATCAGACCGTGATCCTGACGGTGATTCCGAGCGCGGCCACGCCGGATGAAGAAGAGGGGGAGCAGAGGTACAAACTGATGGGCGGTCCGTTGCGCATGACGCCGGGCGAGTTTGTCCATCACGTGTTGGATCGCGCGAACGGCCGGGTGTCGCTGTGTGAGTACGATGGAGACTCGACCGCCTTTGAACGAGTGGCAATGAGAATTCTCCCTCAATCCTGCGTGAACAATGCTCCATCTACGGTCTGAGTGTCTCAATCTTCAGCCACGCGTATCGTCGGGCTGCCTCGCATGGACCGCCGGCCGGCATGATCGAACCAGGCTGCGGTGGCGAGCGCTGAGCGGCGCGTTGTGCGCGCTCCTGCTCTGCATGCCTTTCGCGCTCCACGCCGATCGCGCACAATATTTCTACGATGAGCTTGGGCGTTTAGTGGGTGTCGTCAACGGCCAGGGCGATGCCGCAGTCTACCACTATGATGAAGTCGGGAATCTCCTGAAGATCGATCGGTTCACCACGACGAGCGGGAGTATCGGCATCTTCGTCATGACACCGGCTAGCTCGCTCGTGAATAAACCTGTTGAGATCGGCGGGTTCGGATTCGCCACACCACCATCAAGCAATCAGGTGTCGTTCAACGGGACGCCTGCCACGGTCGTATCTGGGACCTCCTCATCATTGATCGTCACGGTGCCGACCGGCGCCACGACGGGGCCCGTCACGGTCACGAACGCCATTGGCACCGCCACAAGCCCGCAGGCATTCAAAGTGCTGGTGCCGCCGATTATCACCGGCGTGAGTCCGACAGCGGTGCCGCAGGGTGTGAGCAGCCGCGTGACGATTCAAGGTTTTCACCTCTCGAGTGCGACTGGGGTGACGTTCACGCAGGCTGGGTTGACGGCGACGTTGCTGCCGAGCGAGGTGACCGACTCCTCACTCCCGATCACACTCACGGTGGCAGGGACTGTGCCGGTTGGTCAGTACACGTTTGCGATACCCAGTCCACTGGGAACGGCCCAGAGTGAGACTGTCACTATTGGGGTCCGCCCCGGAGTGTCATTTGCCGGAGTCAGTGGGTTTGTTACCGTGGTGCGCCCATTTTCTCCGACGGTCGCGCCTCAAGGACCCACGGGGGTGGTGGCCCCAGCGCTGAGCATTTCGATGCCATAGGAGCTGCGGTCGAGATGAGTCGAGATGAGATGAGGGAAAGTGGAGGGGCTCGATGGGCCTCGCGCGATTGAACAAGGAGTCGACTATGATGTCGTACAGACTACTCGTGGGTCTCAGTTTCATTGGAATAGTGGCAAGCGCAAGCGATCCCTCGTCGGCTCTGAGTCAGGCGACCTTCAATAGCGGCAGCAATGAGTCCCTCGGGGCGCTGAATCCTGCTGCGAATACGACGGTGACGTTGCCCCCCGATGGCATTCTGCACTACACGACAGTGACCATTCCTGCAGGTGTCACGGTGACGTTCGCGCGGAATGCTGCGAACACGCCGGTGACCCTCCTGGCATCAGGAACTATCCTCATCAGCGGCAACATCCGCGTGGACGGTCAAGGAGGCACCGGTGGGCCAGGAGTCCAGCCCGGACGTCTGGGTGGACCCGGCGGGTTTAATGGAGGTCAATCCGGGATCGCTGGACTGATCAATAGTTCAGCCTCAAGTGGACAGGGACCAGGCGGGAGCCTCCCGACCCCGTTCTTTCAGTCCTCCTTTTTGTGTGATGGTGGGATCGCGACTTACGGGATGCCGACAACCTTCGTGTCGCTCACGCCGCTATTTGGCGGTTCTGGCGGGGGCGGGCTGGGTGTTGGCGCTTCGCCGTCTTCCTCTGTCGCTAGCGGTGCCGGGGGCGGTGGGGCCATCGTGCTCGCTTCTTCGACGCAGATTACATTGAACGGGGTCGTGTCGGCGAATGGGGGTGTCGGCTATTTAAGTTATCTGGATCAAGGCATCGGCACGTTTAAAGGTGCCGGCAGCGGCGGAGCGGTTCGACTGGTCGCTCCAACCGTTCAAGGCACTGGCCGTATTGAGGTTCAAGGCGGCACGGGCTGTGCCCGAGCTGGGCGCATTCGAGTCGAGGCGCAGACCTTGGGTGGAAATTTGCAATACTCCCCATCGCCGAGCGAAGGAATGGTGCGAACAAACGTCAACCAGCTCGGTCCCGTGTGGGCCGGAAGTACCCCCGCGCTGGTGAATGTTCCCACCCTGGCGATCACGTCGGTTGGTGGAGTGGTGGCCCCTTCTACGCCTGGGGGGCTCTACAATGCCGCGGATGTAGCCTTGCCCCCTGGAACGTCGAATCCGGTGCCTGTCGTCATCACCGGCTCGAATATTCCGCAGGGCACCGGCTTCAGTCTGGTGCTCATTCCCCAATTTGCAACGTCAACCACGGTGAACGGGACATTCAGCACCGGATCGACGGCCACAGTCTCGATCAATCTGCCACTCGCTCAAACGGCTCTGCTGAACGCCTATGCGAGCTTCACGTTGCCGCAGTTGTCGAAGCACTTCCCGTTGATCGACGGCGAAGAAGTCGAGCGCGTGATGGTTGCCGGTGGAGTCGGGACCAGTGCGCCGCCTGTCTTGATCACGAAGTCGGGGAAAGAGGTGCCGGTGGCGGAGTTGTCCCAAGCAGATCAGGTGAAAGTCGCGAGAGCCTTCGAGGCGCTGCGGAACGAGGCGCAGTAAGTCCAGGAGCAATCGAAAACAGTGTGTCGTGATCGAAGAGAGACTCCCATGAACGGCCGGTCCACGAGGCGAAGTTGGGTCGCGGTGGTGATCCTGTGTCTGGCGTTCGTGCTCGTCAACCAGGAGGTCGTGCAAGCCCAAACGGTGCTCTTCGGCCCGAAGACGTACACACGTACCGCCGGCCCGCCGAATCAATTCACCGACACGTTCACGCTCCCTGCCGGCGCCACCGCGCCCTACACGCTCCATGTCGTCAACGGCAATGCGAACGGCACCAATCGCATTTCGTCCGCGACCGTACAACTCAATGGCACACAGATCCTCGGCCCCAGCGACTTCGGCCAAAATGTCGCGGTGCTCGATCGCACCGTCGCCCTGCAAGCGAGCAATCAGCTGGAGGTCCGGCTCACCAGCGCGCCGGGCAGCTTCATTACAATCAGCGTGCTCGATACCAGCGCCGGGTCCCAACCGACCGCGCTTACACCGAGCCCGTTCAATCTCAATGCCGGGGCTACCGGCACGCTGACGGCCACGCTCGCACCGGCTCCGACCGCCGCTGGGACGTTGGCGGTGAGCAGCGCGAATGCCGCCGTCGCCACCGTCCTCACGTCAATCCCCTTTACGGCTGGACAAACCGGCGTGCCCGTCACCGTGACCGCCGTCGCCTCCGGCTCGACCACCGTGACCGTCACACTCAACGGCGGCAGCGCCGCGAGCCAAGTCACCGTCACACCCCCGGCGCCCACCATCGCCGGCTTCACGCCGACCAGCGGCTTGGTTGGTGACACCGTGACCGTCACCGGCACGAATTTCGTCAATGTACAAACCCTCAGCTTCAACGGTGTCGCCGCCATCTTCACCACCAACAATGCGACAACCCTCACCGCCCTCATGCCGAGCGGCGCGACCACAGGGCCCATCACGGTGACGACGGCCGCCGGCACGGCCACCAGCGCCACAAACTTTACGGTGCTGGTTCCACCGACCGTGACGAGTTTCACGCCGACGAACGGCCGAGCCGGCACGACGGTGACGCTCACCGGCGCCAATTACATCAATGTCTCCTCTGTGACATTCAATGGCATCGCCGCGGCCGGCTTCACGGTGCAGAATGCCACCACGCTGACGGCCGTCGTACCGGCCACCGCCACGACCGGCTCGCTCGCGGTGACGACGCCGGACGGCACGGCCACGTCGGCCGGACAGTTCGTCGTCATTCCGACGCAGGACATGCAGCTGAACGTCCTCCCAGCCACGCTGGCCATTCCATCAACTGGCCAGGCCTCGTTTGCGGTGAGTCTTACCGGCAGTAGCGGGTTCGCGAATCTAGCCACGCTTTCTGCCACGGGCCTGCCCACCGGCATGACCGCTGCCTTCACAGCACCTACGCTCACGGCGGGACAGAGTACCCTCCTGACCCTCACGACGAACGGCACGACCCCAACGGGCACCTATCCATTTACCATCACGGCGACTGGCGCGGTGAACGGCGTTGTCACCCCCCGCTCCACCACGATCAACGTACAAGTGCTGGCCACGGGCGCGACCACCTTCTCCGGGCTCGTGCTGGATGAAGAGGACAAACCGGTCAAAGGGGCTCTTGTGAAGATCGGAGCCGTGCAAGTCAGTACCGACGACGGCGGCAACTTCCTGATGCAGAATCCCCCGGTCGGGGCCAATCAGGTGCTGTTCATCGACGGCGGCCCGGCCTCGACCCCGCAACACAATCTGCCCATCATTCCCTATAAAGTGACCATCGTGGCCAATCAAGCCAATGTCTTGACCTTCGTCCCCCATCTGCATTTCCAAAAGACGACGGGTCTGGTGGATATCTCCAACAGCGGCGTCGAGCGGGTCGTGACCGATCCGGAGCTGCCCGGCTTCCAGATGCGGATTCCAGCCGGCGTCCAGATCATCGGCTGGGACGGGCAGCCGAATACCCAGATTTCCGTGCGCCGCGTGCCGATCGACCGCATTCCCGTACCGCCTCCGCCTGCCGGACTCTTCAGCACGGCGGCCTATATGGACTACTTCGGCAAGCCGGGCGGTGGCACCCCCTCCGAGCCGATCCCCGTGACCTTGCCCAACGATCTGGATTTGCCGCCCGGTGCCCAAGCGGAACTCTGGTACTACGATGAAGCCCCGGACGGCTCGCGCCCCAACCAATGGGCGAAGTATGGCACGGGCACTGTCTCACAGGACGGCAGTCAAATCGTTCCGGACATCGATCCGGCCACCGGCAAACAGTATGGCCAGCCTCGTTTCTGCTGCGGCATCAACATCGCCGCGATCACCGACGCGGTGCGCCAATTCTGGTTCGGCGGCGGTTGGCGGAGTGCTTTTGGGTTAACCGGCGGCGATCCGGTCGATCTGGCGACCGGCCTCCTCACCGTCTCGAAGACCGATCTGGTCCTGCCCGGCCGTCTGCCGATCACGCTCACGCGGACCTACCAGACGAACGGCGCATTGGGCGGGCCCTTTGGCCGCGGGACCACCCATGCGCAGGAGATCCTCCTGCTCGTCGAAGGCCATCAGCGGATCATGCGGATGGGCGATGGCCGGCGGGTTGTCCTGACGCAGCAGCCGGAGGGCTCCTATCGCAATCTCACGGACGCCGCGTTCCAGGGGGCGGTGCTGACCTCGCCTGGCGGCGTGCCGACGTTGCGGTGGAAAGATGGCACGCGCTGGGTCTTTGGAGTGACGATCAGCTCCGTCTTTGGCACGAACGTGTTGGGCTTGACTCAACAGATCGATCAGATCAACAACGCCATCACGATGACCTGGACCAGCTCACGGATCACCGCCATCACCGGACCGGACGGTCGCCAACTCACGCTTGATTATGACGGCGCCGGGCGTATCACGCGGGTGACCGATCCGCTTGGGCGCACGGTGCAGTATGCCTATGCCGGCGCGGGCAATCTCGCCACCGTCACTGATCCCGAAGGGGGCACCACGCGCTATGAATATGACAGCGCCAATCGCCTCACCACCATCACCGATCCCACAGGGATCACGTTCTTGCAGAACGTCTATGGCCCCAGTGGCCGGGTCCTGCGGCAGATCCAAGCCGATGGGGGTGAATGGCGCTTTCGCTATCAGCTCACCGGCGCGACGTCCAGCGGACCCAAGTGCACCACTCTCACGGGCACCAGCGTCACGGTGACGCTGCCCTTCGTGCCGTGCCCCACCCTTGATTCCTGGGAACACGTGCAGGCGGGCTACACCATCACCGGCGGCACGGTCACGGCCACGACGGTGGTCGATCCGCGGGGGAATAGCACGACCACCCGGTTCAACCAGCGGGGGTATCCGATCGGCAGCACCGATGCGCTGGGCCAGACCAGCACGACGACATTGACGGCGGCCAATCAAGTCGCGAGTTCTACAGATTCGCTCGGACGGGTCACGAAATTCGAGTACGATGCAGCGGGCAATGTCACCAAGCTGACCGATCCGACGAATCAGTTCACACGATTCGAATACCATCCAACCTATAACCACGTGACCAAGATCACCGATGCGCTGACCCACGTCACTGAATTTACCTACGATCCGGCGAATGGGAATCTGCTGACCACCACAGATCCGCTGAACCACACCACGACGATCACGTACAATGCGTTCGGGCAACCCACTTCAGTCCAAGGGCCGATTGCGAGCGAACCGCCGACCACGTTTGCCTACGATACCAACGGCAATTTGATCACCACGATCGATCCGCTGGGGAACCAGACGCAGCGAGTCTATGATGCGGTGAGTCGTCTGGTGAATCTCACGGACCCGCGGCAACTGCAAACGCAATTTCGCTACGACAACCTCAACCGCGTCACCGAGATCGCTGATGCGCGCCAAGGGATCACAAGATTCAATTACGATCTCAACGGCAATCTACTCTCCGTCCAAGACGCGAAGCTGCAACCGACGACCTACACCTATGACAGCATGGATC
>JADYYH010000008.1 GCA_020853775.1 Nitrospira sp.
AGCAGCGTTCGACGTCATAGCCGGTGACGCCCATATTATCGGTGGCGGCGGGCCAGCTGAGGGTCATCTGCGTCTCGCTGACGGGGGTGGCCGTCAGCGCCGCCGGGGCCGTTGGCGGCGTCGTGTCTTCTATCGGACAAGCGGCTGAACCGTACAGGCCATTAAGGACAAGATAGCCTGCTGCGCTTAGGTGTACGCCGTCTGTAAAGTATTGCGGATCTTGAATCCCCCTGGCATCCACTATTTGCTCGCCAAGAGTACTTAGGATTGTGGTTATTTCTTGCATCCTTTGGATAGCGAGGGGAGGGAGGGGTGGCAAGACTGGAGGCGGAAGTACCAGGTACACCTGACTGGCTTGTTGATGAATGATGGTCAGAAACGATTGGACTTCGGCCACCCAGGCTGCATCCAGAGGAACTGAAGAGAAAGCATCGTTTGCGCCGAGCAAGACGAATGCGGTTGCGGCATGAATATTCGGCCAGATTTGGCGTAGCCGCACATCATGCCAAGTTCCTCCTAGATAACCAGCTCTAATTATGGGGCGCTCGCAGAGTGTGGTGAGAGGGTTTTGATTTGTGATGCTGTCTCCAACGAGGAGAATGCTCTGTCCAAGATTCTGGAAGGACTGATTGAGGGCCATGTCATCCACTCTCTCCCAGAGAGTGAGTGGTGTCCATTCGCCTGCACTAAAGTCATCCAGTTGTACTTGGTCAACTGTACCTCCAGGATTGATATAGATGGTGAGGCCGGGACGCCCGCTGGCATAGCTGGCATCGGTGGCACTCACCAGGTGAACATTATTTACAAAAAGGCGGAGGGCTGTGCCTTCGACTTCGAGCCGCAGCACATCTCCGGCCGCAGGGGTGTAGGGGACCGTGGCCAGGGTGCTGAAGGCACCGGCGGTCCATTTGCCGATCGCGGCCCGATTGGTCGAGTCCACTATTCCTGCATAGCCAGTGAGGGTCGCGGGATTGCCGTTGAGCCGGACGCTGACATGGGCATTGCGATAGACCGTGCCATTCCATCTGGTGAGAGTGGCTTGACTCCATTGGTTCTCGGGGAGAGACGTTCCGTTATAGGACTCGATGTTGTCGGCATTGACTGTGGTGGCGCGGACACTGTTTCCGACGATTTGCAGCGTGCTGAGACCCACGTAAGGATCCCATAAGGCACCAAGATTGGGATTGTCTACGCGGTCGAAAGTATCTCCAGGCCCGGCAAGCGTTACCGTCGTAGCGATGGGGGCATAGGAGCTGAGATTGCCGACGGCATCCCGGGCGCGGACTTTGTAGCGATAGGTGGTGCCGGGCAGCAGACCCGCGTCGCCGTAGCTGGTGGTTGCGGGGGTGGCGACGAGGACAAAGGCGGTACAACTGATTCCGGCACAGCGTTCGAGCTCATAACCGGTCACGCCGATATTGTCCGTCGCGGCCGGCCAGCTTATAGCGACCTGGGTTCGGCTGATTCCGTTGGCCGCGAGAGTGGCCGGCGCCGTCGGCGGCGTGCTGTCGCCCGAGACGGTGTATGTTGCTGTATAGGTTGCAGGAGCCATTGCGACGATAGAGTGAGACTGATTGCCCCCGTCAGACCATGATACGAAGTTCAGCGTTGTGCCACCCGGGTTTTGAGGTGAAGGCGCGGTCACTAAATTGTTTGATCCAACGATAACTGTTTTTGTAAAGGGAGTGAGTGTACTGTCGCTTCCCATCACCAACTGCAATCCTGATGGACTTGTCTGAAAATTCAATGCGACTGTTTGGGGATCGAGCAGCAGGCTCTTGGTATCTTTGAGCCCCCAGGCATCAGTTACCGTCAGCTTGATTTCTAGATGGGAAGGATATTCATGGTCGGGAGCGGGAAACGATGCCGTTGTGACTCCTGAGAGAGATTGAAGGAAGTGCTCATGACAGGCTAAGGGGCAGTGATGCAGGATGATCTGCCATGAAAAAGCCGATGCCGGGAGGGTGCCTTCTTCCTGGTCTGTGCCATGCCCGAGGAGGGCGATGGATTGTCCGACCTGCCACGGTGTGCCGCTGGTGGGGGTATCGATAAATGCTGTCGGGGGAGTGTTTCCTGCGGAGATCAACAGGCTTACGGTGTGAGAGGCTCCATGGTTATCGGTGACTTTGAGCTTGACGTTGTATAGCTTGGTTTGCGTGAATTGAAACGAGGCTTGGGCAGAGACGGCATCATCGAAAACATTGTCTCCGTTCAAGTCCCATGAGTAGGTCAGCGTATCTCCTGCATTGGGGTCGCTGGAGGTCGCGCCGTCGAACGTCACGTTGAGCGGCAGGGGGCCTGACAGTGCACTGGCTTGGATGATTGCCGTCGGGGCTTGATTGCCGCTGGCGTATTGAATTCGCCGGAGTGCTCCGAAAACATCAATATAGAAGAGGTCGCCGCCAGGCCCGATTTGCAAATCAACGGGAGCATTGGCGCCAGCTCCAAAAGTCTGTCTGGTTGCGGGGTCGGGCAGCCCATTGGTTCCTTTAAGCATTACCCAAATACACCCGCGGGAAGAGTCTGCGAAGAAGAGGGCGTCGTTATATTGCGGTGGATAGTTACCGCCCGAGTAAAAGGCCAGCCCTGTGATGGAGGAGTTGCCGGTTGGACAGGCCTCTCCGGGCACGACTTGCTCGTTGCGGCCGTATTGATAGAAGGGGAGGGTGTGTCCTCCCGGCGTATTGTAGAGATTTTGGCATATCGTGAGTCCTAGAGATTGGTAACCTGGCTGAGGGGCATTTCCTTCATAGCAGGGCCAGCCAAAATTCTTTACCGTAGGACTCAACGGGTCTGGAATCCGATTGATTTCCTCCCAACTGCTCCAGCCGACATCCCCGACCCACAGTTCATTGGTTCCCGGCCGGATGGTAAATCTGAACGGATTGCGGAAGCCATAGCCCACGATACGCTTGGCATTGGCATCAGGGTTGGCGAAAAGCGGATTGTCAGGAAGTCCAGCTCCGGTGGCCGGATCCACCCGAATAATTGTCCCATTAAGCACTGCGGGCCCCGCCACTCGTCGGAGGCTCTGTGTTCTGGTCGCGCCGCCTTCCGCGCTTGGTGGGGTTTGGATGCCTCCGATACCAACCGGCGGATCGCCCAACGGATTTCTGGGAATCCCACTCTGTCCGTAATCTGGCACCAGGAAGTTCGCTCCATCCCCTGCCGTGGCGTACAAGGCTCCGTCCGGGCCGAACATCAAGCCGTCCATTGAGTGACTTGGAAATTGTTGCCCCCACCCTTCGACCAGGACGGTCTCGATTCCAGTAGAGACATTGCCGCCTGGAGCAAGTTCAATCCTTGATAGGCGACCGCTTACGACACATCCGTCTGTCGTTGCGCCAGGAGGGTCTGGGCACGCGTCTCCCCAACGCGGCACCTGGGAGTTACTAGGATCTTTGTCGAAGGTGTAGAGGACGTAGATATAGGGAATCGTTGGGAAGTTCGGGTGAAGCGCGAGTCCCATCATTCCACGATCTAGGAAGGAATTGACATTGGTTCGCAGGTCATGGACCAGCGTCGCCGTCGTAGCGGACAGATTCTCAAATGCCTTAATGCGCCCATCCTTCTCGATGATGAAGATGCGTCCGTCCGGCGAGAAACGCACCGCAGTAGGAACGTCGAGCTCGGTGGAGAAGAGAACGGACTCCGTAAACCCCGGCGGCAGGGTTATGGCCTGAGCCACCGATAGGTGCGACATGAAAAGGCAGGTGATGGCTGCACAGGTCCGAATCAAGGCGAGGAGAAGATTGTTTCGCATTCGTTGTTCGTCCTATTAAGGTAGCATTCAAACTAATTCGGTATGAATCTGATGTGTCGCTATTTTGAGTGAATGTTCGGACTGTCGCAATTGTGCTTTGGAGGGGGGGAAAGAACGTACGTAGGGTTGCTGGCGTGCGATGACGCTAGATCGGGGTTCCAGGAAGTAGTCCGTTTGTAGGGATTGTCGTCAGCCTCAATGCAACGTACAAATTAGCTTCGACGGCACGACCCGTCTGACGGTTGTCGGTGTGTGAAGCCTTGGGTATCTAGATGCCTGTGTCGGAGAGAGGTGGATCGATAATGCGAGTTGCGGTCGGGATGATGACAATGTGCTCTCGGCGTGCGCATTCCTGGATCGGGTGTGCCCTTCTTGCGCTGACCGTCGGTTGCGGCATCACGGAAGTGCGAGTCGCGGAACAATTGGGTGCTCAGGGCGATTGGGATGGCGCCGTCAAAGCTTACCGCGATGCGCTCAAGCTCGCGCCCGTTGATTTCGAGCTTCAACGGCAATTGGATTACGCCAAGGCGCAGGCGGCAGATATGCATTTCGTCGCGGGGCAGCGGGTTCTTGGAGAACGCCAGATTGACGAAGCTATCCTGGAATTCAAAACGGCATTGGGGCTCAATCCAGGTGCACGTGAGTATCATGTGGCGTTGAGCGATGTTGCCCGGATGAAAGAAGCGCGCGATGTGCTGCAAATGGCGCAGAAACTGCGCAGCGGCGGACGGACTGAAGAAGCCATGCGGGCATACGAGCGAGCCTTGGAGCTCGACCCTGATTTGCAAGAGGCTGTTGAGGGCGTCGGCGCTCTTACGGCACAGGCTCGTGCAGGCAAGGGGGGTGGCGGGGGCAATCAGCCGATTACGCTGCGGTTTCAGAACGCCAAGCTCAAAGAAGTCTTTGAGGTGTTGACGAAAACGTCTGGGCTGAGCGTCGTCTTCGACAAGGAAGTTCGGGATGATGCGGTCACGATTTTTATCAAGGACATGCCGGCCGATGATGCGTTGAACTTGATTTTGAACACCAACGGATTATTGGCGCAACGTGTCGGGGAAGATACGCTGCTGATCATTCCCAATACGAAGCAGAAGTTGGCTCAGTATCAGGATCTGATGATCCGGACCTTTTATCTGTCGAATGCGAAGGCCAAGGATGCCGTCAACCTTATCCGCGCCATGTTTGAAAGTAAGCGTGTCTATGTCGATGAGAAAATCAATGCCATCGTCATGCGCGACGAGCCTGCGAAGCTTCAGCTCGCCGAACGGGTGCTGCAATCCATCGACCGCAAAGATCCGGAAGTACAGCTCGATGTCGAAGTGCTCGAAGTCGATCGGACAAAAAGTCAAAAATATGGAGTCAATTTTGCCAAGGCTGCTGGGGCCGGTGTTTTTCCGGATGCCAGCAAAGGCGTGCTGTCTACTGCCCCGACTCCGTTTACCTATCAGCAGCTTGCGTCGATTGGTACCGGCAGCTATCTGTTCACCATACCTGGCAGTGTGCTGCTTGACTTTTTCAAGAACGACACGGATGCCAAAACGCTGGCCTCTCCGAAACTACGCGTGCTGAATAATAAGCAGGCCAGCATTCAGGTCGGCGATAAGCAGCCGATTCTATTATCGACGACGAACGTGTTGCCTGGACAAGCTGCCACAGGCGCAATTCCAACCACTTCGACGGTTACGTCGATTGAGTTCAAGGATGTTGGTGTCAAGCTGACGGTTGAACCCGTTATGAATTTGAGCAACGAATTAACGCTCAAGCTCAAAGTGGAAGTCACGCGATTGGGGGATCAGGTGACGTTGCAGGCGAGTCCGGAAATCAAACAGTTCAAGTTTGGGACCCGCACCGCGGAGACGGTCTTAATGCTTCGCGATGATGAAACCATTGTGCTGGGCGGGTTGATTCAAGACGATATCCGCAAGACTCGCACGACCATACCAATATTGGGCGATATTCCTTATCTCAAATATCTCTTTACCACCTGGACGGAAGATGTGGTTAGCACGGAAGTGGTGCTGACCATTACACCTCATATTATCCGGGGACTAACTGGGGCGGAAGCTGATTTACAAGCCTACTGGTCCGGTACGGAGTCGAATTACTCGACTGCGCCGCTTTTTGCCGCTCAGGCCACACCGATCGGATTTTCGGCGAGCGCCGGAGTTGGAAAAGAATTAGGGAAAGCGGCTATGCCGTTACTGATTCCTCAGGCAGGGGCATCAAGTACAGGGCGGCCTGGGCCTCATCCTCCTGCGGTCACCGCGGCCCCGAGTAGTCAGTCGGAGAATGGATTGCGTTCGGGGTTTTTGAGTGTGCGCCCTGCTGAAGTCATAGCCACAGTGGGCAATGAAGTACAGATCGATCTCACGATGGGGGGAGTAACCGGTTCAGTCGATACCACTGCCACCATCGCATTCAATCCGCAGGCGGTGGAGTTCATTCGAACCCTCGAAGGCGATTTGGTTTCGGTAGGTGAGGGCGGCGCAGGATTATCGGTGGTGGCTGGAGCGACGCCGGGTTTACTTACCGTGCATTTTCGCCAAGGAAGCTTGAGTGGGCGGGAACAAGGCATCGTGGCTAAACTCGTGTTTGCAGCGAAGGCTGCAGGAACCTCACCGCTTCTTGTGCAGTCTGCGGCTGTCAGGGGACCGGGCGGAGTTCCGATGTCGGTTGCAGTGGAGTCCGGACTGGTGGTGGTGCGATGAGGTCAGTCTCTCTTCGCGCAGGGAGTCAAAAGCTATGAGGATTCGACGTTGGAGCGTCCATGTACTTGCCGGGATAATGATGGCAGCATTCTGTACTGCATGCATGGAGCGCGAGATTGCCAGGGTTCAGCCTGTCGAATCGATGTCGCAGCCGACGATTTCATCCAACCGAGTGGAATTGATTATTCGCAATGCCAAACAAGAGGTCGTCAACCTTCGGGCGGATCTGGGTGCCGCACGGATTGCGGCCGTAAAGAAAGAGGTCGCAGCCGAGGAGTTGCGGCGCGAGATGGCGCATATCCGACTGCGGGCCAGTGAGCTGCAGCAAGCCCACGATCAGCAGCAGTATCTTATTGGCAAGCAGCAGACGGAACTGTCAGGTGTGAACGCCGACCGTGACCGGCTTCAGAGTGAAAAGTCAGCTATGCAGCGGGAATTGGCCGAACTGCAGGCTCTCCGCGAGGCGCTATCCGCGAGTCAGATGGCGGAGGGGCAGGCGCATATCCGGGTGAGTGAATTAGAAAACGCTGTGGCGGCACTCAAGAAAGAATTTCTACCGGCGAAAGCCGCGGCGATGGCACACGAGAAACGGATGCCACAGGTGCGGCCGCCACGGCAGAATATCGCTGTGCCGAAAGATTCCGCCGTAGACGCTGTTATGGCGGCAGATGACGCCGGGAATGGGCGTTCGGTTGCGTCTGTGGCGAATACCACAGGCCTGGCTACCGCGGCCTATCTTGCAGGCACGGTTACGATCGACCAGGAGTGGATTTTAGTAACGGTGAAACCAGGGCAGACATTGTGGGATCTGGCGCGTGAGCATGGAACAACGATCAATCAAATTAAAGCTGCAAACGAGCTTGTGCGCGATGTGATTAAGAGTGGGCAGCAGTTGCGCGTGCCGGCAAGAATTTCCAATTAGCCGCCCGCGGCGTAGGGGCATTCGGGCTGTTTAACGGAGGATGTGTGCAAGCTTTGTATAAGCGAATAGCGTTTTCCCAGTTAGCGGTCGAACGTGGGATCGTGACTGAGTTCCAGCTCCAATCGATTGCCGGCGAGGAGAGAATCTCCCAGCATCGGCTGCAGGCAGCTTTCATAAAGGAAGGCTTCTTGTCGGATGTGCAGCTAGCTGAGTTGCTGGCCATTCAGTACGGATTGCCGCTTCATCTGCTCGAAGGCTTCAGGGTGGACTTCGAGACCTATTCGGACATTCTTCCCGAATGGATGATTCGCTATGTCTTTGCGCCGCTTCATTTGCGCGATCGCTGCCTGACGATTGCGATTGCCGACCCGCAGGACGTGCCTGCGCTGGATAGTCTTGAGCGCTTGCTTGGCAGGGAGCTGGCGCTGGTGGTGGCGCCCCGTTCTGCGATTCTCGATGCAGTGCAAGAAGGGCAGCGCGGCGGCCAATTTGTTGCGCGTGTCAAAGAAGAGTTTCGTCCTGTGCTTGTGCAGGAGAACGAGCAGGGCGAAGAAGTGTTATCGATTGACAAAATCCAGCGCGACCAGAGTCCGGTGGTGCAGTTGATCGATACGATTGTGCTGAATGCGTTGCAGAAGCGGGCCAGCGATATTCATATCGAGCCAGCCGATGGAATGACGGAGGTCAAATATCGAATCGATGGCATGTTGTATTTGGCCATGGATCCAGTGGACGTTCGTTTCCATAATGCGTTGGTTTCTCGGATCAAGGTGATGGCGGAGCTGGATATCGCCGAACGGCGCATACCTCAGGATGGCCGGTTTAAACTGCGTATCGAACGGCGCACGATTGATTTTCGTGTTTCGGTGATTCCTAGTGTGTTCGGCGAATCCGTCGTTATTCGCATTCTTGCGCGGGAAGAATTTACATCGAGCAAGGAGGGGTTGCACCTCGAATCACTGGGCCTCAGGCCTGAGGATCTGGTGAAGTTTCGTCGAGCCATCACGGCTTCCTATGGTCTAGTGCTCGTAACAGGGCCGACAGGCAGCGGAAAGACGACGACATTGTATGCGGCGTTGAACGAGGTGAATACGAAAGAGGACAAAGTCATTACGATCGAAGATCCGGTCGAATACCAACTGAAAGGGGTAGTGCAGATTCCGGTTAATGAAAAGAAGGGATTGACATTTGCGAGAGGGCTCAGGTCGATTCTAAGGCATGACCCCGACAAAATTATGGTGGGAGAGATACGTGATGTTGAGACCGCCCAAATTGCGATTCAGTCGGCGCTGACCGGTCACTTAGTGTTCTCAACGGTGCATGCGAACAATGCGTTTGATGTGATTGGACGGTTTGTCAATATGGGCATTGAGCCATACAACTTTGTGTCGTCGCTGCATTGCATTATGGCGCAGCGGCTGGTGCGTTCTCTCTGCCGGAGTTGCAAGGTGCCGGTTGAAGTGAGCCTGGCACAATGTGAACAGCTCGGCTACGACCCCACGCTTTTCTCTGGGCACCTCCTGTATGACAGCAAGGGATGTCCGGAGTGCCATCACCTCGGTTATCGAGGTCGTGTAGGGATCACAGAATTTCTTCCGGTATCAGACGCTATTAAAGACCTGATTCTGGACAAGCGGCCGCCGTCGGAGATCCGACGAGCAGCAGAGGTAGGTGGCATGACGACACTTCGCCAGGCTGGAATCGAAAAGATTCTGGCTGGAGAGACGACGCTCAAAGAGGTTAATCGCATGACCTATGTTGGGTAAGCTGTGATTGAAACCCTATTTCCGATTCATCGGCCGGTGATAGGCCTTAGTCTACGAGCCAATGCCCTCAGCATGGTTCGGGTCAAGCGGCGTCCTTTTTGTCAGAGCGTTGTGTCCAGTGCAGATCAGCGGGCATTGGCGCCAGGAATACTAGCGCCAGCCGCCACAGGTCTTAACATTGGCAGCACTGAATTGCTGGGGGATGAGCTTCGAGCTTTAGTGGGGCCTGGGCGTGATCGTGCTGTTGCGGTTAGCCTTCCGGATGAAATCGCGACGATGGGGTTATGGAGCTTTGAAACGTTGCCTGTGAAGGCCGGTGAGCGAGAGGCACTCATTCGTTGGCGCATTCGGCAAGAGATTCATGGCCAGACAGGGAACGAACGCTTATTGTATCGGGTCTATTCAGGAGGGGCATCGTTAACTGTGCTGGCCGCTTGCCTTGATGAAGCGGTGTTTATGCAGTACGCCTCGATGCTGGCTGGCGCAAATGTGCTCGCGGCTTCAATCGGTTTTGAAACGCTCCAACTGTTCGAGATTTTTCGGAGGACGATGCAGTTTGGCCCCGAAGCATTCTTTGTGCATCATGCTGGAGGCGCATTGACGTGTATTGCAATCCGCGCCGGCCAGCCGATATTCATGCGCCGCTGCCAGGTAAATGGGCGGGTAGAAGGTGCTCGGGGAGAGCTGGTCGGAACGCTGCAGTATTATTTCGATCGATTTCCGCAATCCAGCTTGGAGGGGAGCCTCCGAAGTCCACTCTACTACGTTGAGACAGCAGTGAGAACGGAGCCGGATACTCGTCTGTTTTGTGCCCGAGAAATTGTCGTTGTCCCTGCTTTGAGCGATACCAGGTCGGTTGAGATTATTCCCTGTGATTGGTCGACGGCTTCCATCCGGACTGGAGCGCAAGCGTTGCCGGCGTCATTTTTACCGGCGGTAGCCAGTCTAGGGGTGGCCTAGCATGAGGATTGCCGGATGGAAGCGAGGGGAGATAGCCGATATGGCTTCTGCAGGTATTCCCAAGTTGAATCTCCTGGCGACTGGACCTGAAATCGCACTCCTGAGGGGAATTCAGATTGTACTTGTGGCTGTAACGGTATGTGCGTTTGGGCTGGCGTGGTGGTGGGGAGGAGATAGTGTCACTGAAGGGGCCGCTGCTGCGCAGGTCGAGGCGGCGGCAAACAGGCTTCTTGTCGCGAATGCGCGAATGAGGCAGGAGATGGTGCAGGGTGGATTGATCCTGGATGCCTCGCAGCTCGCGGACCTCAAGCAGCAAGTGGCGTTTGCCAATACACTATCGGTAAAACGGCGCCTTTCATGGGCCAGGCTTTTGAGCGATCTTGAAGACGCAACGCCTTCGTCTATTTCCTTCACTGCCGTGGAGCTGAATTTTTCGGATATGACGGTTAGCCTGCAGGGAGGCTGTTCCTCGTTGCAGGAGCTTCATGTCATGGTTGCGGGTTTCAATGCACATCCGGCTTTTCGTAAGGCGATATTGTCTTCCCACAATGTGGAGCAGGTACACGCGTTGAAAGGTGATGCTGTATCGGACGGCCGCGATGATCTATTGCGTGCTTCACCGGGAGTAACGCACGTAGTGTTTACGATGACGGTGCAGTACAACGCGGTTCCGTAAGGAGGCAGAGATGGCCGTAGCGCTTATCCCTCGTCAGATGCAGCGGGTTACGCGGTCCATGTTGTTGCCGCTCGCGCCATTGGCGCTTGTCGCAGGGGGGAGTGTGGGACTCGCGGAGTGGGTGTATTGGTCTATGACGGTTCCTGCCCGCACCAGTCTTGCAACGGCAGAGATTGCATATCAGTTGACCAAGCAAGAAAAAACACAGATTGAAGACACGATCAAGGTCCAAGTGCAGGCTAGATCCGTACAGGCTGAACTGGCGCAGATTTGGCGCACGCTGCCGACGCAGGATGAATTCTCAAGCTTGGCCCTGGCCGTTTCGGAACTTGGTCGCGCCGAAGGTGTGACGATTCCTGGTATGAACTACGCACTTAAGCCAGAGAAAGAGCGTGCGGTTGCCAGTGAAGCCACTCTGACATTCCAAGCCATCGGTACGTATGCCGGAATATATCGGTTTATTCATCAACTAGAGCATCACTCAACCTACATGGTTATTGATAAATTGCAAGTGCGGCAAGTGGTGCATCCTCATGAAACAAGCCAACCGATGATCTCATTCAGTGTGACGCTCACTACGTTTCTGAGGCCGCCTCTCCAGTCAAGAAGGGCATAAAATGGTACGACAGAGATTTTTGGCGGTTGTTTTAGTAATCGCCTGGATTCTTATCGGTGCATGGCAATGGTCGGTGCTGGATGCGCCAAAGCGAGTTCCGCTGAGCAATATTTCAAAGAGAGACTCTGGCCCGAGGGGTTTGGAGTTTGCCTCAGAGTGGGCCTTGGAGAGGCCTTCTTCGAGGATCCGTGAGAGTCCATCGGTTCCTAAACGAAACCTTTTTGCCGTCTTTGCTGGCCCGAAGAAACGATCGGTGCCTTCTTCCAGCATACGGATGAAGCGAGGTGAGAAACGGCTCGGGCTTGGTTCTTCAGCTGCCGCTGTGGGTACGACTATGCCAGTGGTTCTGCAAGGAGTGGAGCCGTCAGTGCGTCGGCCGCCAGTGGAAGATGTGGCGGCGCAAGCCAGTCGGGTGGAGCGCGATCGGCGGCAAAGGCAGCTAGCAGATCATTATGCTCAATATCGTTTATTAGGTTTTGCCGATCATAGCGGAGTTAAGCAAGCGTTTATTGGGAAAGGGACAGACATTTACATTGTTCGCCAGGGCGACATGCTTGGGGATATGTTTGTCGTATCTCTTATAGCGGAATCTGGGGTGAAGGTCAGAGATATCGAATATGGTCTGGAGCAGACGATGCAACTGAAGCCAGAAGGTGGAGGTTGACCCTTTCTTGAAAGCTAGGTTACGTCGTGCTGGAAATTCGATTTTCTGACGGTGGTCTCGTTCCGAGACAGTTCTTACCCAGAGCAGGCGACTTCTTCGTAAGTTAATTGGATTTCTTGTATTGTTCAGCCTACTCACTCGAGGATAGGTGGTTGAGTGAGCCGTGCGGGCGGTGGTGTAACCCGTCCGTTACGCTTTAGTGATGGCCTATGTTTCTGCAATCGACGCGAAGTGGCAACGGTTGCCAAGGAAGTGCTGTTTTTGTGTGTGGCTGTATTGGCGCAGATGGCCTGGTGGCGGGAAGAGGCCGGTCAATCGCCGACGCCGAACTTCTTGAGCTTGCTTAGCAGGGTTTTGTAGTCGATATCCAAGGTCTTGGCGGCGAGGGTTTTGTTGCCGTTGCTGGCGTGCAAGACGCGCAGGATGTGTTGTCGTTCGATTGCCTCAAGGGGCAGCGTGGCGGGATCGCTTTCCTGAAGGGCGTGGATGGATTGCGGCAGCATCCGTTCGACCTCGGCTTGGGTGATGGGTCCGGTTCCAGTTCCCATCAGGACGATCCGTTCGATCACATTCCGAAGTTCGCGCACGTTGCCCGGCCAGGGATAGGCGGCCAGGCGCTGCACGGCCGCTGGATCCACCGTGCGTGTGGCCATTCCTGGAATTCGGAGTGTTTGAAGAATGTGGTCGATCAGTGCAGGCAGATCCTCGGTGCGTTCACGCAGCGGCGGGACGCGCAGGGTGACGGTGTTAATGCGATACAAGAGGTCGTCGCGGAAGCGGCCTTGGTGGACGAGTTCCTGAATGTCCTGATTGGTGGCGCCGACGATGCGCACATCCGCGTGAAGCGTTCGGGTGCTGCCGACCGGGCGATACTCGTTGCGGTCGAGAAAGCGCAGGAGGCTGACCTGCATCGGGCCTGGCATCTCGCCAAGCTCATCGAGAAAGAGCGTGCCTCTTTCCGCGGCGGCGACCAGGCCGATCGTGGAGCCGGTTGCGCCGGTGAAGGCCCCCTTGTCGTGACCGAAGAGCTCGCTTTCAAGCAACTCGCGGCTGACCGCGCCGCAGTTAATGGCCAAGAACGGGCCGCCGGCTCGCCGGCTGAGATCATGGAGCAGCCGGGCGGCGACTTCTTTTCCTGAACCCGTCTCCCCCTGAATGAGGACTGGCGCATTGGCGGGCGCGACTTGCGCGATCTGCTGCTTGAGGTTGTGCCAGGCCTTGCCGGGGCCTTCCACAATCGCATCGCGGGTGAATCCGCCGTGGCGGGCCGCGAGGTTTTCCTTTTTCAATGCGCGGACGGTTTTGAGTTTGTTCAGGGCCGCTTTCACCACACCGGCGTCAAAGGGCGTCTCTTTCACGAGGAAATCCCAGGCGCCGTGCTTGATCGCCTCGACGGCATCTTTTACATCGCCGTGGCCGGTCAGCATGAGCACATCGACATCGGGCTGATGGTCGGCAACCCACTTCAGCACCGCCCGCCCGTCCATGCCGGGCATGCGCAGATCCGTAATGACGCAATCGAATGGCGCGGTTTGCAAGGCGTCGATGCCGGCCTGGCCCTGTGTCACGGTTGTGACCTGGCAGCCTTCCTCGCGCAGCGTCTGTTCGAGCATCAGGCGGACATATTCCTCGTCGTCGATGATGAGTGTGCGCATCAATGTACCTGGATGGGAAAGGCGATGAAGAAGGTGCTGCCTTGGCCCGGCGTGGACTCCGCCCAGACCCGCCCGCCGTGTTTCTCCATCACGAGTTTTACAATGGCGAGGCCAACGCCGGTGCCTTCGTATTCTCCTGGGCTGTGGAGGCGCTCGAAGAGGCCAAAAATCTTGTCGGTCTGACCGGCGTCGAACCCGATGCCGTTGTCGCGAATCCAGAGAACCTGTTCGGTCGAGGTCTGTTGGCCGCCGATGGCAACCGCGGGCGAGGCGGTGTGGCGGGAAAACTTCAGCGCGTTATCCAAGAGATTCGTGATGGCCTGGCGCACGCTGACCGGTTCACCGTAGAGATCTGAATACGGCAGGTGAACGGTGGTCTTCACTGGGGCTCCTGTCAGGAGCTGCTGCCGCTCGACCAGCAGGCTGGAGATCATCTCCATGACGTTGAAGCGAAGGCGGGGAAGATCTTGTTGCTCCAAGCGCGAGTACTTCAGCAGGGCGTCGATCATGTGCGTGAGGCGGAGGGCTGAACCGCGGATGATGTCGATGTGATGCCGGAGCTGCGCGTCCTGCGATTCGGCAAATTGTTTTTCCAGCAGGGACGAGAAGCCTTCGATCTCGCGCAGGGGGCCTTTGAGATCGTGGGCGATTGAATAGGTGAAGGCTTCCAGTTCCTTGGTCTTTCGGATGAGCGCGGTGCTGTGATCGCGCAGGCTCGTTAGCATGGCGGTCAGCGAACCGGCGAGAGCGCCGACTTCGTCGCGGCTGGGCCAGGGCTCGAACTGCGCGGCCAGGTCGTGGTGGGCGACACGGTCGGCGGTGGCCGCGAGGCGCTTGAGTGGATTGGCAACCTGCCGTTTCATGACGATATAGATCGTTACGATCAGAAGCCCGAGCAGGCCGAGGATCCCCATCACCATGGTCCGGGCTTGATCGACCAGCCGGTCGCCCTCGATTTTCATCTCGGTATCTATTTTGCGATGCACGTCAATTAATGAGGCAATGATATCTTGTGTGCGCGCGGCCGCTTGCTCGTAGGTCGCTTCCGCGGCGGCTGATTCATCGAGGCTTTGGGCGGCGGCGGCCGCCAGGTCTTCCCGCTGTGCGCGCAGAGAGGTGAGGCCGTCGGCGATGGCGACGATAGCCATATCTTCCTGCAGAGCGAGGTCTGTCTGTCCGTGCTGTTCGAGCATGCCGTAGAGGATCGGATGGGTGCGCGCCGCATGGGTGGCTTGATAGGTATCGAGGGCGGTCAGGGTGCGCCGTTCGATCTCGGCGATGGCGTGGAACGCGGCTACCCGGTCTGCGCCGGAGAGATGGGTCCTGGCGCGATGCATGCGGGTTTCAATCTCGGCCACATTGCGGAGCATGTCCGCGGCGGTGATTACGCCGGGAATCGTAATCCGCTGGTGTCGGTCGACGTAACTGTTGACGCGGGATAGATACACAAGTGTGGCGGAAAAACTGCCGATGAGTAACAGGAGAATCAGTCCGAACGCCACGGCGAGTTTTTGGCCGATGGACAGGCGCGCGATGAAGCTGGGAGGTGCGGACGGCATGGCGTACGGTATCACAGGGCGTGAAGAGGTGTCAGCCGATTCGATCTGAACCTAGGCTGAGTGTCAGGAGGTGGCCTGCGGTTTACTGGCGGCCGGTTCCCCATCGGCGATGGAGAAACCGTTCCATCGGAGCGAAGAGTGTTTTGTCGACGGCCAGCCCGATGACGACGATCACGAGCATCACCCCGATCACTTGATCCATGGCATTCAATTCCCGGCCGTAGTGCAGCAGGTGTCCGAGGCCGAATCCGGTCAGAATGGTCACGAAAATCTCCGCCGCCATCAGCGACCGCCAGGCGAAGGCCCAGCCTTGTTTCATGCCGCTCAGGAGGAAGGGCAGCGAGGCCGGCAGCACCACATGCGTCCAGGTGTGCAGTCCGGTCGATCCCATGCTGCGGGCGGCGCGGGTATAGATGGGCGGGATCGTTCGCACGCCGTTGTCGGTCGCGAGAATCAACGACCAGAGGGTGCCCATCACCACGACGAAGAGCATGGCGGATTCCGTCTGGCCGAACCAGAGCAGCGCGAGCGGAACCCAGCAGACGCTCGGGAGCGTTTGGAGTCCCAGCGCAAGGACGCCGATGGTGTCTTGAGACCAGCGGGACGAGGCCGTGAGGAGCCCCAAGGGAAGTCCGACGAGGATGCCAATGCTGTATCCGATCAGCAATCGCCGCAGGGTGACGAGGGTCGCTTCCCAGAGTGTGCCGTCTTCCACGGCCGACCGCAGATAGTCGAACACGCTTTCCGGGGATGGCAGGAGGAGAGGCGACCAGAATTTGGCCGCGACGGCGAAATGCCATGCCGCCAGGAGGGCCAGAAAAAATAGTGACGCGGACAGCCATCGTGCGATCATCCCGCCACCTCGGTCTGGACGTAGCCTTTCAGGACACGGGTGATCTCCGTGGCGTAGCGGGCGAGGTCCACGCTGTTGATGTCGCGCGGGCGCGGCAGAGGAATCGCGAATTCCTCGCGAATTCGTCCGGGGTTTGGCGAAAACAGGATGACGCGGTCGCCGAGACAGACGGCTTCACGCACGTTGTGCGTGACGAAGACAATGGTTTTGCGATGCTGGCTCCAGATGCGTTGAATGTCGCCGTAGAGCTGTTCGCGCGTGAGCGCATCGAGGGCGCCGAAGGGCTCGTCCATCAAGAGCACGCTGGGGTTCGGCGCCAGTGCGCGGGCCAGCGCGACACGCTGTTTCATGCCGCCGGAAAGTTCATGGACATTGGAATGCATGAATCGCTTGAGGCCGACCAGTTCCAGGAAATATTCGGCTTTCTCCTGACGCTCCGCCGCAGTCAGGCCATTGCTGAGCTTCAGGCCGAAGAGGACGTTGCCTAGCACGGTCAGCCAGGGGAAGAGCGCGGCTTCTTGAAACATCATGAGGCGGTGCGGGCCGGGGGCGGTGATCGTCTGGCCGTCGGCTTCGACGAGCCCGCGATCGGGCCGGTCGAGGCCGGCAACGATGTTGAGTAAGGTCGATTTGCCGCAGCCGCTAGGCCCGACGAGGCAGACGAATTCGCCTTCGGCGATGCGGAGCGTCACGTCGTCCAGCGCTTGTACATTCAATGAGCTGGTTTTGAACGACTTCGAAATATGTTCAAGCACGAGTTTGCTGGAGCCGGTGTCCGCGGTTGCGTGGTTCGATTCCGCCATGTCAGTGCAGCCTTTCGATTAAGCGGGACAAGTCGGGAGCGGTGCGAATAAATCCAGCCCGCTGCGCGTTGGCGACGAACTGCCGATATTCGTCTGGTGCGGCCTCTGCGGTGAGGACGATGCGCGGCCAGGCGCGGGCGATCAATTCGGCGGAGACCTTGGCTTGGGTTTCCGCAGCGAGTTCCTGCTGGACCATCTGCTTGGCCTCTGTCGGGTGCGCGAGGATCCACTCGGTCAGTTCGCGATGGGCCTGCGCAAACTTTTTGGCGAGATCGCGCTTGGCGGTGAGGAACTTCACGCTCGACACGAGCACGGTGATGCTTTCCTTCGATTGTTCCAGCAAGACGGTGCCGCCGGCATCCTGTTCGAGGCGGGAAACCCAAGGTTCTACGGTCCAGACGGCATCGAGTTTCTTTTGCTGAAACAGCGACAGTTGATCTGGATTGGGTGTCGGGACGATAAAGGCGTCGCCGCCGGTTTGCGTAATCTTCAGTCCACCGTTGGCCAGCCAGGCCCGGCAGGCAACATCTTGGGTATTGCCGAGTTGCGGAGTCGCGATGGTTTTCCCGCGAAAGTCTGTGGGCTGTTTGAGTCCGGAGCCCGGCTGAACGACCAGCGCGGCTCCACCGGTGGCGGCGCCGGCGATGATCCGGATTTCTTCGCCACGGGATTTGCTGTAGACATTCAAGGCCGGACTTGGCCCCACATACGTGAGGTCGATGGAATTCGCTACAAGCGCTTCCATGGCGCTGGGGCCGGCGTTGTAGATGTACCACTCGATCTTCACGTCTTTGCCGAGCCGTTCCTCGAACCATCCATGGCCGGTGCGTGAGAGATGCTGGGCGACCAGGCCCTGGATGTGGGTGATGTTGGGGAAATGCCCCACGCGAATGGTCTCGCCTGCCGAGGCGTTGCGGGGTGTGAGGGCCAATACCAGCAGGGCGAGGACTGATAACAGTATGTGACGGTGTGGGCGTGGCATCGTGAATCCTTTGTCAGTACTCGGACCGGCGGCGGGATGCTCCCGCTGCCGGCCGCGAGGTCATAGTCGCGTACAGGCGTATCTTTAGCGGCGCGGTTCCAAGCCAGGATAGATGGGCATGGCCGCGAGCGCTTCTCGATACTTGATCTGCAGTTCTTCCTGTTGATCGGGCGCGAACAGCTGCCCTCCCGATCGCACCGCGGCCAGGTATTCTTCCGGTTCAAACGTCGCATCGAACGCGGCGGATCGCTCAGGCACGTTCGGCATTTGCCGGTCGTACTTGCTGATGTCGGGGCCTGGGCTGTGCCGGTCATGGACTTCGCTCAACGCGAGGACCAGAAGGCGGCCGCGAATCGAGAGCCATCCCGCGGTCGTTTCTTCTTCCCCTTGGTCCGTGGCGTGGCTTAAGTGGAACCGTACGCGCTGAGCCGCGGTGGCTTGGGCCAATCCCTTCGCCAGGTGCGGAGCGAGCAGCATGATTTCTTCATCGCGGAAGGCCCGGGTCCGGTCCGCGTCGCCGCTGAACAAGCGGTGGATGACGTTCCGGCGTTCCCATACCCGCACGTTTCTCAGCAGCGTGCCGATTTCTGTCGGCGTGAGTGTGGCTGGGTGCGAGTTCGCCGATGAATCGGGATCGTTTTCCAGCTGTATCGTATTGAGCCCCGATTGATAGATCGCCTTCGGCGCTGAAACGGGTTGCGAGGCGCAACCGGCAATCAGTGCCAGCCCCACCAGAAGAAGCAGTCCTGTCGATGGCCGTGGATGGATGCGCCCTGCTGTAGGCGTTACGCGAGTCATGGTTTAGCCTCCTGCGGTTGAACGATGCCAGCGTGCCGGGGCGCTTGATCGAACCCATGTTCTTTCAGCTGGGCTTGAATCTGGGGTGTCAGAAGGAATTCGATGAAGTCTCCCGCTCCGGAGAGATTCTTAGCCGTCCAGACGATCGCCACGCCATATCGAATCGGGGTGTGCGAGTCTTCCGGGGCCGTATCGAGAATGCGGATGTGCTGGTCTGCGACGGCATCGGTTCGATAGACAATGCCGATTTCAGCCTCGCCTTTGGCCACGAGATCCAGCACGGCGCGCGAATGCTCGCCGTATATGAATTGTGCCTTTAGCTGCGGTTCCAGCTTGCTGTACTTGAGAAATTGCGCGGCGACTTTTCCCACCGAGGAGGCCTTGAGATCGCCGATGGCGATGCGCCGAACGGGGACGGTATAGAGGTCTTGAATCGAGGCGATCGGCGCTGGCAGCGAAGTGCCGGTGATGAGGACCAGCGAGGTGCCGGCATAGACGCGTTTGCTGCCCTGAATGACGAGGCCCTTTTTTTCGAGTTGGTCGATTTCTTCCGACAGCGACGGCAAGAACACATCGACCGGCGCGCCTTCCTCAATTTGCTTTCGGAGCGTTTGGGACGGGCCGTAGATCACGCGCACGGCGATCTCTTTATGGTGCGACTCGAAGATCGGCAGCACTTTCCGGAGCGCGTCTTTGACGCTATTGGCGGCGGCAATCGTCAGGATCTCCGGCTGGGCTTGCGCGGCCGGCGTGATCCCAAGCGCGGGGGCGATGACGCTCAGCCCCAGCAGGAGTTTTGTGAGAGCGATTTTGTAGGTCATGAGATTCCTCGTCATGGAATGAAGTCGTTGCGTCATGTTCTTAGAAGTAGAGCTGGTATTGCACATTGATGCGATTTTCTACGAGATTCTGTCCAAAGCCTGGCAGGCTTTCGAACGGATAGCGGTCCGGGGCGCGTCCGCCGCTGCCCTGCGTGATATTGGAGTAGTCGATGACGAGACGGTTATTGTAGGTGCCGTCGAAGCTATAGCTGACGGCGGCTCCAAACTCCTTCGTGAGGTCCTGTTTTTGTTTTGTCGAAGGATCCATCACTCCATATCGGACGGCCACTTCGAGTTTGCGGGGAATGACATATTTCCCCAGCTGCGCGTACCAGCCCCAGGCTTGACCGAGGCTGACCGGCGGGCCTAGCACTACGGCGGTTGCCGGGTCGAACGGAATGGTGCCGGCATCGGTATTGCGCACCCGCTGGTGCCGGAAATAGCCTTCCGCTTGGATCGACCAGCCCTGGTACTTCGCAATGAAGTCTGTTTCGTAGGTCTGGAAGTCGTAGACGCCGCCGCCCAGCAGCCGGCCGTTGCCGTTCTTGGCGACGGCCTGGCGGTAGGCCCGGTCGACAATGTCGGAGCGAATCGAGCTGGAGTAGTTTTGCGCCGGGTTGTAGGCATAGCCGAAGGCAATCGCGACTTGCGGGGCACGCGAGTTCAGGATGTCGCCTTGGCCGTATCCAGGATTGCCGGAGATTTTGTAGAGCAGCCGGGCTGTGTACATCATTTCGCTGGTGAAGAGGCGGGTATCGTAGTTAAACGTTCGGCGTTGAGCGTTGGGGAGGCTTGCGTTGGTGGGGAGCGCTTGGCTGATGGCCGTGCCTTCCCGGGCAAGATTGGTTCCGGCGCCGTTCCAGATGCCGATGGCATAGTTGAGCTTGTAGTGATCTTCGTCGCTGAGGATACTGATGCCGATATCGCGGCTGTTGATGAGGTTGGCCGCGAAGGCGTTTTGCACGCGCATGTTGTCGGCAAACGTCGCCGTCGCGATTGAGCTGATTTGCGAGCGGTTGAACCACACGCGCTGTTGTCCGATTTGAACGGTTGCGAGAGGAATGTGCCAGGACGCGATGTAGGCATCGAGCAGCCTGGCGGTTCCGCTGGTGCCCTCTTGGTTCCAGGTCGTCTGATCGAGTGCCCAGGAGAAATTGTAGCGGATGTCTGGATCGAATACGTAGCCGAGGAATTGGAGCCGCGCGCGGGGCACGGAAAATTCGCTGCTGTTGCTCTGGTGGCGTACGGCCCGATATTCGGCTTGGCCGCCCAGGATTTCCGGGTTGCGCGAATCGCCGATCGATCCCCAGGCCGCATTGTAGGTGCGATAGCTGTAGCGAACTTGAGTGAGCAGCCGGAGCTTCAAAAAGAACTTCTCGCCGACGCGGATGTTGAGGCCGTTGTTGACGTCGATGTTGAAGTTCGGCTTGGAAAGCCGCTCTTTCGTTTCGATGACTTTGAGCCCTTTATCGTATTCCTCTTGGGTGATGAGTCCCTTCAGGTAGAGATACTTCAGGCCTGGGTCTTCGCCGGAATAATACTCCCACTTCCCATCTTTCTTGACGAGCTGGCCTTCCTCGACGGCGTGCGCGGGCACTACGCCAGCTAGCAAGGCAACTCCTATTAGGATATGTGTCAATAACCGGGACCTTCTCATCTCGCTTCCCCTTCGTCTCATCGGAACTTCCGGTCGTGCGGTCAGTTCGCGGTGTGCATGAACAACTGTGTCGGTGGCGCGCGTCCAGTGATCTGGACTGGCTGGCGTTTAGTCTGAGCATCGACAGCAATGCGAGGCGGTCATCGGTGGCTTAGTGAAATGTTCCCTTTCGCTCGATCGGCGCACTCGTCGAATCGAGGATGATGAGTTCGATGGATCCAAGGGGGATTTTCCGGCTGGTATTTTGGAGAGCGTCATCGGCGTTCGTTGAAAGATTTCTACGGGGTTTCTAATGCAATGTCTTGGCAATACACAATGTTCATAAAGCCGATCATGATTGAGTGATAGTTAAATACAGTAAATGGAGCTACATCGTCAACAATATGGATATAAGTAAGAAAGAGATGAGGAGGCTCGGTGATCGTAGCTATAAGCCTGTAGCGATAAGCTCCATATAAAATCTATGTTAATGTATTTCATAGTTGACATATGGAATATATTGTTGCTATTTGTTTTTCATGGCGAAACGAAAGTCTTCTTCTAATGTTCCTACTTCCTGTCTGAATCGTCTCAAGGAGGTCCGTACAGCCAGAGGACTCTCGCAGGGAGAGTTGGCGGCTCGGGCACACGTGACTCGTCAGGCCATTTCATCGATTGAAGCCAATCGATACCTCCCCACTACGGTTGTGGCGCTCCAACTTGCGCAGGTGTTGAACACGTCGGTCGAAGAGCTATTTTCTCTGCAATCCGCTGGAGAAGTGATTGAGGCCGGGTTGATCGATGTACTGAAACCGATGTCTTCTACGGATCCACTCCCTCGAGTGAAGGTGGTGAAGGTGAATGGTCGATATCTGGCTCGACCGGTAACGGGGCTCGGCGAAGTGTTGAATTATACGGTTGCGGCCGATGGATTTCTTGAATCGCGGGAGGCGAGTCGGCGCGGACGTTCGGACCGGCCTGTCGTGCAGGTGCGGCTCTCACGCGATCGGCAGGCCATCGAGCAAGAGATTGCGGTCGCGGGGTGCGATCCAGCAATTTTTCTGGCAGGTGAACATCTTCGCCGGCGGAAGGATAGCACGAGTGTGGTCGGCTGGACGATGGGGAGTATGGCCGCGCTCCAGGCCTTGCAGCGGGGCGAGGTGCATGTGGCGGGGATTCATTTGACGGAC
The DNA here is from genome assembly GCA_020853775.1 of Nitrospira sp. Lineage (GTDB taxonomy): Bacteria > Nitrospirota > Nitrospiria > Nitrospirales > Nitrospiraceae > Nitrospira_A. The sequence continues at coordinate 22,373 of JADYYH010000008.1, forward strand.
GATTCGACGGGCGAGAGTAATTTGCCGTTCCTCCGCCGCCATGTGAAGGCGAGCGCCTATGAGGTGATTACGTTTGCGACGTGGGAAGAAGGATTAGTCGTCCGTCCGGGCAATCCCAAGCAGATTCGGTCGGTCGCCGATCTCCTGGGCGACGATGTGACGATAGTCAATCGGGAAGAGGGGGCCGGCGCGCGTTTGCTGCTCGATCAGCGGCTGCGGGGCGCAGGGCTCGCCGGGTCGCAGATACGGGGCTACGATCGTACGGCGGCCTCTCATCTCCATGTTGCCCGGTTGGTCTCGGAAGGACAAGCGGATGCAGGCTTGGGAATCAGGTCTGCCGCGCAATCCTACGGTCTCGAATTTATTCCACTGCAATCAGCGCGCTACGATCTGGTGGTGCCGAAAGCCTATCTCTCCAGCCATCCGTCTTTGACTCATCTCTTCGATACATTGGCCAGCCGGCCGTTCAGGTCAGAGATTGCCGCGATCGGCGGGTACGACACGACCGAGACGGGCAAGCTCCAGGCTTTGTAATGATGAGGGTAGAAATTTCATGACGGTTCAATGGATGCGTGCCGCAACGGTGGGCATGTGTGTGTCGGTCGGCGCGCTCGCGGCGATGGTGAGTTGCGCGTCGATCTCGAGTCCGGTTCGAGGGGCTCAAAATACTCAGGTGCTAGTTATCGCTACATCGCCGGCAGTGGAAGAGGCGATGCGGCAATTGGGCCAGGCGTTCGAGTCACGTCATCCGGGTGTGCGCGTGCAGCTGTCGGTCGGTACGTCGCTCGATCTTCGGCGGACCGTTGCTGGAATGGAGAATCGAGGCAAGTTCTTTATCGGCTCAGGGCCCATTCATCTGGTGGCGCCCGGTGGCGATGAGGTCATCACCCGCATGGAGCAAAAATATTATCTGCTGCCGGAAGCGAAAGCCCTGTATGCGACGGAACGGCTGGTGCTGGTGGTCCCGGAATCGTTGAGCGAGGCTCCTGAATCGTTCGAGGCCTTGGCCACGATGCCCGCCGTGCGGATTGCGATTGCCGATCAGCGGACGCGATTGGGTGTGGAAACCAGCCGGCTGCTGTCTGCGTTGGGTCTTCAGCGTGTGGAGGAGGCTCGCATCGATCTGGCCAATGATTCGGCGGGGATTTTGGATCATCTGCTAAGCGGGCAGGCCGATGTCGGCATTCTGTTCGGTCAGGATGCCGCGCGGGTCCAGCAGCGGGTGCGAGTCGTGGCTACGGCTCCGACCGATTTGTATAAGCCGATTCCACATTTCATTGCCATGGAGCGGTATTGCCCAAATCGTCCGCTCTGCGAAGAGTTTTTGCGGTTTGTCACGAGTCCGGATGGGCAGTCGGTCGTGAAGCGGTTGGGGTATGGACCGGGTGTAGCGCCTGAGTCCCCGGTACGCGTGTTTATCCCCTGAGTGGGCGGTCGGCCAAGGGGAAGGCGTCTTTATAGGTATGAACGGAGAGGGCGTATGCGTCATCGATATTGTGCCGTTGTATTCTGGCGAATGGTGCTTTGTGCGGTCGTTATGGGGTTGTCCTCCTCCTGTGCGCGGTTGCCGTACACCACCAGCGTTGTGCATGACGATGCTCGTGTAGTTGTTGCGCTTCAGCAGGAAATTGAAGCGGCCGGCTATTCGCATCCGATGAAGCTGACGCCGGCGGAAGTGACGGACATTTTGCAGGGGTTCTCATTCCGGCCCAAGCAGCGCATGCCGTTGCGCTGGTTTGCTGAAGAAAATCCTCCCAAGCCGGTGTTTCGCCCGGATGAATTGGAGGTATTGGCAGGACGGCTCTCGGAAGGATTGCGCGCGGCCGGACCGGAAGAACGGGTGCATTTCGAGCTCCGGGCGCCGGGTCTCAATCCCAGTGTGCGCCGCGATGTTGTCGGCGGATGGGTGGCGGTCCGTGACCCCTATCTATACGTGACGCTGGAATATGTACATGTGCAGATTCCGACGAGAACCGCGGATCTCTACGATTACAACTATCCCACTCCGCCACCGCCGCCTGCTGAGTATCTGCTGTACTTTGAGCCTGGCCGCTTTTGGACGGTCGATCGGAAGGGCCTGTCGGCGCTGGACTATCGTGCATTCCTGAAAGCGCCGAAAGTCGGATCGTCTCCGGGGCCGTAGCCTTCATCTCCCTCGTTGTTGTCTGTCACGCGCTATCTTCTATTGAGGTCGTTTGAGGAGATCATGGCCATGTTGTCTCGCCTTCGATGGTGTGTTGCCGGCTGTATGGTTTTGCTGGGGCTCTGTCTGGGGCCGGCTTGGGCTGCGGATACGGGGAAGCTTGTCGAAAAAGACGGGCGGTATGTCTTTGTGGAGAGTATGGATCCGGCCACCAAGCTGCTGTTGCAGCGGGCTGTCACGCAGGGCACGATCACGCAGGAGGAGTACGATCACGTCGTCAAGGAATCGCAGGCGCGCACCTATCTTTTACAGCCAAGCTTTAAGGCTTGGTACGACCGCGGGTTTAACTTCTCGATGAACGACAACGATTTCTTCCTCAAAATCCGCGGCCGGTTTGCCGCGCGATTTACCCAGCGCTATCGCAATGAAGCCTATCGGAATTCCGGAGACTCGAAGAACTTTCCTGAATTGTTGGGGGTGTTTGGCGATTACCGGGCGTCCAGGTCCGGCGAGGAGGCCTCGACCTTCAATTTGCGGACGGCCAGAATTTATTTCATGGGGCATCTGTTCAACCCGGATTTCAAATATTACATTCAGCTGGCGGGAGAGACCGCGGAGAATGCTCAAGCGCCTGGCGCGCTATCCGTCTTCGACATGAATGTCTCTAGCACGCACATTCCCTGGCTGAATGTACAGGTGGGGCAATACAAGGTGTACTTCAGCCGGTCGCAGATCAATTCGACGGCCTCCATGCAGTTCGCCACGCGCGCGCTGGCGATGGATGCGTTTACAGCGAATGGGCTCAACCGGCGCGATGTCGGCATCACGATCATGAACGACGAAGAGATTTATCCGGTGACCTATTACCTGGGTGTCTTCAACGGTGCTGGCCCGTTGGTGAACCGGTTTGCGCAATTTTCCAGTGAGGAGCCGACACTGGGATGTCCTGGCGGGCAGACCGGCGGCAACCCCTTTCCATCTCCGTCCGGATGTCCGACGAATCAACGGAGTTTGAATGCCAATCTGCGCAGCAACGTGAATCAGCTCATGTATGTTGCCCGGCTCCAGGCCAATCTGATGGGGCGGGCAGGGTATGGCGAAGGCGACATGGCCTATTCCGAAACGCCGCAGCTGGCGGTCGGCGGTGCGTACGCCTATAACCCCTCCATCGACACCAGCACGAATAACGCCTTTGTCGGGATCGATTTGGCCAATCTCAGCGTCCGGCGCCAACTCGCCGCGCTCGGCAACGGGCGGATGTTGGGACAGGGGGTAGTCGATTTTTCTACCTGGACGCTGGATTCTGTCTTCAAGTACCGTGGATTCTCGCTGCAGGCCGAGTACTGGTTCCGGAATGTGATCAGGCATAACAAGGAATTGCCCTGCATGCAGACGGCGGTGGTGGGGGGGCCTTGTACGGTCTTCGCGCCGGGCCAGTTTGGGAATTCCATTGGGTGGTACGTGCAGTCTGGCTACTATCTGATCCCACGGAAAGTGGAAGTGGCGGCGCGGTATGCCTGGTGGGATCCGGATACGCGGTCGGGCGGCGATCTGATCAAGGAAGTCGATCTGTCGTTGAACTGGTTTCTTGGCGGGACTTACGATCACCAGATCATGCTGACCTACAGCAATACCGCGATGGGGCAAGGCGGGTTTGCGATTGGGCGCAGCGCGCCGCTGCCGGCCGTTGGGGCAACGTTCCCATCCGGGACAGTGCCGCTCGATGCGCGCGCGGGCACGCTGATTGAAAATGCGGTGCGCATCAATTATCAAATCTTCTTTTAAGGAGCAGGCGAGATGCTTCGAATTATTGCCATCATCTGTGCGTGTGTGTTCTCGGGCGTGAGCCTGGCCGGCGCCGCGGAGGTTTCAATCGCGGCGGCATCGGACCTGAATTTCGCGTTCAAGGAACTCGTCGTCGAGTATGAAAAGGCCACGGGTAATCATGTGAAACTGTCGTTGGGATCATCGGGAAACTTTTATGCGCAGATCCAGAACGGCGCGCCGTTCGATCTCTATTTCTCCGCCGACATCGGGTATCCCAAGAAGCTGGAAGAGGCGGGGCTGACGGTGCCGGGCTCGCTCTATCGCTACGCGGTGGGGAGGATTGTGTTGTGGGCCGGTACGGCATCGCGCCTTGATGTCTCCAAGGGACTCGATGTGTTGCGGGAGCCTGGGATCAGGAAGATCGCAATTGCCAATCCCAAGCATGCGCCCTATGGCCGCGCGGCGGTGGCGGCGATGGAATCGTTCCATGTCTATGAGGCAGTGAAAGAGAAGTTGATTTTGGGAGAGAATATTTCGCAAGCGGCGCAATTCATTGAATCCGGCGCCTGCGAGATCGGCATCGTCGCGCTGTCGTTGGCGCTGTCTCCCGCGATGGCCGACAAAGGAACCTACTGGGAGATTCCATCCGACGCGTATCCTCCGCTGGAGCAGGGGGCGGTGATTCTCAAACAGTCCAAGAACCAGGATGCTGCCGGGCGTTTCCTGGAGTTTTTGAAAGGCTCGAAGGGGCAGGACATCATGAGGCGATATGGATTTACGTTACCCGAGTAAGGCGATCCGTCATACGGTCCGCGCGGTGTCGATGGCGGGGCTGTTGTGTCTAAGCGCCGGATGCTCCGATGCGGTCACGATGGTGCGTGAGACGGAGACCGGCGGCGTGGTCAGCTATCTGTTTAAAGAGGAGCGCGGCGGACCGATGGGGTCGCCGCATCGGAAAGAGGCGTTGAACGCGATGGAGAAAAAGTGCCCGTCCGGCTATGCCGCGGTGAAAGAAGGGGAGCTTCAAGGGTACGGCAGCATGTCCAGCGTAGAGGGCCAAGAGGGGGACATCACCGGCCGGCGCTGGGGGATACAGTTCACATGCAAATAGGCCTGACGCACTTGCAGTGGGCGGCTCGTTGTTTGAGCGTGAGCGCACTGCTGATTACCGGAGCGGTGGCAGTGGCCGACGAGGGGGTGTCGCCTCTGCGCCATCGCGCGGAGACGGCTTCTCTTGAGCGATCTTGCCATGTGCCGAGCCAGGATTCATCCACGACTGAGCAGTTTGATGGGGTGCAGATCGAAACGTCCGACCTCGCGTTGTACGAGCAATTCTTCGATGCTATTTTGCGGGCGCCGCTTGTTCAACGAATCGATCATCCGCAGGTCGATCGCTTGCGTGGGTATTGTTACCGGAAGGTCTTCATCGTCGTGCGCCAGGATCTTCGCACGCCTCGGCCCACTGGCTGGGTGCAACTCAATTTCACCGTTTCAAATGTTGCGGCAGTGCAAGAGGAATTGGAGCAGGCCTATCGCGCTTCTTCCGTCTATCAGTTGGGGGAAGAGGCGCGCGGCCAAATCGTCCGGTTTCGGGTGAAGTCGGATGTGATGCGAGGCGGCCGGAGAGTCGCTCGCTTCGAAGTGGCGGGGCCCGAGGGATTCATGATCGGGTTCGATCAGGAGAAGTCGTAAGGGGGTTGTTCGATTCACGTGTCGAAGCAGGTGCCTAGTTCACTCATCGATAGTTGAAATGGTTCAACTGTCTTATCAAGGAGGGGTCCAATGAAGCTCAGTGCAAGAAATCAATTCCAAGGAGCCGTGACGAAGATTACCGAAGGCCAAGCGATGGCTGAGGTTACGGCGAAAGTCGGCACTCTTGAATTTGTGGCCGCCATTACCGAAGGATCGGTCAAGAATATGGGCTTGAAAGTTGGCGACTCGGTCACGGTGTATGTGAAGGCCACGGAAGTGATGATCGGTAAATAGGGTGCGTTGACATTCCGGATCGCGTCTTTCTACCAGTCCTATCATTGCGCCGGAGCCGGTCGACTCCGGCGCGCTTGACCATGACGACGGCGCGGGTGGTTCTGTGAACTGGATTGCGATTTGGGTAACCTTCAAGCTGGCGAGTCTCACGGCCGCCGCGTTATTGGTGATTGGATTGCCGATTGCCTACTGGCTGGCCTATTCCAGCTGGCGATGGAAGTTTATCGTTGAGTCGATTGTCGCACTGCCGCTGGTGCTCCCGCCGACTGTGCTGGGGTTTTATATTCTCGTGGCCATTGGTCCGCATAGTCCGATCGGCCGGTTTTATACGGATCTCGTCGGCCATCCGCTGCCGTTTACGTTTGAGGGCCTGCTTCTCGCGTCGATCTTGTACAGCCTCCCGTTTGCCGTCCAGCCGTTCGCCACGGCGTTTGAACAGGTCGACCGGACGTTGATCGAAGCCTCGTGGACGTTGGGGCTGTCGAAGGCGAAGACGTTCTTCAAGCTCATTCTGCCGTTGTCGACAGCGGGGCTTATTACCGGCGCGGTGTTAAGCTTTGCCCATACGCTGGGAGAGTTTGGGGTGGTGTTGATGGTGGGCGGCAATATCGAAGGGGTGACGCGCACGGTCTCTATCGATATTTACGATGAGGTGCAGGCGCTCAATTATGCCGGTGCGGCCAAGACGGCCGCGTTTCTTCTGGTCATTTCCTATCTCGTCCTGCTGTTGGTCTATGCCATGAATCGAAAGGTCTGGGCGGTATGGCCGCAGAAATGATTGTCGACGTCACGAAGACGTTTCCCGGTCGAAAGTCTATTCACGCCAGCTTGCGTTATCCGGTTGCGTCCTCGACGGTCTTGATTCTGTTCGGTCCATCCGGTTCAGGCAAGACGACGGTTTTGCGCTCGATGGCAGGTCTGGAGCGGCCCGAGGCCGGCAGGATTCAGTTTCTCTCCCGAGTCTGGCTGGATACGGACTTGCGTATCAACGTGCCGCCGCAAGACCGGCAGATCGGCTATATGGCGCAAAACTACGCATTGTTCCCCAATTACTCCGTAGCCGGAAACATTGCGTATGGATTGGAGGATCTCACGCTGACGGAGCGGCAGCAGCGAGTGCGGGAGATGGTCGAGCTGTTTCAGTTGACCGGATTGGAAGAGGCGAAACCGCGTGAACTGTCAGGAGGCCAGCAGCAACGGGTGGCGCTGGCTCGCGCCGTGGCGCCCCGGCCGCAGTTGTTGCTGCTGGATGAGCCGCTCTCCGCGTTGGACGCGCCGACTCGGTTGCAGCTCCGTGGTGAGCTGAGAAGTCTGTTGAAACAATTGGCGCTGCCGTCGATCATTGTGACGCACGACTGGGCCGAAGCCTTGACGCTGGGCGATATGATGGCGGTGATGAGTGATGGGGCGGTCCTCCAAATGGGGACGCCTCAAGAAGTGTTCTGCCGGCCGGTGAATGCGGATGTCGCCAGAGTGGTCGGTGTTGAAACAGTGGTGCAGGGCACATTGGTCGATGCCCGGGAAGGGCTGGCGACGGTGCGAGTAGGAGCGGTCTCTCTGACAGCGGTGGTCGAGGCGACTGCCGGGGCAGAAGTGTTCGTGTGCATCAGGGCAGAAGATGTGACACTCGAACTCGCGGGGGCCGGTCCCACCAGCGCCCGGAATCATCTCCAAGGAACCGTGAGCGCGATTGCTTCGCTTGGAGCTCTGGCGAGGGTCACGATCGAGTGTGGATTTTCTCTCGTCGCAGTCATTACGAGATCGGCGCTCACAGAGTTGGCATTGACGGTCGGTTCCTCGGTCAGAGCGTCGTTCAAAGCTGGGTCGGTGCATTTGATTTCGCGGCAGTGACCGCACTATTCCGCTTCTATCTCATCGGCTCACCTGCCAGTCGATCTTCCCAGCTTCTGTGGGTAGCTCTGTTCATAACGGTGTTGTTGTGTGCGGGGCTTGCAGTAGCCAGTCAGGTGGCTGGCTTGCCTAGTTTTGAATCGTTGAATCAATCCGCCAGTTACCCGCTACATCATAGGGTTCTTCCTCGGTCTTGCTTGGAAAATTTGTAATCACGGATTAGAGCGGAAATATCCTCGGCGTCTCCATGCGCTACTACGCCTGGCTAAGGAGTTATGCGCAGGAGGGGCGGGTTTTTGGAGAGAAACAAGGCGATTTTCCTACTTGACAGAGGAGATTCCAGCGTGTAACCATTGGTTACATTATGAAATCGAGTGATCTGAAACGGGTTCGCGAGGGATTAGGGCTTACGCAGCAACAGTTGGCTGAGGCCTTGAGTACAACCCGCGTGTCAGTGGCGCGGTATGAAGCGGGGATGCGGCGGATTCCCGGCATGGTGCGCGTGGCGTTAGAGCAGCTTCAGCGGCGCGCGGAAATTCCTATGGCCGGCATTGTGGCGGCCGGATCTCCGATTGAACCCGTGCCGCAGTCTGACCTCATCGATGTCCCGCCGAGCATGTTGCGCGGGGGCAACACCTTCGCGCTTCGCGTGAAAGGGGAGTCGATGAAAGACGATGGCATTCTACCGGGCGACCTGGTGATCGTGCGCAAGCAGGAGCATGCCCGCAACGGGCAGACGGTTGTCGCGCTGGTGAATCAGGAGGCGACGATCAAGGCCTATTTCAAAAAAGATACGCACATCGAACTGCATCCAGCCAATGCGGCCATGCAGCCCATTATTGTGACTCCCAACGATCAATTTCATATCGAAGGACTGTTGATCGGTGTCATTCGCCATTGCGCCATGTAGTTTCACTAAGGAGGAAGTCATGCTGACAGGTGGACGAGCTCTGGTAGCGGACCGGTTAGTCTCTCTTGAACGGACGATCGATTCTATGAACGTGCAGCTTCGGGATGTGCGATGGGAGCTTGGGCATGCGAAGGCGGCGCCGTTGCCGGTCCGGTTATGGCGCAATCTCGTGGGCGGAAGATCCGAGCAGGAATATATGTCGACGGTGTGTAATCGCAACGTGCGCCCAAATACAAAGGTGGTGTCCCATGGTAGCTCAAGAGCGTCACGGTGAATGTGCGATGAGTGGGTCTTGTGCCGATTGCGGGACACTTGCCGCGCAGCGCATGGCTTGTGTCGATGTGCTCACCCATTCGACCGTCGAGCTATGTCCGGCTTGCTGGAATGCCTATCGGCAACGGCAGGTATTTAGCGCGGGATGCTGTGGATAATGAATGTGGAGAGCGTCATCCAGGCGGCGCTCATCTCGCTAGGGGCCTGTTCTCGTAACTCGCTGAATTACTAGATGGTTTAGCCGTTAGAATGGGGAGATTTGGTGGCGGTGTCCCGGATTGAACGGGAGACCCGCGGCTTATGAGTCCGCTGCTCTACCAACTGAGCTACACCGCCACAGGAGGATGCTGGACCGGTCGAAGTGGACCCCGATATTAGCCGAAGAAGAGTTGACGTGTCTACCAATTGTGAGACGAAAATCTGTGGATTTCGGATCTGGATTTCGGATCCGGTGCCGACTGGCAGGGTCTTGGCGGGATGCGATCCTATTAGTTCAGTCGGTTCTTCAAATTGTGTATTAGTTCCGGCCGGGGCGTAAACGGCAGGGAGGTTACATGTGGGCGAGACATTGGTGTAGGAAAAATGTTTTCAGAATAGCCCGAGTTATGAGAACCGCGTCTTGTGTTCCCTCCATACATCAAAACCGCTTTCGGCCATCGGCGACCTCCGAAAAGTGAGTCGACTGATCGGCCGTGCCCGATGGCATCAGGATAGGTACTGTGAATCGATTTCGCGAGCCCTGCTTCACGCGACGGTCCTTCCGACACCCACGTCATCCATGTATCGTTCTTCATTCGTGCGCTACATCCGAATTCCGTCCTTTACATGCATCGTGGGTTTCGAATAATGTCCATTTGAGGACTCGCGTCGATACGTAGAGCAGACGGTCTGACTAATTAGCGCCATAGATTATATCGCAATCCGCGACCGGCTCGACCATCCTCGGTTTTGGGAACAAGGCAATCGCGGTCCCTTCTTGTTCCAATATCGCCCATATTCTGTCTCAGGCAAGCTCACTGGCCGCGTTCCAAGCTGAGCCCATCGGGGGCAATTCCTTTCGGTGTCCCAAGGTGGTTGCTGAAATGATGCAGATATATTCCTGTCTGCCGACATCCAGAATGGAAGCCGAGACCGAATACTCTGCTGGAACACGTAGGCGAGGAGTCAGTGATGGCGCTTGCTGAAACCGGCCGGAGGGAGCCGGCGACTCCGTGGGCTAACATGGAGGTCGAGGATGTGCTCGCGCGGCTGGAGGTGGACCGGCACCATGGATTGGCCCCTGAGGAGGCTGCACGGCGTTTGGCGTGTTACGGCCCCAACCGGCTTCCTCCCCCGGCCAGGCATCCGGTGTGGCTGCGATTTCTCCTGCAGTTCCACAACGTTCTGATCTACATGATGCTGGTCGCCGCCGGCATTGCCGCCCTGCTCAGTCATTGGGTAGACGCGGCGGTGCTGTTCGCCGCCGTCATCGTCAATGCCGTCATGGAATTATCCAGGAAGGCAAGGCTGAAGCGGCCCTCGACGCGATCAGCAATATGCTTTCGCTGCACACAACTCTTCTCCGCAATGCCGAACGATCTGAAGCGGCAGCCGAAGCTATTGTGCCGGGGGACATCGTGGTTCTCGCGTCCGGCGATAAAGTGTCTGCCGATCTACGCCTCATCGCGGGCAAAGGCCTGCGCGTGAATGAAGCGATTCTGACCGGAGAATCACAAGCGGTGGAAAAGGAAGCTGCGCCGGTCCCGACTGATGCCCTGTTGGGCGATCGCCGTTGCATGCTCTACTCAGGTACCCTGATCGCATCCGGCAACGCGATCGGAGTGGTCGTAGAAACGGGCATTCGGACCGAGCTCGGGCGGATCAGCTCCATGCTGGAGCAAGTGCAGGAGGTCACGACCCCATTACTGCGCCAGATAGCGGGGTTCAGCCGGTTGCTGGCGATTGCGATCGGGCTGATGGCACTGGTCACCTTCTTCATCGGTGTGCTGTGGCGCGGACATTCCCCCGACGAGATGTTCATGATGGTCGTTGCCCTGGCCGCCTCGTCGATTCCCGAAGGACTTCCGGCGATCATGACCATTACCCTGGCGCTTGGCGTGCGGCGCATGGCCAGGCGTAATGCCATCATCCGGCATCTGCCGGCCGTCGAAACGCTCGGGTCGGTCACGGTCATCTGTTCCGACAAGACCGGCACCTTGACCAGGAATGAGATGACGGTTCAGTCGATCACCGTCGGCAATCATACATTCGAGGTGACGGGGGTGGGGTATGCGCCTGTGGGGGGCTTTCACCTCGGGGGTGCCGCGGTATCGGCTAGCGATTATCCTGAGCTGATCACTACCGCGCGAGCCGTTCTTTTTTGCAATGACGCGAGACTGCGCAATCACGACGGCACCTGGCAAGTCGAAGGCGATCCGACGGAAGGAGCCCTGCTTGCGTTGGCATTGAAAGCCGGCATCGACCAGGCGTCGGAAACTGTCGCGCTCCCCCGTACCGATGCGATTCCCTTCGAATCCGAACACCGATTCATGGCCACGCTGCACCACGACCATGCACATCATGGGCTCATCTTTATAAAGGGAGCGCCCGAACGAATCCTGGACATGTGCGACCGGTACCGTATCGGCGACCAGGATCTGCCGCTCGATCAGGATTATTGGCATGAACGGGTGAAGGCCTATGCCCGCCAGGGAATGCGCACCCTTGCCGTGGCCATGAAACAGGCGTCATCTACCCGGTATGACCTGGGTTTTTCGGATGTCGAGAGTGGGTGCACCCTCCTCGCCCTGCTGGGGATCATGGATCCGCCGCGGGAAGAGGTGATGACGGCAGTGGCGGAATGTGCGTCTGCCGGCATCCGGGTCAAAATGATCACCGGCGACCATGCGGACACCGCACGTGCCATCGGCGTTCGCCTCGGTATCGGTCTCGATAGACCGGCCCTGACGGGCGCGGATATCGAGGTCATGGACGATGCACAACTCCGCCTGGTCGTGCCCGATATCGATGTGTTCGCCAGGGCGAGTCCCGGCCACAAATTGCGGCTGGTCCATGCACTGCAGGCGATCGGCCAGGTGGTGGCCATGACCGGGGACGGGGTCAACGATGCGCCCGCGCTCAAGCGTTCGGATGTTGGGGTGGCCATGGGGTTGAAAGGCACCGACGCGGCCAAGGAGTCGGCCGACATGGTGCTTGCCGACGACAACTTCGCCACCATCAGCAGCGCCGTGTGCGAAGGGCGCGGTATTTACGACAGCATCCGGAAATTCGTCCTGTTCATGCTCCCGACCAACGGGGGGGAAGCGCTGGTGGTGACCGCTGCCATCCTGTTCGAGCTGACGCTGCCGCTGACGCCGGCGCAGGTCTTATGGATCAACATGGCCACGTCGAGCACGCTCGGCCTGGCCTTGGCATTCGAGTTGCCCGAATCCGATGTCATGCACCGGCCTCCGCGTGATCCCCGGGAGCCGCTCCTCTCGTGGTTTTTCTTGTGGCGGGTGCTGATGGTGTCTGTGCTGATGATGATAGGAGCGCTCGGGCTGTTTCTCTGGGAACTCCAGCAGGGCGCCGGCCTGGAAACCGCCAGGACCATGGCTGTGAGCGCGGTGGTGATGGCTGAAATGTTTTATTTGCTCAACAGCCGGTACATTTACCGGTCGGTGCTCTCGCGGGAAGGACTGTTCGGCAATCGCTATGTATGGATCGTCATCGCAGTCTGCGCGCTCCTGCAGTTGGCCTATGTCCATACGGCCCCGTTACAGAAGGTGTTCGGTTCCACGGATTTGACTGCGGCTGAATGGCTCAAGGTGTGCCTGGCCGGGGCGCTGGTTTTTACGGTCGCCGAAGCGGAGAAATCCGTGATTCGTCTGTTCGGCCTCAAGATCTACCGTTCGACTGCCGGTCAGGGCGCAGGATCGGGGACCACAACCATGCAGGAGCAGCTCTGATGAATATCGCCTCTATCGTCGTTGCCGTCGATTTTTCCGATGATGCCAGGCATGCCGCCGAGCGTGCGGCCATGCTGGCAGCGGAACAACGGGCGCAATTGGACTTCGTGCATGTGATCAGCGGTTCGTCGCTGGATAGGCTTCACACTTGGTTAGGCGCGCCGGCTGATTCGGAGGTCAGGCTGCGCGAGGAGGCGGAGCGTTCCCTCAACGACATGATCAAGGACATCGCCGGCAAGAGAGACATCGCCGCAGGCGCCTTCGTGAAGACCGGTCATGTGCTGAATCAGATTCTGTCGTCGTCGGAGTCGGCGGATCTGCTGGTTCTTGGGGCGCATGGCCGGAATCCGCTGCGCGATCTCAGCCTGGGCACGACGGCGGAACGCTCGCTGCGCATGTCCAAACAGCCGGTGCTGGTCGTCAAACGTCGGCCGCGGGCGTTGTACGGGCAGGTGATCGTGCCGGTCGACTTTTCTGCCTATTCGGCCCCCGCGCTGAGGATGGCCAGGCTGATCGCTCCCACTGCCCGCATCACCGTCGTCCATGCGTTCCGCGTCCCGTTCGAGGGGAGACTCCGGATAGCCGGCGCGTCGGAGGAATCCATCCTGGCCTACTGCGAAGAAGAGCGACGGGAAGCCGAGAAGGAAATCAAGGACCTGATCAGCGATTCCGACGATGATGCGCTCCGGATGTCCTATGCCGTCGAGCGCGGCAACGTGTCTCGTGTGATTCTCGCCCAAGAAGAGAAATTATCGGCGGACTTGATCGTCATCGGCAAGCACGGCCGGTCCATGGTCGAAGAGTGGCTCCTTGGGGGCGTCACGCGCCATGTCCTTGCCGGTTCGACATGCGATGTGCTCATCGTCCATGAGAGAGCAGAGGTCCAATAAATTTCCGCTATGATATTGCCGATCCTCCTCCTTCCCTTGCTCGCCGCCGCTGCCGCGCTGTTGGCACAACGTCGCGGGTTTACCGCGGCAGCCTGGGTCGCCGCCCTGCCGGTCGCTGCAAGTCTGGCCTTACTGGCCGGCGAAGTCCCGGAGGTGCTCACCGGGGAGAGACTTCTCGTCCAGTGGCCGTGGTTGCCGGAACTCGGCTTCAATGTATCGTTTCGCCTCGACGGACTCGGACTGCTTTTCGCGCTTCTGATTCTCGGCATCGGGCTGCTCGTCATTCTCTATGCGCGCTACTACCTCGCGCCGGAGGACCGTATCGGACGGTTGTATGCGCTGCTCATGTTTTTCATGACCGCCATGCTCGGCGTCGTGCTGTCCGAAAACGTCCTGCTGCTCATGGTCTTCTGGGAACTGACGAGTCTGGCCTCTTTCCTGCTCATTGGTTTCTGGACCCACAGTCCGCTGGCCCGCCAGGGGGCGCGCATGGCCTTTGCCGTCACGAGCGCCGGCGGACTCGCGCTCCTCGGCGGGGTGTTGCTCATCGGGAATGTCGCCGGCAGCTTTGAGCTTTCCGACTGGTTCTCGGCGCGCGACGCCATCCGGAGCCATCCCTCTTTCAATGTCGCGCTGGTGCTGATTCTGTTGGGGGCCTTCACGAAATCCGCGCAGTTTCCATTTCATTTCTGGCTACCCGCCGCCATGGCTGCGCCCACGCCCGTGTCGGCCTATCTGCACTCGGCCACGATGGTGAAAGCCGGCGTGTTCCTGCTCGCGAGGCTCTATCCTTTGGTGGGCGGGAATCTCCTGTTCGAGTATGTGACGACGACCGTCGGACTGACGACCTTCGTGTTCGGCGCCTATGTGGCGGTGTTTAGACATGACCTGAAGGGTCTGCTCGCCTATTCGACCATCAGCCACCTCGGTCTCATCACGTTTCTCATGGGCCTGGATACACCGATGTCGTCAGTGGCCGCTATTTTTCACATCGGCAACCATGCCACCTTCAAGGCCTCGCTCTTCATGGCGGCGGGCATCATCGATCATGAATGCGGGACTCGCGACATGCGGCGGCTGGGCGGCCTCTGGCGCCATATGCCGCAGACCGCGGTTCTGGCCATTGTGGCCGCATTGGCCATGGCTGGTGTGCCGCTCTTCAATGGGTTCCTTTCCAAGGAAATGTTCTTCGCCGAAGCGCTCAATCTCTCTCATCTGCCTCTACTCGGAGGAATGGGCCCGGCTGCCGTCACGTTGGGATCGATGTTCAGCGTGGCCTATTCCGTGCGTTTCATCCATGACGTGTTCTTCGACAAGCCGCACGACCTTCCGCATATCCCGAGCAAGCCGCCACGCTACATGAAAGTTCCGGCTGAAGTGTTGGCGGTGGTGTGCATCGCGGTCGGCGTCTTGCCCGGCCAGACCGTCGCTCCGCTGGTGAATGCGGCATCCAGGGACGTGGTCGGCGATGCGCTGCCCGCTTACGAAATCGCGCTCTGGCATGGGTTCACGCTGCCGCTGGTCATGAGCGCCGTCGCGCTCGCCGGCGGCGCGCTGGTCTATTGGCTGTTACGGAACCGGTACGATCTGCATTTGCACGTGCCGGTGCGTTATACCGGGCGACTGCTCTTTCAACAGGCGTACGATGGTGTGATCGCCGTCGCGGGCCGGCTTACCACCCGGATGGAGAACGGCTCGCTCCAACGTTATCTCGCGCTCATTCTATCGGCGATCATGAGCCTCGTGGCATGGCCGTTTTTTCAGCATGGATTTACGGCGGGCGGGGCCACGGCGACGCCGATGATGCCGCTCGCGCTCGTCGTGTGGGGCGCGGCGATCGCGGCCGCGCTTGGCGTCGTCCGGTTTCATCACGATCGGGTGGTGGCCGTTATATTGGCCGGTGTCGTGGGACTCGCCGTATCGATCGCCTTCGCTTATTTCTCTGCTCCGGACCTCGCGCTCACCCAGCTCGCCGTCGAGGTGGTCACGACCCTGTTGATGCTCGTGGCGCTGGCGTTTCTACCCCAGTCGACAGTCTTGGAATCGTCGCGTCGGCGAAAGATCCGCGATGCCGCACTGGCAGTGATCGCTGGAGCCGGCGTCGCGGGTTTATCTTGGGCTGTCCTGACACGCGGGCAGGAGTCCATCGCCTGGTATTTTCTGGAGAACAGCCTCCCGTTGGGCGGCGGTGGCAATGTCGTCAATGTGCTGCTCGTGGATTTCCGAGGCTTCGACACGTTCGGGGAGATCACCGTGTTGAGCATGGCAGCAATGGGCGCCTGGATCTTAATGGCGGACTTGCGCGCCGATCGCTCCGTCGTCATCAGACCGTCCGAACCGGACGGCATCATGTTCTCGGTCGCGGCGCGATTGCTCCTGCCCTTCACAGTTCTCGTGGCGGTCTATCTGTTCCTGCGCGGCCACAATCAGCCGGGCGGAGGGTTTCTCGCAGGGCTCTTAGGGGCCGTCGCAGTCATCATGCAGTATATGGGGGCGGGCCTGCGGACGACCCTGACCCGCCTGCGCCTCGATTTCAGAACCATGCTCGGCGCCGGTTTGTTGCTCGCCTCTTTGACCGGCTTGGCCGGCATCCTCGCCGGCGCGCCGTTTCTCTCCAGCAGGTCCGGACACCAGCACCTGCCGCTGCTGGGAGAAATCCCTCTCGCCAGCGCCACGGCCTTCGATCTCGGTGTATTCATGGCCGTGTTCGGGACGACGCTTCTGACCGTGACCGCGATCTGGCAGGCCCGGCACAAACCTTCATCAACCGGCGGGGCGGCCTGATGGAACTGATGGTGGCCATCGGACTTGGTGTCGTGACCGCCTGCGGTCTGTATCTGGTTTTGCGAGGCCGTACGTTCCCGTTGGTGCTCGGCCTGTCGCTGATTTCCTATGCCGTCAATCTGTTCATCCTGGCTATGGGCAGACTGGTCCCGGGTGCGTCACCCATCATCAGGCAGGAGGCGGCGGGATATGCCGATCCCATCCCTCAGGCTTTGGTATTGACGGCCATCGTCATCAGTTTCGGCATGACCGGTTTTCTCCTGGCGCTCGCTGTCCGCATGCGGCATCAGACGGGGAGCGACCATGTGGATGGCGTTGAACCGAAGCCGGTGGGCGGGCCGGCGGGTCAATCATGAACCATCTGCTCGTGGCGCCGATCGTCTTGCCCATGTTCACAGCCGCCTTGCTCCTCGTCCTGCATCGTGCGCCGGCGATCTTCGCGCGCTCAGTGAGTGCGACGGCCACGTTGGGTCTTCTTTCCGCATCGATCGGCATTCTGGCCCAAGTCGAATCAGGAACCCAGCTCGTCTACCAGGTCGGCAACTGGCCGGCGCCGTTTGGAATCGTCCTGGTCGCCGACCGCCTGTCCGCCCTTCTGCTTCTGCTGACGGGGTTGCTCGCCCCTGCCGTCCTGCTCTATGCCGCACAGGGCTGGGATGCCCGCGTTCGATACTTTCATCCGCTCTTTCTGTTTCAGTTGATGGGGTTGAACGGAGCGTTCCTCGCCGGAGACCTCTTTAATCTATTCGTCTTTTTCGAGATCCTCCTGATCGCGTCCTACTGCCTGGCGCTGCAGGGATTGCTTCAGGAACGATTGCGCGCAACCCTGCATTATGCCGCGATCAACATCGCCGCTTCCTCTTTGTTTCTCATCGCCGTCAGCCTGCTCTATGGGATCACCGGGACGCTCAACATGGCGCACCTGGCAGAGCGGGTGGCGCAGGTGCGGACGGAAGACGTGGCGTTGGTACGGGCAGCCGGCCTGCTGCTGCTCGGAGTGTTTTCGGTCAAAGCCGCGCTCTTTCCCCTCTACTTCTGGCTGCCTGCGCTCTATTCGAATGCGCCCGCCCCGGTCGCGGCGCTGTTTTCGATGATGACGAAGGTGGGAGTGTACGCGATCATTCGCATCACCACGCTGATCTATGGCGCGGAGGCCGGCGTCCTGATGGAGCTGACCTCGCCTTGGCTGCTGCCCATCGCCCTCATTACCCTTGCGTTGGGCGCGCTGAGCGCATTCAGCGCGGGGCGCCTCGCCACGATGACGGCGTATCTCACGATTGCGTCGGTCGGGACGATCCTCACCGCCGTGGCGATCGGCGGTGCGGCCGCCTTTTCCGCCGGGCTCTATTATCTGGCGCATTCCACCATCGTCATTGCTCTGCTCTTCCTCGTCGGCGATTTGATCGGGCGCGGCCGCGGCGACATACACGACCAGATCCATCCGGGGCCGCAGATCCGGCGCGCGGCGGGGCTTGGTCTCGCGTTTCTCTTTGCCGGCGCCACGGTAGCGGGTGTCCCGCCATTGTCGGGATTTCTCGGGAAGATTATGCTGCTGCACAGCACGGAAGGCTCGCTGGCCGTCGTGCTCGTCTGGACAGTCATTCTGGCCACGAGCCTGCTCATGTTGGCAGGCTGCGCGCGAGCCGGCAGCATTGTGCTCTGGAATGTGACGGATCCGCTTCCATCCGATCCTGCGCATGCCCCCCGCGCGGGCGAATGGGTGGCGCTGGCGGCGCTCGGGGCCTACAGCCTGCTCCTGGTCCTGTTTGCGGCTCCCATCACCCGCTACACCGACGAGACGGCGGCCCAATTGCTCTCGCCATCATCCTACATTGCGACGGTTCTGGGAGATGAAGAACGTGAAGGTCTCGTGCGGCCCCATAGGGCAGGAGGCTCGCGGTGAAGAAGGCGCTTCCATTCCCGTTGCTGTCGCTGGCGCTTGCGGCCTGCTGGGTGACCCTGACGGAGATTTCACCGTCCCATCTCGCTCTGGCGTTCGTTCTTGCGGTCGCCATTCCGCACATCACAGAGCCGTTCCTCGTTGAGCTGCCGGGAATTCGTTCGATTGGAACCGCCTTACGTCTCGCCGGTTTGGTCGCGTGGGATATCGTATTGGCCAACATTGCGGTCGCTCGCCTGGTGCTGGGGCCGGTCGCTCGCCTGCGGCCCGGCTTCGTACACGTGCCGCTCGCGGTGACTCACCCGCATGCGATTGCGTTGTTTGCCAGCATCGTGTCCATCGTTCCGGGCTCTCTTTCCATTGCATTCTCGCCGGATGCCCGTACTCTGCTCCTGCATGTGCTCCACCTGGAAGACGAACAGCAGTTCGTCGCCAAGCTCAAGGAGCGCTATGAGCGCCCTATTATGGATATGTTGAAATGTTAACCGTCGCGCTCTCGATCGCCTTCGCTTCCATCGCCCTCGCGATGGCCGGTTGTACCCTTCGCCTGCTGCGCGGCCCGGACCCTGTTGACCGTGTGCTGGCGTTCGACACGCTCTATATCAACACCATCGCGCTCCTGATCGTCATGGACATTCACCAGTCCACCTCTCTGTTCTTCGAAGCAGCGCTCCTGATCGCGATGATCGGCTTCGTGGCCACCGTGGCATTGGCCCGCTATCTTGCCCGCGGCAACATTGGAGAATAATCATATGCAGGATGTCATCGTCTCGCTGCTGCTGCTGGTCGGCAGCTTCTTCATTCTCGTCGGCGCCATCGGCCTGGTTCGCCTGCCGGATTTTTTTATGCGGCTGCATGGCCCGACGAAGTCTACGACCTTGGGTGTCGGCGGCATGCTGCTGGCCGCCGTCGTCCATGCGGCCGGACGTGACTTCAGTCTGCGTGAAAGCCTCATCACGCTGTTTCTGTTCGTGACCGCGCCGGTCAGCGCGTATCTGCTGGGGCAGGCCGGTTTGCGCCGCCGGATCATGTCACGCGCCCCGCTCCCGGATGAGGTGTCCGGCCCCGGATGCCGACAGCCATGACGCTTGTTACGCTTGATAGGCGAGCGGCCACCCTCGCGCTCGTACTCGCATGGCGCGATGATCATCACAGATTTAGAAGGTGGCATCATCGACGCCGCGCCGCCGGCTTCGCCGCTCGAATCGCATATACGAGCTGTTCTTCAAAGCACTGTGATCGCACCCTGGGCTTCTTGCCGGTACTCGCAACCGGTGGCATGCGGTATGAGCGACTGTGGTAAAAACCTTTCAACAATTCCTGAGAAGTCCGGGCGTTCCGGGGAATCTGCTGAAAGGCTCCCTCTCCGGTTCGCGCCTTTCCCTCCAGGGATGACCTTTGTGATGCTTTGCTGCAGACGAATCAGTTTGCCCCGGACCATCGGAGCTGAGGCGATGTTTGTGCGCAGGGGAGCATGGATTTTTCGAATGCCGGCGTTCTGCCGGTGGCGTCGGAGGTGCTGCCAGGTTGGTTCAACGCTGCCTCATTAGGTGACAGGAGGCGGTCATGCATTTACAGTGAGATGCGCATCCAGGAGAAAAGAAAGCAAAGGTGTCCTATGCGATCAATATCCAGAAAGCCGACTCCCTGCATTCTGTTGCCGACGGACTTCCAGCAGCCGGCGCGACGGGCCTTTACCTATGCTGTGAAACTCGCCACGGTGCTGAAGTTCCGTCTGGAAATCGTTCATGTGATCAAGACAGTCTCGGAGTCTGCGCAGGTATCCCCGGACAACCGTTCTCTGAATTCCCTCAAGACCTCCGCGTTGCTCGAACTGGGACGCATGGCGAGCGCGGCGAAGGAGACGGCAATCCATGCGGAACCTTCCCTGCTTTTCGGTGCGCCTGCGGACTGTATTTTGGAGAGTGCGACTCGGTTAGGTGCAGGGCTCATCGTCATGGGGACCCATGGGCGCACCGGCTGGGATCGCATGCGACTCGGCAGCGTTGCGCAAGCGGTGATTCGCGAAGCCCCCTGTCCCGTCTTGACGCTGCAGGAGGTCGTGGCGCGGGATTGTTTCCGGCACCATGCCAAGGTGAGCCTGGCCCGGCTGCTCGTGGCGACCGACTTCTCTTCCTGCGCCGACGGGCTGGTGCGGTATGTCGCGCAACTGGCGGGACAGTTGCGCGCGCAGGTCTGTCTTGTCCATGCGTCCGATGAGGGGGAGGCGAAGCTCCTCGCGCAGAGAAAGTTGGAAGGGGTGAGGCGCGGTCTGGAGCGGAACGGCCTCCAGGTCGAGACTGTCTGTATTCCGGGAGATCCTGTGGAGGTCATTCTGGCGCAGGCCGCAGGGTGGCAGGCGGATGTGATTGCCGTCGGTACACAAGGCCGGACCGGTCTGCCGCGGCTGGTGCTGGGGAGCGTGGCCGAGGCGGTGTTGGGGCGGGCTGGATGTCCCGTTTTGATCGCCAACAACCGTCAGGTGGGGTTGCGGGGGCGGTGACGATTATTCCTGCCACGTTTCCGCTCCTCACCGCATCCCGCAGGCCGGCATGATCTTCAGGCTCGTGGGTTCTATCGTGATCATGTCCTGTTGCTCCACGGCACATCACTTCCCCTGGTCGCACTGACTTCAGGTGAACGAGCTGCAGTAGCGGCGTTTCAATGCCACTCCGGTGAGTGAGCCACTGACCGCCTCAAGAGCCGCCTGTTCCGCATCGAGCCCCTCGACGTTACGGCATGGCTGTTCACTCTGACGACGTCTCTAGCCGTCTATCTGGTCGTGGAGGCTGAAAAATGGCTGCGGCGGCAATGGCCTCGCGACGCCGGTTGCCAGTATTATCCTGCGGTTGAACCGCTGATCCACGCCTACTACACTAGAACCTATTTCACGTTTGAGCGATCTCGAAGAGACGGAGTACTTATCCCGGCGCTGAGCATGCATACGGATGTGTCCTGCATCCGTGCCGCATTGCCCGACGGCGCGTCCGGTTATGTCGCCAAGAGCGTGGCCGACATGGAAGTATTGACCGCCTCCAAGCGGTGGCGGGAGGATGCATGTTTGTAGATTTGAGAAAAGGGAGGGACTTATGGAACCGATGGAAGTGCTCGGTATCCTGGCCATCATTATCGGCATCGTCGGCGTTATCGTTCTTCTGAGAGGCAGGAAGAAGAACGTTCGTTGAACGAATGAATCGGATTCGGTGGTCCGATCGCATGTCGGATGTACAGGTGCGCTTGGTGGTTGGGAAGCCGGTTCCCACGGGTGTTGCCGGTCACGCAGGAAGGGCACACCCTCGCATGCATTTGTCTGGAGGTACCGCATGATTGGACAATCCGTGAAGGTGACGACCATCAGAGGGATCGACGTCGGGGTTCATTACTCTTGGTTCATCATTTTGTTTCTTCTCACCTTCTCGTTGACCGCGCGATTCGCCTCGGAACATCCCCACTGGACGTTGGCCGAACATTATGCCGTCGGTGTCGCCACGAGTCTCTTATACTTCCTGTCGATTCTCCTGCATGAGCTGGCGCATAGTTTCGTGGCCCTGGCCAAGGGGATTCCGGTCCGCGCGATTACGCTGTTCGTTTTCGGCGGCGTGGCGCAAATCGGGCGGGAGCCGGATCGTCCGCTCACGGAGTTTCAGATCGCCGTTGCCGGGCCGGTCGCGAGCGCCCTCTTGTCGTTCGGGTTCTGGATTATTGCGTCTGTGGCCGGCGATCAATTCGAACGAGTCGGAGCGCTTGCCGGTTGGCTCTCCTCGATCAATCTGGTATTGGCGCTGTTCAACCTGGTGCCGGGATTCCCGCTCGACGGGGGACGAATATTCCGGGCCGCGCTCTGGCAGATGAGCGGAAGCCTTTCGACGGCCACACGCATCGCGGCGGGAACCGGACAGGCGGTCGGTTATGCGTTTATCTTCTTCGGAATCTGGACCGGCTTCACCGGGACTTGGTTCAGCGGCTTGTGGATGGCCTTCATCGGATGGTTTCTCCTCAATGCCGCGCAGGAAAGTGTGGTGCAAGTCAGCATTCGATCCGTGCTCAGCGGATTGAAAGCCGAGGACGTGATGTCGCGCGAAAGTCCGGTCGTATCTGGGGATCGGAGCCTCGCTGATCTGGTGGAGAGGGAAATTTTGCGCACCGGCAGACGATGTTTTCTGGTTTCCTTCGATAGCCGAATTGAGGGGTTGGTGACGATGCATGAGGTGAAAGGGGTGCCGCGGGATCAGTGGAACCGGACGACGATTCGTGAGGTGATGACGCCTCTGGCCATGATGCAGGTCGTCGCTCCTGACACTCCGGTCCTGACCATTCTGCAGGTGATGGAACGGGAGGATATCAATCAAGTTCCGGTCATGAAGAGCGGCGACCTTTTGGGCATGATTACCAGGGACCGTTTGTTGCAGGTGCTTTCGGCACATGTGGAGATCGGGGAACGCGATCAGGTCCGTGGGGGCCGTGCTTCGGTGTCGGAACCGTAAAGACGAGGGGATCTGCCCGCTCACCGACTGCGAAGGGAGTCAGCAGGATGACGATCGACCCGACGAGGAAGCCGTTGACGAGGATCGAGGGCTATGTGCCGATTGAGGATTACGGCTTGGTCGGAGACGGGGCCACCGCCGCCCTCATCGGACGAGATGGGGCCTTCGCCTGGTTGTGTCTTCCCCGATTCGACTCGCCGCCGGTATTCTGTAGTCTGTTGGATGATGCGCGGGGCGGACATTTCACGATTGCGCCGGAGCAGCTGGCGGCGTCGCGACAATTCTACGAGCCGGATACCGCGTTGTTGGTGACGGAGATGCACGCGTCCGGCGGTCTGGTGCGTGTCACGGATTCCTGCCCATTGGCGGCGGGAGCCGACCTTTCCGCAGGCATTCCGGCCACGCGCCGCGAATTACTCCGAAGCGTCGCCGTTGTCGAGGGAACCGTGCGGCTGCGGATCCATATCGACCCCCGCGGCGGGGCTGAGGCCGAACCGCAAGACGGAGGGGTGCGGATTCGCTGCCTGGCTCGGCCGGATCTCCATCTGCACCTGTCTTCAACGGTTCCATTGACAGGGTTGCACAGCCGGGTGACGCTGAAGGCCGGGCAATCGCTCCATTTGCTCCTCTGTTGGCGCACGTCTCATACCCACCCACCGACTTCGATTCGGCCCAGTTGCGTGAGGATACGATTGCCGCTTGGCGGCGCTGGCTGCGGCATCTCGACGATCACGGTCCGCAGGAGGGCCTGGTGAGGCGATCCGCCATCACCATCAAATTGCTGGACCATTTCGAGAACGGCGCCATCGTTGCGGCTCCGACCTCGTCGTTGCCGGAACGGATCGGCGGTCCGCGCAACTGGGATTGTCGTTATACCTGGGTGCGGGATGCAGCCTTTTCCGTCTACGCGCTGCACCGCATCGGGCTCTCGCATGAAGCAGCAGGATTTCTCGCCTGGGTGTTGGATGCCGCAGAGTGCGCCGGTCGGCCGCGCATCATGTATGATCTCGACGGCCGCATGCCCCCGGAAGAGCACGAAGATTCGGAACTGGAGGGATACCGGCGTTCCAAACCGGTTCGCTGGGGCAACGGCGCCGCGACCCAACATCAGCACGATGTTTACGGCGAAATTCTGGATTGCGCCTATCAATGGGCCGCCCATCACGGGGAAATTCCGGAACGATTGTGGCATCGGCTCGAATCATTGGCGGATGCGGCGGCGCGGGAATGGCGTGAGCCGGATCATGGCATCTTGGAGGTTCGCACCGGCGGGCGGCCGTTCACCTATTCAGCCGCCACGTGCCAGGTGGCATTGGACCGTGCGTCCAGAATGGCTGAGCGGTTTAAATTGCCTGTATCCGGGCGGCACTGGACAGGAACAGCGGAGGATATTCGACGGGCGATTCTAGACGAGGCCTGGGATCCGCACATCCGTTCATTGACCGACCATCTGGGTGGAGGCGGGTTGGACGCAAGTCTCTTAGTCTTACCGCTTCGTCGGGTGGTCGGCGCAGATCACCCGAAAATGATGGCGACGACTCGCGCGATCACCGAACGACTGGGCGCAGGACAAGGCCAGCTCTATCGTTACTTGCCGGATGAATCGCCGGGCATGAGGGCGCGTTTCTTCTGTGCAGCTTCTGGCTCATGGATACTCTCGCCATGCAGGGTCGTGTGGATGAGGCGTTGCAGTTGTACGATTCCCTCTGTGTACGGGCCGGACCATTGGGATTCTTGCCGGAAGAGATCGACCCTGCGACCGGCGCGTTTCTTGGTAACTATCCCCAGGCGTTCAGCCATATCGGGTGATATCGAGTGGAGTCAACTTGGCGGGACTCTTGAAGAAGAGACCCACACGGAATGAATAAGGGGAAAGGATCTGATGTCATGGTGCCCCCGTGCATTTCATCAAATCCGGACAGGCGATGCACGAGATGCCGTTGGCCGCGACGATCGGACGCGCTCAGGTCCTCGATCCTCGGAGAAGATCTCGCATTCAGGCTGCAGATGCGCAGGGGCATGGAGGTCGAGGGGAGATGGGCCGACGATCGACCGGGCTTCCGGAGAAGAGAAGGGCCCTCGGATTCCTGAGCCGATGGTCTTCGATCTCGTGCGTCCTCTCGGTGCCAGACGCGGGGAGGTGGAATTTAATACGTTGGGGCTTGTACCGCTCACCCGCAAAACGAGGAAGGTGGACGACGTTACCGATCTGCTGGGCTTGGTGCGGCGGAGTCCTGATACCCAAGGTGTCGAATGGGCGCCGGAGGCTGAATTCGTTTTGACGGATGGAATCGCGCTTGAGTAAGAGTTGCCGATGGAGAATGTTTCCGTCGAAGCCTACAAGACGACCGTACTGGGCACCGTCCGGGCGCCGCTTGCACCCGATCCAAGAGAGCCGACAAGATCGCTAGGATCGTACCAATCTTCAATAGAAGGGAGGCCTGTGTTATGAGCGGAGTATCCGTAGAAACTGTCATCCCCACGATTGTTGCCATGTCTGCGACAGTGGGACTCATTATTCTTCGGGTCGCCTTCGTGTTTGTGCTTGGCTATATCGGTATTCGGTTTGCTCGTCTTGGATTGCAGCAGCTGGAGCGACTGATGATTCTGGCTAGCGACGAGTTGGATAAGGGTTCCGGAACGGCCCCAAAACGGGCAGCGACGCTGACAGGTATCCTGAGGACCATCGCATTGACCGCGATTTGGGCGATCGTCATCATCGAATCGCTGCAATTAGTTGGATTAAACATCGCCCCGATTTTGGCCGGCGCCGGGATCTTAGGCCTCGCCGTCGGCTTCGGCGCGCAAAATCTGGTGCGCGATCTGATCAGCGGCTTCTTCATCATTCTGGAAGATCAGATCCGGTTGGGAGATGTGGCCGTGATCAACGGGACCGGCGGGGCGGTGGAGACCATTACCTTCAGGACGATCTCGTTACGCGATTTCTCCGGCGTGGTGCACATTTTCCCCAACGGTGGAATCACCACCTTGTCCAATATGACCAAGGATTGGTCGGCGTTCGTCTTGGATATGGGCGTAGCCTATCGAGAGGATACCGATCGGGTGGTTGAGGTGATGCGGGCGGTGGGGGAAGGGTTGCGCCAGGATGAGGCGTTTGGCACGCTGATCATGGAACCGATCGAAATCGTGGGGGTCGAAAACTTTGCCGATAGTGCGGTGACGATTCGCGCGCGAATCAAAACGAAACCGGCTGAACAATGGAAGATCGGGCGTGAATACCGCCGCCGTCTCAAGAAGGCATTCGATGCCCAGCGGATTGAGATTCCCTTCCCGATGCGCACCTTGTTGCTGGGCGAAGACAATCCCCCGTTGAAGGTGGAGGTGATCACCGGTTTGGGGCTTGGGAAGCCTTAATCGCTTGATCCTTCGAATCGGTCAGCGGTCTGATTCGGCCTTGACGGTCTTGCGAGGTCCGGTGTCCTTCATGTGAACGGCCAGAGAGGCCATGGCCATGGGCATCGCTTCCGCTACGTCCTGCCGGCGACGATAATCATCCAGTCGTCGATGGACGATGCCGTTCGACAGGCCGGGATAATACCCCTTCAGCGCTTGTATCCCGGTCGTCGCGGTCAGCCCGTCGCAGTGATGCCGCATCTCGCGCAGCCGTTGCGTGATCCGCTGTCGCGCGGCGACCTGAAACGCCTCGGCCAACTCCCACACCGTCGTGCGGCCTTCTAATCTGGTTTGCTGCTCGGCATAGAGTACCGAGGCTATCAGGGCCAGCAGGTCTTCCCCGACCGACTCAATCCGGTTCTGCACCCGTTGCTCGTCTTGAAACGCAGCCTGGAAGCGCGCCATCGCATAAAAAATTTCCCGCGCCAGGCGTCGGCTGGTTCGTTCGACATACCGGACAACCGGTCTGACCTGAGGATGCGCAAGGGCCTGGCCCGTCGGCAGCGGGCGTCTCACCCAGTGCCGCAGGTACCAGGGTACATAAAACCCCGCCAGCTTTATGGCATGTCTGAGTTGGTCGAGTATCGACAGGTCGCCCGAATAGAGCGGCTTCGCGCGTTCGAGATGCTGGCTCAACCCTTCCCGCACGATAAAGGGGCGCAGGATGTCCGTGGCTCCCTCACCGATGCGATACATCTCGGCGTCACGCACAAGTTGCTCGACCCCGAAGGCCGCTTCGCCGCGCGCCATTTTGGACGCCGCGGTTTCATAGCCCATGCCGCCGAACAGGATCTGCGCGTCGCGGAGAAATTGAATCGTATGCTCGGAGCAGAAGATCTTGGCGACCGCCGCTTCGATGCGAATGTCATGACGATGGTGATCAGCCAGTCGCCACACCAGCATTGAAAGCGCTTCCATGGCGAACAAATGTCCGGCCATGTCTCCGATCCGGATCTGCTGGGTTTGGCGATCCGCCAGCGGTTTTTGAAAGGTGACGCGCGCATTGGCGCGATCCAAGGTCGGTTGCCAGGCCTGCTTCGCCATGCCGAGACAAATGGCCGGAATGCTGATGCCGCGACCCACGTTCAGAATCGTCAGGGCATATTTCAATCCCTTTCCAATCTCGCCGATTACATTTTCGATTGGAACCCGGACGTGCTGCATCGTCATGTGGGCGTTCTCGATACCGCGGCACCCTTCGAACTGGCAGCGTTGACGGACCAAGACGCCTGGTGCGGACATGTCCAGGATGAAGGCCGTATGAACCCGGTCATCCGCTCCATGTCCCTCGGGAACCGGCATCCAGGTTGTCTGCCCATCGCGCAGCACTCGTCGTGCCGGGACGCGGGCGATGAGTGTGACATACCGCGCGATCGGTCCATTCGTGCACCAGAGTTTTTCGCCGCTGACGAGGAAGTGGCTGCCATCGGCGCCGAGGACCGCTTCCGTCCGCACATTGGCGGCATCGGAGCCGGTCAGCGGTTCCGTGAGGGCAAATGCCGAGAGCGCTTCTGTTGCGACCAGCGGAAGATATCTCCGCTTCTGGTCTTCATTGCCGAACAAGAGGATCGGCATGGCGATGCCGATGGACTGCGGCACGGCCACCGTCAAGGCGAGAATGTTGCTCCAGCTCGCGATCAACGTGAGGACGCGCCCGTAATTGGTATAGGAGAAGCCCAGACCCCCGTAGGCCTTTGGAATTTTCATGCCGAAGGCTCCGAGCTTGAACAGGCCGCGGATTACCGCCTCGGGAATTTTTGCCTCGCGCTCAATCTCCTCCGGGTCCACCTCCTGCCGCAGAAATGCTTCGATCTGTCTGCAGAAGGCCGCGCCGGCCGCGTGTTCTTCGGGGGGCTCTGGAGGCGTCAGCAGCAGCTCGAAGTCCGGCCGCCCATCGAAGAGCCCGGCGAGAAAACTTGCGCCGGACAATCGTTCACGTGCTTCCTCGATCCGTTCGAATCCTTTGAACAGCGTGCTCATGAATGACCTCACTCGGTCTGTGCACTCAATGATCTCTGAACTGTCTGTCGCGATACTGCGCCAAAGCACCAGCCAATCTGGCTTTTAACTCCAGCCGCTTGGGTTTTCCCGTCGAGGTATAGGGCACGTCATCACCCAGCAGCACAACCTTGGGTTGTTTCGCGAACGGGAGCCGCGTGCGGCAATGCGCCAGGAGATCGGCCTCACTCGGTGGAGATGTGGGATCTTTCGGGACGACATAGGCCGCAATTTCTTCGCCGTAATAACGATTTTCGAACGGCAGGGCCATGGCAAACCTCACGGCCTGGTGCGTTTTCAAGACGTCATCGATTTCCAGAGGCGAAATGTTCACCCCGCCGCGGATGATGAGTTCCTTCAAGCGTCCCGACACGAAAAAGAACGGCCGGCTTACCTCATCGATAAGATAAAACCCTTCGTCTCCCGACCGGAACCATCCCCACTGGAAGGCGGCTTCGTTGGCATCGTCCCGCTTGAAATAGCCGGCGCAGACAGTGCGACCACGAATACAGATTTCTCCGCGAACGGCCGGAGGCAGCGACCGTCCGTGCTCGTCGAGAATCGCCATGAGGTTGTGTCGGAGCGGCACTCCGACGGAGGGGAATTCATATCCGGTCAACCAATGGCGGTGCTGCTCCTGCGTCAGATCGTTCGGCAGAAAACAGGAGTAACAGGTCGTTTCGGATAGGCCGTAGCCATGGCGGATGGGGACACCAAAGCGATCCTCGAAGTGCGCGGCAGTATCTTTCAACAAGGGCCCGGCGCCACAGATCAGGCCGCCGAGACGGCTCAGATTGTAGGTGGTGATGTCTTCATCGGCATCGAGGAGAAATTCGAGCAGCGTGGGCACGACGCTGACCGAGGTGACCTGTTCCGCATGGACCCGACGCCAGAAGCTCTCGGTCTTGAATCTCCGGTTTAGCACCAGACTGCCCTTGCAGTACAAGGGGGTGATCAGTGTCACGACGATGCCGTTCACATGGTGGATGGGCAGCACGCACATCAGACGATCAGTGACGCAGAAGCCATGTGACGCGGCGATGGCATCCGCATCGATCAAGAGATTGGCCATCGTCAGGATGACCCCTTTAGGCGGACCGGTTGTGCCGGACGTGTAGACGATCAGCGCATGGTCATCGAGCCCGGAGCTTGACGGGGAGCGGCGGAGCGAGCGGGTAGCCACGTGCGGAGAAGATCTTCCTCCGGTCCTGTGGTTATCGAGCACACCGGCATCGCCGAGCGCGATGACGTTGCGCAACGTCGGGATGTCCGATTGGAGCGCGCAGACCTCGTCATACGCGTCCTGCCAGCAGAAGACCGTCGACACCTCGGAATGTTCGAGAATGTAGCGTTTCTTTTCGAGCGGTTCCTCGACGTTGATCGGCACGACTGCGAGTCCCAGCGTCCAGGCTGCGAAATAAGTCAGTACCGTCACGTCATGGTTGAAGAGCAGCGTGGCGATCCGGTCTCCCCGGGTCAAGCCGAATCTGGTATGGAAGACGCCGGCGAGGCGTTCGACGATCGCCCCCAGTTCGGCATAGGTGTAGGTCCTGTGAACACGGCGCTCGTCGTCGAAGAACGTGAGGGCATTTCGCGTGACGAGCTGCGGATCGTAGATGCGGGAACGAAAGAATTCCGCAAACGAAGCCCAGGGCACATCTGCCGTGTGTCCCGCCGCGTCGCGCGCCTGCTCGATCTGGTCACGTACGTCGCTCAAGAGGTTCATAGGCCTTTGGCCCCGGACCGGTGTACAACGCCCGTGGTCTGATCAACCGGTTGTGCTCCTGCTGCTCGATGACATGCGCGCACCAGCCGGTGAGGCGCGAACAGACGAACAACGGCGTGGACAGTTCACGCGGAATGCCCATTAACAGATAGGCCACGGCCGTATAAAAATCGAGATTCGGGCGCAGTCCTTTTTCCTCCAACATGAGCCGATCGAGTGTGGCGGCGATCTGATACCAGTTGCGGTCGCCGCAGAGATCGCTCAATCGCTCGGCGTGGCGCTGGATGATGGCCGAGCGGGCATCGCCTTGCCGGAGCACGCGGTGGCCGAAGCCCATCACGCGCCGTTTATGCGCCAGCTGGTCGCGCAGCCAAAATTCCACATGCTCCGGCCGGCCGATCTCGATCAACATCGCGGCCACCGCTTCATTGGCCCCTCCATGGAGCGGGCCTTTGAGCGTGGCCACTGCCGCCGTGATGGCGCCATGCAAGTCGGTGAGGGTGGAGGCGGTGACCCGGGCGGCGAAGGTGGAGGCATTGAACTCATGTTCCGCATACAGAATCAGCGAGACATTCAGCGCCTTGGCCATGGCTGCCCCGATCTCACCATAGCGGGGACCGGCGACGAGGCTCAGCAGGTTTTCTGCGAAGCTTCCGTGGGAATCGGGCGTTGCGGGTTGCCGCTCCGTCATGACCTGGTAGCTGGCCGCAATCAGTTGGGGAATCTGCGCGAGCAACCGCACCGATTTATGGAGATTCGCGTCGCAGGATCCGTCCTGCGCATCCGGATCACTGAGCCCAAGCAGGGAAATCCCGGTCCGCAACACGTCCATCGGATGCATGCCGGGGCGCAGACTCTCCACGAAATGCTGCGTCTGTTCCGGGAGTCGACGATGGCGCACTAAGAGGTGTGAGAATTCCTCCAGTTCCGTTCTACCGGGCAGGTGCCCGAAGAGCAGAAGGTAAGCAACCTCTTCGAAACTGCTCTGCTCGGCGAGGTCGCCGATCGCATACCCTCGATACCGCAGTCCGGCTTCCCCTTCGTCCACCTGGCAGATGGCCGACTCGCCGGCAATCACACCCTCCAGGCCCGGGCTATATTCAGGATGTTCCTGCGTCTTCGCCGTTGGCTGTTCCTGCATGGTCTGGTTCATAGGGCCTCCGCATCGATGCTCTGCCATCCTCGTATCGAATCACGTCGTACAGTTCCTGCCTGGTCATCATATGATCGAGCCAATTCCGCTGGGAGCCGAAGAACTTCAGTTCCGACAGCAGCTTGTCCACCGCCCGCGCCGCGACTCGTAAGGCGCTGACGGGAAACAGCACCGCTTGGTAGCCCAGTGCTTGAAACTCATCCACGCTGAGATAGGGCGTCCGGCCGAATTCCGTCATGTTGGCGATCAATGGCACACGAATGCCTGCGTTCCGTATCTCCCGCGAAAAGATTCCAAATTCTTCGACTGACACAAGGGCCTCTGGAAACAGCAGGTCTGCACCGGCTTCCGCATAGGCCTTGGCCCGTTGAATCGCGGCGTCGAGGCCATCGACGGCTCGCGCATCGGTGCGCGCCACGATCAGAAAATGTCGACTGCGTCTGGCCTGCACCGCAGCATTGATTTTGGCAACCATGTCGCCGAGGGGAATGACGCGTTTACCCTCCAGATGCCCGCACTTTTTGGCCGCCTCCTGGTCTTCGATCTGCATGCCGGCGACTCCGGCGCGCTCGAATTCACGGACTGCGTCCATCACGATCGAAGGAGGCCCATATCCCGTGTCCGCATCCACGATGGTAGGAATGGCGACAGATCTGGCGATGCTTCCTGCTGTTTCCGCCATCTCTGTCAACGAAATCAGGCCGATGTCCGGCAGACCGCGCGCCGCAGACACAGCGGCTCCGGACACGTAGACGGCTTCAAACCCCGCCCGTTCGATCTGAAGGGCAGTCAGCGCATTGCAGGCTCCCGGGATGGCCACCGTGCGACCGGCCAAGACCGCACGCAATTGTTGTCCTTTGTCGCCAGTCGAATGATCGAATGTCATGAGCGCACCCTCAACAGTGGCATGCATGCGGCAATGTCTTGCTGTTCCTCAAGGTGCCACACCAAGTCGATCAGACGGTCGAGTTGCGCACGATCGATGCGTCTGGACGCCAGGCGTCGGAGTTTGTCTTCCACTTCCTCATCAGAGAGCGGATGGCCGGGATGACCGAGGGGTTGGTCTATTTGCCGGCTGTAGGTCGAGCCTCGCGACGTTCTGATCGTGAGGCGAGTCGGCATGGTCATCGGGTAGCGATGTTCGAGTTCCGACAATTTCACGACATGGATGTGTTTCATCAGCTCGTGGAGACGTGGATCTCGCAGCCGTTTGGGGCTGAACGAATTCATGTTCACGCGGCCATCCACGAGGGCCACCGCCACGCAGTAGGGGAAGCTGTGGTCGGCCGTTTCTCTCGTGCTGGGCTGCCATTTTTCGGGATCACGACCGATGATTTCGATGGCGACGTCGTAGCTGCCGATCTCGACATCGGCCAGCTTGTCGAGCCAGGCTTTCCCTTCCGTCTCGATCAGCTCCGCTCGCAACGCCAGCGCGGCTTCGACGGCGCTTTGCGCGTGGTATTCCACGGGGAAGTGTTTGATGCAGGTCTTGAGAATTTTGAAGGGAACCGGCTCGCCGCCCGGCATGGCCTCGCCTCCCAACATCGGCAGTTCAAATAGGCCGGAGACCAGTTTCATGAACCCCTTCTCGCCTTCGAAGATCGGGGCGGGGCCGGTCATGCCACGCCGGGCGAGCAGGGCGGCGAACATGCCGTTGCGCGCCGCGTTGGAAAAGGCGCAGGCCTTCCACATCGACAGGTCGCCGACCCTGGTCTGGCGCAATGCGATATTGGCCACGCCGGCCAGGTTGACGGCCTGGCGCGTCTGCGCTTCCGTGAGTTCGAAGACGTTGGCGATGCCGAGTGCGGAGGAGATCGGCCCATAGGTGACATGGTCCCAACCCCGAGGCCGCAAGGCGGCGGCGTCGCAGAGGCGACATTGGATTTCGTAGGCCAGGGTGATGGCCTGAATAATGAGCTGGCCGGACGCATGCACCGTTTCCCCCGCCGCGAGGACTGCGGGGATATTGTCCGAGGGATGGGCCGGCTCTTTCGACAGGTAGGTATCGTTGAAGTCGAGGTAGCGGACCATGGCCCCATTGGCGAAGGTCGCAAGATCGGGGAGGGTCTTGTGATTCGTTCCCCATACCGTCGCCCCGCCGGGCACCTTCACGGCGAGCGCCATCTCCCGGGCGATATGGCAAGGTGCCGCTGTCCAGGCGCCGAATGCGCAGCCGACACTGTCCAGCATGCGGCGCTTGACCTCGTGGACCACGTCACCGGGGAGATCATTGAACCGGAGCGACTGCGTATAGCGAGCCAGACGATCGGCCAGCATTGCGCCACCTCATGGCGATCACAGCAATAGGGTTATCCCGCTCGTGAACCGAGGTCGATGGAAGGCCCTCTCCGCATATGGAGTGCAGGCCGATCCAGATCTCTCCACCGCTCGTGTTCGGCGATGACCCCAATCAGTTCCGCGATCCCTTCCCCCTTCACCGCCACGGTGCGAATCACCGTCTTGCACCATTCCCGCAAATCCCGCAGAGTCTCATCCGCGCCGTCGCGGTCGCCTTTGTTCACCACGACGATGTCCGCGATCTCCAGCAGCCCGGCCTTCATGGCCTGGACGTCGTCGCCAAGTCCCGGCGCAACCACCGCGACGACCGTGTGGGCGACGTGCATGATGTCGACTTCGCTCTGGCCGACGCCGACCGTCTCGATGAGAATCACGTCAAAGCCGGCGGCGTCCAGGACCCGTACGGCCTGCTGCGTGGCCTCCGCGAGCCCGCCCTGTTGACCGCGTGTCGCCATACTGCGGATATAGACCTGTGGGTCGTCCGTATGCCGCTGCATTCTGATGCGATCGCCCAGCACGGCGCCGCCCGTCACGGGGCTGCTGATGTCCACCGCGAGTACGCCGACCTTTTGTCCCAGGCGGCGATAGGCGGTGATGAGCTGATCGATCAACGTGCTTTTTCCCGTGCCGGGATACCCCGTGACGCCGATCACGAACGCTCGATGCGGCGACGGAGCCACATGTGTCAGCACCGCCGCTCCGGCCGGCTCCCGGTTTTCGAGCCAGGTGATGACACGCGCCACGGCTCTCACATCCCCGGCTTCGACCTGTTTGGCGAGCTCGGCGGCATCCTGCGTGACTAAACGATGCGCAGCGATGTGGTTCACGTCACACCTTCAGGGCCGGTTGTCTGATACGAGATGGCGATACCTGCGAAAGCCGCGAATGCGGAGGATGTCCGATCACTGCGCTCAGCTGCCGCGCGCAGTCGAGTATCAGCTCTTCATCCACTGCGACCGGAGCTCCGGAAGCCTTCAGGGCAAACACCACGTCTTCGGTTGCGACGTTGCCCGACGCGCCGGGCGCATAGGGACAGCCGCCGAGGCCGCCTGCCGAACAATCGAACGCCGTGATCCCGTAGCCCTCCCAGGCCGCAAGCACAGTGGCGATGGCCATGCCGTAGGTGTCATGGACATGGAGCGACAGGCGGATCGGGTCGATATGCGGCATGACGACATCCAGCAAGGCGCGCATGTCGGCGGGCGAGCCCCTGCCGAGCGTGTCTCCGAGAGAGACGTCATCCACACCGAGATCGAGCAGCCGTAACATGACATCCAAGGTCCGCTGCGGCGCCATGCGACCCTCATAGGGACACCACAGGGCGGTGGAGATGTAGCCTCGCACCAGCATGCCGTCCCGTTTAGCTCCCTGGATCACCGGCGTAAACCGAAGCAGGGATTCGTGGACGGTCGCCTTGATGTTGTGGCGCGTGAAACTGTTTGAGGCTGCCGTGAAGACGGCAATCTTCTGCACCGCTGCGGCCCGTGCCCGTTCGAGGCCCCGTTCGTTCGGCACCAGAGCGGAATAGGTCACACCGGGAACCCGGTCGATGGCGCGAAAGACTTCATCGGAGTCGGCCAGTTGTGGAATGGCCGTCGGGGAGACAAAGGAACCCGCTTCAATTTCCGTCACCCCGGTGTGTGACAGGGTATTGATCAGGTCGATCTTGCGTGCAGTCGGCACGAACAGCGCTTCATGTTGCAGTCCGTCACGGGGCGACACCTCAACGATCCGGACAGGCAACCGGCGCGACTCATGTGTGGCGTAGGACAACATCGTCCGACGTGATCGCCTCCTGCGGCTTCCGCTCGCGTGGCTGGGCCCACGAGGGCGGCCGTTTCTCGATAAAGGCTCGCAGCCCTTCGGCTGCTTCCGGCGCGCAACGGGCGCGGGCGTTGTATTCCGGACCCAAGGCCAAACGGTCCTTATCGGACAAGGCCCGCAGCCGGTGAAACAACAATTTGCTTTCCCTGGTGGCACAGGGCGCCAGCTGCATGATCGCATCGCTCAGTTCGGTGATGCGGTCATCCAGATTGCTCTGTGGAACGACGTCATGGGCCAGGTTGTATCGCTGAGCGGTTGATGCGCAGAAGGTCTCGCCGGTCAGGCCGTACCGCCGGAGGAAGGATTCGCCCGCCTTGCGCAACAGAAACGGCGCGATGACGGCCGGAATTAACCCGAGCTTGGGTTCACTCAAGGCAAAGGTGGCTTCCTCCGCCGCCACCACGATATCGCAGACCGCCAGGAGACCGAGTCCACCGCCGAACGCCGGACCCTGCACCCGGGCGATAACCGGACAGGGAAATTCATCGATGGCGCGAAACATGCGCAGCAGGTGATGGGCGTCACGCATCGCCGGGGTTTGGGACGCCGGCCCGTCGGACTGCATACGTTGAAGGTCGGCTCCCGCGCAAAAGACGGAGCCGGCAGCGGCCAGTACGATGCCCCTGAGCGAGGGATCATGCGCCAGGTCTTCAAAGGCTTCTCGGAGTTCCGTCGCCATCTGGTCGTCGAAGGCATTCCGGCGGTCGGGCCGATTGAGTGTCACCCGCGCCATGGCGCCATTCGATTCAATCATGAGCCTGGTGAATGGCCGCATCTGTCCCTCCTATGGCTGCTCACATACGAAATACCGGCGCATGGGTTTCCTTCAGGGGCGACCATGCCGCGAGATCCAGGCAGAGTCCGATGACGCGGCGCGTGTCGAGAGGATCGAGAATGCCGTCATCCCACAGACGCGCACTGCTGAAATAGGGACTGCCTTCCTGCGCATATTGCCGCAGGGTTGCCTCGGTGATGCGACGGCGTTCGTCATCCGCCAGAGTGGCTTGTTCCCGCACTCGTTGTTGTGCCTTGACCGTGACCAGCACCTGCGCCGCCTGCTGTGCCCCCATGACGGAGATGCGTGCGTTCGGCCAGGTGAACAGAAACCTCGGGCTATACGCCCGCCCGCACATGGCATAGTTGCCGGCTCCATGAGAGGCGCCGATCAGGATCGTGAATTTGGGGACTTCCGCCGTCGATACCGCCTGGACCATCTTCGCGCCGTCTTTGATGATGCCCCGGCTTTCATAGTCCTTCCCGACCATGAAGCCGGTGATGTTCTGCAAAAACACGAGGGGCACGCGGCGCTGGGCGCAGAGCTGGACGAAGTGCGCGCCCTTCAGGGCCGATTCCGACAGCAGCACGCCGTTGTTGGCCACGATTCCCACCAGGTGGCCCATCCACTGCGCGAAGCCACAGACGAGCGTGGGGCCGTAGCGCGCTTTGAATTCGTGGAAGCGGCTGCCGTCCACGAGCCGCGCGATGACCTCCCGGACTTCCCATTGTTGCCGCGGGTTGGCGGGGATGAGCCCATAGAGATCCTCGGCTGGATACACCGGTTCGTCGATCTGTCCTCGCCGGAGCTTCGGAGGTCGTCGTCCTAAGGTGGCCATGATCGAACGGCAGATGTCCAAGGCATCACGATCGTCATCCGCCAGATGGTCGCTCACGCCGGACAGGCGCGTGTGGAGGTCCGCGCCGCCCAATTCCTCAGCGGTGACGTCTTCGCCGGTCGCAGCCTTGACCAGCGGCGGTCCGGCTAAATAGATCGTGCCGGTTCCCTTGACGATGACATTCTCATCACACATCGCCGGCACATAGGCGCCGCCGGCGGTGCACATGCCCATGACGATGGCGAGTTGAGGAATACCTGCTGCCGACATGCGCGCCTGATTGAAAAAGATTCGCCCGAAATGGTCCTTGTCTGCAAAGACCTCGGCCTGCATTGGAAGGAAGACGCCGCCGGAATCCACGAGATAGATGGCCGGCAGCCGGTTCTCCAGCGCAATGGCCTGCGCGCGAAGGTGTTTGGTGATGGTCATGGGGAAGTACGTACCGCCTTTGACCGTCGCATCGTTGGCTGCGATGACACAGAACCGGCCGGACACCGAGCCGATGCCGGTGATCAGACCGGCTGACGGTACCTGATTGTCGTAAAGACCGAAGGCGGCGAGCGGGCTCAGTTCCAGCCAGGGCGAGCCCGGGTCGAGCAGCGTGGAAATCCGTTCGCGTGCGGTCAGTTTGCCGCGTTGCTTGTGGAGCGAAATCGCATCGGCCGATCCACCGGCGCGCACCATCTCCACATGTTTCCGTAGATCGGCCATCAGGCCTTCGTAATGGGCTTGGCCTCGTCGAAATTCTTCCGATTCTCGCCGTACCGCGGTCGGTAACATACGCATGGCCGCAATCCTCTCACCGTTCGCTTCGAAGCCCGTTCACAAATTCCACGATGTCGTGCATGGGGGTGGCCGGCCGGAACAACATCTGCACGCCTGCCGCCTTCAGTCGCGGCACATCTTCGTCGGGAATGATCCCTCCACCGAACAGTACGATGTCTCCCGCGCCCTGTTCCCGCAGCAGACCCAGTATCCGGGGGAACAAAGAATTATGGGCGCCGGAATGGATGCTGAGGCCGATGGCCTGTACGTCTTCCTGAATGGCGGTCGTGACGATCTGTTCAGGGCTCTGGTGAAGCCCCGTGTAAATGATCTCGATGCCCGCATCACGAAGCGCGCGGGCGACCAGCTTCACACCTCGGTCATGCCCGTCCAATCCCACCTTGCCGATCAAAATCCGCAGGGGTGCCGCCGCGACGGTCATAGGGTCACCTCCCGGAGCACGTATTTTCCATCCACATTTTTGCTGACGTATCCGGCCTGGATCAGCGGGTCATGCTCGAATATCAGGAGCCACTGTTCTTCACAGGCGCGCTCCAACACCCGTCGTTTGCTGTCGAGTGTCTGAACGGGATTCAGGTCGTATCCCATGATGTAGGGGAGGGGGAGATGGGACGCAGTGGGAATGAGATCGCCGAGGAAAAATGCAACCCGGCCTTCGGATTCCACTTTGACGCTTTGATGGCTGCGCGTATGCCCGGGCGTAAGGATGGCCGTCACCCCCGGCAGCAGTTCCGTGTCACCCTGGAGAAATGCCCACTGATGTGCGTCGGCCACGGGCGTGAAATTGTCGCGGCGATAACTGGCCCTTGTCCGTTCGTTCGAATGAATCGCGTCCTCGTACTCTCCTTGCTGCACATAGTAGGTGGCCTTGGGAAACGCCGGCGTGATTCCGCTGTTCTCATCGGTCGCCGTGTTGCCTCCGGCATGGTCGAAGTGCAGATGCGTATTGACCACTAGCTGGATATCGTCGCGGCTCAGACCGTGCTGCCTGAGAGATTGTTGGAG
Organism: Nitrospira sp.; assembly: GCA_020853775.1. Taxonomy (GTDB): domain Bacteria; phylum Nitrospirota; class Nitrospiria; order Nitrospirales; family Nitrospiraceae; genus Nitrospira_A. Next base: position 61,125 of record JADYYH010000008.1, read on the forward strand.
GGGAGGCGTCCGTTCGACCGCAAATATGGAACGGAATTTCGCATCCTCCTTATCGCCGAGTCCTGTATCCACGAGCACATGTTTCCCGTGAGCGCGGATCAGCAGGCAGGTCAGACTGAGTGGAATGCGATTCTGCTCATCTGCCGGACAACAGGTTTGCCACAGCGCTTTCGGCACGACGCCGAACATGGCGCCGCCGTCCAGTCGGAATCGGCCGTCGGTGACCGGATAGATATCAAAGGCTCCGAGTTTCATTTGTCACATCCCGCTTCTGCCGCTTCACAGCACCACCGGTTCGTGATAGGTCCCATACACTTCCTTCAACGCCGCGCAAATTTCTCCCAACGTCGCCTTCGCCTTCACGGCTTCAATCAATGGGGGCATGAGGTTCTGGTGACAGGAAGCCATTTCCTGCAGCTCCTCCAGCGAGCCGGCCATCTTAAAGGGGTCGCGCGATTTTCTGAGATCGGACAGGCGCGCCACCTGGTCCTGTTCCACTTCCGGTCCGATCTTCAGGATGGGGATGGATCGAGCGTCTTGTTCTCGATGCTCCGTCACACCGACGATGCCTCGTTCCTGCCGCTCGATTTCATGCTGGTATCGTTGCGAGGCATCCAGGATCTCCCGCTGTGGAAACCCACGCTCGATGGCGGAGACCATGCCGCCCAGCCCGTCCAGTTTTCGGAAAAGCTCCAGGGCTCCTTCTTCCAGGCGGTTCGTCAGCGTCTCGACAAAATACGATCCGCCCAATGGATCGACCGTATTCACCGTTTCGCTTTCTGCCGCAATGATCTGCTGGGTCCGGAGCGCCAGTTTCACGGCTTCTTCGGTCGGCAACGCCAGGGTTTCGTCCATTGAGTTGGTGTGGAGCGATTGTGTGCCGCCGAGCACGGCAGCGAGGGCCTGCAGGGTGGTCCGCACCACGTTGTTCATGGGCTGTTGGGCGGTGAGGGAGCATCCGGCGGTTTGGGCGTGACAGCGGAGCTGAAGCGAGCGGGGATTCCTGGGATGGTACCGCCGTTCCATTTCGCGGGCCCAGAGTCGCCGGGCTGCGCGGAACTTTGCGATCTCCTCGAAAAAATCATTGTGGACGTTGAAGAAAAAGGAGAGTTGCGGCGCAAAGGCATCCACCTCGAGTCCGGACTTCACGGCCGCCTCGACGTAGGTCAGCCCGTTATAGAGCGTGAAGGCCAGTTCCTGGATCGCCGTTGAGCCTGCTTCCCGAATGTGATATCCGCTGATGCTGATCGGATGCCACTTCGGCACATGGGCTGCGCAATAACCGATGGTGTCGACAATCAACGCCAGATGCGGTTCCGGTGGAAAGAGCCATTCCTTCTGGGCGATGTATTCCTTTAGGATGTCGTTCTGGATCGTGCCGCCTAATCGTCCGAACGGGATTCCACGTTTCTCCGCGACGGCGAGGTACATGGCGAAGAGCACGGCGGCGGGGCCGTTGATCGTCATGGAGGTGGTGACCTGATCGAGCGGGATGCCGTCGAACAATCGCTCCATGTCGGCGAGTGAGGAAATGGCCACCCCGCAATACCCCACTTCACCGCGCGCCAGCGGATCATCGGAGTCGAGGCCCATGAGGGTTGGGAGGTCGAAGGCGACGCTCAGGCCGGTTTGGCCATGATCCAAGAGATATTTGAAGCGTGTATTGGTATCGTCGGCTGAGCCGAAGCCGGCGAATTGCCGCATGGTCCACAGCCGGCTGCGGTACATGTGTGGATAGCAGCCGCGTGTGTAGGGGAATGCGCCCGGTTGCCCGAGGTCCTGTTCGGCGCTCCAACCTTTGAGATGATCGGGACCGTAACAGCGTTCGATGTCCAAACCGGAAAGCGAAGTGAATCGGGATTTCCGCTCATTCATGACGCGTTCCTCCACTCACGGAACGGGAACGTCAGGTCAGATGCATCACCGGCTGATCTCCGTACTCATAGAAGCCATGCCCGCTTTTTCTACCGAGCCATCCGGCTTCGACGTACTTTCGCAATAGGGGACAGGGACGGAATTTCGGATCACCGAGGTCTTGATGCAGCACCTCGCAGATGGCCAGGACCGTATCCAGGCCGATACGGTCTGCCAAGGCCAGGGGACCGACGGGATGGTTGGTGCCCTCCACCATTGCCAGGTCGATGGCTTCCGCCGTCGCCACTCCATCCTCCAACGCAAAGATGGCTTCGTTGATCATCGGAATGAGGACCCGATTGACGATGAAGCCAGGAAAATCCTTGCAGACGACGGCGGTTTTCCCTGCGCGTCGCACGAGATCCAGCGCCAGGCGCATCGTCTGCTCGGAAGTGCCGATGGCGCGGACGACTTCGACCAATCGCATCACCGGGACCGGGTTCATAAAATGGATGCCGACGACACGGTCGGGCCGGCCGGACACCATGCCCAGGCTGGCGATGGAAATCGAGGAGGTATTGCTGGCCAACAGGGTCGAGGGCTCGCAGATCTGTCCCAGTTGCGCGAATAACGCCCGTTTCATCACCGGATCTTCGGGGATTGCTTCGATCACGACCTGCGCCTCTCGCAGCCGCTGCATGTGCCGTATCGGATGGATGATGGCCATGGCCGATCCGGCCTGATCACCTCGCAGCGCCCCTTTTTCCACGGCCTTCGTGACGCCCTGCCAGATTTTTTTCGTCGCGTCCTCCAGCGCCTCTTCCGTCACATCGACCAGCAACACATTCCAGCCTGCAGTCGCCAACACCTGCGTGATGCCGCGTCCCATTTGGCCTGCGCCGACGACTCCGATGGTGGTGATGTCGTCAATGGTCATGTGCGATTCCATGCCTACCGGTTCAATTTACGCGGCCTCACTGATGCTGCATTTTCTGAGGCCGTTCCACGAGCAGTGCGAGCGCCTCACCGCCGCCGATGCAGAGGCTTGCGATTCCGCGATGGGCATCACGTTCCTCCATCGCATACAGCAGCGTGGTCAGGATGCGCGCGCCGGTGGCGCCAATGGGATGACCGAGCGCGACGGCGCCGCCGTTGACGTTGACCTTCTTGGCATCCAAGCCGAGTTCACGAGTGATCGCCAAAGAGACGGCCGAAAAGGCTTCGTTGATTTCAAAGAGATCGATGTCGCTGACCGTCAACCCCGTCTGTTTCAAGAGTCGCCGGATGGCCTCGACGGGCGCAATCGTGAACCATTCCGGCGCGAGTGCGGCTCCGGCATATCCGACAATGTGAGCCATCGGGGTCAGGCCGAGCCTGTGGGCTTCCTCTGCCGCCATGACGACCACTGCCGCCGCGCCGTCATTGCACGAAGGGGAGTTGCCCACCGTCAGGACTCCGTCGTCCTGGAATACGGGCTTCAGCTGACGCAGCCTTGAGAGATCGACCCGGTTCGGCTCCTCATCATCTGTGACAATGACGGGTGCGCCTTTTTTCTGCGGCACCTCGACCGGAACAATCTCCCTGGTGAATGAACCGCCGGTGATGGCCTCACGCGCGCGGCGATAACTTTCCAACGCAAAGTCGTCGACCTGCTGCCGGGAAAACTGATACCTGGCGGCGCAGAGTTCTCCGGCGTTACCCATGTGAAACTGGTTGTAGACATCCCAGAGTCCATCCTTGATCAAACTATCGGTCAGTTCCCCATGCCCGAGCCGGTAGCCTTGTCTGGCTTTCTCCAGGAGAAACGGCGCCCGCGTCATATTTTCCATCCCGCCTGCGACAATGATCTGCGCTTCACCCAGGGCGATTGCCCTGGCCGCCATGATGACTGTCTGCAGGCTGGAGCCGCAGACCTTGTTCACGGTTACGGCACCGACCCGGTGAGGCAAACCGGCCCCGATCGCCGCTTGCCTGGCGGGAGCCTGCCCGAGCCCGGCGCTGAGCACGCATCCCATAAGCACCTCATCGATCTGTTCTCCGGTCACATGAATGCGTTTCAACGCGTCGGCGATGGCGATGCTGCCCAATCGAGTTGAGGGCATCGAGCTGAATCCCCCGTTGAAGCTTCCCAGCGGGGTTCGAGCCGCGCTGACGATGACGGCATGGTGTCTGGCAGTCACAGCAGTTTCTCCCAGTCGCTCTGTTGGAGATGTTGTTTCACCTTGGCCATGAATCGATCGGCCGTCGCGCCGTCGATGATTCGATGGTCGAACGAGAGACTCAGGTAACACATGGGACGGATGGCGATGGCGTCGTCGATCACCACGGCGCGCTTCTGGACCGACCCCACACCGAGAATTGCCGTCTGTGGCTGGTGGATGATCGGCGTACTGAACAGGCTGCCGAATCCGCCGTGATTGGTGATCGTAAACGTGCCGTCGAGTACTTCGTCCGGCGTCAGTCGTTTGTTCCTGGCCCGTTCTGCCAGGTCGGCCACCTCATGCGCCAACTGTGTGAGTCCCTTCTGATCGGCGTGGCGAATCACCGGGACCAGGAGCCCTTCGTCGAGTGCGACCGCAATGCCGATATGGATGTTCTTTTTGATCGCGAGGCCTTGGTCCCGCCAGGAGGCATTCAGCAGGGGCAACTCTTTCATGGCGCGAGTGACGGCGGTGATCACGAAGGGCAGGTAGGTGAGCGTGCGACCGTTGCGGAAGGTGTCGATGCCCTTGAAATCCGCTTCAAAGAACGTCGTGACATGAGCGGAGGTGCGGCGGCTGACGAGCATGCGGTCGGCTATGGTCTTTCGCATTTGGGTGAACGGAATGAGCGCTTCCGGAATGTCGTGAGGCTGAGGGGCGGCTTGCGTGTTCGCGGTTGGCGGCGGCTCGGAACTGGAAGGTTGATGTGCGGACACATAATCCAACAGGTCCTTTTTCGTGACCCGGCCGCCTTCGCCGGTGCCGGTGAAAAGGGCGAGATCCACCCCATGCTCTCGTGCCAGTTGCCTGACGGCCGGCGAATAGTGCTGGTCGCCTTGCGGTTGGCCTTGCCTCGCGCGCACACCCACGCCACCGACCCGGCTGACCACGCCCTCCGCCGCCGGTTGCGTCTCGAGTCTGGCGAGTACCGTGCCCACCGGTACCGTCGCGCCCTCTTGGACCATCACCTCTGAGAGAACACCCGCAGCCGGAGACGGCACATCAAGTGCCACCTTTTCGGTTTCCACTTCCAGAAGAGGCTGGTCTCTTTCAACCGCACCGCCGGGCTTGATCAGCCACTTGAGGACGGTCCCTTCAGCGATGCTTTCGCCCAGTTGCGGCATAACGATGTCGGTAGCCACGAATCACGTCTCCTGCATATCCGCTTACAATCGCCTGCACCATCAATAGGCTGCCAGTTTCCTGGCTGCCGCGACGATGTCGCTGACCTTCGGCAAAAAGAATTCCTCCAATGGTGTGCTGAACGGCACCGGCGTGTCGGGCGGAGCGATGCGGAGAATCGGCCCATCCAGACAGTCGAAACACTCCTCCGTCAGTAGCGCGGAAATTTCGGCTCCAATACCGCCGGTTTTGTTGTCTTCGTGAAGGATGATCGCCTTGCTGGTTTTGCGCACCGAGGCGTAGAGGGTTTCTTTGTCGAGGGGGATCAACGTGCGAAGGTCCACCACTTCCAGCTCGATCCCTTCCTGCTGCAGCACCTCCGCCGCCTCCAACGCCAGATGGACCATGGCTCCATAGGTGATGAGGGACATGTCGCGGCCGGGCCGTTTCACGTCGGCTTTCCCCAGGGGAACGATGTAGTCCTCCTGCGGCAGAATCGCCTTGATCCGTCGATACAAAAACTTATGTTCGAAGTAGAGAACCGGGTTCGGATCGCGGATGGCGGCTTTCAAGAGACCCTTGGCATCATAGGGCGTCGAGGGCGCGACGATCTTGAGGCCGGGCGAATGAAAGAACCAGCCCTCAGGACACTCGGAATGAAACGGACCTCCATGCACCCCGCCGCCGAAGGGTGCCCGGATCACCAGGGGAACGGCCGCGCCCCAGCGATAGTGATTCTTGGCAGCGACCTCGGTGATCTGATCGAAGGCGCAGGAAATGAAGTCCGCAAACTGCATCTCGACCACGGGGCGTAATCCCATCATGGCTGCGCCGATGGCGGCTCCTACAAAGCCGGACTCCGACAGCGGCGTATCCAGCACGCGCCATTCGCCATATTTTTTGAAGAACCCGTCCGTTACCTTGAACGCGCCGCCGTACGCGCCGATGTCTTCACCCATGAGAAACACCCGTTCGTCGCGGCGCATTTCTTCATCCAGTGCCTGTGAGATGGCATCGACGTAGGTAGTCTGCGTCTCCTGTGCGGCGGTCGCGGTCGTCATGGCAACACCTCGTCTTCGGTGGCGAACACGCCGACCAAGGTTTCGCGGCCTTCCGGCAACGGACTTTGCTCGGCGAATTCAGTACCTGCATCGACGTCTTTTTTCGCGCGTTCCCCCACTTCATGAAAATATGATTCATCTCCGTAGCCCAGCTGCATGAGCAGCTGTTCTGCGCGAACAATCGGGTCTTTCGTTTTCCAGTCGTCCAGCAACTGGCGCGGGACGTACGTGGCCGAGTCATGTGCGGAATGGCCGTGCATGCGCATGGTTTTGAATTCGAGAAACGTCGGACCGTCGCCGGATCGAGCCTTCGCAATGGCGCGGCGGGAAGCCAGATACACGGCCGCCACATCATTGCCGTCCACGATCTCACCCGGCATGCCGTAGGCCTTGGCCCGTTCCACGACATCGGTGATCGCCATTTGGTAACGGATCGGTGTGGAGTAGGCATATTGATTGTTCGTGCAGAAGAACACGACGGGCAGTTTGCGCACGGCCGCGAAATTCATCGCTTCATGAAAATCGCCGCGACTCGTGCCGCCGTCACCGGTTCCCGCGAAGGCCACGCGAGACTCTCCTCTGATTTTGAACGCCAGTGCCGCGCCCGCCGCGACCGGCATGTTGTCCGCCAGATGGCTGACGAAGCCGATCATGCCTCGTTTGAGATCCCCCATGTGGACATTGCCGTCTTTGCCTTTGGTGGGCCCGGCCTGCTTGCCGAGGTATTGAGCGATAATTTCGCCGGGAGAAAACCCGCGAATCAGAAAGGCTCCCATATCTCGATGGAAGGGGGCGATGACATCATCGGGCTGTAAGGCTGAAGCATAGCCGACGGCGATCGCTTCCATGCCGTGGCTGGTATAGACGCCGCCGACGATCCGGCCTTGCCGGTAGAGGGCCGTGATCCGATCCTCCAGGCTCCTCGTCAGCCGCAGATAGAAATACATGTCAAGGAGGTCGCTGCGTTTGATGTCTTGTGCGACGACGGCCTGGTCCATAGCTGCCTCCTCCATATCGATGCTCCGTCTCACGTCATAGTGCGGGCAGGTCCTTCCAAGAGACCAACGGCTTGCCGTCCCGGCAGGCGCGACAATCGGATGGGTCCCACTGCGGCATGTCCAGATCGACCCCGAAGTAGAACGGATAGGTCGCCGTCAGTTCATCCACGAATGGAAATTGCCCGCTGTCTCGTCTGGCAAATACCATCATGCCGGCAAGTTGCCCGCCGGCATCGGTGATGACCTTGCCCAATTTGTTGACGCACATGCCGCGTGTGGTGACGTCGTTTAACGAAAGAAACCGCTCTCCCGGTGCAACCCTTCCACTGATGATCTCCGTGCCGATCTTGCCCGTATCGTGATTGAACGGCGTCAGCACGGTGCGCACGCGAAGACGTGCCGCGAGGATCTCGCAGGTTCGCTCCGCCAGGAGGCGCGCGTCCGATGATGTGGTCAGGATGCCGGCCGGCGGGGCATGGTGAAAGGTCTGCAGGATCCACTCTGCCATGTTGGATGCGATGATCGTCACGAGGTCGGGAACACGCGCGATGGATTCAAAGCGCAGGTAGACCTCCGTATGGTGGCCCGAAACCACCTCCACGTGGCTATCGAAATACACGGCGCGGGAGGCGCGCAGCAGGCGCTGAATATCCCAGGACGACAGGGTTGGGTGGGGCGTGTCGCGAATGAGGTGCTGCATCCTCACGTCGATCTCCGATCCGTCGTAGATCGCCCGCTGTTGTTCAACCAGCTCCAGGATGGCGGCCTCCGAAGATTTCGTGACGACGGGCATCATGCCTCCTCGCGCGCGGCTCTGTTGTGTCCGGCAATCGTGGTTCTGAGAATACCGATGGGTTGAATCTCCAATTCAATGCAGTCTCCCGGCTGCAGGTATCGGTCGAGTTCCAACCCGCAGCCGCCGCCGACCGTTCCCGAACCGAACAGATCGCCGGGATAGATGGCTTCCCCTCGCGACACATGTTCGATCATTTGAGGGAACGACCAATGGATCGACCCGAAACGCCCCTGCGACCAGACGTCTCCATTGATGCGGGCAATCATCTGCAGCGAGGGGAGGTCCGTAATTTCATCCGGTGTGACGATGCAGGGTCCGGTCGCAGTCGCGAAATCTTTCCCCTTCGCCGGACCGAGTCGGCAGGCCATCTCTTGAAACTGGATGTCTCTTGCGCTGAAGTCGTTCATGATCGTATACCCGGCGATGTATTGCGCGGCATCGCGTTCCGCCACATCGATGCCGTTGCGCCCGATGACGCAGGCCAGCTCCAGTTCGTAATCCAGCTTGTGCGTGTTTAACGGCCAGGGGAGGGAGTGATCCGGTCCCACGATAGTCCGATGATTCCCCTTGTAGTACACCGGCGCCTTGTACCATTCAGGCGGAATCGGTTGGCCTCGCCGTTTCGATGTGGCGGCGATGTGGTCTTCGAAGGCAATAAAATCGCGCAGCGACGCAGGATTGGGAAGAGGGGCGGTCAGGTGAACGTCGGCCGCATCGTAGACGACCGTTTCACCCGCCGGACCCGTGATGGACGCATCGCCTTGTGTCACGAAATCCAGTGCACGCCGCGCTGCAGCCATTGCGGAGGGGCCGCCTTCCAAAAGCTCCAACATCGTGGCGGGAACTTGAGCATCGGCGAGGCGGCGCGGCCGCGATTCCCGCTGGTCGGCGAGCAGGCTGGCATAGGCCATGTTGAGATCGACAATGGTCCCTTCGCGGAGCGCACCAATTCTGGTGAAGGTTCCGACCGGTGTGTGAACCTCGAAGCTGACAAGTTTCATGTCCGGCTCCAACTCATGGCGTAGTCCTTCAGTTCGACGGTTTCCAATTCCGGCATGACCTGAAAGCCGTGCCGCGATTCGATCATCACGGCGATTTCATTGGTCTGCTCTTTTGCCTTGCTGGCAGCGATAGCCTGTGGCTGCGGCCCGTGGTGAATGCCCTGAGGGTGTAAGGTCAACATGCCGGCCTGGATGCCGGCCCGGCTGAAGAACTCTCCCTGGTGATAGAACAGGACTTCGTCGTAATCCATGTTGCGGTGGTAGAAGGGGACGCGTAACGCCTCCGGATCACTTTCCAGCGGCCTTGGCGCAAAGGTCGAAATCAACAGCCCCCCGGCCTGAAATGTGACGTGGACGCTGGGGGGGAGATGGTAGCGCGGGCTGGTGACCGGACGAAAATCCCGGACGTTCAGCTTGGCCACCCACAGATCGCCTTTCCACCCGGCGACATCCATGGGATAGAAGGGATAATAGACGCGCGTGACTTCCTGATCGCGTGTGATCCGCACTTCCCATTCACGACGGCTGTTCGCCTCATCCGGCGGTGGGGCCGGTTCCGGCGCCACGATGACTCCAGGGTCGAACAGCGCATGCCGGCCGAGAGGCCCTCGATCCGGTAGCTCGACAGGCTCGGGCGTTTCAATGATCACAAACAGGCCTGGCTCTTCGGGGTGATCCACATGGACGCGATAGGTCGTGCCTTTCGGAATGACCAGATAGTCGCCCGGCTCATATCGCAGCAGGCCGTAATCGGTCTCCCAGGTTCCGCGCCCGCTGTGGATAAACACGATTTCGTCCCCGTCGGCATTACGCACAAAATGCGTCATGGTGGTTTCACGTCGCGAAAGCGACACACGGGCATCCGGGCTCTGTAAGATCAGGAGTGGCCGCCGGTCGGCAGCATAGTGATCGGGAGTCGGCAAGTCAGTGCAGGTGAACGCGCGCGGCCGCAGGGGGCCTTCGATCCGGCTCCAGCCGGTAGGCGGGTGTGTATGGTAGAGGTGCGAGGCAGGCCCGCTGAATCCGCGGCGCCCGTGCTCCTCTTCGTGTAATCCCTCGGGGATTCCCACGTGGGCCTGATTGGGAGCGGGACCTTTTTTGACCAGATACATCGGAAACCTCCTGACAGGTCAGGTGCGGCTCGATGTCTTTACGATGCATGCCGGAACGACGCGGCCTCAACTTCCTCTTCGAACGGAAGCGGGAGCGTGTCGTAATCGATGATGGTCCGTGCCATCCCTTTGATCTGATCCCGTTCGATGTCTTGATACAACGATTCCACCGTCGCGCGGACGAACGTTTTGGATTCTTCCGCGCCATGCTGCCGCTGTGTCAGTTCAAGAAACAGTCCGCAGCCCGGGAACAACGGGTAGGTGAAGCGTTGCCGGAGGGGGCCGAACCCATCTCGCCCATCTTTAATGTCTCCGCTGAATCGGACGCCATGCTTCTCCCACTCGCGGCACACCGCCTCGATATCATCGACCTCCAGGGCAATGTGCTGTACGCCTTCTCCATAGGTTTCGACGAATTCACAGATCTGGGATTTCCGTTCCTTGTTTCGGCCCTGCATCAAGGCGATTTTCGCCTCGCCCCGTTGGACGACGATGGTATCCATGCTGGACTTCTCGCTTCCCACGTCCTGGGCAGACCAGATGACATCAAAGCCGAGAATCTGCGTAAACAGATATTTGGTGGCCGCCAGATTCTTCACACATAAGGTGATGTGATCAACCCCGATGGCTTCTTTCATGGCGGTTCCTCCCCAGCGTTATTACGGGAACCTGAGCCGCGGTCATCGCCCGGTGTGTCCTGTTCGCTTACGCATGACCACACTCTACAACATAATAGTTGCATCATTCAATATAGATTTTGTATTATTTGCTCATGAGGATGATGTTTCTCCACACACATGGGCGCCGCGGAACGAGAGCGGAGGTGCACGATGTCGTTTTACGAACAAGTGCGCTCGGACGTGCTTCGACATGGCGCGATTCATAATTCTTACCTCGACCGTTTTTCTACCGGCGATCTGAGCGACCGAGAAGTTCGTGAGTTCGCCGTCGAGTTTTATAATTTCTCCCGCTTCTTTCCCCGCATCCTCGCCGCCCAGTTGGTCAACACCGAAGATGAAGCCGTTGCGGATGAGTTGACGAAGGTCCTCTATTCGGAACTCGGTGACGGCTGCGTCAAACATCGCCATGAGTTGTTGTATCGCAACTTCCTTCGATCGATGGGAATCGACATTCACCGCGCGATGACCACCGCGATGCGGCCGACCACCAGGGCGTACATCGAAGGCATGGAGCATCTGTACAGCAGCGGCAATCACGCGATGGCCTTGGGGGCTTCTTTTGGTCTGGAGAATATGGCCATCACCATGTGGGACCATTTGATCCCGGGTCTGACGGTTTTGCAGGCTACGCGGTATGCGGATATGGACATGACCTATTTCGTTTTCCATCGCCAACTCGAATCTGAACATGAACGAGCGATGGAGCATGCGATCGGGGCCATCGATGGCGAAACGGGTGTCTCCCGCGCCCCGATGTCTGACGGGGAAAAAGACGACTTTCGTCGTGGCATGCATGCGGTGCTCGATTATCTCGAAGGGTTTTGGATGGGACTCGAACGGAAGCCGGTCGGAGCGGTGCAGTCACGGCCGCGGCCGGTGCAAGGAATGGAACGCGAGTTGCGCGGGTAACCTCCCTGATCGGGTCAGGGGTGGAGGGTCAGATGCCGCGGCCTTGGATCAGCCGGTATGATCCCGGTGTCTCCGGTTCCTTCGACTATCCGGAATGGACGATTCCAGATCTGCTTCGGCGCTCCGCGTCACGATTTCCCGAATCGCCCGCCCTGTTTTTCTACGGCACACGAGTTTCTTTCCAGGAGTTGAACGAGCTGAGCACCCGCTTCGCATTGGCTCTGCGACGGCTGGGCGTTCAGACCGGCGACCGAGTTGCCCTCATGTTGCCGAATATCCCGCAAGCGGTGATGGCATACTATGGCGTGTTGAAGGCGGGAGCCGTTGTGACGCCGACGAACCCGCTGTATGTCGAGCGGGAAATCCAGGACCAGCTGAGTGATGCCGGCAGCGACACCATCGTCGCATTGGATCTGTTTTATCCCCGCATTCAAGCCATACGTGAACGCACCGGGTTGCCGCGCCGGATCATCATCACCAGCCTGAAAGATTTTCTCCCGCCCGTGAAACGATGGCTCTACCCGATCAAGGCACGTTGGTCGAACCGGTGGATTGCCGTTGAGAAGCAGCCTCCGGTGTATGACTTCTGTGACTTGCTTGAACGGGAGGACAACACAGGTGATGTCGAGCCCCTTCCAATCCTTGAACCAGGCGCGTTAGCGCAAATCCAGTACACCGGCGGCACAACCGGCACGCCCAAAGGCGTGATGCTCACGCATCGCAATGTGGTGGTCAATACCATGCAGGGCCGCTTCTGGTGTTCGAATTTCCGCGAGGGGAAGGAAGTGTTTCTCGGCGCCGTGCCATTCTTTCACTGCTACGGGTTGAACACCTGCCAGAATCTGGCAGTGGCGACTGGTTCACAGATTATTCTGCTCCCGCGCTTTCACGCCGACGAGGCGGTGAAAGCGATCCAGCAACATCGCGTGACCATCATGTCCGGCGTGCCGATGATGTTTTCGATGATGACCGACCTTCCGAACGTCCGCCGATACGACCTCCATTCAATACGAGTCTGTCTGTGCGGGGCGAGCCCACTCCCGGCCGAAATCCAGGACGCATTTGAACGATTGAGCGGCGTGAAAATTTCCGAAGGGTATGGACTGACCGAAGCCGGCCCTACGACACACTGCAACCCGGTCGAAAGCGACCATCCTCCTGGTTCGATGGGATTACCGTTTCCGGATACCGAGGCGAGGATCGTCGACGAGGAGACCGGACTCAGAGAGCTTGCGGCAGGAGAGGCCGGTGAATTGATTGTCCGCGGGCCCCAAGTGATGCAGGGATATTGGAACAAGGAGGCGGACACGCAGGCCGTATTGCGAGACGGCTGGCTCCATACCGGAGACATCGTCAGGCGGGACGCGCAGGGGTTTTTCTTTTTTCTCGATCGCAAGAAGGACGTGATCAAGCCCTGGGGCGAGACCGTGTATCCCCGGGAAGTCGAAGAAATTCTCTTCCAGCATCCGGCGGTGCACGAAGCGGTGGTGGTGGGCATTCCCGATCGTCACTACGGAGAAGCGGTGAAAGCGGTTGTCGTGCGAATCGAAGGATCGTCCGTCACTGAGCGGGAGCTCATCGACCACTGCCGCGCGTCTCTGGCGCGGTTCAAGGTGCCGGTCGCCATTGAGTTTCGCTCCGAGTTGCCACGGACCATCATCGGAAAAGTGCTGCGAAGGGCTTTGCGTGATAAGGCGGAGATTGCTGTCGGGAGTGCACAGGCGCCGCGTACAGCCGTGTGAGATCCGAAGGGAGGCCACCGTGAAAGAGGTCGTGATTGCCGCCGCTGCACGAACTCCCATCGGCACCTTCGGGGGCGCACTGAAGGATCTTACGCCGCACAGGATGGGCGAACTGGCGGTGCGTGAGGTGATCACGCGGGCCGAATTGGATCCCGGGCTCGTCGATGAAGTCATCATCGGCACGGTCGGACATACCAGCGACGCCTACAACATCGCGCGCGTGATCGCGTTGATGGCCGGTCTGCCGGTACGGACTCCTGCCTATTCGGTGCAGCGCAATTGCGCATCCGGCCTCCAGCCCTTCGTGAATGCCTATCAAAACATTCAAAGCGAGGATGCGGATGTGCAGGTGGTCGGGGGAGTCGAGAGCATGAGCCGTGCCCCGTTTGTCTCACGGGATATGCGGTGGGGAAAGCGACTCCGTCACGCGGAATTTATCGACAGCATCTGGGAAGGATTGACGGACGCCTTTTGCGGTCAGTTGATGGGCCTGACAGCGGAGAACCTGGCGGAGGAATTCGGTATCAGTCATGAGGAGCAGGATCACTTTGCCGTGGAAAGCCACCGCCGGGCATTCAGAGCCATCCGTGAAGGACGGCTCAAAGATGAGGTGTTTCCGGTGATGGTTCCAAAATCGGTGGCCGGGCGGGAGGTCCCGCCGGTTGCCGTGACCCAGGATGAAGGGCCCAATGTGGGGTTGACCGAGCAGCAACTGGCACTCTATCCGCCGCTGTTCAAGGAAGGCGGGACCGTAACGGCGGGGAACAGTTGTCCGCTCAATGACGGCGCGGCCGCCGCCATGGTCATGTCGGCCGCGCGCGCGCGTGATCTGACCTGCCGACCTCTTGGCCGCATCAAGAGTTACGCGTTTATTGGGGTGGAACCGACCCGCATGGGTATCGGACCGGCGGAAGCGCTGCCGTTGGCTCTCAAACGTGCCGGGATTACCCTGACGGATCTGGACCTGATCGAGGTGAACGAAGCCTTTGCCGCGCAGTACCTTGCCGTGGAGCGTGTCTTGGGACTCAAGCGGGATCTCGTGAATGTGAACGGCGGCGCTATCGCGCTGGGGCATCCGGTCGGCATGACCGGCACGCGCCTGGTCACGACGATTCTCTACGAAATGAAGCGGCGTGGCGCGGCGCTGGGCGCGGTAGCCATGTGTGTCGGCGGCGGGCAGGGCGCCGCCATGGTGCTGGAGCAGGTATGAGAAAGAGCTGTGAGTCGTGAGTTTTGAGTGGTGAATGAGGAATGGGGCTGCCTGGCAACTCAACACTCAGCTTGGTGGTGACGCCATGTATATCTACAAGGTCGGGGTGGCTGGTGCAGGCACCATGGGCGCGCAGATTGCACAAGTGGTGAGTTTTGCCGGTCTGCCGGTGGTGTTAGCGGATCGGGACGAATCTCTGGCGAGGCGAGGCGTCGACACAGTGCGGGCGATCTATCAGGCCCGCGTGGCGAAGGGCAAGATGACGCCCGAACAATTGGAAGAAAAGATGCTGCTGGTGACGGCCTCGCCCAATCTCGATGGGCTTCATGACGCCGATCTTATCATCGAAGCCGTGTCGGAAGAATTACCGCTCAAGCAGCGGGTGTTCCGGGAGCTGGACCGAATCTGTTCCCGTAGCGCCATTCTGGCCAGCAACACCTCCGCGCTGTCGATTTCGGCCATCGCGTCTGCCACCACGCGCCCGGGCAAGGTGATCGGCCTGCATTTTTTTAATCCCGCCTATGCGATGCCGCTGGTGGAGGTCATTCCCGGCCTGGGCACCGATCCGCAGACGGTCGATGATGTCGTCGGTTTTTCGGAGAGCCTCCGGAAACAGCCGGTCATCGTGAAGGAGTGCGCGGGGTTCCTCGTCAATCGATTGCTCTCTCCCTATTTGAATGAAGCGGTCTGGTGCCTCCAGGACGGTGATGTCTCCATCAAGGAAATCGACCAGGACATGGTGGCCTTCGGCATGCCGGTCGGTCCGTTTGCCCTGTTGGATACCGTCGGATTGGACATCGCACTCGACGTTGCGCGCATTCTGCACCGGTCGTATGGGCCCCGGATGGCGCCGGCGCCGCTGCTGGAGGCGTTCGTCAAGGCCGGACGGATCGGTATCAAGACCGGGAAGGGGTTTTATGATTACGGCGTCGAGAAAGATAGCCTCGATGGAGATCTTGAACGTCTAAGAACGCAGGTGTGGCAGCTCAGTGGGCGGCAGCCGACGAAATGGAGTCGGTTGCGTCCTCTCTTGGCCATGGTGAATGAGGCGGTCATCGCGCTGCAGGAAGGTGTCGCCTCCGCGCGTGATATCGACCTCGCGATGGCAGCGGGAACGGGATTTCCGAGCGAAAAGGGCGGTCCGCTGCATCTGGCTGATCACATCGGCATCGATCACGTGCTCCAGGAATTGGACGAACTCCAGGAGCGCGTGGGCATCCGGTTCTGGCCTGCTCCCATGTTGCGTCGCCTGGTGGATGCGGGGTTTACAGGGCAGGCGGCGGGCAGGGGATTTTTCTCCTATGACCCAATCATGGCTCGAATGAGGTGAGGTTGCTATGACGACCACAGCCGATTCCATGCTCGCTTGTCACCGGGATGGCGCGGTGGCAACTGTCACGATTCACCATCCGCCGGCCAATACGCTCACGCCAGAACTGCTAGGCGAGCTCAGTCAGGTCTTCGAAGGGTTCGCCAAGGATGATGCGATCAAAGCGGTCGTGCTGACCGGCACGGGTCGGTTTTTTGTTGCAGGCGCCGACATTCGCCTGCTGGCCTCGATTGCCTCCTCGCAGCAGGGCGAATCCATCGCACGGCAAGGCCAGGCCATCCTGGACCGGATCGAATCCCTGGAGAAGCCCGTCATTGCGGCGATTAATGGCGTCTGTCTTGGGGGAGGCCTGGAACTGGCAATGTGTTGTCACATCAGGCTCGTGGCGGAGGGCAGCCGATTGGGTCAGCCGGAAATCAATTTGGGGATCATGCCGGGATTCGGCGGAACACAGCGGCTTCCCCGGATTATCGGCCAATCCAAGGCGCTGGAACTGATCCTGACCGGTGATCCGATCTCGGCGCAAGAAGCGAAGTTGCTCGGATTAGTCTCTCAGGTCTTCCCGCCTGAAGATCTCTTGCACCAGGCTCAAGGCCTGGCTCGAAAGATGGCCGCCAAAAGTTTGCCGGCTTTGCGCGCCTCGTTGCGTGCGATTCGCAGCGGTGCGGACAGCAGCCAGGCGGAAGGGTTAGCTGTGGAAGCGCGCCTGTTCGGCGGGCTGTGCGAGACAGAGGATAAACGGGAAGGTCTGGCTGCGTTTTTGGAGAAACGTCAACCGCATTTCATGGACCGTTAAGGTCTGTGCAGGCAACTCTGCCGATGAAAGGCTGTCATGGCATCGGCATTCGGCAAGCGGGCCTTGGCCTTAGGCGGGGGCGGTTTCACGGGCTACCTCTTTGAGATCGGCGCCTTGACCGCATTGGATGACCTGTTCGAGGACGGGGTAACCATGAACGACCTCGATCTCTACGTCGGCGTCAGCGCGGGTGCGGCGGGCGTGTCCTTGATCGCCAATGGCGTGCGACCGCTGGACATCCTCGACACGAATCTCTCCGGTACGAGGCCGTATTATTTCGATCATCGCAATGTGTTTTCTCCGGCCATCGGCGAGGGCCTCAAGACGTTCTGGCGCGTGACCCGCCAACTGGTTCCACTCCTGAAATATTATGTGCGGCACTATGGCGAGATGACGCTCATCGATCTGCTGGACAAGGCCCAGGATGCACTGCCGAGCGGCATCTACACACTCGAACCGTTCGCGCTCTACCTCGCCGGTCTGTACAAGGCCAAAGGCTTGAGCAATTCCTTCGCCGGCCTGTCGAAGGAGCTGTATATCCCGGCCATTGATCTCGAAACAGGCGAGAGTGTCATGTTCGGGGATGACGGCTGGCGAGAGGTGCCGATAGCCCGCGCGGTGACGGCCTCTTCGGCCGTTCCTATTTATTTCTGCCCGGTCCGTATCCAGGGGCGCGATTATATCGACGCGGGAATCGGTCGCATGGCGTTCTTCGAAGTCGCTGTCCAAAAGCATGTGGATTTCATGATCATGATCAATCCCATGGCGCGCCCGCCTCAGCGCCGTCTGCCGGTAGATGTGCGAGACCTTGGCGGCAGGGTCGGCCGTCTGCGGGATCGGGGGTTTTTGTCCATCGGCGAACAGGCCTCGCGGATCAATTTTGACGCGCGCTTCTCCCAGGCCTTGGAACGGTTCCAGCACGACTATCCCGCCAAAGAAGTCCTGGTCATTTCGCCGGTGGAAGAAGATGCGCTGTTGTTCGAGCGCAGTTTTTTGAGTTACCGCGATCGGATCCACCTGCTGCGGGCCGGATATGTGTCAGTCATGACGTTGGTCAGGGATCATTTCGAGAGCGTCTCCGCGCAGTTTGCGTCGCACGGCATGGCCGTTTCGCGCGCGCGCTTCGAGGACCGCGCCGTGCAACGCCTCGACCGGCTCAATCACGTTGCATGCACGTCGGCCCCGCGTGTGGTGCCGAACGCAGCGGCATCTGTGCGTGTCGGAGGCGTCGGGGCCGCTTGGCGGAAGGCCCACTGACCCAGGGCGGCAGAAGGCCTTTATGGCGAACAGAGACCGCATGTTTACGGGATCGCTCGCGGCGGCAGAAGCGGCGCGTGATACGCGGAGCTATTCGGGGTTTCTTTCCGGCCTGTTTGAGGGAAATGTCCGGCGGCATCTGTATACGCAGGCCTCACTTGTTGCCAGGAGCGACGCGGCGAGTGAGTTTCTCGACACCCTCCGCCACTTGCTCATTGAGAAAGTGGATCCCGAAACGATCGATAGAGAGGGCGCCATCGGCGAGGATGTGTTGGCTGCGTTGAAAGAGATGGGGGCGTTCGGCATCAAAATTCCACGCAGCTACGGCGGGCTCGGCTTCACGCAATCGGAATATCACGAGGCGGCGACGTTGCTGGGCAGCCATGATGCGGCCACCACCGTCCTCCTGTCGGCACACAACTCGATCGGGGCGGCCGAACCGGTGAAATTGGTCGGGAACTCTGAACAGCAACAACGATTGCTGCCTCGATTGGCAAGGGGAGAAGTCTCCGGATTCGCGCTGACAGAAAAAGAGGCAGGTTGCGATATCTGGGATCTCAAAACCTATGCGATCCCCGTCCATGAAGATGGCGTGCTGGTCGGGTATCGGCTGACCGGCGAAAAGTTGTACACGACCAATGCCCCGCGCGGGCATCAGACATTCCTGGCGTCGTGGCTTGTCGTGATCGCACAGATCGTCGATGCGCCTGATGACATCCAGCGCCCCAAGGAAGAGCGGCGATTCGGTGCGTTTGTCGTCGAGACCCGGGCGCGAGGCTGCACCTGCACGCGTCTCAGCTTTATGGGCGTGCGCGGCATCTATAACGGCCAGGTGCATTTGCGAGACGTGTGGGTGCCGGTCGCGGACCGGCTCGGAGCAGAGGGTGAGGGGCTGCGACGCGCCCTGGAAAGTCTCACCGTGGGGAGACTCACGCTTCCCGCCGCCTGCTTGGGGAATCTCAAACAATGTCTCTGGCTGGCTCGTCTGCGCGCGAAGCAGCGTGTGCAATACGATCGCTCGATCGGCGAACACACCGATATCGGCGCGAAGATCGTGCTGATGGCCTCGCGCGTGCTCGCGTTGGAAGCGATCGTGAAGATCACCGGCATCTGGGCCGATACGAAGCAGGATGTGCGGCTAGAGTCTGCGGCCGCCAAAATCCTGGCGACGGAATGGCTCCTGGAATCGTTGCTCGATCTGTTCCGCATCTATGGCGGGCGTGCATTTGAGACACCGGATTCCTTGCGTCTGCATGGCGACCTGCCGGCGCCGATCGAGCGGATGATACGGGACGCGCTCATCAACGTGATTTGGGAGGGCAGCAATGGCATCCTGACGCTCTGGATCGGGAGAGAGGGGCTGTCCCGGTATTTTACCCATGGCCAGGCGTTCCTCGACGTTCACATCGCCGACATGGTGCGGGCGACTCCGTTCTTCGTCAACGCGGCGGTAAGATCCCTAGCCGGGATGTCGGTCTTTGAGAAACAGGATTCTGAGACCGGTTCATTCGATCCCAGGTGGGAGCGTTTCGTGGCGCGAAAGAGTCGCGACCTGGCACGCACGACGTTATGGGTGGCGGCGAGACACCGGCAGGCGCTGGCACGAAAGCAACGGTTGATGACCCGTCTGGTAAGCGCCGCCATGCATCTCTTTGCCGTCGAAACAGTGCTGTGGTACAAGTCACGGCCAGAGCAGCAGGGCAAGGCGTATATGGAGCGCCTCGTCAGCTATTTCTGTTCGAGAACCAGCGCCGTATTTGATCCCGAGCCGTTACTCTCATGGCGGACGTCGCCGTGGGACGATGATTCCACCCTGTATCTCCTGGCGAAAGCCATTCTGTCGGGGCAAGCCGAGTGGCTGGAAGAGGGCATCATTCCTTGTCGCGCGGTCGAAAAGGAACTGGCGCCCAACGAGGAACGGATGGTTGGGGCGTCTGCGAGGGGATGAACCGGGCGTATCGGCCGGTTGTGATGGATGAACGGTGCGTCTGTGCATCGCCGGTTCAGTGAAGATCACGAGTGGCCGGGAGCGACATGATGGAGATTGCTAGGTATTTTGATGCGGTCAAAGACCGGTACGACTTAAGCAGCGATTACGCGCTGGCCGAAAAACTCGGCATCGCGCAGCCGGAAGCGAATTTAATGCGGCGCGGCCTGAAGATTCCCAAGCCGGAACTCTGTATCAAAATGGCCAAGCTGCTGGATAAAAATCCGGTGGAATTGCTGTTGATCGCGCAAAAGGACAAGGCTCCCAAACAGGCGAAAGAATACTGGACCCTGGCCCTCACGGCTGTGGATGTCATGCTGCATGTGCCGAAGCGGCCGCGCTATCTGCCGAAGAAGGTGGAAGCCATCGGGCGGGAATTGAAACAGTTGGAGGCCCAAACGCTGACGTATGAAGGGGCGGCGGCGAATGCCGAGGCCGTGCGGCTCATGGAGACGGCGGAACAGTCCGTCGATGCCATGATGGAACGTTGGAACATCTGGAAGAAGGGCGAAGCGCTCTATCCCAACTATCTGCTGGCGAATCAGGCGGCGGCGCGGCGGCACGTCCGGATCCGGCGGCTGCTGATTCTCACGCAGGAACAAATGCAACAGGACGCCACTGTGGCCGATGCCATTCAAGTGATGGACGACCAGCGGCGCGCGGGCGTGAAGGTGTTTTATGCCCTTCGAGAGGCGCTCGTTCACTCGCCGGCCTTCCAGCGACTGGAAGAGGATTTCAGAAAATACGGCGCGGCAGAAGATATGAACACCGCGATGTTCGATCGGGAGATTCTGATCTTTTCGCAAACGTACGGGAGCGTGCCGCTCGGCATGGTCGGCACGCCGACGCCCATTACGATGATCAATCGGCTGCAGATTTCCTGGAAGCCGGAGATGATTCGAGAACTCGATCCGGCGCCGCTCTTCGACATGACGCGCTACGTCTTCGACTACCAGGGCGCCGGTCCGTTTCACGAGCAGTTGGCCTACTTCAGGAGGTCGATCCGTGAACTTCCCATCCGAGCCGTTTAGGATCAAAGTCGTTGAACCTCTCAAACGCACCACCCGCGAAGAGCGTGACCGGTTGCTCCGCGAAGCCGGGTATAACCTCTTCCACGTCCCCGCCGACAGTGTCGCCATCGATCTGCTGACGGATAGCGGAACGTCGGCCATGAGTGATTCCCAATGGGCCGGGATGATGCTCGGTGACGAGTCCTATGCGGGCAGCAAAAGCTTCTATCACTTCGAAGCAGTCGTGCGCGGGCTCTTCGGGTACCGCTACGTCATTCCCACACATCAGGGACGGGCGGCGGAACATGTGTTGTTTGCCACGATCGTCAGACCCGGCATGTGCGTGCCCAACAACATGCATTTCGATACGACCAGGGCCAACGTCGAGCACCAGGGGGCGGAGGCGAAGGATCTGGTGATCAAGGAGGCCTACGATCCGCATTGCGAACTGCCTTTTAAGGGCAATATGGACGTGGCTCGACTTGAGGAGACCATCGAGCTGGTCGGGCCGTCGCGGATTCCGTTTGCCCTGCTCACCGTCACCAATAACAGCGCCGGCGGCCAGCCCGTCTCGATGGCCAATATCCGCGCGACAAGACAGGTGCTGAACCGCTACGGTATTCCGTTGTTGTTCGATGCCTGCCGGTTTGCGGAGAATTGTTTTTTTATCCGTGAACGCGAGCCGGGGTATGCGGACAGGCCGGTGCGGGACATCGCCAGGGAATTGTTCAGCCTGGGCGACGGTTGTCTCATGTCGGCCAAGAAAGACGGCCTGGTCAATATCGGTGGATTTCTGGCCCTCAACGATGAACGATGGGCGCAGGTGGTCACCGACACGCTGATTCTCGTCGAGGGGTTTCCCACCTATGGCGGACTGGCCGGACGTGATTTGGAAGCGATGGCCCGGGGACTCGAAGAAGTGCTCGATGAGGAGTATCTCCGCTATCGCATCGGCCAGGTGCGGGCGCTGGGGGCACTGCTGGAAGAGGGAGGCGTGCCGATCGTGAAGCCGACCGGTGGGCACGCGGTCTATGTGAATGCGAAAGAGTTCCTCCCGCACCTGCACCAGTCGCAATTCCCGGCGCAAGCCCTTGCCGTGGCGCTGTACCGGGACTATGGCATTCGCACCGTCGAAATCGGAACCGTGATGTTCGGAACGCGGAATCCGGCGACCGACGAAAGAATTTATCCGGAACTCGAGCTCGTGCGACTGGCGATTCCCCGTCGGGTGTACACGAACCAGCACCTCGCCTTTGTGGCAGAGGCGCTGATCGATCTGTCCCATCGCCGGGATGCCATCGGCGGATTGGTGATGACGTACGAAGCGCCTCGCTTGCGGCATTTTACCGCCCGATTTGAGGAAGAGACCCCTGTCGGGATTCTCTGGCCCGGCGCGGGGTTCGCGGCTGCGCCATTGTCATGACGCGCGGACACTCATCTGGAAATACGTAGACCATCCAGCCCGATAGACACTGTCTCCACCAAGATTCCAGCCGCGTGGATCCGCCGCCCACGTGTCCGTTCCCGCAGAACCGTGAGTCTCCGCCGGCTCTGTGCCAACCTGATCCATCCAGTCCTCCCGACCAAAAAACTTTGGGGGCCCTGGAGTAATTTGCGTCGAGACATGTTATAAGCAGTTCCTTCGCAGGACGGATTCTCCAAACACCTACGTATCGCCACGGCCGAGAGACGACTGTCGCGCGACTGCGAGTTGTTTCTCGAGAGTGCGCGATGCGCCGGGCCGCAGCGGAGTCATTCAGAAAACATATTGCAAGCAGATGATTTTACGGGCACTGACTGACGAATCTCCGTGCCCCGTCATCAAGAAAGAGGGGAGGCCTTGATGGCTTGTGTGAAGACATCAGTGGGGCAGGAAGCAGGAATCAACAGGCCGGCTGAGGTGTGCTCGGCTGCATCGTGCCGTTCATCCCGTCGCGGGAAACGCGAGACCATGCTGCGTCGCTGGCGTGAGGCCGTGGCGAGTGTGGCGACGCTTGTGTTGCTTGGCGTGCTGGTCGTGCCGGCCTATTCGCAGACCGGCCCGTTGCCCCCGCAGACCGGCGGGCCGTTGCCCCCGAAGCCGCCGCAGTTGCCTGTTGTGCCTCCACCCGCACAGCCCCCCTCACTTGAGCTTCCGACCCCGACGCCCCCGGGCGCGCTCGATCAGGCGGCGAAGGGACCCAAGATCACGGTCAAGGATATTCGGCTGGTGGGCAATACCGCCTTTACGTCGCAGCAACTCTCTGAAATCACCGCGCCCTATACCAATCGCGAGTTGACGGCGGAAGATCTGGAATCATTGCGCCTCGCGCTGACCTACTATTACGTGAACCATGGCTATTTGACGTCCGGTGCGGTGGTCCCGGAGCAGGATGTCGCCGACGGCACCCTGACCATGCAGATCATCGAAGGAAAGATTACGCAGGTCAATGTCGAAGATACCAAGTGGTTCCGGCCTTCGTATTTTCAGAGCCGGGTCAATCTGGCAGCCGGCCCTCCGCTACAGGTCGAAGCGCTCCAGGAACGGTTGCGCGTGATGCAAGCGAACCCCCGGATCGAACGGATCAATGCCGAATTGTTGCCGGGCGCCATTATTGGAGAAAACACGCTCAATGTGAAGGTCAAGGAAGCCAACCCGTTAAAGGCCTGGTTGGAATTCAACAACTATCAGTCTCCCGTCGTCGGGGCGGAGCAGGGGTTCATCACGCTGGCGCACCGCAACCTGCTGGGCTTCGGCGATACGCTGAGCTTGCAATATGGTCGCTCGGCCGGCGTCAACCCCATGCTCAATTTTAAATATGAAATTCCGGTAGGTCCTCGCGACACGACCGTCGCGCTGCAATATCGCCGGTTTGATTTCGGCGTCGAGGAGTCGCCGTTCGATACCTTGAATATCAAGAACAAGGCGCAAATATTCGGCCTCGCGGTCAGGCACCCCGTGATTCGGAAGGCTGATCAGGAACTGGCCTTTTCCCTGACGGGCGAACATGCCAGAAATGAGAGCACCTTGGGCGGGAACCCGTTTGAATTGATCACGGGCGCCCGGGACGGGAGATTCCGTGTGACGGCGCTGCGTTTCGGTCAGGAATATGCCCAGCGTTCTGCCGTACAGGTGATTTCCCTCCTCTCACGGTTGTCCGTCGGTGTGGGAGCAATGGGAGCGACCGCCAACGGCGATCCCAACCTGCCGGATGCGCGGTTCTTCTCCTGGTTGGGCGAAGCCCAGTGGATTCGCCAGCTTCCTCTCTGGCGGACACAATTGGTCAGCCGAGGTTTGGTTCAATTATCGAACGATCATTTGTTCCCGCTTGAACAGATCGCCGTCGGCGGACGCTACAGCGTGCGCGGCTATCGGGAATTCACGTTGATCCGCGACAATGCTGCCATGTTATCGATCGAGGCCCGGGTGCCGGTGTATACGACGAAGGCCGGGGTGGACTCCGTCTTTCTGGCGCCCTTTTTCGATTTTGGTCATGGCTGGCAAACCACTGTCCAGACGCCCGGTACTCCTCCCAAAACATTGGCGAGCCTTGGTGCCGGTGTGATCTGGAATTTCTGGCGCGGCAGCCATTTCGAACTCTATTACGGAAAGCAGCTGAAGCGATACGATACCGATCGCGACAATCTGCAGGATCACGGGATCCATCTGCAATTAGTGGTTGAAGCGTTCTAGTGGACAAGCGACAGGCGTCGGCGTCGGCGTTTGTTTCGCCGGGATACTCACGCTGCCGGGGCGCGAGGATGGCCTTGGTTCCATTGGCGACATTGTTGACGGATCGCGTGCGAACCGTGCCGCAAGGAAGTGCTGCATCGTGTTAGGGCTCAATGGCCAGGGCCGAGCGGCCATGTCTGCGACCGTCTGCTCGTGAGTCCGGCAACGTGTGTGTGTTGAAGTTGTGCACCGTTTAAGGTAAGAGAGGGGGGCCTCTCTTATCACATGAGGAGATTGACCATGATATGTCGCCCCACAGGATTGCCGCTGTTGGTTCGTGGATCTCTCGCCTTCCTGATGCTCCTGGGCTCGACCGGGTCGATCGCCTACGGACAGGCCACGAACATCTCCGCCACTCCCTCAGGACCGGGCGGTCTTGGCACCACGCTAAGCACGTCGGGGAATACGACCAACATAACCGGCGGAACAAGACCGGGAGGCGGTCCCAACCTCTTTCATAGCTTCAACCAGTTCTCCGTCGGCGCGGGAGATGTGGCGTCATTCGTGAACCCTGGTGGCGTGTCCAACGTCATCAGCCGGGTCATCGGAGGCTCGCCCTCCAACATCAACGGCACCGTGCAGGCCCTCAATGCGAACCTGTTTTTCTTGAATCCTTCCGGCATTGTCTTCGGCCCATCGGCCCATCTGAATGTGTCCGGGTCTGCGTATTTCAGCACCGCTCAGCAACTGCGTTTGAGTGATGGCGGAATTTTCACCGCAAGCACCACCCTGCTGGGTTTGGACTCGACCTTATCCGCCAGTTCACCGGTTGCGTTCGGATTTTTAGGCCAGGGGCCGTATGGCACGATCGTCCTCTCGTCCTCCTCGACGGTACTGCAGACCGGGGCGGTATTGGGGTTGATGGGGGGAGGCATTCAGATCAACGGGTCGAAAATCAGCGCGCAACGGGTCATGCTCGGCAGCACGAGCTCTGGTGGAGAGATGAGTACGCAGGCATTTGTCGGAAATCCCTTTTCCGGCGCGGCGGGTAATGGCCAGGTCCAAGCGTTACCCGGTACGCTGATCGTCGCAGGCGGTGGTGGAGTCATTCCCGCCTCGATCGACGTGAGTCCGAATGTCACCGTGCCGACGGGCGCGCAGATCAACTCGACGACGAATTCGTTTACGCAACGTGTGACGCAAATCCAGGTCGTAGGGGTGAATCTTGGCGGGCTTCCCCCTCTTGCGACCGCGAATGTGGCCACCGTCAATCCGGCGAATCCGGTCGAACCGGTCGCATTTTTGAATCGTGCCGCGATGGTGCTTCCGCAGGAAGCTCCGGCCCCGCCGGCTCCGTTATTGACCAGCCGGTGCGCCGCACGAAAAGACGGGGCATTCAGCAGCCTGGTGCAGGCTTCGCGCGACGTCACGCCCGCGCAGCCAGGCCGATCGCTGGCCGCGCCTGTGGTGCTGGAAGAGCTTGGCGGCGATGTCGATCCTGGCGCTCCGCCCTCCTCGGCAACACACATTCAGGGTCAGACGACCGCACAACTTATGGAATCATGGCAGGGGTGCTAGTTCCCCAAGGAGGACGTCATGCCTACGAAGCGTAATATTGTCACTCGCCGCGGCATGAAGCGGAGCCATGGGACCGCTGGTGCAGCAGGCTCGCGCACCCTGTCGTCGCCGTTGACCATATTGAGCCTTGGGGTGCTTGCGTTGAGTGGCCTCACCTGGCCAGCAAGCGGAATGGCCCTGGAATTGTTGGGCGGCTCAGGCGCGTCGTCGATCACGCCGGCGCAAGAAATGCGACAGGGAACGACACAGTTTCAGCAAGGCGCGTTCGCCCAGGCGGCCGCGCACTGGATGAACGCGGCGCGCGGATTTGAAGAAACCGGGCAGGTCAAAGAACAAAGTCAGGCCCTGATCAACATGGCGCATGCACTTCAGCAGGAAGGGCAGGTCCGCCGCGCGCAGGGGACGTTGCAAGCCGCATTGAAACTTTCGGAACGAGCCGGCGAGCGCGGCCTCACGGCGACGATTCTAGCTCAGCTTGGGAACACCTTTCATGTGCTCGGGAAAGACGAACCGGCTACCGAACATTTGACCAAAGCCTTGACGCTGGCGCGCGAAGAAAAAAAACCCGTGCTGGTCGCCGGGATTTTGAACGACCTGGGTAATGCCCTGACGGCACGCGGGCAATTTGCCGAAGCGATCGACGTCTATGCGGAGAGCCGGAGCCTTGCCACTGAAGCGAAGCAGCAGGCACTGGCGGCCACGGCACAGATCAATGGTGCGATGGCTTTGCTGCAAAACCAGCAATTGCGTGAAGCCCATCGGCATCTCGACCAAGCCTGGTCCGATGTGCGCGGGTTGGGGGACAGTCAGGCAAAAACGGCCGGCCTGTTGAACATCGGTCTTGGCTATCAGGAGTTGTTGGCCGCGTCGACAGGGAAATCCGGTGCGGCACGGAAGTCGGATGGAGGGAAGGGACGAGCGACGGAGGCTGTGGCTTCTCCTGGTGCTGCCTCCGGTCTGTTGCGGCAATCGTCGGACGCCTTTACCGCGGCGGCTGAAGTCGCCGGACGCATCGGCGATGCGCGCGGGCAATCGTATGCCTGGGGGTATCTGGGCGGAGTACGGGAGCAGGAGCATCGCAATCCCGAGGCGTTGGAGTACACGCGGAAGGCGACATTTGCGGCGCAACAAGTCAATGCGCCGGAATCCCTTTACCGCTGGCAATGGCAGACGGCGAGGTTGTTACGCGCGGAAGGCAAGGAAGACGAGTCCCTGGCCGCCTATCAGCGCGCCGTGACGCTGCTCAAGCCGATTCATTACGAATATTCCACTGGATACCAGGGACGGTACCATTCGTACTACGAGTCCGTGGCGCCGTTGTTTATGGAGTATGAGGATGTCTTGTTGAGGAAAGCGGCCGCGGCCAAGACGCCCGAGCAGAATGAACAGTTGCTTGTGAAGGTCAAGGAGACGATTGAAGTCTCGCGGGCAGCCGAGCTGCAGGATTATTTCCAAGACGAGTGTGTGGCGACAGTGGCAAGCCATCGCGGCGCGGGTGCGTTGGCCCCCGGCACGGCGGTGGTCTATCCGATTGCGTTCCCTGACCGCCTTGAACTGCTCCTGGAAACCACCAATGGCCTCAAGCAGGTCAAAGTCCCTGTCACGGGAGACAAACTGACGAAGGAAATTCGTTCGTTCAGGCGGTTGATCCAGGATTCGCAATCGCAGAATTACCTGTCTTCGTCGCAGACTCTGCACGGGTGGCTGGTGGCGCCCATTCAGCAAGACTTGCAAGGGGCCGCGGCACATACGCTCGTGGTGGTGGCCGAGGGACCGCTCAGGACTATTCCGATGGGCGCGTTGCATGATGGCCGACATTTTCTCGTCGATTCACTCGCCGTGGCGGTCACGCCGAGTCTGGCGCTGACGGATATGAATGCTGCTCAACGGCGCAAAGGCAGTCTGTTGTCGGTCGGTCTGACCGAATCAGTCGAGGGCCAGGCTGCGCCGCGTTATGCGGAGACTGAAGTGCAGGCAATTAGAACGATGTATGGCGGGAAACTGCTGATGAACAAACAGTTCTCTGTACCGACCTTGGAAGCGGAGATCAAGGATCAGGGACTGGGGATTGTCCACGTGGCGTCCCACACGGTTGTCGGCACCGAGGCGAAGGATTCGTTTGTGCTGGCTCATGACGGCAAGATTACGATGGACCGGTTGTCTCAGCTGGTCGGGCTTCAGCAATACCGACAACAACCGTTGGATCTGTTGACGTTGAGCTCGTGCGAAACTGCCGCGGAGGACGACCGTGCGGCGCTCGGGTTGACGGGGATCGCCGTCAAGACCGGGGCGAGGACGGCGTTGGCGAGTTTGTGGACGTCGGACGACGAAACAACGACGGAACTCGTCTCGGAATTTTATCGGCAGCTTCAGGATCCCGCGATTTCGAAGGCCGTGGCCTTGCAGCGGGCGCAGCAAAAAATTCTCTCTCAGCGCGGTCACACGCACCCGAGTTACTGGGCGGCGTTCCTGTTGATCAACAACTGGATGTGATGCCGATCCGTAGCATCCGTGAACGGTGTGCCATGCGGGCTGTTATGTGGAGAATGCGGAATGATGGGGAGGGGGGCGAGGCTAAAGCTTCTTCCCCGTCATGATTTCATACGCTTCTTCGATCGTGTCGACCTCACGGACGAGGACGTTCGACTCCGGATTCAGACTGACTCGATTCATTCGAGGGGCGTAAAATTGCCCCCGCGGCACCAGTAGCATGTGATAGCCCGCTCTGGCCGCAGCGGTTGTTTTTTCCGCCACCTGGCTCACCTGTCCGATTCGACCATCACCTTGCAACGTGCCTGTGATCGTGATGTCTCTTCGCAGTTGGTCACCTTTCAGCAGGGCGATGAATCCAATCGCCAAGGCCGCCTCGGCTGTTGATTCCTCCTCGCTGAGCGGACCCGTAAACGTCGCGTAGAGTGACAGGGTTCCGGTCGGACGAATGGAAGCTCCCAGACGGGTGACGGCAAACTGGAACGCGTGCTGGATCGAAGTCATGCCGGTTCCACGAACAGGAACCTGGCTGCGACCCCACCGCAATGCCAATGGGTCCGGCTGAGCACCCTCGTCCCATTTCATCACGAACGTCGGGAAGCCAACCTGGTTTTCGGTGTAGGTCGCGACCGAGATCGGCACGACGAGAGTTCGGCTGGCATGGACGGTGGAAGGCAGGAACGACACAGACGCTAACAGCAAGAGGGCGGAAAGCGCGACGATGCCCGACACTGTGCCGCTTCTGGAAAAGAAAGTGTGTCCGTGCATGAGTCAAGTCTAGATGAGGATCCCCGATTGTCAAATTCGTCGACAGTGCAGGGTGATCGATCATCGGATGTCATCACCATGCGATAAACAAACAACCGGAAACATTGAGTCTTTCTTTTCGGGCGCGTAGTTCCCTACTGAAAATCCTGAAGGGCTCTGCTGTCGGACTCTCTGATGCCTCTGACCCCATGCGCGTGATAATCTCGGGCGTGACGGAACCACCGGCGAGCGACCTCGCGTGGCGAAAAGTTTCTCAACAGGGGAGCATGTGAGTGCACGGCGCCATCCTTATCACCGGCGCGTCATCCGGTATCGGCGCGGCCTGCGCGCGTTATCTTGACGGCTTGGGTTATACGGTGTGGGCCGGCGTCCGCCGCAAGGAGGATGGCGAGGCGTTGGCTCGTTCCACGTCCGCTCGTCTTCGTGTGCTGCTGCTTGATGTCACCGATCCAGACTCGATCACGGCGGCGAGTCGAACCCTCACGGAGGCCTTGCCGGAAGCGGGGCTGGCTGGTCTCGTGAATAATGCCGGGATCTCCGTCGCTGGTCCGCTGGAACTGTTGCCCCTCGCCGAGGTCCGCACGCAGTTTGAGGTTAATGTCATGGGAGCGTTGGCCGTGACGCAGGCTGTGCTCCCGTTGCTGCGCCGGGCACGGGGACGCATCGTCAACATCAGTTCGATTGCCGGGCTGGCGGCCACACCCTTTCTCGGCGCCTATTGCGGCTCCAAGTTTGCGCTCGAGGCGATGAGTGATGCCTTGCGCCTGGAGCTGGCGCCCTGGGGAATCACGGTGACGCTGGTCGAGCCCGGCGCTATTCAATCTCAGATTTGGCAGCGGGCCACGATGTCGGCCACACGCACCCTCGGCGGAATCGCGCCTGAAGCACTCGCCCTGTATGCGCATCCCTTGTCGCGGATGCAAGAAGTGATGGCGGCGGCCTCCGCCCGTGCGATTCCTGCGGAAGCGGTTGCTCAGGTGGTGGCTCGCGCGCTGACCGTGCCGTCGCCACGCGCCCGTTACCTTGTCGGCAGGGACGCGCGTTTCAGAGCGGTGTTGAAGTGGCTGTTGCCCGACCGCGCGCAGGATCGTCTCCTCGCATGGTTTTTAGGATTGTCCCGCCATGCGTAATCGTGCGGAGTCTCTACGAACCACCGCGCGTCGAAAGAAGGGGGCGCGGCATGGCTGAAGGAGGGCTGGTCCGTTCGGCAGGCGGCGTGGTATTGCGGCCGCAGGAAGTGTTGCTGATCCGCGTCTCTGACATGAAAGGTCGTCCGGTCTGGTCGTTTCCCAAGGGACGACTCGATGCCGGCGAGACTCCGGCGCAGGCTGCCGTGCGGGAAGTGCGGGAGGAGACGGGCTGGTCTTGCCGCATCGAGACCGATCTTTCGACGACCGAATATTGGTTTCAGCGAGAGGGGCGTCGGTTCCGCAAGACGGTGGTCTGGTTCAAAATGGCGCCGGTCGAGCTCAGCGGTGTCCCCGACGGGGAGGTGGAAGAAGTGCAGTGGGTGGAGTATACGGAAGCATTGCGGCGCCTGACCTATGCGTCCGATGCGGCGTTATTGTCGTACGCGTTGGAGCGGGACCTTCCTTCTCGATAGCGAGCGATGTCCGCCGGTCGTCGATCTAAGCAGCCTCTCCGTGTTCTCTGACTCTGTGTCCGGTCGTCTCCGCTTTCCGTGCCTTGACAAGCCTGGTGCCCTTAACTAGACTCGACTTCAGAGCCGTTCTGCGCCTCGCTATGGACGGCCAGAGTTTTCGGTACGCGCCTTCCTTCACGATTCGGCATCTCCCGGCACACGTCAACCAGTGGCGCGTTGATCAGTCATCCCCCATCGTTCACCCGAGGGCCCGCCTGTGTATAGTCTGGCTCGCTTTTCCCTGTTGGAAATGACCGAATGCTCTGCCGTCCTGCGTCAGCTGGGCGAGCAGTCGACGTCGTTGCAGGAGGCGGCCTCGAAAGCGGTGCACTATCTGTTCGAGACGCTCGGCGATCCGGAAACGGGGCAGCGCGATTGTGTCCTCGTCCGGTGCTTCAAGACCATTTCCTACAGCCGGTTGGATGCTGAGCATCAGCAGCTGGTCAGAGAAAAGCTCGGCGGGATCGCGCCGTATCCGGATTTGCGCTGCTTCACCCTCGTGGCCTCCACCGGTACAGAGCCGGATTGGAATCGTGTCGAGCGCTCGCACCGGTACCGCGTCATTCCAATCGTCAGTGCCGATTTCGTGAAACAGTTCCCGATGTTCTCGCAACTCCTGCATCAGTTTGGCGTGTCCACGGAGTTCGACGTCCGGCCGGACGGTGAATGGTTGGTCGATCTGGAAGAGAAGACGTATAACGTGTTTTATGTGTCCGATGCGGCAGGAAGCCCCTATGTGCCCGTGCAGGACGGGTTTGTCGGGAAATACGGCGTGAAGTCGGTCTTGTGCTTCGGCGGGATGTTACCGTCGCGCGATTTGTTCGCGGTGATTTTGTTCTCCGAGACACCGGTGCCGCGCGAGACCGCGGCGCTGTGTAAATCACTTGCCCTGAGCTTGAAAACCTCGTTGTTGGCCTTTGATGAAGCCTCTCCCACAGACAATGGAGCGAACCGCACCGGCTCTCTCCCTGAGCCGCCGGCAAGTCTGCGGCATCAGTCGCGTGTGGCGGTCGCGGAACAGTTGCTGCGAGTGTATGAGGATGCGGTCAGGACCCAATCGGCGGGTATCGTACACGCGGAACGGGCGCTCCACGACCGGGCTGCGGCGCTGGAACGGTCAGAGGAAGCCCTAGATAAGCAGACGAGAATCGTCAACTCGGTGTTGCGAAGCATGGGAGACGGAGTCGTCGTTACCGATGCCCTGGGAGGACTGGTCCTGGCGAACCCTGCTCTTGAAAGCATCGTGGGGTTTTCTCCCGGAGAGATTCCCCCGATCGAGTGGGTGGACCGGTATGAATTTTTCCATGGCGACACGGTGACGCCGTTTCAGCGCGACGAGTGGCCGCTGGCCCGCGCCTTGAGAGGCGAAAAAGTCGATTGGCTCGAAGTCTATATGCGGGCTTCGGGAGGTGTGCCGGGGCGATGGGTCAGTATCAATGCCAGACCCATCAGGGATGATGCGGGATTGTTGTGCGGGACCGTCGTGGTGTTCCATGACATCACGTGGCTCAAGCGGGCGCAGGATGCGCTCTTTGAATCGGAATATCGATTTCGGAGTCTGGTGGAAGGCGCGCGGGATATTATTTTCACGCTCTCGGCTGATACGACCATGACGTCTCTCAACCAGGCGTTTGAGACGGTGACCAACTGGTCCCGCTCACAATGGATCGGCGAACCGCTCGCCACCCTGCTGCATCCCGACGATGCAGGTTTTTGTCAGGATGTGTTGCAGGCAATTCTCGAACGCGGCACCCCGCTGACCTGTTCGATGCAGATCAGCACGAAACAAGGCGGGTATGTCACGGGAGAATTCGTCGGCACGCCACAACTGCGCCAGGGACGTGTCATCGGCGTATTGGGCATCATCCGGGATGTAACCGAACGCCGCCGGATCGAAGATGCGCTCCGGGTCAGCGAAGAACGGTTGCGGTCGATCGTGCAATCGACCAAAGACGCCATTGTGCTCGTCAACGCCCTCATGAAGGTGGCCTTCTGGAACAAGGGGGCCGAGGCAACCTTCGGGTACTCGGCCGAGGAGATTATCGGCCAGCCTGTCACGACGATCATTTCGGAGCCCTATCACGAGGAGCTGGAACGTAACGTTCAGCGCGTGCGTGTGCTGGAACGAATGCACTCGACGAGCAAGACACTGGAACTCGTCGGCCGCCGGAGGCAAGGGGGCGAGTTTCCCTTGGAGTTGAGTGTGACGTCGTGGAAAGGAAAATCCGATCTCTTTTTCACCATCATTATGCGCGATATCAGCGAGCGGCTGACGGCGGAGGAACAACTGGATCGCCTCCATTATCACAATCAAGTCGTCCTGAATTCGGCGGGAGAGGGCATCTACGGGGTGGATCGCGAGGGGCGTTTGACGTTCGTGAATCCGGCGGCGGCCAAGATGTTCGGGTGGGACGCGGAGTCGATGATCGGCCGATCGTTACATGCCCTGGTGTTCCCTCCCGATCTCTGCGACCGACCGTTCGGCGAGCTGAAGTGCCCTATTGTCGAGACGATCCGGGGCGGCGAGATTCGCGAGCAGGTGGACAGCGCATTCTGGCGCAAGGACGGGACGAGTTTTCCCGTGGAATACGTCAGCACGCCTATTTCCGAACGGGGAGACGTTGTCGGCGCGGTCGTCGTGTTTAAAGATACGACGGATCGGAAACGCGCGGAAGCGCAACTCCAAGACTCCCTTCGCCGGCTGCGGAAGCTCTCGGGGCGGATGGAGGGTATTCGTGAGGAAGAGCGCGGGCGCATTGCGCGGGAGTTACACGACGAACTGGGAGTCGGCTTGACGTGCCTGAAAATCGATTTGTCCCGCTTGGGCGGTCTGCTGGGAGAACGGCTGGTCCCCCAGGACCGGGCCAAGGTCGATGAAAAAATTCGCGGCATGAAGGAGCAAGTCGACAGCACCATCACTTCCGTGCAGCGGATCGTCGCGGAATTACGCCCCGGTGTGTTGGACGATCTGGGGCTGGTTGCGGCGATTGAATGGCAATGCCGCGATTTTCAGCGCCGTACCGGCATTACGTGCCACTGCGCGGTCAGCCATGAGGATTTGTGGGTGGACCCGGAACAGGCCACGGCCGTGTTTCGTATTTGTCAGGAGGCGTTGACCAATGTGACCCGCCATGCCCAGGCGACGGAAGTGCATGTGCGGTTGGAAGATCAGGGCGTGGGGCTGTTGCTGCAGGTTCGTGACAACGGGCGTGGCATTCCTCAAGAACGATTGGCCGATGCGCGATCATTCGGCCTGCTCGGTATGCGAGAGCGCGCAGGACTCCTTGGTGGAGATGTGCAGATTGACACTCTGGAAGGCAATGGCACGGCCATTACGTTGCAATTGCCTCGTTAAGGAAAAGGAGAGGGCATGATGGAGGGGACAATGCGAAACACAGCGACCGTACGAATCTTGGTAGTCGATGATCATCCCTCCTTTCGGCGCGGAGTGAAGGATATTCTCGAGGAAGGGTTCGAAGGGGCCAGCATGGCTGAATGCGGAAATGCTCAGGAGATGCTGGATCACGTTCGCGAACAGATGTACGATTTGGTCGTCATGGACATCAGCATGCCCGGACGAAGCGGTCCGGAGGTCCTGAAGGAACTCAAACAACTGGCCCCCACGTTGCCGGTCTTGATTTTGAGCATGCATCCTGAAGATCAGTATGCCATTCGGATGTTCAAAGCCGGCGCGGCAGGATATCTCACCAAGGCGAGTGCGCCGGAAGAGTTAGTGCATGCGGCGAAGAAGGTCATGGCGGGAGGGCAATATGTCAGTGCCTCGGTGGGGGAAGCGTTGGCGTTAACCGTGCGTACCGGGGTCGACAAACTGCCGCATGAGCGATTGTCGGATCGGGAGTATGAAGTGCTCTGCCTTATCGCCTCGGGGCAAACCGTCAGTGATATCGCGGAGAGCATCCACCTGAGCGTGACGACGATCAGTACGTATCGGGCGAGAATCCTGGACAAGATGAACTTGAAAAATAATGCCGAGCTGACTCGGTACGCCCTGCAACATGGTCTCGTCGTCTGACAGCATCGAAGTGTCCGGATTTGTCGAGCGAACGATGACGAGTCTGCACTGTTTTATTGTGACACACGAATCGCGCCCCTACCGATAGCCTCGTCGAGCCTCCGGGCCTATGCTCTCCGAGATGGCGAGGGCTTGGATTTCTAATACCGCGACATTAGTGGCTCTTTTTGACGCCGCGCAAGGCCATGCGGCTGCCGAGCGCTCGTCCGTGGATCGACGAACGGGATCATTCCGTCAGGGCTGGTCGGATCTGCTGACGAGACTGAGCTCGCGCGAAGCCGCGATGTTGCAGGACCTCACCTGGTGGGGACCGCAAATGAAGCAGCGGTTGGTTCAACTCGAGAACGTGCACACCACAACCTGAAGCGATCCATCTGTGGGGGGAGCTTATGGTGCAATCAGCGGGCGGGAACGGGGCGCGCTCCGGAAAACGGCCGACGGTCGCGGTGATTTACGAAGATGTCAGTAGCGGGTACCGCTATGCTGATTGGTTTGCTGTGCATGGCTACCAAGCCACCATGACGTCTGCTGTCCCGCAGCTGGAACATCACCTGCAGGAACTGTGTCCCGATGTGATTGTGGTCGGGTTGTCCTCATTCTCCACGCCGCTACAAACGGCGGTTCCCCGGTTGAGAGAAACCTGCCCGCAAGTACCGATCATTGCCATGCTGGATCGCGCCAGCAGGGAAACGAATGGGACCTCGCCAGCGCTGGCGAAGGCGTTCGGCGCCGATGTGTTTATGTGCGACTCGCTCGACCCGCCGTCGACGCTCTCGTAACGAGCCGTCATGCGGGCCTGAGCCGCACCTTAACTTGCCGTACGTGAGACGATGGTTTGCCTGACCGGCGCCCGTGGTCTTACCAGCCGAAAGGAGCCGAATTATGGCGAAACAGAGCGTAATGATTGTCGCACCTGATCAGTCGACAGTGTCCGCCGTGCAGGCATTGATTCAGGATCAGTTCGAAGTCTCAACGGCACTGTGGACGACGGAGTCGCTCCTGCCTATTCATGAGCAGGCGTCCTCGGTCATGCTCCTGGATATCGATTCGCCGTCACAGCCCTCTGCCGAGGACGGATTGAATGTCCTCCAACAATTGCGTCAGACCGGATATGTCGGCAAAGTGATCGCCTACACCGGCCGACCGGAGCGCAGTGTAGCGGTGCGCGCGATCCAGTGCGGCGCGTGCGATGTCCTGGCCAAGTCTGCGGATGGAGTGCAATTGCAGCAGAGTCTCGAGCGCGTCGCGCGAGTGGCCGATCTGGAACAGGAGGCGCGGGGAGCGATGCTGGTCGGCTGGCCGGAAGAATTCAGCGGTATGCTCGGTATGAGCGCCAGCATCAACCGGATCTTTGATGCCATTCGCAAGGTCTCGACGAGTGATGCGCCGATCCTGATCACCGGCGAAAGCGGTACGGGCAAGGAGCTGACCGCGCGCGCGATCCATGCGCGGGGGGTGCGCAGGCAGGGGCCATTCATTCCGATCAACTGCGGGGCCATTCCTGAAAGTCTTCTGGAATCCGAACTTTTCGGTTATGAGCGGGGAGCGTTTACGGGCGCCGTCGGCCAGAAAAAGGGAAAGGTAGAATTTGCCCAGGGGGGGACATTATTCCTCGATGAGGTGGGTGACCTTCCGAACGCGTTGCAGGTCAAGCTGTTGCGCTTTCTTCAGGATCACACGTTTGAGCGAGTCGGCGGGCATCAGGCGATCGAGATGAACGTCCGGATCATTGCCGCGACAAATGTGAATTTGAAGGACGCGATCGAGAAGGGCACCTTTCGGGAGGACCTGTATTATCGGCTAGGGGTGGTCCACATCAATCTGCCTCCCTTGCGAGAGCGGGGCGAGGATGTGTCGTTGATCGCCATGGCGTTTTTGCGGCAGGCCGCCTCTCACTACCATAAACCTTTGTACGGGTTTACCCGTGAGGCGCTGGAGGCCATGCAGGCCTATTCATGGCCGGGCAACGTGCGTGAGTTATCCAACCGGATCGGTCGC
Organism: Nitrospira sp.; assembly: GCA_020853775.1. Lineage (GTDB taxonomy): Bacteria > Nitrospirota > Nitrospiria > Nitrospirales > Nitrospiraceae > Nitrospira_A. Next base: position 98,352 of record JADYYH010000008.1, read on the forward strand.
GCCGTCGTCATGGCGGAAGGCACGCATGTCACCGCTGCCGATTTGGATCTGCCTCGCCAGGCCGCGCCGCAAGATGATGGCTCCATTTCACTGAAGGTCAATCAGCAGCGGATTGAAACCGACTTGATCATGAAAGCGTTCACGCTCTCGCAGGGGAATTTGAGCCGGGCTGCGCAGGAGTTGGGTATCAGCCGCTCCACGCTGTACCGGCGGCTTCGCCAATATGGAATGGAACGATCGCTTGAAGCGCGACGGTTTCCAGGTGTTTCGCCGCGCGCTTCGATGACGGAGCATTGATCGCATCGGCAGTGTCTCCTGCGGTAGATGTGGCATGAACGGGGCGAGCGACGGTGCGGCAGGAACAGGTCGCTTAGGCGTGTAAATTGGTTGACCGCTTCTTCGGTATTTGTTAAGAAGAGGAGTCGTCCGATATCTGCTGGCCTGGTTCCTTCCGAGGTATCGTCAGCCCAATTCAATTTGTGTTGCCTACAGTCCGCCTCAGTCAATTGGAGCGGGCGCTGCTTGGTCCGCGGCAATGACGGCTGCTCCGGGGACGTCCGGGAGAGAGGACCTGTGTGTTCCGTCAGGAGAAGAATGTGATGCCATCTGAGGCCCTGTCTCTGTCGAGTCGACGGGATTTTCTGCGCACGGTCACCGCGGGCACGGCGCTGTTCGTCGCCAATCTGGCTCTTCCTGCAACAGCGCGAGCGTCGCGACTCCCGACAGGGCGCATCAGTCTATTTAATCTGCAGACCGAAGAACGTTTGTCGGTCACATTCCGAACCGAAGGCGGCGCATACGATCAGTCGGCGCTTGACGAGCTCAATCATTTTCTTCGGTGCCACCATACCAATGAAACGACGACGATGGATGTGCACCTCATCGAATTCGTGACTCTCGTGCAGCAGCGCATCGGCGGCCGGCGGGATATTCATATCGTGTCTGCCTACCGGTCGCAGGAATATAACGAACAGCTCATCAGAATGGGGACTCGCGCGGCGCGCCATAGTTATCACGTGTCGGGGCAAGCCGTCGATGTGCAGATTCCCGGAGTGTCTTTGCGGACTCTTCGGGAAGTCGCGTTGCGACTGGGCTGCGGCGGCGTCGGATATTATCCACGCGGAAAATTTGTGCATCTTGATTCAGGTCCCTTCCGGCATTGGTAATCCGCGTCAGCGGTGTGCTCCTGTCTCCCGTCTTTCCTTCCATCATGTTTTCTCAGACCATCCGCAGCGCGTTCCGCAGCGGCTCTTTATTGAGCTTGTGCTATTCGCATGACCAAGCGCTGTTGCCGTGCTAGGGTGGTGCAAGTCGGCGCGATCCCGGCAACGACCCTCGCGATGCAGATGTCGACTGTCCGTACGAGGATTCGCACGGGTTCTGATCGATAACATCCGTCAAGGACCGTCTAAAAAGGAGTCTGGCGCATGCACGTCACCAAGGGAGACGTCGTCTCCGTCGAATACACCATTCGTCTCGACGACGAGCAGATCATTGACACGACCGTCGGTGAGGCTCCCTTGGTCTATACGCATGGGCAGAATGAACTCCTGCGTGGGCTGGAGGCGGGGCTGGAAGGTATGGCAAGAGGTGTCGCCAAACGCGTGACTGTGGCGCCCGTGGATGGGTATGGCGAGGCGCATCCGGAAGGGGTGTTCGAAGTCAGGAGAGATCGTGTGCCGCTGGAAGCTCAACGCGTCGGGGCGAAGCTGGAGACGACGGCTCCGGACGGGAGAGTGGTCTTTCCCTACGTGGCGGAGATCAAACCGGAGGTCATTGTCCTGGACCTCAACCATCCGCTTGCGGGGAAGATCCTGGTCTTCGATGTCAGAGTGATCGATATCCAGCGGGAGGGAAGCCGACTCGCAGAGGACAGTACGCCGGCAAAAAGAGCGGAATCTTAACCGACCAGGTCCGGGTTCATTTTGGCCATGGATTGAACCGAAGTGGCCTTAATTTCATTGTAGACAATGGCTCGACCGGCCTGGCGCAATCGGCTGAAAATGCCTTCGACCACGACGTAGTCGCCTTCGCGAACATCCGCCTTGCCCAGTCCCACCACCTTCACCGTTCCCGCCGTGTCTTGCAGGAGAAAGCCGAATGCCGGTTGACCGTCACGATTGGTGGCGAGCTGAAAACTGCTCACGCGTCCACTGACCGTGACGACTTGGTGGTTGTAATGATCGGGATGGGCCAGAAGTTCTGTGACTTCAACGAGACCCGCCGCGGAGAGTGAGGCCACTGGTAGGATCGACAGAGAAAGCACCAGCATGCACAACATCAGCACCGAGATTCTCGCCATAGATCGAAGAGGAATCATGTCGTGACCCTGTTGCATGATAGTTGGATTATACAAAATTCACTCGACGCTGAGAAGGCGGTGGCGTAATAAAATCTTCAGACGTTCTGCCCGTCAGCCGGTGTTCAACAATGGATCATCCCGCTGCCGAAAGACGCTTATCGCCGAAGATCGTCGTGTAACTCTCCGATGAAGCTGGTGAGCACATGCTGCTGCATCTGTCCCATTTCTTCCGCCGTTGGTTGCGCTGCTTCGCTGGTGAGTTCCGGGACATCCTTGGGAGTCGGTGCTGTGCGGGCCAGCAGTTCCTCTTCGAGCGCGTCTGGACTGGAATCAATTTCAGACAGCACGGCTAGCAGCCGCTGCAACCCGAAGACGGAACGCGTGTTTTCAGAGTGCACGGCGTTGGAACTGGCGCCATGCACAAGTGACAACCAGAACTTCGCTTCCAGGTCCTCCCCGAGGGTACCCCAGGCAAACGTCCGGAGTTTTTCGACCAAGGCTTCTTCGGTTCGCTCAAGCCCGTCATAGTGCGCAATGGAACGTTCAACCGGTCGTTGGCCCAAGACCGACAGCGTTTCCTTCCAGAGATCGAGCGCGGCGGTCGTCGGGACCGCCTGGGCGGAGACTTTTTGCAGGTTCGCTTGAATCGCATGCAAATATTGATGGAGGTGTTTGACCTTTCGGCCGGCCAGGCTTCCCGCCGGGATACCCCAGATATGGCCGATTTCGTGATCCTGTAATGGAGCGGCATTGATCGATTTCCATTCCCGCTCCGAGACTTCGAGGCGCTTCTTGTACTTCTCCATCAAGCGTAGTTGCGCTTGAACTTCCAGTCCGAGCCTGGCTTCCTGATAGGCCTCGGCGGAGATATCGTCCTCGTCCCATCGCCGATTTAATTGTCGGATTGCCGGCTTGGGAACCGCGGCGCGTGCACCTTGCTTGATGGCATCCATGGCCTCAGCTTCCAGCTTGTAACGGGTGCTTAGCAGGTCGGTAGCCGTTCGAACCATGCCCTCAGCCAGCGCGATCATGCCCTTCATGGCTTCCATTTGCAGCCAGAGGCGTTCCCGTCGCAGCCGGACCCGGCGACGATACTCGTCTCTTCGATTGGTCACATCTCGCAAGGCGTCCTGTTTCACCATCTGGTGAAGGGGCTTCGAGCCGGCGACGCAGCGCGGATCAGGCCGGTCTGTCACGATGTAGCTGATTTCTTCCGGTGTGATGTCAAAATGCTGCAAGAGCAGCAGCTTGAGCATGACTCTGCCCTGAATCGGCGCTTGTTCGATGGTGGAGGCAATAAGTTCCGAGGTAAGCAACGCGGACATGGTGTGGCCTCTCTGCGAGGTAAAAGGTTCGCTCAGGCCGTGCCCTGATGGCTATTTTCAAGGTAGACCGCGACGTATTCTCGAATGTGCTGGATGCTGCCGCTGACAAACAGTTCGCGCGGGATTTCGACGCGTACCAGCTTGGTCGGGTCGACCCCACGATCAATGGCATATTCTTCGTCGATATACAGGGTCACAGAACCGTCAGGATGGCGAATCGCATAGACCGCGTTGTTTTCGGCCATTGGAGCTGCTCCGTCTGAGGATGGAGAATGGTATCGGTATTACAGGTAACACAGGCTCGAGGCGAGTGTCAAAATGGGATCGTTCATCGCCGCTCGGAAGCAGGTCAACGCCGGAACATCCGCCGGCGCCAGAGGATGTAACTTGTAAAGGCGATGAGAGCGATCAGGAGCGTATTCCGGATTCGACCAGGCCCGAAACAGGCCAGGTTGACGAGCGCATTGGTGGTGCCGTAGGCGGCATAGACCAGATACACCAGCAGAGCCCATTTCTTGACCCGCAAAAAACCGTATCCTACCCAGGTATGGAGAAACGGTGACAGGGCTTTGGTCACGAAGCCGGCCGCTCCGTCCAATTTCGTGCAGAAAAACGGCAAGAGATAGTCGGGGTTCTTGGCAATGATGATGGCATCGTTGGCGGCGCTGACCAGGAAAAGGAGGCCGAGAAACCGGATGTCATGCCCTTCCACCCAGGCTTGCCTGGCGGTTCGCACGAGATCCAAATCGGATGCGGCCGGTCCGAGTGCGGCGTCGTAACTCTGTAGCACCCACCAGGGCAGTGCCAGGAGCATGAAGAAGAAGACTTCCGCGGCGCGACCGGATACGCGTCCCAGGGCCAGACTCAGGATGATGAGGAGAATGGTGATGAACCCATAGAACAGGGCGGCTTTGTATCGCCCGCGGAGCAGGTGGCCCAATCCGGGCAGAAGCGCTGAGTACAAGGCTGCGCGGTGATCGGAGGCCCTGTGAGTCTGAGCGTCAACTGACATGGATGTGAGGGAGGCGGTCGTCTGATGGCTTGTCGGGGTAGAACGTACACGGCCTTCGATCATGTGATCGAAGGCCGTGCAAACTGTTCAGGCGTGTGAGACGACCTTAGCCGCCGAGCGTGTCCAATGCTTCTTTCAGGCTCTTGCGGATGCAGGTGAAGATCGGGGTGTCCCGTAAGGTGTACCGGCTGCCCTCGGTTTCCCGCAGCGCCATGACGAGATCCAAGAAGTCTTCCGGCTTGTCGCTTTCAAACGCCACCACCCATTCCTGGTCGTCAAGACCGAACGAGTAGGTGGTATTCAGTTTGACTGAAGGGAAGCGATGGCCGACTTCAATGTGTTCGTCCATCATGCCCTGTCGCGCGGCCTTGGTGAGCAGGAACCATTCGCGAGTCTTCACGAACGGATACACGAAGATGTACTTCGCCTTGCCCGGGACAACAGTCAGCCGTTTGCTTTCCTGATTCTCGTGAGTGTGGTTGTCGACATAAATAGAGCGCTTCGTGATCGCAAGGTACGAATAGGGGTTGAGCAGGTACTTGCCCAAGCCGGACGCCAGGATCTTGGTGCTCATTTCCTGGAACAGTTCGAGTTCATAGCTGATGCGCCAGAGCATAAGGTCGCAGTCGCCGCGGATGCCGACGGTCGTATACGCAATGACGAGCACTTTGCCCTGGTATTCCTCCACGGCACGGAGGAACTCTTGCTTTCCGCGCGTACGCTCATCCTCAGGAAGCCGACGCCAGGCCGGATCAAATTTATAGAAGGTGAAATTCACGTACTGACGGCGGGGCGCTTGTTCGGGGCTGGACATGGGGAACCCTCCAGGCAACTTCTTGATAATGTAAAAGAATAAGAGTTAGCTCTTTAGCATTTCATCTCCTAAGCTGTCAACCGAGTGCGGGGTGCGCGGCCCGCGAATTGACACGCCCCTATCGATCTGGTACTGGCTCCGTATCATGCGTAGCCTTCGACGAGGGTCTGCCGCCTCCACACTCGCGCCATATCTGTTCGTCATCGCAGGGATGGGCCTCCCCGGTGTGTCGCTCGCCGTTGAAGTGCAGCCGACTCCTGAACTGATTCAAGCCACGGTAGAACGGGGGAAGGCCGCTGCTGCTCAGGGCGTGTCCCCGGATCAACTGCATACGTGGTTCGGCGCAAAGGAAGACCTGGCTCCGCGCGGATTCATCATGACCAAGTTGGGCAGTCTGTTGGTGATGGCCAACCACTTATCGTTGCGGGCTCTGTCTCCCACCGAGCAGGACATCTCGCAGGTAATGGCGAACGGCAATCTCCTGGTCAACGTTGTACTGTTCGGCGAGCGCGTGAACTTCGCTGCCGACAGTTATATCGTGTTGGAGCAGGCGGGGCGGACGGTGAAACCATCCTCGGTTCGGTTTGACGCGCGTGGAGATCGCACGGCCGTCTGGCCGCAGCAACCCGCCTATCGCGCGAAAGTGATCGCCCAATTCCCCTATGCCGATCTTGATCCACATGCGAAGACGACCCTGACCGTGTTTCCATCCGGCGGCGGGAAAGTCAGCTTCGAGCTGGATTTCTCCCAGATCGAATAATGTGCCCATCCCCTCAACGCCTTTTTCGAGCATAAAGGTTGATTCTGCATGAATAGGTCAAACGCCTGGACGGCTGAAACCATTGCGATCGGGTCTGAGCTCTTGCTCGGTGGCCGGATGGATACCAACTCCCTGTTTATCGCGGATCGCCTCGCGGCCTGCGGGGTGGAGCTTCGATACAAGTCGATCGTCGGTGACGAATTGTCCGATATCGTGGCGGTGCTGAAGACGGCGGCCCGGCGCGCCCGCGTGGTGATCATCACGGGTGGCTTAGGGCCGACGATCGACGATCTCACGCGTGAGGCGGTTGCGCAGGCGACGGGCCAACGGCTGAGCCGACGAAAGACCGCACTGGATGGAATGATCGCCCGATTGGCTGAGTGGGGTCGCACGCCGACGAAGTCGCAGTTGCGACAGGCGATGATCCCTGCGGCCGCGGATGTTCTCTCCAATCCGGTCGGCACGGCGCCGGGGTTCGTATTGATCTGGAAAGACACTTTTTTTGCGGCCTTGCCCGGAGTGCCGCGTGAAATGGAGCCGATGATCCATGATGGCGTCCTGCCGCGCCTGCAGGCCTGGATTGGTAAGCACAAGGAGATTCCTGCCACTCCGGTGATCCGGCGGGTTCTGCATACGTCCGGCGTGCCGGAATCACACGTCGATCAGAGATTGGAGGGATTGCTCCCGGAGGGAACGGCGATCCAACTCGGAATTTATGCCTCTCCCATGGAAGTCATGGTATCGCTCACCGGGCCGGACAAGGAATCAGGACCTGTCACCATTGACCGGTTGTGTGAAGAAGCGAGAGCCAGGCTCGGAGACATTGTGTATGGGGAGGGGGACGACACGATGGAATCGGTGGTCGGCCGGTTATTGACCGACCAGCACATGACCCTGGCCTTGGCCGAATCGTGCACCGGCGGATTGATCGGCCATCGGCTCACGCAGGTGCCCGGATCCTCATCGTACGTGGATCGCGGCATAGTCAGTTACAGCAACCGCGCAAAGATCGACTTACTAGGGGTGCCTTCGGAGCTGATGGATCGGCATGGCGCGGTGAGTGCCGAAGTAGCGGCAGCGATGGCGCGGGGCATCCGTGAGCGCAGCGGCGTCTCGGTGGGATTGAGTGTGACCGGCATCGCCGGACCTGGGGGAGCGACCAAGACCAAGCCGGTGGGACTTGTCTACCTGGGCCTCGACGGCGGGCCGAACGATGCTCTGACGAAAGAATGCCGCTTCCATGGCGGTGATCGCAGCGTCATCAAGCAACGCTCCTCGCAGGCGGCGTTGGATCTGCTGCGCCGGTGGTTGCTCAGGAAAGGTGGCGGATGATCAGGGTGTTTCTGGCCGTCGAGTTGCCACCGGATTTTCGCGCCGCCTTATCGGCTGTGCAGCAGGATCTCAAACGGCGGCTGGAGCCAGCGGTCGGGCGTCAGGCGCGCATCAGTTGGGTCCAACCGGCTTCAATGCATCTGACCATGAGATTCCTCGGTGAGACGCCGGAGGATGTGATCGAGTCGCTACGTATGACGCTTGCGTCGGCAGTGGCTGGTCATCGACCGATCCAGGTGCCCTTCTCGCGACTGGGGACGTTTCCGCGACCACAGCAACCGAGGGTCCTGTGGGCAGGTCCGTTGGAAAGTTGGGAGCAGGGGAACGAGGGGGCGCGACTCCAGGCATTGTCACGGGCGGTTGAGGATGTGTGCCGAGCGGAGGGACTCGCGGCTGAGGAGCGGCCGTTGAGTCCGCATCTGACATTGGCACGCATCAAAGAAGGGGAGCGGCAGGTCGGACAGGGACTGGCTCAAAGCGGCCTGTTGGATCAACCTGTCACGATCGGTGTCCTGCCGATCACCACGCTGGTCATGATGAGAAGCGAATTGCGGCCGGCGGGGCCGGTCTATTCCCCGTTGTGGACCTGCCTGCTGGCCGCGGCACAATAACGGGGGCAATGGTTGGCGCGACGCCAACAGATTGTTCCGCTACCTCGTGAGACATTCCTCTGCGGCTTCTACGGTCGGACCGGTCAATGCGGCGACTTGCATCCGGCACATGGCGGAGACAATGCCTTCATAGACAATTGCTGCGGCCACAGACCAGGCCGGGTTGAACGGTTCGCCTCGAAACGCGGCTTCGGCAGCTTTCTTTTGATCGTAGGTCAGATCGCGTCCGCCCTGAGCGGACCGGTTGGAATCGGCAATGTGGTGATCGGTTGTCTTCTGTCTCAACTCCTGTGACATGGGCTCCTCCTCTATCGTTCGAGATGTCAGGCCCGCATGATGGGAAAGGGGAGCAATCTTGGTGCCAGGGTGTCCGCTTGTTCTTCCGGTTGAATGGTCAGTGCTGCAGGCCCGGCAGTGAGTGTGATGGATGATGCGCTCGTTCTATGGGTCCGGCTATTTTTCAAAGAGTTATGATGGTCATACCTTTGACGAGCTGACGAGACGCGGCCGATCCGGCGCAGCGAAAGGGGCGCGGGCATTGTGGTGGTTCTGACAAGGCTCAGGAATTTTGACAGTCTGGGCTGATCGAGAGGGATGAGGCGGCGACAGGATCCTCTCTCGCGTTGAGTGATGGCCGGAGCGGCTTCCATGATGGATCTGGCTCGCGGTGAGCATACCCACGCGGTCTTGGGCTAGGCTTCTTCTGCCTAAGTCCGGTATAATCCGCCGTTCTGTCCGCTTCCACGAGTCTGAGTCTGGTCCGGTTGGCGCGTGGTCAACTCATGGCCGGCTGGTGCGTTGTCTCCGACGGCATGCGAGACACGTACAGTTCACGAGTCATGTTGCGAGAAGGAGTTTGGAATGACTGAAAAAGACGAGAAGAAACGCGCATTGGACCTGGCCCTGGCTCAGATTGAAAAGCAATACGGCAAGGGTGCGGTGATGAAGTTGGGCACCGAGGATCGCCCGGCCGATGTGCCGGCCATTTCAAGCGGGTCCTTGGGGTTGGATATTGCGCTCGGCGTGGGGGGATTCCCGCGTGGGCGGGTGATCGAGATTTTCGGACCGGAATCGTCCGGTAAAACCACGCTCACGTTGCACGCCATCGCCGAGGCACAAAAGGCGGGTGGAGTGGCGGCGTTTATCGATGCCGAACATGCGTTGGATTTGACCTATGCCAAGAAGTTGGGCGTGCACACCGACGATTTGCTCGTGTCCCAGCCGGACACCGGCGAGCAGGCGTTGGAAATTGCGGAAACCCTCGTGCGCAGCGGCGCGATCGATGTGATCGTCGTCGACTCCGTGGCGGCGTTGGTGCCTCGGGCTGAGATCGAAGGCGAAATGGGTGATGCCCACATGGGTTTGCAGGCGCGGCTGATGTCGCAGGCCTTGCGTAAACTGACGGCGGCCATCTCCAAATCGCAGACGACCTTGATCTTTATCAATCAGATTCGCATGAAAATCGGCGTGATGTTCGGCAATCCGGAAACGACGACCGGCGGCAACGCGCTGAAGTTTTATTCCTCCGTGCGCCTCGATATTCGCCGGATCGAGTCGATCAAGGACGGTCAGGATGTCACCGGAAGCCGCGTCCGCGTCAAGGTGGTGAAGAACAAGATGGCCCCGCCGTTCAGGCAGGCCGAATTCGACATCATGTTCGCCGAGGGGATTTCCAAGTCGGGTGAGATTGTCGATATGGGTGTCGAGAAGCGCGTGGTGGAGAAGGCCGGTGCCTGGTACTCCTATAAGGGGGAACGATTGGGGCAGGGGCGGGAAGCCGTCCGCGATTTTTTGAAGAACAATCCGGCCATCGCCAAGGAGATTGAAGGAAAGGTGCGGGAACTCGCGGGTCTGCCCTTGCGCGGGGCCGACAAGAAAGTCGAGGCCAAAGAGGCGAAAGAGGACAAGCCCGAACGCAAGGTGGAGAGTCGCCAGGACGAGAAGCGCGGCCATAGTGCGAGGGTGACGACATAGGGAGCGGCATGCCGGCTGTACGCGGTGGACGACGACGCGGGGAGTCGCCGCCGGATTTCCTGACCATGGCGATCCGGTACCTTGCCCGCGCCGAGCGGAGCGCTTCTCAGGTCGAGCAGTACGTCCAGGGGAAAGGGGCGAGCCGGGCGCAGGGGCAAGGGGTTGTGCGTGAGCTGGAGCGTCGGGGCTATCTCGACGATCAGGCCTATGCCACACGATGGGCCGAATCCCGGCTGTTACGGCGCCCGATGGGGCGTGAGCGGCTGAAGTTGGAACTCCTCGGCCGAGGCTTCGAAGATCCGGTGGCCGAGCGGGCCTTGCACAGTGCCTACCGGTCGATTTCCGAACAGGAGCTGGCGTGCCGGGCGCTAGAGGGGCGCATGACCATGCGTCCGCTCCAGTGGGTGAGATTTTTACGGCAACGCGGGTTTGATGACGACACCATTCAGCAAGTCACGCAAGTCGACTTGGAGACGGGGTTAGACGAGTTATGAGTCACAGTGTAAACGATCTGCGGCGAGCCTTCATCCGGTATTTTGAACAGCAGGGCCATCGGGCGGTGCCGAGCGCGCCGTTGATTCCTCAGGCCGATCCGACCTTGCTGTTCACGAACGCGGGGATGAATCAATTCAAACGGGTGTTCCTGGGTGAGGAAACGCGCGCCTATCAGCGGGCCGTGACCGTGCAGAAGTGTCTGCGCGCGGGCGGCAAGCACAATGACCTCGAAAATGTCGGCTATACCAGGCGTCATCATACGTTCTTTGAAATGCTCGGCAATTTTTCCTTCGGCGATTACTTCAAGGAAGACGCTATCCGGTTCGGGTGGGAGTTTCTGACGTCGGTGGTCGGACTGTCGAAAGACCGGATGTGGATCACGATCTTTCGCGAAGACGACGAAGCTGATCGGCTGTGGCGAAAGATCGGTGTCTCTCCGAACCGGATCGTGCGTTGTGGCGAGAAGGATAACTTCTGGCAGATGGCCGATACGGGTCCTTGCGGGCCTTGCTCCGAACTGCATTTCGATCAGGGACCATCAGTGCCGGGCGACGACACGCCGAACGGTGAAGGCGATCGGGTCATTGAGATCTGGAACCTGGTGTTCATGCAATTCAATCGCGATAGCGCGGGGACGCTCAATCCGCTCCCGAAGCCGAGCATCGATACCGGCATGGGACTGGAACGCCTCACGGCGGTCTCCCAGGGCCGGCTCAGCAATTACGACAGTGATTTGTTCGCCCCGTTGCTGGCCGCGATCGGGCGGCGAGCCGGAGCCGAGTATGGCGCGATGGAGCAGGCGGATCGGTCGATGCGGGTGATTGCCGATCATTTGCGAGCCATTACTTTTTTGATGGCCGATGGCGTCTTGCCGTCGAATGAAGGACGTGGCTACGTGCTCCGGCGAATTCTCCGGCGCGCCGCCCGGCACGGCCGGTTGCTCGGTATCACCGAGCCATTCCTGCATGAGCTGACGGCGACGGTCGTGGATCAGATGGGCGAGGCCTATCATGAGTTACGGCCGGCGGCCGGTACGGTGGCCGAAGCAACGCGCGGCGAGGAAGAGCGCTTTATCGCCACCCTCGATCAAGGGTTGCCGATCCTGAACGACATGCTTGCGAAGGTGAAGGCGTCGGGACAGCCTGTGCTACAGGGGACGGAAATTTTTAAGCTGTACGATACATACGGGTTTCCGATGGACCTCATCGCGGAAGCCTGCCGTGAGCAAGGGGTGACCCTCGACGAAACCGGCTTTGAAGCCGCCATCGAAGAACAGCGGACGCGCGCCAGAAAGACGGGCGGCTTCGAGAATGAAACGGCGAGACCGGCCCTCAGCGAGGTGGCCGCTCGTGTCGGTACCACCTCCTTTGTCGGTTATGACCGGTTGGATTCCGAAGGCGTGGTGCAAGCGCTCCTCCAGGGTGATCGCCTGATCAAGGAAGCCGGGGAAGGCAATGAAATCGAGATCGTGCTCGACGTCACGCCCTTTTATGCCGAAGGGGGCGGGCAGGCCGGTGATCAGGGCATCCTGACCGGCACCGACGGCCGCGTGGAGATTCGTGAAACCACCAGACCGGTGCCGACGTTGATCGTGCATAAGGGCCTGGTGACATCCGGCTCAATTCGCGAAGGTGAACGGCTGCAGCTGTCGGTGAATCCACGCACCAGGCACGATGCCGCGCGCAACCATACCGCCACCCATTTGGTGCATGCCGCGTTGCGTGATCTGCTCGGTCCGCACGTCAAACAGTACGGCTCGCTGGTGGCGCCGAATCGCCTGCGGTTCGACTTTGCCCACTTCCGGCCCATGTCATCTCGTGACATCGACGAGATCGAATCGATCGTCAATGAACAGGTTCGTCAGGATCAGCCGGTGCAAACGGATGTGATGAGCGTGCAGGACGCGGTCGCCGGCGGGGCCTTGGCGTTTTTTGGCGACAAGTATGGCGACCGGGTGCGAGTCGTCCAGATCGACACGTTCAGTAAGGAATTGTGTGGAGGCACCCATTGCCGGCGCACGGGCGAAATCGGGTTGTTCCGGATCGTCTCTGAATCCGGAGTGGCGGCCGGGGTGCGCCGGATCGAGTGTTTGACGGGGAGTGGCGCGTTGGATTCCCTCAAACGCCTGGAAGCGGATGTCCGCGAGCTGTCCGATGTGCTCAAGGTTGCGCCGGGCGAGGTGGTGGCGCGCACCCGGAAGTTGAGCGAGCAGTTGAAGGATAAGGAGCGGGAACTGGCAGAGGTGAAACTCAAGATGGCCAGCACGTCATCCGGTGATGCGCAGGCACGCGAGATCAAGGGCGTACACGTTCACGCGCAACGTACGGACGGCCTCGATGTGAACGGCATGCGAGCGCTCGCCGATCAATTGCGCGACAAACTCCGCAGCGGCGTGGTCGCTCTCGGCGCGGCCAACGACGGCAAAGTGTCGTTGCTGGTGGTGGTGACGAAGGATCTGGTAGGCCGTCTGAAGGCCGGTGAATTGATCAAGGAAATGGCGGTCGAAGTCGGCGGCACCGGCGGCGGTCGTCCCGAGATGGCGCAGGCCGGCGGAAAGAATCCCGACGGGCTCGGTCCGGCGCTCGAAAAAGTTTTTGGGTTGGTCCAAAAGGCTTTGGAAGGGTAGACTGATGAAAGGCCAGCGGATTCTCGCGATCGATCACGGCTCCAAACGGATCGGTTTTGCCTTGAGTGATGAGCTCGGGTGGACCGCTCAGCCGTTGGAAACGTTTTACCGGCGCAATCCCGAGGCCGACATTCGCCATATCCAGGAGCTGGTGCGCGAGCACGAGGTCGGCCAGGTACTCGTGGGCTTACCGCTTCGACTGGACGGGGAAAGCGGCCCTGCGGCCAAGGTCGTCCAGGAGTTCATCCAGTTGCTGGAACCGGCCTTGTCGGTCCCGGTGGTGACGTGGGATGAACGGATGACCACCTGTGCGGCGGAGGATTTGTTGATTGCCGCCGATGTCGGGCGCCGGAAACGGAAAGGCATCGTCGATCGGATCGCCGCGGCGATTCTGCTGCAGAGTTACCTCGCGAGCCTGGAGAAGCCGTCGTCGGGCCACGAGCAGGCTGTGAATGATTCACAAGACGACGATCCCTGGTCTTTTGACGAACCACGAGTCGATGATGCAGAAGCGCTTAATTGCGGGACTGGTTCTGGCGACGGTGATACTCCTGGCCCTCTCGGGGTATCTGGTCCTGCGCTGGGCTCAAAGTCCCGTCGCCAACGGGCTTCCTAAGCCTCCCTCCAAGATTGTCACGATTCCTGACGGTAGTACCTTTCAGCAGGTTGCCGGTATGTTGAAGAGCGAGCAGCTGATTCGCAGCCGCTGGGCGTTTCTGCTGCTCGGCCGGTCGCACGACCGCGATCGTAAAATTCGCCCCGGCGAATATGAACTGGATGGCGGGATGTCGCCGCAGGACATTCTGAACAAGTTGTTGGCGGGCCGGGTGGTGTTGCATCCGGTTACCATCCCCGAAGGGTATAACCTGGCGCAGATTTCCGAGGTGTTTGCGGCACAGCAAGTCACTGACGTCCAGGAGTTCTCCAAGCTGGTGCGCGATCGTACGTTTATTGCGACGCTCGGGATTGAAGCGGACTCGCTGGAAGGGTACTTATTTCCCGAGACCTATTCCTTTCCACGCGGAGCCAAGGCGCGTGAGGTCATCAAGGCCATGGTCGACGGCCTCCATCGCGTGTGGAGTGCCGATTTACAGGAACAGGCCACACGCATGAAGTTGTCCCTGCATCAAGTGTTGACGCTGGCGTCTGTGATCGAGAAGGAAACCGGTTCCAAGGAAGAGCGTGAATTGATCGCAGCGGTGTTTCACAACCGGTTGCGAAAGAAAATTCCCTTACAGAGCGATCCGACGGTGATCTACGGGCTGCCCGCGTTTGACGGCAATATCCACAAGCGCGACCTGTCCGTCATGAGCCCCTACAATACGTACCGCGTGCAGGGCCTTCCGCCGGGCCCGATTGCCAGCCCCGGTTCCCACTCGCTTCGTGCAGCACTGTTCCCGGCGCAGGCGACCTATCTCTATTTCGTGTCCCGTAACGACGGGACGCATCAGTTCTCCTCAACCCTGGCCGAACATAATCGAGCCGTGGAAAAGTATCAAAAGCAGCCGTTCCGAAAGCGCGCGCGAGGAAGCCTCGTGACTCACGGCGCCTGACCTGTCGTTATCTGCGCCTGTCCGGCGCATTGCCACACCGCGTTTGATCACACATCTAGACCTGACAATTTGAAAGGAATAGCGATATGGGACTTGTGTCGTGGAATGAGAATTTGCCTGCTCTGTTGGATCACACCGTATTACGTCCGGAGGCGACCAAAGCCGACGTCTTGCGGCTCTGTGCAGAGGCCAAGGAGCAGGGGTTTGTCGTGATCTTTGTGCCGCCTTGTTACGTCGATGAGGCGGTCGCAGCTGTTGTCGGATCGCCGGTGCAGGTGGGCATTCCGATCGGGTTCCCCCTCGGCGGGCACTCGACCCATGCCAAGGTGACGGAGGCGATCGAGGCAGTGGCTCATGGCGCGCGGGTGTTAGACATGGTCATCAATATCAGTCGCCTGAAATCCGGCGACTATGATTTCGTTCGACAGGATATGGCAGCCGTCGTGCGGGCCACGCCGGGCGTCAACCATAAGGTGATTCTTGAAACCTGCCTGCTCACGCGCGACGAAAAAATTACGGCGTGCCGCTTGGCCGTCGAGGCCGGTATGGACTATGTAAAGACGTCGACAGGATTCAATCAGGCCGGCGCGACCGTGGAAGACGTGCGTTTGATGAAAGAGGCCGTGGCTGGGCGGGCAAAGGTCAAGGCTTCCGGCGGTATTCGAAATTGGAAATCGACCCGCGCACTGCTGGAGGCGGGGGCAGACCGCATCGGCACCAGCGCGAGTCTGAAGATTCTCAGTGAGTGGCGAGCGGAACAGGCCGCCGGTCGTTGAGCCGTCTTGCGAGTTGTGCGTGGAACAGGTGTCGCTCTGCCGGGACAGTGAGATTGGCTTGCTCGTTTCAGTGGATTTGATATAGTGCCTCGATGATGACTCGAATCGTGCTCTTGGTCTTGGATGGATGCGGCATCGGATCGCTGCCCGATGCGGAATCGTATGGTGATGCCGGCTGCAATACGCTGCAGCGGCTCGCGGCGATCTCCAAAGGTCTCTCCCTCCCGAATCTCGAGCAACTCGGCCTCGGTCTCCTCGGCCAATTTCAAGGCATCCGTCCCTTGGCTCAGCCCGAGGGTTGTTACGGCATGTTGGGGTTTGCAACGAAGGGCAAGCATTCCCTGGCCGGACATTGGGAGTTGGCCGGATATGTGATCGAAGATGGCCCGCGTCCCTATGAGACCTTTACGAACGAATTGGCTGCCGATCTCGAAGCCGCATTGGGACAAAAGACGCTCGGCAATTGCCGCACAGTTCACCTGGAGCCGATCGCCGAGTTCGGAGTCCAACACCAAAAATCAGGCATGCCCATCGCGTGGATCGATACCGCCGGGACCATCATGCTGGCCGCTCACGAACAGGTTGTCCCGCCGGAGGAATTGTATCGCCTGGCTCGTGAGGCGAGACGGCGGCTCAAGGCGACGATGCCGATCGTTCGCGTGGTGGCCTATCCGTTTGCCGGGCAGCCGGGGCAATTTGCCGTCACGGAACGTCGCCGGGATTTTGCCGTGGAGGCACCGGGGCTCACGCTGCTGGATCATTTGAGCCAAGCCAGCCAGCTGGTCTTCGGGGTAGGTAAAGTCGGCGACCTGTTCAGCGGGCGCGGCGTCACCCGGTCAGTGCCAATTTTTGATGCTCATGCCGTCATGGATGAAGTCATCGGTATGTTCAGCAAGGCACCCCGCGGTTTGATTTACGCGAATCTTCCCATCATGAGTCCCGATTTGCAGCAGACCCTGTCCACACTCCAACATGTCGATCGCCGGTTGCGCGACCTGCAGGATTCGCTGAAAGTTGGTGATGTCCTCATCATCACCGGCGATCACGGGTTCGACTGCGCTAGACCAAACCCCGGGCACTCACGCGAATATGTCCCCTGCCTGGTGACCGGCCCACGCCTCGCACGGGGTGTGAACCTCGGGACCAGGACGACGGCCGCCGACCTTGCTCAGACGATCGGCGAAGCGTTGGGAGCGACGAGACTCCCGTGGGGCGACAGTTTTCTGGACGCCCTCCAGTCCCGCTAGGGAGCAGTCCGGAAATCGCTCAACAGTTTGTGCTTTCGCGAGCTTTCCACGACGTGCTGGGTCGATCAGTGTCGCTTCTCATCCTTTCCAAACTAGTGGCCTGTAATGTGTAAATGGGAGTATCATCGGGCCTCTGGAGGGCGTGATGAAACTGACCACACGCGAACGCATGGAACTGCAGCGGCAAGCGGGGGCACGGAAGGGACGCGCCGATCAGGCTCGACAGGCCCGCCT
>JADYYH010000009.1 GCA_020853775.1 Nitrospira sp.
AGATCGTCTTCCGGTACGATGTCATTCCGGGTCCGAAAGTGTTTGAAACCCAGATCCACGGGAAGCGGTTCGACATGTACAACGATACCGTGTTGGGCTTCAACAAGTCGGGCAAGGAAGTGGCGCGGATTCAGGTCGAAGAGCCGATCTACATTCGGCCGGCCGAGCGCGTGAACTGGCTGTAAATTCCGCATGGCTGAGGGCGGACATCCGTTCTCAGCCATGAAGGTCCGCAGCGTAGATGCCGCAGGAGCCATGTAGACGGCTCCTGCGGTATTTTTATATTGAAGTCCGGTTGCATCGATGTGGTGATGATGTTACGGGCGGGATCAGGTGACGCTCCTGTCTAGGATGCGGCGGTTCAGGATCTCCGCCAGCTTCGTCGGCCGTTCGGCGGCTGGTCTTCGAACCACAGCAGGCGATAGGACAAGACCTGTTGTTCGGCGAGTATCTCTCGCACCCCGTCCTCCACCGTTCCGAGGTGTTCCCCGACGACGATGGCCTGCGTGCGTGCGCTTTCCACGGCCAGGATTGCCAACAGCTCCTCTGCCGCATACCGTACGAAGGCACCGTCCCTTGGCGGACTGCCCTGAGGTACCCACCAAAGGCGAAAGAGCCCCATCACGTGATCGATGCGTAAGCCGCCCGCGTGACGGAGGATGACCCGTATCGTCTCGATAAAGGGTTGGTAACCCACCGCTCGCAGTGTATGCGGAATAAACGGAGGGAGTCCCCAATCCTGCCCAGTCGCATTGAACAGATCAGACGGAGCTCCGACGGTCATGTCTGCTGCAAGTAGGTCCTGCCAGGCCCAGGCATCGGCACCGTCCGGCGAAAACCCGATCGGGAGATCTTGCATCAATGGAATGGTCTGGGCGGCGCTGGTGAGTTGACGGTCGAATAGCCACTGTTGCCACATGTGAAATGTGATGCGGTCGACTTCTGCGGGCATCACTTGTTCAGCCTCGGCTGAGTGCGGGTGCCGATAGACCGCAGGCCAGCGACGCCAGTCGGCGCTGAAACGTTCAACCAGGCAACAGTGCAGCGCAAACTGCCGGAGAGAGCGACCGCCGGCAGATTGAGATCGATCGAAATCCTCATCTTCCCCGAATCTGTTCCATGACCGTTGCAAGGTGTCTTGCTTCAAATGCTAGACGCGATCGCGGTCGATGTGGCGCTCATCATTCAGGGCTCGACCCATGGGGCCAAGCGTGATGACTCGTGGCCGAGTGTCTGGGCGCCGGGTAGCTCTTCGATGCGCAGAAACGCAGATACAATGGATTGAGATAACGACGACTGGAAGGGGAGTAGGGGCTGGCCTCCTGAGGAACCAGCGGCGGCACGGCATGCAGCGGATTGATCAACAGCAACTGCGCGCCGAGGTTCTGCGCCCATCTGCCGAGGTCCGCGAGATCGCTATGACACGGTGCGTTCTGCCGGGACTTATCATCTGCGGGCTTGTTTTAGGAACCACGTTAACCTGCCTTGCGCAAGGAGCGCCGGTGCAGGAACAACCTTCGGACGTCGGTCCTCGGACACGAGATCAGGCCTCTCAGGAGCGAATCGTGACAAAGGATCGGGCCGGCGATCGGGTGATCGTCGATGAACGAGTCGTGGAACGTCGGAGGGAAGGTGAAGTTGTATGTGGCGGGGTATGGAGGCTTCACCTGGGGGCATAGTTTCTCGAATGTCGAAGGGCGAGGGACTATTGCGGGACAACAGTTCGGCGGCCGTGATCTGGCGAATTCCGGCGTGTACGGCGCAAAGATCGGCTGTTTTCACCCCGGTCGATTGAACTGGCTCGGGATCGAGGTGGAAGGATTCAACTCGACGCCGCACATCGAACAAGGCGGAGGGTTGCCGGGAACACACCTTCGGGTGACGACGTTGGCATTCAACGTGATCGCCCGCACGAAAGTCGGCTGCAGGAACCGCGATGGGGTTCGCCATCGTGATGAGGTCCGGCATCGCGATGACGGCACCGTGGTGGAATCGGACCATGACTGCAGCCACTGGTCGGCATTGGACGAAAACCTGCGCTGCCCCTTTCTGATCCTTCGCTGAGATGGTGGGGTTTCAGGGTTCAGCAGTCATCGACGTGACCGTTGAACCCAACAGTCTGGAGCGCACATGCCTGTGTGTATTAGGCAGAGGCCTGTTCAACGGTCGCATGTACAGAGGTGGGAGAGGAGGCTTTACATAGAGGGAGGAAGAGAAACCAGGTGTGAGCTACGAACGGGCGTAGACGACTTCGACGCGAGTCAAAAACTCTTTCAGTAACGCGACCTGTTTTTCGATCGACGGTCCATCTTGTCTCGTGACAGCCTGCTCCAAGTCGTTGCCGATGGTGCTGATCTGATCGAAGCCGTACCCGCCGCCGTCGCCTTTCATCCGATGGCCCAACAAGCCGATCGTGTTCAAATCTCCCTGCTTCAGGCAGCCCTCGATGGTCACGAGATCCCGCCGGCGGTTGGCGAGAAATCCGGGAACGATGGCCTCAAGGTCCGGATCGATATGAACAATGAGCTTGGCCTGGCCGGCCTCAGGTCGTGGCGGCATCATTGCGCGCGGGTCTTCTCGTAAGCGGACAATAATTCCAGGAGCGTGGTTCGTTTGAGCGGCTTGGTCATGTGGGCGTTGCAGCCGGCTTCGAAGATTCTGGCTGATTCCTCCTTCAGGGCCAAGGCGGTCAGGGCGACGATTTGGACGGCCGGCAGTCCCTGCTCCTGTTCCCAGCGCCGGATCGTACGTGTGGCTGTTAATCCGTCCATCACCGGCATCTGCATATCCATCAAGATCAAGTCATAGTGGCCGTTCTGAAATTTCGCCACGCCGATCTGCCCGTTGTCCGCTAGATCTAATCGATGGCTGGTGTTCTTGAGGTACGACTGGATCAGCACCTGGTTGTCGGGCGAATCCTCGACCAGCAGGATCCGTAACGATCGTCCCTGGTGGGGAGCCGTGGGCGGTATTGTAGGTTGGGAGGAGGCCAGTCCCCGTTGGCTGCGTCCCAGCGCGATGCTGATCGTTTGTTGGAGATCGGACCGCCGGATCGGCTTGACCAGATACCCGCCCAAACCCAGATCGTAGGTCTTGGCGATGTCGTCCGCCCAGCGGTCTGAGGCCAGCATGATGATCGTCAGGTCGCGAAGCCGCGGATCGGCGTGGATGCGTTCAATGACTTCGAATCCATCCATCCCCGGCATGCGGCAGTCGAGCAACAACAGATCGAAGGGTGTGTGGGAGGTGAGGGAGGCATCAAGGACTTCCATAGCCTGTTCGCCGCTGTCGGCTTCCACCACGGCGGCGCCCCACGCAAAGAGCGTTTCTCGCAGGATCAGCCGGTTGGTCGGGTAGTCATCGACGACGAGACAGCGGACACCACTCAGGTTCAGCGCACCGGCCGCCTTCGAGGGAGCGGGCGCAGTCTGCACGCCTAACCGAACGGCGCAATGGAAGGTACTTCCTTTGCCGAGCGTGCTTTCAACCCAGATACGCCCGCCCATGAGCGCGGCTAGCTGTTGGGAAATCGATAATCCTAACCCCGTGCCCCCGTAGCGGCGCGCGATCGTGCTGTGTGCCTGCGTGAAGGTATCGAAGATGGCCGTCATTTTGTCGTGAGGCACGCCGATGCCCGTATCGGTTACCGAGAAGCGGATGGCGCCCGGTGTGGGGCAGTCCGGATCGTTGGTGATGGTCATGACCACCGATCCCGTCTCAGTGAACTTGATCGCGTTTCCGAGCAAATTCAGGAGAATCTGGTAGAGGCGGTTGGGATCACCGATGAGGTGGCACGGCACATCGTTCGCAAGGTGACAGACGAGTTCGAGGCCTTTTTCGTTGGCCCGGAGCGCCAGCATTTCGCTGGCTTTGTCGATGAGCTCCGACAGATCGAAGTCGATGCTGTCCAGGTCGAGCCGGCCGGATTCGACTTTCGAGAGATCCAGAATATCGTTGATCAGGCTGAGCAGGCTGGCCCCGGCGCGTCGGAAGATCCGGAGATATTTGCGTTGTTCCGGCGTGAGGGTCGTATCCCATAACAAATCTGCCATGCCGATGATGGCGTTCATGGGCGTCCGGATTTCGTGACTCATGCTCGCCAGGAAATCGCTCTTCGCGCGGTTGGCGACATCGGCGGCATCTTTGGCGCGTTGCAGCTCCTCGACTTGGCGCTGCAATTCTTTTGATGCGCGTTCGAGGGCGCGTTCGGCGCGGCGTCGCGCGGTTTGCTCGCGTTGAAGCGCGGTTTGCGGACGGGACGTGGTGCGGAGGGTACGTTTCGGAGTCGCGCCTGTCGTGCGTCTGGTTTGCGGGGTGCGCTTCGCCATGTCGTCGTCCGGTCGCCTTCAGTTGGTCATAACCACATCGTGTCGCGAGGAGGTGAAGCCGGTACGATTGCCGCGACGGCGAGCAGCCATCAGTCTTTATGAGTATGGTGGACGAGTGAGAGCACCCCGGCCTGTTTGGCGCGGTTGCGCCCTTCCTGCTTGGCTTGATAGAGCGCCTGGTCGGCGGCACGGATCAGGTCCGTCGGCGCGGCGACGCGGCTGGGCACCGTGCTCGCGAAGCCCAGGCTGATCGTGACCGGATCGCCGTTGGGATGTTTCATCTCCGCCTCGCACACTTTCCGTCTGAGGGTGTCGGCGACCTGTGCGGCGCCATCCACGGTGGTGCCGGGCAGCACGATGACGAACTCGTCGCCGCCGTAGCGCGCCACCAAGTCGCCGGGACGATTGACGTGGCTGGAGATGAGCTGGGCGACCTGGCGGAGGCATTCGTCCCCGGCCTGGTGGCCATGGCCGTCGTTGTAAGTTTTGAAAAAGTCGATATCCAGCATGATGAGCGACAACGGGGTAGATTCGCGCGCGGCGCGGCGCCATTCCTGGTCAAGAAAGTCATCGAACTGGCGGCGATTGGTGATGCCGGTGAGCCCGTCGAGGCAGGAGAGGCGCAGCAGCATCTGATTGGCTTCCTGCAATTGGCGCATGACTTCCAGCAGTTCCTGTTCACGCGCGCGACGTCGTTCGATTTCATGGACGAGGCGAAGCACGCAACGGACGCGGGTCAACAGTTCAATCTTGCTGATGGGCTTGGCGACATAATCGATGGCGCCTGCGGCGAAGGCGAGTTGCAGATCGACCGGGTCGGTCTTGACTGTGACCATGATGATCGGGATGTCCCGATACCGCTCGACCGCCTTGATCTGGCGGCAGGCTTCGATGCCGTTGGTGGACGGCATGACGATATCCATCAAGATCAAATCCACGCGGCCGGCCATCTGCCGCATTCCGTCGAGGCCCAGCAAACGAAAAGCGGCGGCGGCGGATTCTGCCACAAAGGTTTCTTCGTAGCCGGCGTTGGCGAGGATGGATTGGATCAACAGACGATCGTCTGTCGAATCATCGACGATCAGGATACCCATGGTCAGTGTCTCCCTGAAAGTGTGTCGTAGGTCGATGCTAGCAGCTAGTCTGGGTAAACACCAGGGTAATGCTTTTTGATGCAGGGCGTGCAGAGACCGTGGCTGAATTCCGCTTCTGAATGCTGTTGGATATATTCCTCCAACTGCTGCCAGAATCCTTGGTCGTTGCGGATTTTCTTGCAGGAGGCGCAAATCGGCACGAGTCCTTTGAGGACTTTCACTTCGCGCAACGCCCGCTGCAGGTCGTCATTGCTGCGGCGAAGTTCCAGTTCCCGCGTCTTGCGGCAATCCATTTCCTTCTTCAGCATGAGCGCGGAGTTGACCCGGGCGAGCAACTCCACGCTGTTCACCGGTTTCGTAATAAAATCCATCGCTCCTGCGGAAAAGGCCGCCTGCAAGTCGCCGAGGGCGGTTTTGGCCGTGACGACGATCACGGGAATATCCCGGCAGGCGTCCAGGCTCTTAATGTGTCGTGTCGCCGCCACGCCGTCGATCCCCGGCATGAGAAAATCCATGAGAATCAAATCGACGGCATGAGGCCCCTCATGCGTCTGGGGTGGTTGAACGCCGAGCTGGTCGTAGGCCGAAGTCGCAGAATCCGCGATGAGCAGGTCCTGGTGGCCCGCCTTGTTCAAAATGGTTTTGAGCAGCAGTTGCTGGTCGGGGGAGTCGTCCACGATCAAAATGCTCATGTCATCGCCTTGTCCGGCAAGAGGTGAGGAGCCGGCTTCTCGCTCCCGGGAGCATCAGGAATAGAGGAGGGGCGCGGGGGCCTATCCCTTCGTCGCCGTACGTCGGATTCAGTATCGGCGAAAACACCGAAGAGGTTAAGCCCGGCAGCGAGGAGGATCAGCGTTGAAGGGCGGTTTTGACCAGGTCACTGACGACCTTGCCGTCGACGGATTGGCCGGCCAGACGAGCCATGACGGCTTTCATGACCTGGCCCATGTCCTTCAGCGACGTGGCGCCGGATTCTGTGATGACCAGCGCGACAATCTTCGCCAGCTCATCGGAGGAGAGGGCGGCGGGAAGATAGCTCTCGATAATACTGATCTCCTGCCGTTCCTTCGCGGCCAAGTCCTGTCGATTGCCCTTCTCGAACTGCTCGGCCGCCTCCTTGCGCTGCTTGATCAGGGTGGTCATGATCCGGCTCATGCCGGCATCGTCGAGATCCTGTTTGAGTTCGACTTCCTTATATTGCACGGCCGCCTTGATCATGCGAATGACGTCCATGCGCAGTTGATCTCTGGATTTCATGGCCGACTTCAGGTCTTCGGAGAGGCGATCATGCAGCGACATCGGGTTCCTTTCAGCAGAGAAGTGCGTCGTCGCGGAGAATAACGCCTTTACCGGGGCCAGTCAACGTGGCGGCGGCGCGCACGTTTTATATTGAGCGTCCGAAGGTCCTGTCCCATAATGCAACCGGCGAGACCTGCAGCAGTTGGCATCACTTTGTCATCTAACGGGGGAGGCTCTGAATGAATCAGGGAAGAAGCACTGTGACTGTAGGAGGACGGGCGGGCTTACTGGTCGGTGGCATCGTTGCGACGTTGGTGCTCGTGGCGGGATGTGCCGGCGACAAACCCAAACCGATGGCTCAACCGTCATCCGAACAGGTGAAAGGGAGTTCGGATCGTGCGTTCGACCGGTTGAAACAAGAAGAAGGAGAGCGCCGGCCTTCGGGGATGTAAGGGAGGCTGAAGGACTCTGCACGGTTACGGTGCGACGCGTGGGTTTCTCCACGGCATGAGCGCCATGAGGGACTTCAGAAGGGGCAGTTCCCGGACCAGATGTCCCTGTAGGGGGGAGGCGATAGCTCTGGGCTCGGCAAACGTGCGCAGCAGGCTCATGGCGATCACGAGTCGCAAGACCCCCGACAGGCAGAACAGAAAGGGGAGGTTGGACGCGGGTGTCAGGTGCCATGAGCCGATCGAGAGTTCGGCAGGCATCAGAGTCGCGAGCCAACTGCCGGTGAGTGCGCCGAGTCCCCATCCCACGGCATTCATGGCATTGGCCAGCGCGACTCCCCTGGTACGCTCTTCCGGCCGTAATGAATCGAAGACATAATTCTGCAAACCCAGCGAGAGTCCCGCCCAGATCACGCCGCCGAAGAAGTTGACGGTCAAGAGAAACAGATAGTGCTCGCTCAATAGGTAACCCATCGGTAGGAACGGCACGGCGGAGGCTGTCAGCGCCAGTAAGGCTTTGTTGCCGTATCGGTCACCGATTCGACCCCAGGGGCCCAGCGTGAGAAATTGAGCGGAGATACTACTCGCCATCCAGCCGGCATATTCGAGATAGGACCAATGCAGGTCTCGCAGGAGATAGATCACAAAAAACGGTCCGGACAGTAAGACGGCGAAGTGCATCAACCCCGAGAAGAGCAGGAAACGACGGAAGTCCTGACTGGCGGCTTTGGCCAGAAAATGCCGGAAGCCATGCGGCGCATCGAGTTGATGGACGGGCATCAGCCGCGCCACGTGTGTCTGGCAATTCGTGGCTCCTATACGCGCTGTCGCGGCGCCGAGGAAAATGATGAGGAAGCCGATCCAGCTCATGTCCCATCGTTGTCCCAGCGTCAGGATGGCCCCCGCCAGTCCCAAGGCCAGAAAGCTTGTGAGTGCGGTCGTACGAGCACGTCGGGCGAAATAGGCGCCGCGACCGTCGGCTTCCGCGACGTCGACCAAGAGACTGTTCCACACCGGGGCCGTCACATGGCCGAAGCCAAAATAGAGCATGGCGCAGCCGATCAGCAGCCACGGGCCATGTTCGGGGGCGATCAGCGGCAGCGACAGAATCGGGAGCCAGCACAAGGCCTGTGCCCGGCCTCCGGCGATAAGCAGGCGTCGGGGCAGGCGGAGATAGTGCAGCACCTTCACTGATGCGAGTTGCGCCACGACGCCGACCAACTGCGGCAGGGCGGACAGGATGGCGATGTGGAACGGAGCGGCATGCAGGAGCAGGGCGAACGCCGAGAAATAGTTTTCGCCGCCGCCCTGAGCGGCGGCTTGGCAGGCGGCATCACGAACGCCGTAGTGCCGGCTCCTCGCTTTGGCCTCGTGCTCCGCAGTTTCCGTCTCGCTCGACAGGGGAAGTGGCTGAGACGGTGAAGAGGGGGAGCCGATCGTTGCGTGGTTCATGAGACGTTGCACGGGAGCGAAGCGCGATGTCTTCGACTTGTGTGTTGAATGAATGGCATTATATCAGAGCCCACGGAGTTGCCGGCCGTTTTGATCAAATCCTGCAGGCCGGTTGACCCCTCCTTCTCACAGTGAGTACCATCATTCTATGAATGCGAGGGATATACGCGGAGGGGTGCGCTTGGCCAGGCGGGAGGAAATACGATGCCCTCGTCCATTGGCGCTGGCTTTGTGTGTCACGTCGATTCTGGGATGCTGGCAGACGGGTGCTGAATCGCGCGATCTGATGGTCCCCAAAGAGCAGGCCACGACAGAGTTCGAGCCCACCGAAACACCGTCGCTGGATGTGCAGCAGAAAGGCGTGCCGCAGTCGTTGTTCACCTGGATCAAGATGGCGCGTGGGTATGAAGTTGAGTGGGACACGTTTGGACGAAAGGGATGGTTTACACAAGATCCTCGCCTGAAGCCGATCGCTCCCGGTACCACCGTGTTCGCGCCGGATACTCCTGCCGTCTATATCGTGTTTGAAGTGGCGCCGCTTGAAGACCCGGCTCAGTTTGCCGCGCAGGTTTTTCCCATTGGCCCCGATGGGAAGACCAGTGAAGCGGTGATCGTGCAGGACAGTTTGGAAGTGCCTGGCCACGAACGATATGGTTTTCTGGAATTGAAGAAGCCGCCGTTGCAATGGCCGCAAGGAAAGTATCTGGTCAAGATTTACATCACGTCGCTCGGACAACAACCGTTTCATGCGGTGAACCAGGTGGGGACGATGCGGTTTACGATCACCGATCAGCCGCCTTCGGATCTCCCACCCATCCTGCCTAACGTGCCTGCCCGTTGAATATCCTCCTTGGCTTAGTCTAACGTTCTTCAGCCGCTCGCGTGGAATCGCCTGCGGTTCGTCGATCTATTACCCGGGAGCCGGTGCATGAAAGAAACTGATGCGGAGAAATTGGCGCTGTTGTACGAGCGCTTTTGCGATGTCTGTTTAGTTGAGAAGGAAGTATGGACCGAAATTTACATGCCGCGTCCGTTCAAAGACGGCACGGCGGTGCGCACCAACATTCAGGACCGGTATGATGTGGTCATCGATGACCGGGGCGTGGAAGATGCCCTGGAAGCGAACATTCCTCTTGGGAAGGCCGCATTGGGTGCGGCCATCCAAGAGTATCGATCACATATTACCTTCGAGAAAAAGGCCTGATCGGACTCACTGCTTTGCGAGGAAACGCTCGACGTCTTTCACCACTTCATCGGCCACTGGTTTCGTCCGGTGATGATAGCGCGCGACCACAGTGCCTGAACGATCGACCAGATATTTCTGGAAATTCCATTCCACTTCGCCGGGGAACGGGCTCTGTTCGGTGAGGTAGCGGTAGAGCGGATGTTTGTCGCCACCCTTCACGCTGATCTTGCTGAACAGCGGGAAGCCGACGCTGTACTTGGTCAGGCAAAATCCCTTGATCTCTTCATTGCTGCCCGGCTCCTGCTGGCCGAAATTATTGGCCGGGAAGGCCAGAATCTCGAATCCCTTGTCCTTGTAAGTCTCATAGATCTTTTCAAGGTCAGCGTATTGCGGAGTATTGCCGCACAAGCTGGCGGTATTCACCAGCATGACGACCTTCCCCTTATATTGACTCAGCGAGACGGGTTTCCCATCGATATCGTTCAACGTGAAATCGTAGACGGTTGACGCTTTGGCAGCCATGCGTGTCGCTCCCTGTTCCGCCGCATCGACCGACCCCAAGCCCAATTCGAGGACGCCAAGCCCGAGACCCACGACGAGCCCGAGGACCAGTACCTTCCACGAGCATGTCGGTCGAGTGATCGGCATGGTATGAACTCCTTTGGTTAGAGCCGTTCCAGCGCGGCAACTCGTTCCTCAATCGGAGGGTGAGTCGCCAGCAAGTGCAGGAAGCCGGATGTGTTGCCCGAAATCTTCATCGTCGCCAAGGCATCTTGCGTCGAATATTCGAACTGGGCGCGATTCACCCAGCGATTGATGGCTTGCAACGCCTTGATCATCGACTCTTTCCCATACACCTTGGCGGAGAAGGCATCTGCGGCATACTCCCGGTGGCGGGAATGCCAGCTGACCACCATCATGGCAAGGACTGACAGCACGACCTGCAGGAAGATGTAGACGACGAAACCCAAAATCGGGCTCCCGCTTTGACCCTCGTCCCGATCGCCAGCCTGCGGCTGCGCGACCATCTGGTAGACGAAGTTGCTGATGTAGTGCACGAAGGTGTTCATTAAGCCGGCCAGCACGGTGGTGGAGAACATGTCGCCGTTGAAGACGTGGCCCATCTCGTGGGCCAGCACCGCCTTCACCTCGTCTTCACGCAAGTTCGCCAGGAGGCCGGTCGATACCGCGACCATCGCAGTGTTTTTGCTGGGCCCTGTGGCAAAGGCATTGGGATCCGGTGAGTCATACACCCACACCTCCGGCATGGTGATCTGAAGGCGTTCCGCAATTTCGCGAACGGAGCCGTAAATCACCTGTTCCGCTTGGGTGCGAGGCTGCGTGATTTGGGTGCAATTCAGCATGGCGCGAGCCATTTGTTTGGAGAACAGCAAGCTGATAAAGGCGCCGCCAAAGCCGATGACCAACGACCAGACCAGCAATTCCTGACTGAAGGCTCCGCGAACATCGATGCCGAACGCGGGCAACACCATGTTGACCAGCACTCTGACGGTGATCGACAGCGTGAGATAAATGAGAATGTTCGAAATAATCAGCAGCCCGATACCCTTCAACGACTTCATATCTCTCCTCCTTGGAGGGTTGTCCTACTACTACGCAGAGGACCGACCCTTGGATGTCATTATACCGAATCCCGAGCCGGTTGTTGGGCCTCTGGTCAAAGATGCCTGTTGCGTCTCGGTGTTCAGAGATAATACCAGGTTCCACCCAGTCAAGTTAGCTGGGCGGTTCCGGTTGACCGACTTCGCGCCTATCTGCTAGAAACGAGGACTATGGGTAGAGTCTTCTTTTTTCTGCGGTTAAGCATTCTCTTGGCGTTGATGTGGGGGAGCATCGAGGGTCCGACGCCGGTGATCGGGGCCGACCAGGCGCCGCAGGTTCCCCCGCTGCGAGTGCCGGTCGATCAAGCGGATGGTATTCAACGTGTCACGGTGATTCTCGACAGTTATTCCTACACGCCGAATCATCTCATCGTTCAGGCGGGAAAGCCGGTCGAGCTGCTGTTGACCAGCATCACCACGATCACCCCGCATAATTTTGTGTTACAGCATGAAGCGGCCGGACTCTCCATCGAACGTGATGTGGGGTCGGGGCGAACTGTGACGGTACAGTTCACGCCCACCAAGCCGGGTATGTACGCCTTCTACTGCGACAAGAAGCTCCTGTTCTTCCCCAGCCATCAGGAGAAAGGCATGGAAGGGACACTGGAAGTGAGATAAGAAGGGGGCCCCCACGGCTATCGACTCCGCAAGACACGACCTCCTTCACGGCATCCTTAAGCAGGTTTCCCGGTCCTTTTATTTGACCCTCAACGTGCTGCCGTCAACGGTGCGCGACCAGATGGGCCTGGCCTATCTCTTCGCGCGTGCTGCCGATACCATTGCCGATACCGACCTCATCAGCCGTGAGCAGCGGCTCAATTACCTCAACCAATTTCGGGCGCAGTTCACGACCGGTCCCGTGCAGCGGAGGGACGTGCAGACCATTCAGTCCGCGCTGCTCCCTCACCAATCGGACTCGGCGGAACGCGTGTTGCTTCAGCGGTTGGAGGAATGTTTCAGGCTGTTCGATACGTTTGATCCCGGCGATCAAGAGCGGATTCGGTGGTTGATGGGGGTATTGCCGGACGGGATGGCGATGGATCTCACGCATTTTCACAGGGAGTCGGCACAGGGGCTGACGGCGTTTCAGACGTTGGACGAATTGGATCGCTATACCTATTACGTCGCCGGTTGCGTCGGGGAGTTCTGGACCAGGATGGTTTGTGCCCATTGTCCGTCGATGGCGAGTTGGGATGTGAAACAGATGTCGGCCATCGGTGTGCGATTCGGCAAAGGATTGCAGCTCACGAACATCGTGAAGGATATCGCCCGTGATCTTCATCGAGGCCGCTGCTATGTGCCGGAACCGCTGCTCCGCGAAGCGGGACTGACGCCGGCGGACTTACTGAATCGGGAGAACCGGCTGAAATTCAGGCCGGTCTTGAATCGGCTGATCAAACTGGCCATGGAACACTTGGATCAGGGCTGGATGTACACCATGGCGCTTCCACGCTTCGAAATTCGCCAGCGATTGGCCTGCATGTGGCCGATTCTACTGGCCGGTGAAACGCTCAAACGTGTGGCGGCTGCGCCCGATCTGCTCGATCCCGCCGTGAATATCAAAGCGCCGCGTTCTGTCGTCTATCGCGTGCTGGCGCTGACCACCTTCACCGGCGCCTGCGGCTACGTCGGCACCGCCTACTGGGGGCGCCTGCGGAAGCAGATCGTCTAAAATCTCTACACAAACGATTCATGGAGTTATGAAGGCCCTCCTTGTCAGAGTCGGTGCTGATCAGAGTGAAAGTGGTGGGAATTGGAACGGTCCAGTCGATAGCAGGACGTCCGCGTTTGTAGATGTTCCTATTCCTGAAACAAGCTCAGTACATCCGACGATGAACCGTCCCTATTCTCTGGTTCAGTCAGCAGTACAAGCGTTTGGAGTTTCGCTCCCTTCTTGGCTTGAAAATCAAGACATGCATCTTGATCCAGACTTTGATTGCTTGACCTACGGTGATCAGGGACAGCGAGCGGTGCAGATTAAAGAGAAGCTCGTGCCAGGAGATCTCCTTGTATTTTACTCCGGATTGCGCGATATCCATCTGCAACCTAATCTCATATATGCAATCATAGGTTTGTATGTTATCGATGAGATTGTGTCGGCCCATTCCATTCAGCGAACTCGATGGGGTGAAAATGCTCATACCCGGCGAGTACTTGCTCACGAAGCCTGTGACATAGTTGTTCGCGCGAAACCAGGTGTTTTGGGTCGGCTGAGTCGTTGTTTACCAATTGGCTCGTTCCGTCCGCCACATCATAGTCCCAATAAACGTCCCAGCTACCGTGTTAGTCCACCCCTACTGAGTGCTTGGGGTGGTTTAACTGTGACGGATGGGTATTTGCAACGGAGTGCGCGGTTGCCTGAGTTTTCTGATGCTGCCCGATTTTATTCATGGCTCCGAAATCACAATAACATTTCACTAATTGCGAAGAACAACTAAGGGGAGAGGTCATTGTCCCAGATCTACGTTTGTAAGATAGTTGCCGACAACGGAGGCGCTCCGTGTGTATGGGAAGGACTTCTCAGTCTTGCTCTCTGTAAACCACAGATCAGGAAATCGGCAAAGGAAAAAGATGTCGTTTTTGGGTTTGGCGGCAAGGACTACGGTGAACGACTAATCTATGTAGCAGAGATCACAAGAAAGCCCAAAGTAGGCGAATATTATCGACAGAAGAAATTCGCTGATCGGCCTGATTGTATTTACTCTGAAGATGCCGTGGGAATCCCGCAGAGGAAATCAACGGCCAAGTACCATAAAGATACAGATGAGAGAAAGAGAGATATCGGTATGACATTCGAGAGTGCTTATGTGCTTCTAAGGAAGGTCTGATTAATTCCCGATTTTGATCAGTCGGCGTCTAGAACACAGGGAATTTAACTCATCGCTGTCTGGAACTTCGAATTAATCAGAGCTTCCCTAAGTGAAAACTTTAGATATTTCGGAAGAAAGGGTACTGACAGGTACAAGCAAGAGTTTCATTGTGTGAGATGTCTGATAGAGGGACTAAAACAAGGGCATCGCGTGAACCATTCTGAGAAGCTGCGAGACGAACTGATGGCCCTGAAGGATCAAATGTGGTCGCAGCATGGAGAGATGATTCTCGGACCGCCAACTGATCGTGATAGGGTGCGAATCTGTAATAGTGAAACTCCTTCTGTGCTCTGCGGATAGATGGCTCTTTCCATTTTCGGTCTTTCGTTCCCTCATCGTCTTTTTTCATTTCTCTAGGGGCGGGCTGGTTGATCACTTATTGCGCGCGTCCAACGAGGGCCTTCTCTTTTTTTCCTCTCCCTGTCGCGGATGGAACGGATGCGCGGCGAGGCAACACCATCGCGCCAAAAGAATGTCAGGGGGCATGATAAGGACCGCAGGCGACGGCATGCTGCCTGAAGGGCAGCGCCTCATAGGAGCCTGCGTGGAATGGAAAGAAACCTCAGCCGGCTGTTGAGATGCAACGCGTGATGGTGTTGTCGAGGCCGCGCGCCGTTCGTCAGACGCGACTCTCTCTACTTCTTCTGCGGCTCCAATAACTTCTCACCCTTCTTGAACACCGCATAGATGGCTTGGGAGGGGCAGGCGTCCAGGCAGAGCCGGCAGCTTTCCAGGCAGCGGGACGGGTCGAATTTGTAGGGGGGCGTCGACAGCCAGGCGCTGGTGGGGCAAATGGGAACGCAAATCGCCTGGTGGGTGCAGCGGTCAGGGTGGCGGACAAGGTGATCGCGGATAACCAGCATCGGTTTCACTCCTTCGAAGAGACCCTGCGAGAAGATCTCGAACATGTTTTTTTGCGGGAGACTGCTCACTTCCACTCCTTGACCAGCTGCGCAAGCCGGTCTTTCAATTCCGGGATCTGCTCCACATTGTTTTGAATCGCGCCCAGAATGTTTTCGAGTCGCGCGGTGCGCTGCGCGTCCCGGTCTTTCTTGAGCAAGCGGTCGTATCCGGCATAGGCCTCAGGGCGTTTCGGTTCGAGGTGCTCCCGGCCTGCCTGGAGCGCTTCGCCCAACTCGTATGGTTCCGGGCTCAGCAGCGGCACCACGACAAATGAGCCATCGGTGCAAATGAGCGCGGCGGATCCTGTCTTGCTCTTGAGCGGCAAGACGACCTCCACGGTTTTCCCAATGAGCTGATCCCAGGTGCGAAGCAATCCGGGGAACGCTTTCATGTAGGCCACCTTTTCCATGTTGGCCTTCCATTTGTCATCGGCTGGCATGCAGATCTCGCGAGATACGGTGGATGATCCGGCTCAAGGTTTCAGCGGGGAGAGGAGGGGCGGCCTGGCCTGGTCGGGCATCAAGAGTCGTTCGACCGGCTCTCCGTTCACGATATGGCGCTCCATGATTTCCTTTACGTCGGCCTCGGACCGCACCCGGTACCAAATGCCTTCGGGATAGACCACCACGGTGGGCCCTTGGGCGCAATAATCAAGGCAGCCGGCCTTATTCGCGCGGACGATTCCCTTCAAGTTGAGTCGCTTGGCCTCCTGCTTGAAGCAGGCATGAAGAGTCTCGGAACCGAGCTTGGAGCAGCTGCCCCGTGGGTCATCGGGCTCCCGCTTGTTGGTGCACACGAAAATATGTCGTTGATAGCCGGTCATCGTCAGGGTGTCGGTGCTGGTCGATTCAACCTGTGTTTGCGAGCTCAGGCGCGCGCGTGGAACTGGTCGATCAGTTGTTTGACGTCCGCGGGGTTCAGCAGCGACGAGCCGGCGGCGTGACTCCCGGCAATGGCCGCGATTTCCCGGAGGCGCAACTGCGCGCGCTGTTTCGCTTCAGGTTCCGACAGGGCCGAGGCTTGGCCTTTGGCGAGCTTGTCGAATTCCGTCCGGATATCACGAAAATCGCGCTGCAGATTTTTCATCATGGAGCAGGGCTCGCAATACCATTTTGGGCTTTGGTCCGAGGAGGGCGACAATCGGTCATAACTGCGCCCGAAAAAATCTTTGCCCAACGACAATTTCATCAACGGTGTGCCTGCGGTACTGCAGGCATTACAGGATCCGGCATCCATGCGCGAGGTGCTCCTTTACGGGGAAGAAGTCGACAGATTCGGAATCTTACCGCACTGTTCTTTCGGCTGGCAAGGTACACCAGCGGCTCTCGGTGGTAACGGCCTCGGCCCATGTATAATGCAAGAGGGGCGTGGGCGGGGGGCGAGGGCAAGGAGGCGGGTATGGTGATTGGGGTTCCGAAGGAAATTAAGGATTACGAGTATCGCGTGAGTGTCACGCCTGACGGCGTTCGCGCTTTGCGGCAAGCCGGCCATCAGGTGTTGGTTGAGCCGTCGGCCGGGCAGGGAAGCGGGTTTGCAGACGAGGCCTATCGGCAAGCCGGTGCCGAAATCGCGCGGTCCAAAGACGAGGTCTTTCATCGGGCAGAACTCATCGTGAAGGTCAAGGAACCTCAATTGTCGGAGTGCGTGCTCTTCCGGCCTGGCCAGGTGCTGTTTACCTATCTACATTTGGCGTCGTTGCCGGACCTCACCAAGGCGTTGATGGCGGCCGACATCACGGCAATTGCCTATGAAACCGTCGAAGCAACGGATCATAGCCTGCCGATGCTGCGGCCGATGAGTGAGATTGCCGGCCGGCTTGCCGTACAGGTGGGAGCCCACTATCTCGGCACGGTTCAAGGCGGCCGCGGTGTTCTGCTGGCTGGCGTGCCCGGGGTCCAGCCTGGGCATGTCGCGGTGATTGGCGCGGGCGTGGTAGGGACCTCGGCTGTCCGCATCGCCGTAGGCCTGGGTGCGCGGGTGACAGTGATCAACCTGGATTTGGATCGATTGCGGGCACTCGACGATCTCTATGGGGGACGGATTGCAACCTGTGCCGCGTCCGCATCCGCCATCGAGCGGGCGGTTGTGGAGGCGGATCTGGTGATCGGTGCGGTGCTGGTACCGGGTGCGCGCGCGCCCAAAGTGATATCGCGCAGCCTCGTGGCCAAGATGCAGCCCGGTTCGGTGATTGTTGACGTGGCCGTGGATCAGGGGGGCTGCTGCGAAACGACCAGGCCCACCACCCACTCCAATCCTGTGTATGCCGTGAATGGGGTGATGCATTATTGTGTGACCAACATGCCCGGCATCGTTCCGCATACATCGACGCGGGCCTTGACCAATGCGACTCTCCCCTATATTGCCCGGCTCGCATCGGAAGGGGTGGCGAATGCTATTCACTCCGACCCCGGCCTGGCCAAAGGGGTGAACGTCATGAATGGGAAAATTACGTGTCAGGCAGTGGCCGAATCTCACGGCTTGCGTTTTACCCCTCTCTTGTAAGACAATCCGGCTTCCGTTTTCGGATCCGCCCGGTCGGGGCGTAGCGCAGCCCGGTAGCGCACTGCGTTCGGGACGCAGGGGTCGGAGGTTCAAATCCTCTCGCCCCGACCAAACATACTTCCATCTCTCCCGAGCCGGTTTTGTTTACGAGGCAACGGACGCAACCCTCCCACAGCGGTTTGCTGTAAGCATCCAACACTGGTTCTCCACATTCTGCTTCGGGCCGCGGTCCTGTTCCGCAGGCGGTGCATCGCCGCGCGATCTCTTAGACGTGAAATCTGTCATCTGCATCGTCCCGCGGACGTCTCTCATCACTGCCGGTTCATCTCACGGCTTTGTGCGTCGGGCATGACGCTCATGGTTTGTGACGGTCCTGCCGATAAGATACGTGTATGAGTCTGAGACAGCCGTGTAAACTCGTAAATCGCGTGACGACCTGTAGTGGCTATGAGAGTATTCTGTGCTAGGCGGGCCATCGCTCTACGGCGGCAAGTCGGCAGTGAGGACGTGTGACGCAATGACCGATATCGGGGAATCCGTGCGTGCGAGAATTCTCGTCGGTGGTCGTGTGCAGGGAGTGGGGTACCGAGCCTTCACTTGCCGCATGGCGGTCGCGCGCGGGTTGGTCGGCGGAGTGGAGAATCTCGATAGCGGGCAGGTGGCGGTGGATGTGGAAGGTCGACGAGGCGTGCTTGAGGAGTTCCTCGCAGATCTCAAAAAGGGGCCGGTCGGGGCGCGTGTGACTCAGATCCAGGTGGAGTGGGGCACGGCCACGGGACGGTATCACGAGTTCACGATTTGGTAGGTGACGACGTTATGGCTCGACGTGCAACCGTGCGGCAGGATAGCGAGGTAAGTGCGCCGGTCTCGACCCGACGTCCGCGTGCTGCGCGCGCGGAGGACGATGAGGATGCGGAGTCGCCAAGCCTCGCCGAGGCAGATGACGCTGGTGGAGACAGCCGCCAGGCAGAATCCGGGCGCGCGGAAGGCCTCGACACCATCAAGAGTTATTTGCGCGAAGTCCGCAAGTCGACCCTGCTGAATTTCAAGCAGGAGCAATCGCTGGGTAAACGAGTCATGGCCGGCGATGAAGCGGCCCGTCAGGAGATGATCGAAGCGAACCTCCGGCTGGTCATCAGTATCGGCAAGCGATACATGAACCGCGGCTTCCCGTTTGCCGATATCGTCGAAGAAGGCAATCTCGGCCTGATCAAAGCCGTAGAGAAATTTAATTACAAACGTGGATTCCGCTTCAGCACCTATGCCTCCTGGTGGATTCGCCAGTATATCGAGCGGGCCATCATCAATCAGGGCAAACTGGTCCGGTTGCCGGTTCACGTGGTCGAACGGTTGAACCGGTACCTCGGGAAGGTGGAGCAGTTGGTCCATGAACTCGGCCGGGAGCCGCGGGCGGACGAAGTGGCGGCCAAGCTGAAAACCAGTGTCGCCGAGGTGGATGATCTGAAGCAGCTCGTTCGCACCACCTGTTCACTCGACAGCCCGATCAGCGACCGGCAGGACACCTTCTTGCGCGACGTGATCGAGGATCCGCTTTGTCTTACGCCGGCGGATACGACCGAAGGGGTGATGCGACGGGCCGAACTCATGGCCTGGGTCAATGAGTTGCCTGAAAAGGAACGCATCGTGATTTTGGCGCGGTTTGGACTTGACGGCGCCGAGTCGCGGACGTTAGAAGAGATCGGCCACGAGATGGGGCTGACTCGCGAGCGGGTCCGCCAAATCGAAACCGCGGCGTTGGCAAGGCTTCGCGGGATCATCGAACGGAAAACCATGAAGCGGGCGGATCTTTTATGAGAACGTCCCGATTCGATCATGCCCATGAACTACAAGTCCCTCATCCGCGAAGTTCCCGACTTTCCTAAGCCGGGCATCCTCTTTTACGACATCACCACGCTCCTGAAAGATCCGAAGGCCTTTCGGGCCATCGCCGATGAGCTTGCTGCCCGTTACGAGGGGCAGGGCATTGCGAAGGTCATCGGGATCGAGTCGCGCGGGTTTATCCTCGGCGGCACGCTGGCGGTCCGGCTTGGCGCCGGGTTCGTGCCTGTGCGCAAGCCCGGGAAATTGCCCGCCGACATCTATGAGGTCGAATACAACCTCGAATATGGCTCCAGCGTGCTGGCGATTCATCGTGATGCCGTCTTGGCCGGCGAGCGTGTGCTGATTGTCGATGATCTCCTGGCCACAGGGGGCACGGCCGCGGCCACCGTCGATCTGATCGGCCAGCTCGGTGGGGAAATTGCGGGATTGGACTTTCTCATCGAGCTGAAAAGCCTGTGTGGGCGTGACCGGCTTGCAGGGCATAACGTGCACTCCATGATCGTGTATCCATAGTCCCCAAGATCTTGGGGACCATGGTACTTGTCAAACGATCTATAGCGTGATATACCAGCCAAACTTTTTCGCCTTGCACTCATCACGAAAGGGCATGAGACTCTATGGCGACGAAAGTCGGCGCGAAGAAAAAAACACCAACGACGAAAGCCAAAGCCGTCGCTCCTGAAAAGCCTGTGAAGAAAGAGCGGCCGGCTCCTGTACCCACTATGACTGAAAAAGACGAAGACAGCGTAGCCGCGCGCGTAGTGGCCGCGTTGACGCTCAAAGAAACACCGAAAGAAAAAGAAGAACGCCAGCGCCGGCGCGAAGTCTTGCAGCGGATGCTGCTCGGCAAGCGCCAGGAGATCATGCGCGAGATCGAGGGCAACCTCGGCCAGTCGCTGACAGAAGATCAGCAGCGCCGCTTGGAGTCGGCCCGTGATGTCGGCGATCAAGCCCTCATGGATCTGGATCGCGAGCTCGGTATTTCCCTGATGGAAATGCGGAACCGGAAGCGCCAGGCGATCGATGAGGCGCTGACGCGGCTCAGCGAAGGGACCTACGGTATCTGCGCGGAATGCGGCATCGAGGTCAGCGAGAAACGCTTGGAGGCCGTGCCCTTCGCCAAGTTGTGCGTGCAATGCCAGTCCCGCCAGGAACTCCTTGAGAAAATTGAGAAGGAAGAGGATCGGGACTAGCCGGCAAGTGAGTCTCGGTCCGTTCCCTCCGCAGGTGTGCGGTGTGCTTCGAGATGAGAAGCCGGCCGGTGGCGCTCCGATGCCCGGCATTCAGCGTCCGCTTCATTCTTTCCTGTGTCTATGACTCCTCTCCAGCCGAAGGCCGTGGTCCTCTTGAGCGGTGGCTTGGATTCCACCGTGACGGCGGCGATCGCGCAACAGGGTGGGTATGGTATTCACTGCATCACAGTATCCTATGGACAGCGCCACCAGGTGGAGGTGGAACGGGCCTGCGCCATCGCGACGGCGTTAGGAGCTGCCGGCCACATCGTGGTTGCAGTTGATCTGCGAGCCATCGGAGGCTCGGCCCTCACCGCGGATGTGGAGGTGCCGAAGGATCGCGCGCCAGAGCAACGTGCAGGGGACATCCCTGTCACCTACGTTCCGGCCCGCAACACCATATTCCTTTCGCTGGCATTGGCCTATGCGGAAACGGTGAAGGCGTCGGCCATTTACTTTGGAGCAAACGTCCTGGACTATTCCGGTTACCCAGATTGCCGCCCCGATTTTATTCGCGCCTTTGAAACCGTGGCCCGGCTTGGAACGAAGATGGGGGTAGAGGGCCATGGAGTCGAGGTCCGCGCGCCCTTGCTGATGTTGTCCAAGGCAGACATCGTGCGGCGTGGGCAGGATCTGCACGTTCCCTTCGAGTTGACGCATAGTTGTTATGATCCTGGCGTCGAAGGTGTCGCCTGCGGCCGGTGCGACAGTTGCCTGATCCGACGGGAAGGTTTCCGCCTGGCGGGAGTTGTGGATCCGGTCCGCTATGCGATACTCTAACGAACGCTTCGTGCAGTGCACCTGACTCAGGAGAGACGGGGCCATGACGCCTGAAGAATTTTTCATGTATTTGATCATCGCGTTGGTGATCATGGCGCCCATCGGCGCTCGACTCTATCGACGGTTGACCTTGAATCGCACCACGCAAATGTTGCGCGAGCAGTTGCATCACCCACCATCCAAACCGTCCTCGCCGTCGCCGCCGGAGCTCCCGTAATGAGTGTGAATATGTCTACGCGGAGCCGGATGCAAGCGAGGATGGCGGGTATCGCGCTGGTCGTTCTTGTCGCGGCCCTGCCTGCTTGCGAGTCGAACGCCACGAATCAAGATGCCGCCAAGCCTGCCGTCGGCGCCACCCCGGCCGATGTGCAGGCGGGCGAAGCGAAATTCAGCGCCAATTGCGCTGCCTGTCACGGCATCCGCGGTGTTGGAACGAAGCAGGGCCCGCCGCTGGTCCACAAGATTTATGAACCGAATCATCATGCCGATATGGCGTTCCAGCGTGCGGCGGAAAACGGCGTTCGGGCCCACCATTGGGAGTTCGGCAATATGCCGAAGATCGAGGGGGTGACACCGGCCGATGTGGAACAGATTATTCGGTATGTACGGTGGCTCCAGCGCGACGCCGGAATTTACTAG
>JADYYH010000010.1 GCA_020853775.1 Nitrospira sp.
CCGTCGTCCGATTCTCTCGTCCGGCGGGGCTTTTCTCGTTCGGCCTCCTCGACGGACTGCACGTACGCCTCCGTCGGCCTCACGTGCGAGAAGCCCCGGCGGGCTTCGGCCTCGAACGCCTCGCGACGGTATTCATGAATAATCCGGGCTAGGGGGAAACTGTGGACCAGATACCGGATCAAGACCGTCAGTTTTTCCTCAGCGCTTGGCTCTTGGTACCAGGCCATGGTCATCACCTCTAAGCTTCCGGCCACTCCCCGGCCGAAGGTACGAGCACCTATGCCCTATCGCTCGGACCAACGAGTCGGCCTTGTAAGGAGTCCGAACGGTGCGAGACCACAAATCACGGCCAGCAGCAGGAGACTCGCCACCAGAAACAACCATCCCTTTATCTCGTGCGTCATATCGGTATCGTACGGTTCCCCGTTCGGCCGTGAAGCTAGGGAAACCGCTGGAATGCGCTCGGGAATACTCTCGTTCTCGGTCGGCTCGTCTCTTTCGATGCCTTCAAGACACGCGCCTGACTGACTTGAGGCACTGGGACCTTGCTGCCCTGTCTATAGGTGCAGTTAGGGGAAAGCTGAGTCTGGAGGCAAGGCGTCATCACTTGGAACATGACAGGCCTCGGCAAGGGCAACACCTGCCTATGACCTCTCACCCCATCAGGATAATGCTCAGAGGAAGATGTAGTGAGCGGAATGACCGAACGATGTGCCGGAATGACTACTGAGGACAAGAACGAAAGTGGTGGAGGGCAGGGGAGTTGAACCCCCGACCCCTACGTTGCGAACGTAGTGCTCTCCCAACTGAGCTAGCCCCCCACAACTGAAACGGCATTATACACAACCAGCGCGCCAGTCTCTAGCGGCTACGGAAAAAGTCTGCCAATCTGCGAGGTATTCCATCACGGATCGTGGAAACCGGCCGCCGGCGCATCAGGATCCGCCACCAGCACCCGCCGCCCCTCCACTCGTAACCGCCCCTCGGCATAGAGCTGGATGGCTCGCGGATAAATGCGGTGTTCATGCTCGAGAATACGAGCCGCTAAGATCTCGGGCGTGTCCCCTTCTGCGATCGGTACCGCCGCTTGAATGATGATCGGTCCTTCGTCCACCCCTTCCGTGACGAAATGAACCGTGCAGCCGGCAATTTTGCAGCCGTGTTCGATGGCTTTCTTCTGCACATCCAGCCCCGGAAACGACGGAAGCAGCGACGGATGAATATTCATCATCCGATTGTGATAGGCGGAGACCAGCACCGCGGTGACGATTTTCATGTATCCGGCCAGCAGCACCAGATCCACTTCATGCTTCTGCAAGACTTCCAGGACGGCCCGATCATAGGCCTCACGACTATCCGGCCGACCCGCGAAGGGTTTGGGATCGAGCCAGACCGCCGGTGCCCCATGTTTGCGCGCCCGCTCAAGCGCTACCGCCTCCTGCTTGTTGCTGAGCACCACCGCAATCTCGGCCGAAAGCGCCTGCTTCTCGATCGCCTCGATGATCGCCTGCAGGTTCGATCCCCGCCCGGAAGCCAATACCCCGAGCCGCACAAGCCGAGGGGCCTTAGCCGACATAGTCGACCACTCCTTCTTCGGTTGGCTGGGCGACCATTTCTCCGATGTGATAGGCCTGCCCCCCTAACTCGCGCGCCTTCGCCATCACCCGGTCGGCATGGTCGGGAGCCACCACCAGGATCAAACCGATTCCCATATTGAAGACCCGGTACATTTCATCCACCGGCACCGATCCACGCGCCCGAATCGCCTCGAAAATCGGGAGGACCGGCCAGGATCCCCGGCGAATCCGCGCGCCACAACGTGCCGGAAAGACCCGCGGCAAGTTATCGGTGATGCCTCCGCCGGTGATGTGCGCAATCCCCTTGATGGGACAGCATTCCATCAGCGACAGCACCTGCTTGGCGTAAATCCGCGTGGGTGTCAGCAAGGTCTCGCCGAGTGCGCCACCCAATTCCGGCACGACCGTCTCGACGGTCAACCCGCTCTGCTCCAGCAGCACCTTCCTGACGAGTGAAAACCCGTTGCTATGGACGCCGCTCGAGGCCAACCCGATGACGACATCACCAGGAACGATCTGCTTGCCGTCGATGATCTTCGGGCGATCCACCACGCCGACCGCAAAGCCGGCCAGGTCATACTCACCCTCGCCGTAAAACGAGGGCATCTCGGCCGTTTCGCCCCCGATCAATGCGCATCCGGCCTGGCGGCAGCCGTCGGAAATGCCCTTCACCACCGCGGCAGCCGTCGCGATCGACAGTTTGCCGGTGGCAAAGTAGTCGAGAAAGAAGAGCGGTTCCGCGCCACTCACGGCAATATCGTTGACGCACATGGCGACCAGGTCGATACCGACCGTGTCATGCTTATCCATCAGAAACGCGATTTTGAGTTTCGTCCCGACACCATCCGTTCCGGACACGAGGACCGGATCCTGATAGCGATTGGCTTGGAACCGGAAGAGGCCGCCGAAGCCGCCCAGATCGGTCATCACTTC
The DNA here is from genome assembly GCA_020853775.1 of Nitrospira sp. Lineage (GTDB taxonomy): Bacteria > Nitrospirota > Nitrospiria > Nitrospirales > Nitrospiraceae > Nitrospira_A. The sequence goes on from JADYYH010000010.1 coordinate 2,511, forward strand.
AGGGCGAAACGTGGCCCGCACATGCGGCTTGATCCGTTCGACAAATTCATCGCCGGCATCGATATCGACTCCGGCATCACGATAAGTAGTCATTGGGGCCGCATCTTAGCGAGCCGACTGATAGCGGGTCAACAATAGTCTCACGTACACCTACTCTTCGGGAGACCTCAGAGGTCATCACTGCAGGGGCTGCTCAAACAGGTCATCCAACAAGGCCGCAGGCGAGAAAGAACCGGAGGCGTACCCTCGGGGGTACGTTGAGGATCGATTCGAGCCGAGAACGACGTTGGGGACCTGCTTCAGCAGCCCGGTTACATTTCGGGGCGCATCTCGACATCGAGCAACTTAATCTTCCGATGAAGATGGCTGCGTTCGATCTTGAGATCTTCCGCCGTGCGGGAGATATTCCAGTGATGTTCCCGCAATTTGCGGGCAATGAATTCCTTCTCGAACGCGTTCCGCGCGTCACGGAGCGAATCGTACGGCCTGGTCAGCAACGTATTGGCCGGCTGGGCGCCGGCAGCCGATTGGGCGGCGGACATTTGGGGGCGGACCTGCAAGGCGACGGACGCATGGGCCGCCTCGATCACCGGCCCCGGCACCATGATCATCAGCCGCTCAATCAAATTCCGCAATTCGCGGATATTGCCCGGCCATTCATACTGCATAAACACGTCCATGGCTTCCGGCGACACCTGCTTCAGTTTCAGCCCCTGCTCCTCGGCATGCACGCGCAGGAAATGTTTCACCAGCAAGGGAATATCCTCCCGGCGATCGCGCAAGGTCGGCACCACGATGGGGACCACATTCAACCGGTAGAACAAGTCTTCGCGGAACGTGCCCTTGTCGATTTCCTGCAGCAGGTCTTTGTTCGAGGCCGCCAGCACGCGCACATCGACTTTGATGAGCTTGGTTCCCCCCACCCTCGTGAACTGCTGCTCCTGCAGCGCCCGTAGCACCTTGGCCTGGGTGTTTAAACTCATGTCCGCAATTTCGTCGAGAAACAAGGTGCCGCCGTCGGCCTGCTCGAACTGCCCGCGCTTCATGGTGGTGGCTCCGCTGAAGGCACCTCGCTCGTGGCCGAACAACTCGCTCTCGATCAAGGTTTCGGGAATCGCCGCGCAGTTCACCGCCACAAACGGGCGCGACGCCCTGTGGCTGTGTTGATGGATGGCCCTGGCCACCAACTCCTTACCCGTGCCGTTTTCGCCGCCGATCAACACCCGGCTGTTGGTCGGGCCGGCCGTTTCGATCAGTTGTTTCAATTGCTGCATGACCGGGGCCTGACCGATGAGTTCGAATTTGCGCTCCACCTTCGTGCGAAGCGAACGATTCTCCTGCTCGAGCCGGTGCTGATCCAGGGCATGCTTCACCCGGAGCGTCACATTTTCGAGAGAGAGCGGTTTTTCGATATAGTCATAGGCGCCCAACTTGATCGCCTTCACCGCCGTCTCGATCGAGCCGTGCCCGGACATCATCATCACCTGCGTGTTCGGCACCAATTCGCGCAGGCGCTTGAGCGTCTCCAGCCCGTCCATCTCGGGCATCCAGATATCCAGCATCATCAGTTCCGGTGGACTGACCGAGCAATGCTTCAGGGCTTCCATACCGCTTTTGGCCACACTCACGTCATATCCTTCGTCCTCGAGAATACTGCTCAAGGAGTTCAGGATGGAGACTTCGTCATCAACAATGAGAATCGAAGCAGACATGCATCCCCCACATACGATCCGGCGACTGCCACACGACCGTCCGTTCCCTTACACCGGCAATTCGAAGGTGAACAGGGCTCCCTTCGGCTGATGATTGCCCGCATGAATCTGGCCGTCGTGATCGGTCACAATCCGTCGCACGATGGCCAATCCCAACCCAGTCCCGGTCTTTTTCCTGGAAAAATACGGCACGAAGAGTTTGTCCTGGTCCTCGGGCGCAATACCCGTGCCTTCATCCGCCACCGTCACCACCGCACGGCGTTGCTTCGTATCGTAGCGGGTCGTGATCCACAACCGCCCCTTATGGTTCATGGCATGGATTCCGTTATCGCACAAATTCACGAAGACCCGCTTGATCTGTTCACGATCGAAATTGAAGGGCGGCAGATCGGAATCCAGCGATACCACACAGGCAATTTCTCGATGCGCGCTCTCGTAGAGCGCCACGACTTCTTTCACCACCTCGTCGAGGGAGTTCATCGTCATATGCGGGGCCGGCATACGGGCAAATTTTGAAAACTCATCCAGCATCTGCTTGAGGCTGGCGACCTCATTGACGATCACCTGAGTAGATTCGTCGCAGATGCGATCGAAGTCCGGCGCCTTGTCCTGAAATTTTTTCCGCAGCCGCTGCGCCGAAAGCTGAATGGGCGTCAACGGGTTCTTGATCTCGTGCGCGATCCGTTGCGCGACTTCCCGCCAAGCGGCCGCCTTCTGCGCCTTGATCAATTCCGAGAGGTCTTCAAAAATCAGCACGAATCCGAGATCCTTATTCGACTCGTCTTTCATGCGCGAGCAATGCACACCGATGGTCAGAAAGCGGCCCTGCAGATCCAACTGCCCTTCCAGCGCGATGTTATCCCGCTGGTCGGCCAGCATGCGGTCGTACACCGATTGGAAGAGGTCGAGCTTATACTCTTTGAACACCTCGTTGGCGGAACGGCCGCGAAACCGGTCGGCCCACAGTCCCAGCATGCGTTCGGCAGAGGGATTAAAGGTGGTGATGAGCCCCTGCCGGTCGATCGACAAGACGCCCGCGGCAATCGTATCGACGACCGTTTCGATATAGGCACGCCGTCGGTCCAGTTCGAGGTTGGACTGGCGCAACGACACGTTCGCTTCCTCGACCTTGCTCTTGCTGCTCTGCAAGTCGGCGGTCATACGGTTGAAGGATTCGACCAGGGTGCCGATTTCATCCGTCGCCTTCGCTTCGATCCGGACCGACAGATCTCCCTGCGCAATGGCTTCGGTCGCTTCGGCCAGCCGTTGAATCGGCACGGTAATGCCGCGCGCGACGTAAAAGCCGAACCAGGTGGCGCTGAACAAAATCATGACAGTGATCACCGCGACCAACAGATAGGCGCCCGCCTTAATGGGGTTCTTCATCGCCTTCATCTGTTTATACTCGGCGTACTGCCGGCCGATACTTTCCATTTTGCCGAGCAACGATTCCGGCACATAGGCGTCCACCACGACAACCCCGTCGATTTCGCCGCGCCGCACGCTGGAGGCAATCGGCACGCCCGCCCGCACCAGCCGGCCGGTCTGCGCTTCCTGCACCGAAGTCAATTCCTGCTTGCCGTTGATCACCTGCAACACCAGCTGGCCGATCGGCAGGTCGAGCACGGTCACAGGCACCTCAGGATCCAGTGCCTTCGTCAGCGTTTCCATTTTCGAAGAGAACACCTCGATGCCGGCCGTGGCATATTCATCACGTTTCCTGGCAATCGCCGCAACCAGCAGATCCCGCTGCTCCGGCAGCAACAATTCCTCGCGGAAGATTTCATGGCTGATGGCACGGGCGCTGTTGATCGCCAACGACACATGCCCGGCATGGTGCATGCGCGCCACCTCGTAGGAGTCTTTCATCACATGTTCGATTTGATCGTTGAACCAGACATCCACGGCTTTGTTGGCCAATCCGCTGGCGACCAAGGCGAGCAAAACGGTGGGAATCAGGGAAAATCCGATGAAGGCCGCGACCAGCTTGGCCCGGAACCCGGACCCCACCAATCGATGCCGGCGTTCGAAATAGGCTTTGATGAGGTTGCGGGACAGCAGCAGCGTGAGAACGACGAACCCGATCAGGTCGAGATTGACGAGCAGCAAGACAAACGCATAGCCGGTGCTGGGGAGAAACGAATCGGACTCTTCCCCGACCGGCACCGCCATTTGCGCATAGTAGAAAGTCAGTGCCAGGCAGGGCAGCAAGAGGATCAGGACGATCCACACAGGGCGGACATGGCGCTTCCGCCGCTCGCTCTCGATCGAGGCGGGCGACGACGGCTCCTTTTCACGCAGCACACCCGGGGGGATGAGCTTGCTCATGTCCGTCGATTCAGGCATCGGCGCTACTCCGACTCCATCCCGGATCCCTGGGGTGCTGCCACACTATAACGAATTCCCGGGGAAAGTCTCAAAAGCGAGCTCCGAGCCATCATGTTGGCCCGGTACAAGAACGGCGGTTTGAGGGAAGCTGAGAAGCCGGTCGCAACCAAGGGAAGAACAGACCTTCTAGAACAGCGGCGCGCGAAGAGGGCGATCACAGGCTAGGGAGTATGGATCGATGATTTTCCGGATGTCAGGCTGACGAATTTCATCCTCAAGGCATACAGCATGTCCTTCATCACGACCTGCTCGTCCGGCGTAAGATTGCCTCGTGTCTTCTCTTCGAGCATCGAGAGGAGATCGATGATTTCTTTCGCCTGTGGAAGATTGAGCGGCATGGCCGGCTGTTGGGGATCCAATTGTTCCCCCATGAGCATCAAGGCCGAGCTCCCCATGGAAATCACGAAGGAGGAGAAATTGACCGGCAGATGTCCGGCATGCCCATGCGCGTCAGCCTGATGGGCCTCGGCCGAAGCCGCTTCGGGAGTCGGAGGCATGGGAGCCGAAGCAGCAGCAGGCGTATCTTCCCCCCGTCCTCGACGATCCCGGATGACGAATCCCTGATCCTTCTCATCACCCATACATTCCTCCGATCAACCGGCGAGAAAACGCGAGGTCGTACCCTACCATAGGCCTCACATCGACGCAAGGCGACCGGCCCCGTTGAAGGTGAGACAGAACTCAGTTAGAGTGGCGCCACGAGGGGAACAGGCATGTCCGAACGTTTCGATAAAGTGGTAGCCATCATGGCCCGGCTCCGGGCGCCCGGCGGGTGCCCATGGGATCGCAAGCAGACCCATGAATCCCTCAAACCCTACCTGATCGAAGAAACGTACGAAGCGCTCGACACCATCGACCAGCGGGATTTTCCGAAACTCAAGGAAGAACTCGGCGATGTGCTGCTCCAGGTGTTATTTCACAGCCAGATCGGAGCGGAAGCGGGCACCTTCACCATGGATGACGTCCTCGAACAGCTCGGAGACAAACTCGTGCGCCGTCACCCGCATGTCTTCGGAGAGGCGGCGGCCGGCGCGCCGGGTCTCAATTCCGACCAGGTCGTGCATCGGTGGGAGGACATTAAGCGAGCTGAACGCAAGAATGCCGGCAAACCTGATTCGGTCTTGCAAGACATCCCGCACGCTCTCCCGGCATTACTTCGCGCCTATCAAACCCAAGTGCGCGCCGCACGGGTCGGGTTCGACTGGCCGGACAGTCCGCAAGGGCTGGCTGATGTCCTCGGCAAAGTCGAGGAGGAAATCGGGGAACTCCGCTCAGCCGTAACTGACGCAGCAGCCAGCTCCCAGCCTCCATCGGAACCCACCGCAGACATGGCGGCAGAACTGGGCGACCTGCTCTTTTCCTTGGTCAACCTGGCGCGCCACATCAAGGTCAATCCGGAAGAATCGCTGCGGCAGGCCACGAACCGCTTCACCGCCCGGTTCCAATATATCGAGCAAACGGCGGCGCGTGGCGGGCGGAGCGTGCACGACCTCACCCTGGCTGAGATGGATCACTTGTGGAACGAAGCGAAACGAGTGGAATCGGCTGATCGTCCTTCGGCCGACGCCCCGCTTGGTTCAACAGGTGGAGCACCCCAGGCCTCCTTATGAGCAGCGAACAGAATCCATACGAGGAGGGCAAGCGAGCAGGCCTGCATCCGCTGCTCGTGCTGTTTGGTGTCATCCTGATCATGTGGCTGTTGATCAATCTTGCCGTTCCCAGCGGGAAACAAAAACAGGCGGCCGGACCGGAGATTTCTCAAGTCGGCCTCGACGATCCGGATGCCGCACCGGTCATGTACAAAGTTCAGACGACCTTGACGGACTTTAATGCCGTCAGCGTTGTCGTCCCGGCACAGGTGACGACCAGCCAGGTGGTCGGCTTGCTGAAACAATTCAAACAAGCCAGACTCAATCAAACGCTGGCCGGTATCCTTCCGGCTACCAGCCCGGGCCACAAATTAGGCGATCAGGCCGTTGCCGATCTGTATATCTTTTCGGACCCGAAATATGCGACGGCGGAAGTCGTGGGCACCTTGGCGCGTGGGGCCCATGCCCCAGGCAACCTCTATCCGCAAGCCATTTCGTTTGAAGAAGCCATGGAACAAGTCCGTGGACACTACCGCATCGACCTGAACGACACGAGTAGTCCCGACACCGGTTCCATCGGTTTTGCCGATGACTCCGGGGTGCACAGTAAACAATACCGCCGGATTTTTTGAGCGAATCTCTCGAAATCCCACGCCCAGCGCGATTCCGCTATCCTCAAGCAACATGCGGCCGACAGAAATCCCCCTAGGGGTTTTCATCTTCCACAGTATCTAGGGGTCTCCTTGGGGGCCACCCCCAAGGCCTAAAACTTGTGCAGGCCGCTGAAGGACCGACCTACGAAGGGCCTCGCATCGCGAGGAGGTGGCTATACACACGCTTATCCACAGATTCTGTGTGTGAGATAACGAGAGCCCGCTCTTTCTTCACGCTGCTGCGCGCGAAACGACCGGCAGAGGAACATCAGGGAGCGGAGGTCGAGTATTTCTTGAGGCCGGTATGGGGGACAGGAAGCCGAAGGACGGGCCAGAAACAGCAAAATCACCAATCCGGGGAGGCCTTGCGCCTCCCCGGTTGCCATCGATGACTCAGACCGCCAACCCGATCGTCTGTTTGATTTCGCTCCGCAAGCTCTCCTGCTGGGCCTGGATCCAGGATTCCAGTTGAGGAAAATGATGCGCGAGCGGTCCCGTGAAGGGAGGCACCAAGACATCGGCGCGCTCCTTCAACCAGCCTTCTTCCTCGGCAATCCGAAGTTTTTGATCGCCGATCTTGCGCGACAGCAGCTTGTTCAACATCAACTGCTGCCCCGGGCTTCCGGTCACGGTGCCCATCAGCTTCGTTTTCACGTAATCCAATTCTTCCGCGAGCGCGATCTTCACCCGAACCGCATGGGTTGCCGCCCAGGTTGCCCGCTGGATGGAATAGTCATACGAGAACACCGGCTCCCGGGGTTCGCGAAAGGGTCCGGCAACACTGGAGATTACCAACTGATCATTTAACATCGTCCACGTCCTTCTGTTGCGGCTCTGTTACGATTCCGCTTCGCGATGAGAGGTCGTCTGGAGGTAGCGTACTGTCTGCGCCGCCGCTTCTGCACCGTCCCTGATGCAATCGGGCAGGCCGACACCGCGATACCCCGCTCCCGTGACCGTTAATCCCCCGAATCGCGAAAGCGCTGCCTCGAGCTGTCTCAATCGATCGAGATGCCCAAGCGTATATTGCGGCATCGCCCGATGCCAGCGGTTGACCTCGACATAATGCGGTGTCGCCTGTAGACCGACGATAGAAGCCAGTTCCTCCCGCACGCAACGGACCAATCCCTCATCGTCCTGCTGCAGGATGGCCTCACGACCGACCCCGCCCAGATAACAGCGCACAGACACCTCTTCGGGAGGCGCCCGATGCGGCCATTTGATCGACGTCCAGGTCGCCGCAATCAGGTCACGGCCTTCAACCCGCGGGACCACGAAGCCAAAGCCTTGCAACCGGGTTCCCACCGCGGCGGCGGGATAGATCAAGGAAATGGTCGCCGTCGAGGCGTAGGGAATCGTCTCCATCAATCCTGCTGCCAGCGGACTTAAGGGCCGAACCAGATCGGCACTCACGTACGCCGGCGTCGCCAGGACTAACGCTTCCGCGGACAGAGGCGTGCCATCGGTACAGATCACATCGTACATCCAGCGCCCCGCCTGGTGCGAGCGTACCCGAAGCGCCTCCGCTTGAACGCCTGACTTCAACACGCCGCCGGTCTCCCGGATACGAGCCGTCAATCCGGCGACGAGATCCGCCAAACCGTTTTTCAGCGTCACGAACATGGTATGCCGCGGACGTCCATCGGAGGGTTTCTGCGCCCGTGCTCGGCGTGCCGCCATCATGCCTCGGATCACGCTCCCGTGCGTCTGCTCGAGCTCATAAAAACGGGGAAACGTTGCGCGCAGGCTCATCTGCTCGGCATCCCCCGCATAGATGCCGGCCATCAGCGGTTCCATGACCCGTTCGCAGGCATGCCGCCCGAACCGGCGACGAAAAAAGGCTGCGAGCGATTCATCTTCCGTGGAACGGCGAGGGGGAATAAGAAGGTCACAGCCCATCCGGGCCAGATCGATCCATGACAACAAGCCGCTGCGAAAAAAGGGGCCAAGTTGAGTCGGCGTAAAGGTCACGAGCCCTTCCGGTAACTCGTGCAACTGCCCGCCCCTCAAGACGCTGGCTTTTTTTTCAACGGGATTCGTGTTGATGAGTTCATCGGCGATGCCAAGCCGCCGACAGAGATCCATGCCCCACGGTTTCTGGGATAGGAATGAATCGGGGCCCGCCTCCATGACCAGCCGGCCGACCCGATGGGTGACGATCTTGCCACCCCAGACAGGCGCGGCATCGAGGATCGTGCAGGACAGCGCCACATCGGCCGCCGCGGCTTGATCCAGGAGCGCGTAGGCCGTGGAGAGGCCCGAGATGCCTCCACCGATGATGACGACTGACCGTGAAGTGCGCGCCACAGGTGGTGCCGCTAAGTGGGAGTGGAATAATGGTGTGACGCGAGCCGACCACGTCGAGCGTCAGGACAATCGACGAATTCTCGCAGGCTGTCCCGACAGGCCCCGCCGCGCGGCCGCAAAAAACGATGCGGCACATCGCCCGTAGCCGGGTACGTCACAGCGCGGAACGCGGGTAGCACCCTGTTGCAGGACTCGTTCAACATCGCCTACTGAACCAGAGAAGACTCGTGCGCCTCCACGACCGACACCAGGATGTCGATCATGGCAGCCGAGGCATTCAACATGGGCATACGCTCAAGCTGAATGCCCTTCGTGCGGGCCCACTGCGTGAGCTCGATATCAATGTCATACAGCGTTTCCACATGGTCGCAGAGAAAACCGATGGGCGCCACCAGCACATGGTGATGACCGGCGCGAGCTACATCGTCCAGCACCTCTTCGACAGACGGCCCGAGCCATTTTTCGCCGGAACGCCCCTGGCTTTGATAGGCCCAGCGCATCGGTTGCCCGTCGAGTTGCGCACACACCGCCTCAACCGTACCTCGAACTTCGTCCGGATACGGATCCTTCATGGCCACCACCCGTTCCGGCAGACTATGGGCCGTGAATAGCACGGGTACCTGCGTGCGGACCGCCGCAGGAAATCGTTCCAGCGTGCGACGGATACGCTCGACAATCGCGGCGATCAACAACGGATGACGGTGCCAGCTTGCCACGAAGCTGATCGGCGTCGCATCGGCCAACTGCGCACGGGCGTCTTCGACCTTTTTCACGTAGGCGCCGATGCTGAGCACCGAGTACTGCGGCGCCATGCACAACCCGACAATGTGATCAGGAGCGGCGGTGAGCAATTCGGCATATGCGTCCTTGATGAACGGATGCCAGTGACGCAATCCCACGTAACACCGAAAACGCGCTTCTCCGGACGCGTTGAGCCGCTGCTCCAACGCGTCGGCTACCTCGCGCATAATCCCGAGTACCGGCGACTTCCCACCCGTCAATCGATACCGTGTCCGGATTTCCTCGATCAGCTCGGGAGGAGTCGGCCGCCCGCCGCGGACATCGAGCAGATACGGGTCCACATTCTCCAGACTATCCGGGCCGCCCATGGCCATCAGCAAGAGCGCAATGGGACGTGGTGCTGCCAGCATCCGGGATCTCGTCAGGCCTGACTAGGAAGGCAGCGTTCGCGAACCAATCGCCTGCTGAGGAGTGAACGCATAGGCCTCACAACGGTCAGCGGGTGCTCAATTTGTGGACAAGATCGATCGTCGCAGCGACATGTTCCACAGGCGTATTGGGAAGGATCCCGTGGCCCAGATTGAAAATGTGCCCGGGTCGCCCGCCAGCCCGGCGAAGAATATCCGACACGCGACGCTCGATTTCATGCATTGGCCCAAACAGGGTAACCGGATCGAGATTGCCTTGCACGGCGCGGTCGTACCCCACCATGGCCCATGCCTCATCGAGAGGAATCCGCCAATCGATCCCGATCACATCGCCGCCCGCCTGGCGCATCGATTTGAGGATGGCCGTCGTGCCGGTGCCGAAGTGAATGAGCGGCACCCCTTCATGCTTGAGGCCATCAAAAATCAGCTGCACATGCGGCATGACATACTCCGCATAATCGCCCGCCGACAGGCAGCCGACCCAACTGTCGAACAGCTGCACAGCCTGGGCGCCGGCCCGAATCTGACGACGCAGATACCCGGTAATGGCCCGCGCGAACGTATCCATCAAGCGGTGCCACACCTCCGGCTCGCCATACATCATCTGCTTGGTGTGGATGTAGTTCCGCGAACTCCCGCCTTCAATCGCGTAACTGGCCAAGGTAAACGGAGCCCCGGCAAAACCGATCAACGGCACTCGACCAGTGAGCATTTTGCGGGTCAGGCTGATGGCATCCATGACGTACTGAAGATCGTTGTCATCGAGCATCTTGAGCCGCTCCACCGCCGCCCGATCACGCACGGGATTGTGGATAATCGGCCCCTCTCCCTCCGCAAACTCCAGCGACAGCCCCATCGGTTCCAACGGGAGCAGAATGTCGGCAAAAATGATGGCCGCATCGAGCGCAAACCGGTCGATCGGCTGCAAGGTAACCTGAGCCGCCAATTCCGGTGTTTTGCACAGTTCAAGAATCGAATATTTTTCCCGCAATCGGCGGTACTCAATCATATAACGGCCCGCCTGGCGCATAAACCAGACCGGCGTACAATCAACCGGTTCGCGCCGGCACGCTTTGAGAAATCGATCATTCATAATGGGGCGCATTTTAGAGGGGCAGTCAGAACAGAGTCAAACAATCTTGCGCGACGTTCCAGCCCAGAGGCTCCCGTTGCTCTGCGCTCCCGGCCCTGCGCCTCACGCACGGCCCGGTTCCCGACGCGTGGGTGCGGGCCAGGGGTCGCCGACCAAGGCAAAAAATCTCACGACATTTTCCTACGAATCTGTGTATAATGGTCGCACGTGTCTTGAAGGCTGAGTCTTCACACTCACCGATCGACACCATCCGAAACATTCAGCGGCCTGCCCCATCGCATCAATCGCAAGCGCCGCAACGAATACGTCACGCTAGTGCAACAACGGCGCGACCCCTCGGTACCGCATCCTAATTCGCAACTCTGGAGGTGGCATGAGTAGTGATCTGCACCCGCTCACCTTACCCGACAACGGTGAGCTGCCCAAAACCGACGAGCAGCCTGTAGCGGAGGCCGCCCCGAGCCACACGCCCTGGCTGACCATCATGCATTGGTTTGATTCCTGGGCCGGCATCGAGAACATGAAAACTGATGCTGCCCCCGCCACGGTCGACTGGTTGCGGGCCATTCCTCTCATCACGGTCCACTTGATCTGCCTCGGCGTGTTTATCGTGGGATGGAGCTGGGTCGCGGTCGGCGTCTGCGCCGCGTTTTACTTCCTACGTATGTTTGCCATCACCGGGTGGTATCACCGGTACTTTTCCCATCGGACATTTAAAACGTCCCGCGCGTGTCAATTTGCCTTTGCGCTGCTGGGCTCTTCATGCGCACAACGGGGCCCGCTCTGGTGGGCCGGCCATCATCGTCACCATCACATCTATTCGGATAAGCCCGAAGATACGCATTCCGTGCGGCAGGGCGGATTTCTCTGGGCCCACATCGGCTGGATCAGCTCGAAGAAATTCTTTCCGCCACGGCTGAAAAGCATCGGCGATTTTGCCAAATTTCCCGAACTGCGGTTCCTGGATCGATTCGATACCCTGGTGCCGACTATCTGCGGATTCGGCATGTTCGGGTTGGGCAAATTGCTAGAAGCCTATGCGCCGGGGCTCGGCACCAATGGCCCTCAGATGTTGATCTGGGGATTCTTCGTCTCCACCGTCGCCCTGCTCCACGGCACCTGCACGATCAATTCCTTGTCGCACGTGTATGGATCGCAGCGTTACAAAACCGGCGACGACAGCAAAAACAATTTCATTCTCGCCATGATCACCCTCGGCGAAGGCTGGCACAACAATCACCACTACTATGCCGCATCGACGCGGCAGGGGTTCTACTGGTGGGAAATCGACATCACCTACTACATACTTCGCGCCATGCAGGCTGTAGGATTGGTATGGGATATCCGCGAAGTGCCGGTCCACGTACGAGAAGGGAAGAGTAAACTCGCCTAGCTGAGAGCGGGGGCGGCCTCAACGGCTCGCCCCCGCCGCTCCGTGTTACACCCACTCCGACTCATCCGCCGACCTTGATTTACTGCCGTACTGCGGCGCCAACCGATCACGGATGTCACGGCTCGCGGCATCAATCTCTGCCAGCTCTGCTGCCGTCGCGATCCACGCATCCTCCGGTATCAGTTCGATGCGATAATGACTCTTTCGCATCGAAAACCATTCGATGTACGGATGGGGCACCAGATGGGGATGGGGATCGAATGAGATGAGGCTCGCGTCTCCAATCTGCGGACTCTCGACATCCCCCAGCACTTGACCGGCCAGATCCTCGTCGGCGAACCGGCTGTTCTTGAAGCGGATCACCTGCCCAGCGATTTCTCCCCGACAATTGCCTGCGAGATAAAAGTCGATCGCACCCAAGACGGCAAATGTGATCCGTCCGACGACCGTACCATCCTGCCGGTTGTCGAGAAATCCCTCTTGCACCCATCGGCTGTTGCCGAACTTTTGAGCCATGTCATCTCCCTTCTGAACGCACACTCACAGGCTGTGGAGAGGCCTGAGCCATCTCCCCGGGCACCCGCGATCCGAGCAGCACACCGCCCAGAATCATCGCGCTGCCGAACCATCCTTGTGCATCCAGGTTTTCTCCGAGAAAATACCATGCGAGCCAGGCTGCGATGGCCGGCTCCACGGCGAACAATAGTGCGACTTGTTGTGCCGGCAGAAGCTGTTGCGCCCACATCTGCACGGCAAACGCGCCCGTCGCCAGAATACCGGTGACCCCAAGGCCCAACAGCAAGACACGGCTCGGCTCGAACATGGCCGCCGTCGGCTGCTCCCACCACATCGCACCCAACATCGCGACAGTCATCATCACCAGTTGCCAGGCGAACAACGACACCGCGTCCGTCGTTCTGGTGTATCGCTCCAGACACACCATGTGTGCCGCGAAGGCCGCGGCGCTGCCGAGAGTCAGTAGATCACCAAGATTGGCGGAGGCCGCCGGTTTGACGAGTAACCACAGCCCAAGCAACGCGATGCCATTTGAGATCCAGGTTTGCGCGCTCAAGCGACGCAGATACAGAGGCACGAACACGACATACAACACCGTAATAAACGCCGAGTTGGACGCGGTGGTCACATGCAGTCCGACGGTCTGCAGCACATATCCGAGGAACAACCAGAGGCTCGCGATCAGGCTCATCCGCAACATCGCGGCATCGCGCGTCAGTTTACGGCCTAGGAACAACAGCACCGCGAACACCAGGAGCATGCCAAGCAAAAATCGCAGGAACAGAAACGAGAGCGGCGTGATCTGTTCGAGGGCGGCCTTGGTGGCCGGAAATGTTGCGCCCCACACAAAAGTTGTGAGGAGAAGCGCAAGTTGAGGCATGGTCAGGCGATTGGACGTGTTGAGTAATGAACCGGGGACGGCGCGTTCGTAAGCCGGCGGGGGTCTATCGGCTCAGCACTGTCATGTGAAGTCGATTAGGGTTTGCAGAGCGCGCACTTGCGCTCATCGGTGGTCCCGGCCTGTTCCATCGCCGCGAGCGCGCGTTCTTTATCAGGATAGTCGAACCAGCCGCCCTCCCAAAAATCGCTACTCGAAATGCTGGAGGGCACTTCCGAACAACGGTCCCGATGAAGTGTCACTCGATCGATCGCGCGTGCAATGTGGATCCAATAGACCATGGTACCCCGTCGAACTCTGTCGTCAGGACCGTCGCAGCCCAACCCTACCACGCACCTCTCGGAGAGAGCAATGCGGGGAACGTACCAAGCCGCAACGACCCGCGACAGTAACACACATGAATGTGGGATGAACCCAGGAGGTACGTGCTAGGGCAGGAGCTGCCACTCGTCCTTCTCGATTACGGTCTTGACGCCGGTTTCGAGCTTCTTGACGTCCTTCTCTTCGAACAGACGCATATAGCGCTCGATCCGGTCTGGATCGTCGATGCGCTCTTCCTGCATAACACCGCCATTGCCTTTGTACTTCCGGATTAACAGGGGCATTTCAACCGCTCCTTCAATTGTAGCTCGCGTTTCGACACAAAGATTCGGTACAATAGTGCAAAGTTACACACAGGGTCAAGCGTTTCCAAACAGAGAACCGCTTTCTCTCGGCCAGCCCCTCAAGGGAGGGCCATCGAGTGCCAGTCTTCTCCAGCTTGAAGGAGTCGGCAATGCCGGTCTACGAATATCGCTGCGAACAATGTACCCATCGGTTCGAGGCCACGCAATCCATCCATGCGCGGCCGGACGATACGGTCTGCCCACAGTGCAACAACGTGGGGGCAACCCGGATCTTGTCCGCTTTCGCCTCGAAGGTCAAAGGCAGCCACAAGCCGGGCTTTGAGGAAATCAAAGCGTACGACATGCTCAATGAACGCATGGATCGCTTCTCCAAACTTCCGCCCGCCATGGGCAAACGCGTGGATGTGTCGCCGGAGATGATGTCCGGCGCGGTCACCCCGACGGATAGCCCCGACTCCTAGGGAAGAGGTTGCGTGAGCGGAAGGGGCCATTGTCCCGATCTGCCGCGCCACAATGCCCCGGAACGCCAGTCGGGGGCGAGAGGGAGAATTGTTCAGCATGTATTCACGTATCAGTGCCGTCCTTTGTGCCGGACTGCTCCTTCTGTCAGGGCTGCCGACCTCAGCCGAAGTAGCTGGCTCCATGGTGATCGCCGGGCATGGACCCGAGCAGCACGTGATGGAATCCCTGGCGCACGCATTCGAAAAAGCGAACCCCCGCGCCTATATCGATGTCGTCTGGGATGACAACTCCAAACCGCTCGACATGGTCAAAGCCAAGCAGGCGCATATCGCCGTCACGGGCGCCTCGGCAAACGGACTGCGCTCCGTCCAAATCGCGTGGGACGGCATTGCCATCATGGTCCATCGGTCAAACTTCACCAAAGAAGCGACCAAACAGGAGATCGCCGACCTCTTTTCCGGAAAATATAAAATCTGGTCCGACCTGGGCGGACCGGACACCAAAGTGCTGCTCATCGACCGGCCGCGCAACGAAAATAACCGAGATGCCTTTGAGCAACTCCTGGGCATTACCGGCAAGATTCCCGACACCACCAAAGTGATCGCGAAGGACGAGAAGGCCATCAAAACCATCGCCGGAACTCTGCCGCCCAATTCGGCCGTCACCTATCTGTCTCTGGGCCAGGCCTTGGAAGCCGTCGCCTCCGGAGTGCCGGTGCGCCTGCTCCCCATCGATAAAGTGGAACCGGAAACACCGACGGTCAAGGACGGCCGGTACTCGTTGCGCCGACCGATCCTTCTCATTTCGAATACTGACACAGACCCGCTCGTGACCGTGTTTGAACAATTTGCCCTGTCGGACGAAGGCCAGAAAATCATCAGCGAATCATATACGCCGCTCCCGAAGTCATCATCTCCCTAATAGGAGGCTTTCATGCGCACACTTATGACCGTTGCCCTCGGCTCCGCGTTTGCTCTCGGCGCCGTCTGTCTTGCCGCCCCTTCAGCCCAGACTCAGGAAGGAGCCATGGTGGAAGGCGCCGGCTACACGATGTTCAACACCGAATCGATCAAGGGGTCGGACACCAACAAGCTTGAGAAGGATCCGGTCTGCGATCGCTCGAAACGTCCTTCCATCGGCAAAGTGGAGCCAGATGAAGCGAAACCCGGCGATAAAATCGTGATCAAAGGCGAAAACTTCGGCAGCAAGGAATGTTTTCACGGGGTGACGTTCAGTGCGGCACCTAAAGATAAGATTGAGTACCAGTTCGTGAATGAATCGACGATTGAAGCCGTCGTGCCGGATGCGAAAGCCGGCATGTCATTCATCATCGTCGTGGCCGGCGGCGGCAGTGCGCAGTCGAAGCCGCTCCTCATTCAGGCCAAATAATCGCTCCCATGGCAGGAGGCACTGTGCCTCCTGCCCGATTCGTGCCCTCCCGGATCTACCATTTCGCCCGCCGTCGTCTCGACAACTCTCTTGACCCTATGCTAGGTTACGCGATCTTTTTGGGGGGCGACCCAGAGGTGAGCTCCGGCTCCGAACCTCGCGCAGGCTCAGCATGTTCCGCAAGATCCTTATTGCCAACCGTGGCGAAATCGCCATGCGCATTATCCGCGGCTGCCGCGAGCTCAACATCGCGACAGCGGCGATCTATTCCGAGGCCGACTCCTCCGGCATCTACGTCAAGAAGGCCGACGAGTCGTATCTTGTAGGTCCTGGCCCCGTTAAAGGGTTTCTGGACGGAAAACAGATCGTGGAGATCGCAAAGCGCATCGGCGCCGATGCGATCCATCCCGGCTATGGATTCCTGTCGGAAAACGCCAAATTCGCCCGGCTCTGCCATGCCTCCGGGATCACTTTTATCGGGCCCTCCCCGGAAACGATCGATCTCATGGGCAGCAAGGTCAAGGCCAGGCAGATTGCCCAGCAAGCCGGACTCCCGATTGTCCCCGGCACCGAAGGCGGGGTCACCAGCATCGACGAGGCTCTGGAGTTCGCTCACCGGATCAATTACCCGGTCATGATCAAGGCCAGCGCCGGTGGCGGCGGACGTGGACTGCGCGTGGTCCGCTCCGACCAGGAGCTGCGCGAAAATATGGAAGTCGCGGCACGGGAAGCGCTGGCGGCGTTCGGCGACGGCAGCATTTTCATCGAAAAGTACATCGAGCGTCCACACCATATCGAATTTCAAATCCTGGGCGACAAACACGGCAACATCATTCACCTCGGCGAGCGGGATTGTTCGATTCAACGCCGGCACCAGAAACTCATCGAAATTGCCCCGTCTCTGGTGCTGACGGCCAAATTGCGCGCACAGATGGGTGAAGCCGCCATTGCCATCGCAAAAGCTGTGAAGTACGACAATGCCGGCACGGTAGAGTTCCTCCTCGACCATGAGGGGCATTTCTATTTCATGGAGATGAACCCGCGTCTGCAGGTCGAACATACCGTCACCGAACAGATCACGGCCATCGACATCGTTCGGAATCAAATTTCCATCGCGGCGGGTAAACCGTTAGAGATCCGGCAAAAGGATGTCACGCTGCAAGGCCACGCGATTCAATGCCGCATCAATGCTGAAGACCCGCGGAATAACTTTATGCCGTGCACCGGCACCGTCACCGCCTATCTTTCTCCCGGCGGCATCGGAGTGCGTATCGATGGCGCGGTGTACCGTGACTATACGATTCCCCCCTACTACGACGCGTTGCTGGCGAAACTCACTGTGCGTGGACGCACCTGGGAGGAAACCGTGAGCCGCATGCGGCGTTCGCTCGAAGAATACGTCCTGCGTGGCGTGAAAACGACCATTCCGTTCATGAAGAACGTGATGATGGAACAGGATTTCCAGGCAGGACGCTTCGATACCTCCTATCTGGAAACCCATCCGGACCTGTATCAGTACGAAGAATCCGAGGAGCCTGAGGACCTGGTGCTGGCGATCTCCGCAGCGATCGCCGCCTACGAAGGACTCTGACCTCTCAGCCACCAGGCACACAGCACCTCAACCCTGTTACGCGAGCGATTCCGCCGCCCCGAGGCCGTCAGTATGGCAACGAAAAAGACCAAGAAAACCCTGTCGAAACAACCGCTTTCCAAGAAACCCGCGCCGGCCAAGTCGCCCAAAGCCGCTCGACCGGTTACCACACGCGCCGTCTCTGCCGCCCCCTCGGAAAAATCCACGTTCAGCCTCGTTCCCGCACCGGCAAAGAAACTCTTGCTGACGGAAGTCGCTTTGCGGGACGGTCATCAATGTCTGCTCGCCACCAGAATGCGCACCGAAGACATGTTGCCCATCGCCCAGAAACTGGACTCCGTTGGATTCTGGTCCCTGGAAGTCTGGGGCGGCGCAACCTTCGACACCTGCCTGCGGTTCCTCAAAGAGGATCCCTGGGAACGGCTACGCGCACTCCGTGCCGCGATGCCGAAAACAAAGCTGCAGATGCTGCTGCGGGGACAGAACCTCGTGGGCTACCGGCATTACGCCGACGACGTGCTCGACAAATTCATCGAACGCTCGGCCGCCAATGGCATCGACGTCTTCCGCATTTTCGATGCGCTCAACGATGTTCGCAATCTGGAGCGCGCCATCCGCGAGGTCAAAGCCTGCGAGAAACACGTGGAGGCGGCGATTTCCTATACGACAAGTCCCGTCCATCGATTGGATGGATTCGTCACGATGGGCAAACGCCTGGAAGATCTTGGCGCCGACACGATCTGCATCAAGGATATGGCCGGACTACTGGCGCCGGTAGATGCCTACCGGTTGGTCAAGAGCTTGAAAGCATCGGTTCGCGTTCCCATCCACCTCCATTCCCATTACACGTCTGGCATGGGCACTATGACTGCGCTGATGGCTGTCATGGCAGGGGTGGATCTCCTGGACACGTCCATTTCTCCGCTGGCCGGCGGAGCGTCCCATCCCCCGACCGAATCGATGGTCGCCGCCTTACGCGGGACCCCGTACGATAGCCAATTGGATCTGGAAGACCTCCAGCCCATCGCGGAACACTTCCGCACGGTGCGCCGAAAGTACCGGCAGTTTGAAAGCGACTTCACCGGTGTCGATGCGGAAATTCTGACGTCTCAAATACCCGGCGGCATGCTGTCCAATCTCGCGGCACAATTGGCGGAGCAAAACGCGCTCGACCGGATGAAGGAAGTCATGGACGAAATTCCCCGCGTCCGGAAAGACATGGGCTATCCGCCGCTCGTGACGCCGACCAGCCAAATCGTCGGCACGCAGGCTACGCTGAACGTACTCACCGGCGAACAAGGCGAGCGCTACAAGGTCATCACGACGGAAACCAAGAACTACTTCCTCGGCCTCTACGGCCGTGCGCCAGGCCCTCTCGATAAAGAGATCATGGCACGGGCCATCGGCGACGAAGAACCGGTGAAAGGCCGGCCGGCGGACCGTCTGGAATCAGAGTTTGAAAAACTCAAAAAGGACATGCCCGAGTCCGCGACGACCCTGGAAGACCAGCTGTCCTTCGCTCTGTTTCCGGCGATCGCGCGGGATTTCTTCGAGGCACGCGAACAAGGCAATCTGCAACCCGAGCCGCTGGAACCGACCGACACCAAGGGACCAGCCGTTGCGCACGATCTCCATCTCGCGCCGGCCGAATTCAACATTACGGTCCACGGCGAGAATTACCATGTCGTCGTCTCAGGCTCAGGCCGCACCACCGACGGCCGCAAGCCCTATTACATCCGCGTCAACGACCGATTGCAGGAAGTCTCCCTCGAACCGTTGCAGGAAGTGTTGGCCGGCGTGCCGGAATCGCCCGAGGCCGGCAGCACGTCGAAACCGAAACGTCCCCGGCCGACGAAACCCGGCGATGTCGCCCCTCCCATGCCGGGCCGTGTGGTAAAGGTGCTGGTCACGGACGGCGCCCAGGTCAAAACGGGCGACCCGCTCTTGATCATCGAGGCCATGAAAATGGAGAGCCAGGTTCCGGCTCCCATGGACGGACGGGTCACCGCTATCCTTGTCGCCGAGGGCGACAACGTCAAAATCGACGAAACCGTCATTCAATTGGAGTAGCCGGTGCCGCACCCGGCCGGTCTCGTCCGGTTTGCTGCTGCAATGCCCCGTCACCTGGCAACCTGGTTTCTTGCGAGCCTCCTCATGAGCGGTTGCGCGGCACCGGATATCCCCCCCTGGTTCGACGCGATCCAGCGATTGCCCGTCCAGAGCACCTCCGTCAACGGCATCCGGATCGCCTATCTTGATGAAGGACAGGGCCCACCGCTGATCCTACTCCACGGCTATGGCGGATCCATGTGGCAGTGGGAGTATCAGCAGCCTCTGACCGCACACTTCCGCGTCATCACCCCGGATCTCATCGGCTCAGGACTTTCCGATAAACCTGCCATCGACTACCATCCCTCAGAACTGATCGACTCCGTACGCGGGCTTATGGATGCGCTGGGTCTGCAGACGGCTACCTTGATCGGCAATTCCATGGGCGGAGGCGTGGCCATGGGCATGGCCCTGACGTATCCCGAACGAGTCCATCGCCTGGTGTTGATCGATACCTTGCCCGACCATGTACGGGAACGACTCGTCAGCCCGCTCATGCAGCGGGCGATCAACACACATGTTCCTGCCTGGTTGGCCCGCTTCGGCGCATCGCTGTTCGGGAGCCGGACAATGGAGGCCGTGCTGAAGGAAGTGGTCTACGATCACAGCCTCATCACACCCCTCGTGCTGGAACGCTCCAATCGGAACCGACAGCGGGAAGACATGATCGGCCCGTTGCTCTCGTTACGCGACAGCCTGCCCCTCTGGGAACAGCACTATGCCCCGAGGCTCACAGAGATCCGTCAGTCCACGTTGATCTTGTGGGGCGAGCACGATCGCCTGTTCCCTCCGCAGGTCGGCAAAGACCTCCAGAGCATGATTCCGCAAGCCCGGCTGATCGTCATTCCCGAGGCCGGCCACATTCCCCAATGGGAGCAACCGCAACTGGTCAACCGGCACATCCGGGAGTTCCTTCAACCTTGACAGTGTTCCCACCGGGCCATACAGTGACACTGTATGGTATAGACCCCTTTCTTGATGGAGATTTCCTATGAGGTCGATCAATACCCCTGTCCTGCGCGGCTCCCTGATTCCCCACCTTGTCCTCGGCCTCTTATGTCTCGGAGTCGGCGGCTGTGGCACCTGGTCGAGCGCCGGCAAGGCTGACTTCTCTTACAAAGATATGCCCGTGGCCGACGGGAGCGCGGTGGCCGGAGAAGGCAACAACATCCTG
Source organism: Nitrospira sp. (assembly GCA_020853775.1). Taxonomy (GTDB): domain Bacteria; phylum Nitrospirota; class Nitrospiria; order Nitrospirales; family Nitrospiraceae; genus Nitrospira_A. The sequence goes on from JADYYH010000010.1 coordinate 23,580, forward strand.
TTTCAAGGCAAGCCCTTGATGCTCACCGGTATGGGGATCAAGGTCGGCGACAAATTGCGCGATGTCAAACTGGCCCAAACCGACCTCTCGATGGTCGCCATCAACGAGACCAAAGGGAAAGGCAAGGTCCGCATCATCAGCATCGTGCCGTCGCTCGACACGAAAGTCTGCGAACAACAGACGCATTATCTCAGTGAGAAGAACTTGGGGCTTGACCGCATGGTGGAACTCATCACGATCAGCGTCGACACGCCCTTTGCCCAGAAACGATTTGCGGAAGAAGCCAAGATCAACAATGTCACCTTCCTCTCCGATTTTCGCGCCGCCGATTTCGGCAAGGCCCATGGGCTCCTGCTCAAAGACCTGCATCTCCTGAGTCGTGCCCTGCTGGTCGTCGACAAGGACAACAAGGTCCGCTACCTTCAGATCACGCCCGAATTGGCCCAACTGCCGGACCTGGAGGAAGCCTTCCGGTTCGCCCGGAAGCTGGTGACGGCGAGCTGACCCCCCATCTCACGGCCGTTGAGGACGCCCCATGGCCCATTATGATCTGCTGGTGATCGGAACCGGCCCGGCAGGGCAAAAAGCCGCCATTCAAGCGGCGAAGCTCGGCAAAAAGGCCGGCATCGTTGAACGCAAGCGGGTCGTCGGCGGGGTCTGCACCAACACCGGCACCATTCCCAGCAAATCCCTCCGGGAAGCCGCGCTTTATCTCTCCGGCTTCCACCAGCGCAGCCTGTATGGCGCCAGTTATCGCGTCAAACAGGACATTACGATGGCGGACCTCACCTTTCGCTCCAACCACGTGATCAGCCGCGAGATTGAAATCATTCAGAATCAGATGACGCGCAATAATATCGACCTCTGGTATGGTACAGCGTCCTTCGTGGACCCGCATCGCCTGCGCGTCGAACGGGCTGACGATCAGGTGGAGCATACGGCCGACGTTATCGTCATTGCCTGCGGAACCGTTCCGGCCCGGCCCGGTCACATCCCCTTCGACGACACAACCATCATCGATACCGACGGCCTCCTCGCGCTGAAGGATCTCCCGAAGTCCATCACGATCATCGGTGGCGGAGTCATCGGCGCGGAATACGCCTCTATCCTGGCCACGATGGGCATTCACGTCACGCTCATCGAGCGACGCCCCCGACTGCTGGAATTTGTCGACCAGGAAACCATCGAGGCCCTGCAGTATCATATGCGCAGTATCGGCGTTGTCCTCCGCTTTAACGAGGACGTCGTGTCCGTTGAGCCGGTCGCCGAACAACAGGTGGTCGTTCGCTTAAAGAGCGGGAAGGAAATCGCGGCGTCCACTGTGCTCTATTCAGTGGGCCGCACCGGCGCGAGCGCAACCCTGAATCTAGGAGCCGTCGGGCTCGCCGCCGACGACCGCGGGCGACTCACCGTCAACGAGCACTATCAAACGTCGATCCCCCATATCTATGCGGCCGGCGACATCATCGGATTTCCCGCGCTGGCGTCCACCTCGATGCAGCAAGGCCGCCACGCCGCCTGCCATGCGTTCGGTGTGCCCTACCAGACGCAGTCGGACCTGATGCCCTATGGCATCTATTCCATTCCCGAGATTTCCATGGTCGGCCGCAACGAGGACGATCTGACCAAACACGGAGTGCCGTACGCCGTCGGCATTGCCCGCTACCGGGAAATCGCGCGCGGCCAGATTATCGGGGATGAGATCGGCATGCTGAAGCTGCTCTTTCACAACAAAACCCGGCAATTGCTCGGGGTGCACGCGATCGGCGACGGAGCAACCGAGCTGATTCACATCGGCCAGACGGTGATGGCCTTCCAGGGACAGATCGACTACTTCATCGATGCCGTGTTCAATTACCCCACCCTCGCGGAATGTTATCGTGTGGCGGCGCTGGACGGCATCAATCAACTCCCGAGACCCTGGACGCCCAGAGCCTGAAGCGTCTCGCGAAGGTTGCGACCCCAAGGCGCAGGGTTCTGTACTCGCGTGAGCAGTGCACACGAAACGTGACTATCCCCGGCACGACCAAGGAGGCTCCGGATGTCGTTTTCAACTCATCTTCGCAAGCTGGCCCAGCCCGTGTGGGATGCACAACTGACGCACCCCTTCGTGGTGGCACTGGGCAAAGGCACGTTGTCGGAAAGAAAATTTCGCTACTACATCCTGCAGGATGCCCGTTTCTTGGCGGACCTGGCTCGGGTGTTTGCTGCCGGCTCCTTACGGGCGCCGGACTCCGAATCGGCTCTGCGTTTCGCAAAACTGGCAGAAGACACCATCACCGTCGAACGCAGTCTCCATGAGAACTACGGCAAACGCTGGAAGCTTACGCCGCAGGAGATGCTGAACGAGCCGATGGCGCCGACCAACTACGCCTACACCCGTCACATGCTGGCCGTGGCCCAAGCCGGCACCGCGACGGAGATCGCCGTCGTTGCGCTCCCCTGCGCCTGGATCTACTGTGTCGTCGGGAAACACTTTCTCAAAAACGGGGCGCCGCCCGCCAAACATCCGTACCGGGATTGGCTCATGCTGTATGCGTCACCGGAATTCGAAGCGGTCCAGGAATGGATGAGAGCCAGGGTCGATACCTGGGCGAGGACGGCCGGCCATGAAGAAAAGAAACGGATGGAGCAGGCGTTTTTGATCAGTTCGAAATATGAGTGGATGTTTTGGGAAATGGCCTGGAACGAGGAGAAGTGGCCGGTGTGAGGGGCGAGAGAGCTGGGTAGGCTCTTTCGCGTAGAGCCACTGCACCGGCGCACGCTGCCGGGAGCCGACCTTGGCGTCTGAACTTGCTGCGTCCCGCAGCTTCGAACAGCAGACGCCACCTGCGAGCAGGACGGTCCGTCTCCGACAACGCGAAGACCTCGCCGGTACAGTGAGCACGCTCAGAACCTGCCCACCTCCCTCGCCAGTCGCACGACCACGGGAGAGTAGAAATGGGGGAAATGAGAATTGAATTCTGGATCAGGCAAATAGTTTAGGCGATCGCCTGTAGTACCCCCCCAGCATTCAGCCGGAATTTCTTTTCATCAAAGTCTTCAATGACAAAAGAAATTCCCCAATTATCATGGAAGTGGACGGTCACGAGATGAACTTTTATTTTTTGTGCCCGCGCCTTCTTATAGACTTCCAGAGCGGAGGGGGTGAGATCCGGTTTCCGAGTGATCCCGAATGTCTTTCCTTTGACTTCATAAATCTCCAACTGTCCCGACTCATCGCATCTATAGAGGTCGATGCGCTTCCAGAAAGTCTTTAAGAAGGTGTTCTCCTTCGTGGGAAGCCCGGGTTCCCTTCGAAAATCGTAACCTTTGGTCCTTCTCGCCCCATAGTGATGCTTCGCGAGCAACTCGGCGACATCGCCACGCCAGTTATATGCCTCTTTGAGATTGTAAATTTTCTTCGGTTCGGGAACGACGCTGGATTCGACTGCTGGCAGCTTCATATAAGATCCCTCCATACCCAAGTTTGTCCCTGGCCCTCCGCTCGGTCAATTCATAACGGCTTTCGAACGCTCCGGAAAACTTGCACCTGGTTGACATAGTGCTGCGGCGAAACAAAGGGGTCGGGAGTATTTTTATCTGAGTCAACCATTACCGTCTGTTGGCACGGGAGGCGCCGCTGAGAGCAAAGCGACGGGATTTTCACAGACATACCACACAATCCATACAGTCATTCCTGCCATGCAAGGGAGTGAAAACTGATACTGGTAGTGTCAACGGCATAATCTTCGAACGCCACACGACGCCCTATTGATCGAATCATTTCCTGCCTTCTCTCGATCACCCCGCTCGTCTCCCCTTGTCTTGTTACCGTCGTTCCTGTAGAAAGCGGCAGTTCTATGCCACATTGTGTGGCTCACCATCGATACGCACTCGCTGTCGCAATTGCCTTGACGCAAGCTCGGACTGTCTTGATACAAGCCGGAGTATGATTTACGATTTGACGAACCATGCGCGTGAAAGTTTACGGAAACGCCCCATCATCCGGTTGGGGTGGATCGAGAGCGTGCTGCAAAATCCTGACCTTATCGAGCCAGACCCTGTAGATAGTGAGTTGGAACATCGTCTCGGGCGCATTCATGAGTATGATGGACGTGTGTTGCGCATAATCGTCAAGAAAGGCACGACCCCACTCCGAATCATTACACTATATTTCGATCGCAAGATGAGGAGACAACTATGAGGCTCAAAGTCGATGAAGACGCCGATGCATTGCACCTTCAATTGGTCGACGTCCCGGTGGAAGAGTCCGAGGAGGTGGCACCCGGAGTGATTGTAGACTTTGACAAGTCCAATCAGGTGGTTGGCATCGAAGTGCTCTACCTTTCAAAACGACCACAGCCGGTGAACCTGATGGATTTTCAGTTTGAGACTCATCCAAAAAAATTGGCTTCGGCTGGCTGAGCGTGTACGCGTTATCGCTCGTCCGATACCGCCGGTACTGACATCCCTGAGAACTCTTCCGAAGTCTCTACCTGCCAGCCTGTCGGTTCGAAGCATAAACGTTGAGACGAGCGAGGTCAGCTGGTCCGAGACTGCTCGCTACACCCAAATGATCGCAAACTTCGATGACGTTCTACGCCTCACGCCCATGGTAACCACTTCTTCATCGCCCACCATCCTGACCGCTCACGAGAGAAGAGAACAGCGGCGGGGGCTTCACAAACACACCACGCAGTCCGTACAGTCATTCCTGCCATGCGAGGGAGTGAACACTGACGCCGGTAGCGTCCGACCTGCTCGAACAGCAGGCTGCCCAAGCGCTCAACCGGCCTTGCGGTATTCTTGCGGTTGCGGCTGATTGAGCGGTTCAGCATCCCAATCCGGCTCTTCATCACCTCTCATGGGAATGCTCTCTTGAGTGACTGAAGCCCAGATAGCGATGGCACAAAACAGGATCGTCAACGCGATGAGGAAGTAAACAGGCATGATGACCTCCTCTGTTCCTGGTTGTCCTATTCTCACGCTACACCTGCCGTCGAATAGGGGCTACAAGGTAAAGACCTAGGTTATGCGTGGAATATCCCTGTAGTATGAACAAGGGTAGCGACCTCGCCTGAAAGGCCTTGCCGGCCCCATCCCCTGACGGCGGCCTTGGCTGACTTCACATGACGGCAGACACTTCATCTCCATCCATCCTGAGCCCACGCGAGATCCGGCTCCATCTGCTGGGAGTGGCCCTGATGCTGGGCTTGCTTGGGCTGTGGTACTGGTCTTCAACCGGAGCGCGGGTCGTCCCGACACTCATCGAGCTGCTCAAGGACGATGATCCGTCCACACGAATTGTCGCGGCCGAACAGTTGGGGCACATCGGCCCCGCGGCGCGATCGGCCGTCCCGCAACTATTGAGCCAGGCCATGCAGGACGGCAGTCAACATGCCAATACCACCGCCGCCGCCGCGCTGAAGTGGATCGATTTGACGACAGCTCGTCGCGTCATGACCTATTTCATTCCGCGGCTTCACGATGCGGACGTGCAGCAACGTCGCACCGCCTGCGCGGTGATCGGCAGCCTGGGCCCGATCGCCAAACCGGCGGTACCCGCACTGCTGGCCGCCGCGCATGATCCCGATGCGCTCTTACGCCGCAACGTCCTCACCGCATTGGCGAGCATCGGCATTCCGTCTCCCCCGATCGGCGCCGCCCTTCTCGATGGACTACGCGATTCCTCTTCGCTCGTGCGCCAAACGGCGGTGGCTCAGTTTGCTTTTACGGTGCCGTTGTCCGCTGATGCGGTGGCCGCTCTGACACCGATCCTGAACGATCCGGACAAGGGAATCGCCACGCTCGCGCGGACGGCCTTGGACAAACCGAGAGCCGGAGATGCATCCCACATCGAATCCCTGGGCATGATGCTGGGACATTCCTCTGCACGCGACTATGCGTTGCACCAACTGGCCCAATTGGGCCCGGCGGCCAGCGACGCCCTGCCGCCGGTGCTTGCCCTGCTGGAGGATGAACGTCCCCTGATTCGCTATCTGGCCGCCGAAACCCTCGGCGGGATGGGGGTTGCCGCCAAGCAAGCCCTGGCGACCTTGCAACACCATCAGGACTCCGACCCCGTCGTCCGCGCGGCCGTCTCCGAAGCCATGAACGCAATCGAATCCGGAGCGGTGGCCAACGTCGACCCGTTGACGAAGGAGCTGCCACGGTGACCGATATCGCACAGCAACAGTCCCCTCGACTCCGGATGATGGCGCGGGTGGGCGTCTGGATCAGTCTGCTCGGCGGATTGCTCCTTCCCTGGATCATCATGCTGGCGGTAGAGATCCTCGTTCGTGCGATTCCCTACCCACGAGCCTGGCGGTCATTCACCTTGCATCTCTTTGCCCCCGGCTACAATTTGTTCTTAGTCGGGATACTGACGGCGCTGCCCTTCGTGATCCTGGCGGTGCTCATCCTGTTCCACCTCGGGGCCGCCGCGGCGCACAACGCCCTGATTGCCCACCGGCGGGCGCTTGGCCTCCTCTCGGCGGGAGTGAGCATGGTCCTCATCGCCGGCTGGGTCCATGTGGAGGTGCTCATCCATCCCGATGCGCAGGGAGCGCTCGCCTACTTCTACCTGCCGATCCTCTTGCTCATGATTCTGCCCTTCGGGTATGGGCTCGGGCGGGCGTTGGCCAAAGCCTTCTTGCCCAGGTTGTCGTCCTGACGCTCACGGGCTGGACAGCATCGGCAGCGTGAGTATAATGTGGACCATGCGTCACGTGACCGTACACGGGTGCCGATGATTCGTCTCTTACCCTGCCTCATCCTGCTTGTCCTCTGCCATTCCACGTCCCTGGCTGCCTCCAAGTATGAGGACAGCGTCAAAGAACTCGCCGAAGGGGTGGCGGCCGAGGCGATCAAGATGAAAAAGTCGCGGCTCGCGCTGTTGGACTTTGTGGACAGCAAAGGCGACGTGACGCCCATCGGCCAATTCCTGGCGGAAGAGTTGGCCACCCATCTGCTGGTGGCTGGAGAGCTCAAAGTGGTCGATCGCAAGCTGCTGATCGCCACGATGGAAAAGCACCAGCTGACCCATCTCGATACGTCGCAAGCTAAAGCGGCCAAGAAAGTCGCCAAGGCCCTGCGCGCCGACCTCTACGTGACCGGCGCCTACCTGGAGATTCCTGAGGGCATTCAGGTCACCGCCAAACTGATCGGGCCCTATACGGTCTACCCCGTCGGCGCGTCACGGACCATCGTCCCGAAATCCGGCCCCTTGGCAGCCCTGCTCAAACAGGCCGCCGCACCCACGGCCGCGCCCACGGCCGGAGTAGTGGTGAAGGAACCCGCTCCGGTCCTGAGCGCCCATGAAAACGAACTGTACAAGGTCACGATTCTGAGCATGACACGGCAGGACGATCTGATCGGCCTTGATCTCTTATTCACCAACCGCACGACGCATCCGGTCAAAATCGGCTGCCAGCTTCTCGACACCTATCTGCTGGATGAGCACGGGGAGCAGTGGAAACAGGATGTCGCACAGAACCGAGAAGGCCTCTGCACGCGCGGAATGGAGCTGACCCCCAAACGACAGCAGCATGCGAGCCTCTCGTTCCTGGCTACCGATAAGCCCCCGACAGGCCCGATCAGCTTGCATTACCATGAAACCTCCCCCAGAGCGGATCGGATCATTACCCTGGACGGACTCAAAATCGACTCTGCGCCGGTCGCCGAATCGGGCGCCCCGGCCACGCAAGAATCAACGCCCCCCACACCGTAGGTCACGACGTCCCATCACTCGCACAGGAAACCACCATGATTAAACAAGTCTTGTCGATAGCTGGTTCGGATTCAGGCGGAGGCGCAGGCATTCAGGCAGATCTGAAGGCCATGTCGGCCAATGGCGTCTATGCCATGTCGGTCATCACGGCCATCACGGCCCAGAATACGGAAGAGGTCGCCGACGTGTTCGAATTGCCCACGTCGATCATCGCCGCTCAACTCGATGCCATCTTCGACGATTTTGACGTGGCGGCGGTAAAAACCGGCATGCTCTCGTCCGCAGAGATTATCCAAGCCGTCGTGAAACTGTTGAAACCCCAGCAGGTGAAAAATCTCGTGGTGGACCCGGTCATGATCGCGAAAGGCGGACAACCGCTGTTGAAGCCGGATGCCATCGATACCCTCAAGAGCATGCTCTTCCCGCTGGCCTTGCTCGTGACGCCCAACGTCCATGAAGCGCAGCAGCTTTCTGGGATCGAGATTACCTCATTGGCCGACGCCCGCCGGGCCGCCAAGATCATCCATCAATTCGGTTGCGCCCATGTCCTCATCAAGGGAGGCCATCTGCAAAAAGATCGCGGAACGGATCTTCTCTATGACGGGCGGTTCTTCAACATCTTTAAGGGTGAATTCATCGACACGCCCCATACGCATGGCACCGGGTGTACCTTCGCCTCGGCCATTGCCGCGCATCTCGCCCGGGGCAAAAGTGTCCCGGACGCCGTTCAAACCGCCAAGACCTATCTCACTGAGGCCATCAGGCATAGCCTGGCCATCGGCCATGGCAAAGGTCCGACCAATCACTTTTACTTTTTGAACCAGGGTTAACGACTATGAGTCGAGGGCTTGGATCGTCACTCTCGTTTCTGCTGACCGGATGGGGCTGGCTGCTGCTGACCTCGCTGTTGGGACTCGCGTCATTTGGAGGCATCGTACGGGGAGGCCCGCTTCCCTCCGGCCTGCGCCTGTTGCACGTGCACGGAGTGCTGATCGGCGGGTTGCTCCAAGTGATGACCGGCCTGGCGATCGCGGCACATGATCTGGCCAGCCATGAGGGTAAACGGACGACCCACCGGCTGCTGTTTCTCAGCATGAATCTGGCGGCCCTGGGGTTTGCTGTCGGAGCCTGGTTGCGAAATCCCACGGTGACTCTGGGCGCAGGCTTCCTGCTGGCCGCACTCTTTGTTCCGATGGCCCGCCGGATGATGACCGGGCTACGGAGTTGCTCAGGCTGGACACCGCTGTCACATGTCTATTTCGGCATCAGCTTCGCCGGACTGTTCGGCAGCCTAGTCGTGGGAGGCCTGCTCGCCGATGCCTGGTATCCCACCTGGCACGGCATTCTCCGTCTCGGCCATCTCCATGCAAGCCTGTTGCTGTTCCTCACACTTGGAACAGTCGGGACGATCCAACTGGTGCTCCCACTGATGGTTCGTCACCCCCTACGCAGCGCAGGATTGGGGCAGGTGGTCATGCTGCTTCTGCCGGCCTCCGCCGCCGGCTTGATCACGGGGTTTGTGTTGTCCTCGGTCCAGATACAGTTGGCCGCGGGAAGCATTCTCCTGGTCACGCTGGCGCTGTGCTGCATCAACCTGCTGCGCACGTGGAGCCAGGCAGGACAGCCTGGTGCCGCTGCCACGGACCATCTCCTTACGGCATTGACCTTCCTGATGATTATGACCGGAATCGGCTTGGCACTCGGGATCAATGTGTTATGGACACCGCCGGCCATGCCCTATGGCACGCTGCATCTGGTTGCCTATACGCACACGGCGTTCCTCGGATTTCTCCTACAAAGCATGGTCGGTGCACTGTCTTTCGCCCTCCCGCCCCTGCTTGCCGCCTCGCGGATCGCGAATCAAAAAAAGCGGGGACCCTATCGCGAGGAGCTTGAACGCATCATGAATCGTTGGCGTGCGGCACAGGTGGCCACCGTAAGTTTTGGCTCCTTGGGGTTAGTGCTCGTCGCCTCGTTGACCTGGAATCTGCCCCTTTCATCACCCTGGATTCAAACGGGCACATGGATAAGCTTGGGGCTGTTGCTGCTTCACTTCACCATGGTCACCATAAAAATCGCACAGGCAACCGGTGCTCAGCCGTGGCATGAAGGAACGACGAAATAACCGCGATCGCATCCCGGATCGCCAGAACGACTGACCCTATGGAAGAAGCGCTGTCATTTCGTGATCAGGCCGGCAACCGGATTGGGGCCGTGCTCGACAAACCGCAGCACACCACCGACTCGATCGCGGTGCTCTGCCATGGCTTTTTGTCCCACAAGAACAGCACCAGCAACCAAGCCCTGGCTGAGCTTTTACAACAACGCGGCATCGCCACGCTCCGTTTCGACTGTTTCGGCCATGGTGACAGCGAGGGGCCCTTTGCCAAACTGACGACCAGTATTGGAGTGGCTCAGGCGCACGCCGCGCTGACCTATGTCATGACCCGAGGCTACCGTCGACTGGCACTCGTCGGGTCCAGTTTCGGTGGCCTTCTCTCAATCCTCGCCGCCGCTGAGTGGACAGACTTGCACCACTCTGCGCCGGCGAATCATCCACCGCTCGCCTGCCTCGCACTCAAATGCCCGGTCGTTGATTTCGGCGAAGAGCTTCGCTTAGAGCTGGGGGAAGACGGACTGCATGAGTGGCAACGGACAAACACGATCCCGGATTTGCATGGAGGGCCTTCACGCCTCCCCCTTGACTATGCCTTCTACGAGGATTGCCTCAACCGCATCGCCTATGAACCGGCGCGCACCATTACCGCACCGACCTTGATCGTCCAAGGGGATCATGACGAGTATGTTCCCCTGCACCAAAGCCAACGGCTGTACGCCTCATTGGCAGGCCCCAAGCACCTGGACATTCTTCCCGGCGCTGATCACCGATTCACCAACCCGTCCGACTTCCAGCGCATGCTGGCATTGCTTACGGATTGGGTGGCTGCTCCTCCGACAGCCTAACTTCGCTCCATTCCCCAACCAGCGCACCAAGAAGTGTTAGACCAGAGGACGCTGCCCCGTCTGCTTCGCATCCAGTGGCACGTGAGAGGAGGATCGAAGGCATTCTCCTGCACCCACTGCTCCAACTTGCACAACGAAAAAACAACGAACACTATCGCGCAGCGCGAATCTTTGCAAAATGGCTCGTGACGCGGCTTTCTGACGTTCGCAGGAATTTCTTGCTGGCATGCCGGTTGCTCATCCAGCGCCTCGAAATTCCGGAGGAACCATCATGAAGACGCCCAAGAGTGTGCTGGTTATCGGTGTTGCCGGTTGCTTATCTTCCGCGCTGTGCTCCACAGCCTTGATCCCAACCGCCGCTGCCGCAGACTCCACGCTCAGCCTGCTGCAGCAGTCCTCGACTGACGCGGTCATTGTTAAGGCCCAAGGCAGCGGCACGGCTCCCCTAGTGACCAGCCCAGCCGCCCTGGTCCTTAGCGCCCCGAAGGGACAGACGGCGGTGGGCGTATTGAATCTGAGAAAATCCAGCACGGATCAACATAGTTATTATCTCAGCACGAACCAGGGGTGGGTCTGGATGAATCCGCCCTATGGCAGCACGCAAACCATTACGACTGAAACCGATCAATTGGTGATCACGGCGCAAACAGCCAACCTTCCAGCAGGAACCCACTCCGCCGTGGTGTACATCGTCGATTCGGGACCGAACAATTTCACCAATATGCTCCGCATCCCAGTCGCCCTCACCGTCACGGCCTCGGCGGTGGCCCCACCCCCTCCGCCCCCTGCGGCAGTGCCCCCTGCGTCGATTCCCCCTGCCCCCCCTGCCGTCATCCCGACGCCAAGCCCCGTGGCCGTGCCTCCCCCTCCGGCTCCCGTCGTACCACCGGTCGTGACCGGGACGGCCATCACCTCGAGCCCGGCAGCGTTGGCGCTCAGTGCCGTCAAGGGCCAAACCGCCGTCGGAACCTTGTCCCTGCGTAAGGGCGGTACCGATCAACATAGCTACTCTCTCAGCACGAACCAGGGGTGGATCTGGATGAATCCGCCCTATGGCAGCACCCAGACCATTACAACCGAAACCGATCAACTGGTCATCACGGCGCAAACGGCCAACCTTCCAGCCGGCACCCACTCCGCCGTGGTGTACATCGTCCAATCCGGTCCGAATAACTTCCAGAACATGCTGCGCATCCCGGTCACCCTGACCGTCACGGCATCGGCCGTCGCCCCGCCGCCTCCGCCCCCTGCGGCAGTGCCCCCTGCTGTCACCCCGACGCCGAAACCAGTCGTCCTGACACCGCCCCCGCCGCCCACACCGGTGGTTGTACCGCCGCCCCCGGCTCCGGCCCCGCCAGCACCGGCCACCGTGACGACCGGACCGATTCAGGTCACGCCGTCCGCCTTGAGTCTGACGAGCGCCAATAACGTCGGGACCTTAACGCTCCGCAAAACGGGAACCGACCAACACGTCTACTACCTGAGCACGAACCAGGGATGGATCTGGATGAATCCGCCCTATGGCAGCACCCAGACCATTACAACCGAAACCGATCAGCTGGTGATCACCGCCCAAACGGCTGGCCTGGCGGCCGGTACCTATACGGGAGTCGTGTACATCGTTGAATCCGGTCCGAATAACTTCGCCAATACGCTCCGCATTCCGGTGACGTTCACGGTCGCTGCGGGTCAGGCGGCCAGCACGCCGACGACACCGACTCAACCAACGGTGACCTCGCCGCCCCCGCCTCCTCCCAGCCCGTCGTCACCGGTCCCTGTGACAACGACGCCAACCCCGACGTCGTCCGCCTCGACCACGGCGCCCAAGACTGCCAGCGCCACGGTAAGCTGGAACGCCAATACCGAGTCTGACCTCGCCGGCTACCGCATCTATGTCGGAACGAGATCAGGCAGTTACGGAGTCGTGGGACCGTTCGAGGTGACAAACGCCACCAGCTTCACGGTGCCGAACCTTCCCCTCGGAGCCACCTACTTCTTTGCGGTCTCGGCCTTTGACAAGTCGGGAAATGAAAGCGCGAAATCGGCGGAAGTCAGTAAGAGTCTGTTTTAGATCAAGCAAGAAACCGTGAGCCGGTGCGCAAGGGCGCCCGGCTCACGGCGAAGCAGGCTGCCCACCGTCTCTGGCACATCGAAATCCCGTGTAGCTATTGCGAGTCTCCGGCGGTAGCTTGAAGCGGCCATAGGTCAGCAGATACTTTGGCAGGTCTGACCAGGAGCCTCCCCTCACCACCCGAAACGATCCGACCTCAGGCCCGGATGGATTGCGGCGCGACCCGGTTTCGTAATACGCCGAGCCATACCAATCCGCCACCCATTCCCCAACATTTCCTGCCATCTGAGACAGACCATAGGGGCTGCGCCCCTGTTCGTAGCGCTCCACAGGAGCCAGCACCTGGCTGTAGCTGAATCTGGCCCCTAACCCGAAATTCGCTAATTCCTCACGCGGGCTCTGATTGCCCCATGGAAACAATCGTCCATCGCTCCCACGTGCCGCCTTCTCCCACTCGGCTTCAGTGGGGAGACGTTTTCCACGCCATCTGCAATAGGCCTCGGCATCGAACCAGCTGACGCCGATGACCGGACGGTCGCTGTGCAGCGAGAGATCCACCGACTCCCATTGCCAGGGAGCCGGTCGTGTCGTGGAAGCAAGAAATTCAGCGTAGTGGCCGGTCGCCACCTCATCACGATCCATCTCAAACCGGTCGAGCCACACCTCATGCTGTGGTTTCTCGTCCTCCAAGGCATCCGTTCCATCGGCACCCATACGAAAGGCGCCTTCCGGGATCATGATCATTGGCACTTCAGGATGAACCTGCAGTTCTGGGCTGAGGCGAGGTTTGCGCAATTGTTCAAGGAGGCCTCCTGCGGACTCAGCGGGGGAGACCAGGACAATGACCAGCAGGCAGCCGAGCAGCGTGGAGTGCAAGGAGCGCAGGGTCGCTGTGGAGGAGAACCCGGTTGGACGAACACCGCTCATGGAGCTATCCACCTGAGCCTTCGCGGCGAGCTATTGAATCGACAGACGGTCAGGGAATGATTCCGCCCACCACCCAGTGGCGATCGTCCGGCACATCCATGAGAAGCCGCGATAAATTCATTTCCGCCAACTGCGCCGCCACGTCGTCTTCAGTGAACGCCGCCAGCAGGGAGTGGTAAAAGTCCCGCTTCAGAATCGGATCTTCATCGGCTGCATACTGCTCGACCAACGCCTGGGCGGCTTCAGGAGATTCGGGCCGCAGTAAATCCATGACCAGAATGCAGGCCCCCGGTTTCGCGAGTTGCTTCAGCCGAAACCAGAATTGAAGCGGATTCGGCACATGATGCAAAAGACTGTTCGAAAGCAGCGCATCGGCCTGCTCCGGTAACGCGAGCGACTGAAACCGCTCGCAGCAGAGGGTGATGCGATCCGTCAATCCTGCGCCGGCGATAGCCTCCGCCGCCAAATCCAGCATGGGACGGCTCGCGTCTACGGCGGTCACTCGCGCCTCCGGATAGGCCCGAAGAAAGCGAATCGGGATATCACCAGGTCCGCAGCCGAGATCAACGGCATGGCCGCCGCTCCAGTCGGGGAAGTACTCCCGAAAGCGATCGACGAAGCCCTGGTTCTCTTCGGAAAAATCCGCCTTCGCATAGGCGCGAGCTTGCGCCGCATCATCCATCAATTCCGGTTCAAGTACGCGCTTCATCATTCGTTCCTACATTGAGTTCAGAGATCACTGACCGCTCGGTGCACGCGTCAACCACCACTGCATCACCGGGCTTCACCACTCCCTCACTGAGTACTCGCGCGTAGAGACGGCTCCAGCCCGGATGCGCTTCCTGCGCGATTCGACGAAAATTCCCGTCTTTGAACCATGACGCGTTCAAGCGACAGGGTGTGGTGTAACTGGTCACTTCGAGTCGGACCTGCTCACCGATCATCAGTCGGTCACCCGGTGCCAGATGCAACCAATCGAGACCGGCCACCGTGAGGTTTTCCCCCGACGAACCCGGTTCGATGCGATGCCCCTCGGCGCGTAAGGATTCGATCATTTCCAATGAGTAGAGGCAGACTGCCCGATCTCGGCCTCCGTGATACTTCCGGTTGCGCTGGCGATCGCCGGCCAGTCCGTCGATGGTGATCATCGCTGACGGGACGGCGCGCTTCGGGACCCCGCCATCGGACAGACTGACCTGGTGCAGATGTGGAGCCGCTGGTCGCTTCATGGGCACATCAGGAACAGAGGCCGCCGTCACATGTTTCCATCCCGGTGGCTTCCAAGGCAAGCCACCCGTCGCGTTCACGAATGGCTTTCACATAGACTCCGCGAGAGGCATAGGCCGCTTCAATTTCCGCCCGCTGCTCAACCAACAACCCGGACAACAAGAGCCGGGCGCCACCGGCGGCATACTCGCAGAGCATTTCGGCGGATGCCAGGAGGGTCTGCCGATCCAGATTGGCCAGAACCAGGGTGGGATCGATCATCTCATGAGGTTGTCGAGCCTGGGCATGTCCCACAGCCAGCGTCAGCCGCCCGTCGAATCCATTGACCTGGGCATATTCCCTCGCGCACTCCACCGCGACCGCGTCGAAATCCACACCCAGTGCTTCCGCTGCCCCGAGCCGTAAGGCCACCATCGCCAGGATCCCGCTGCCGGTCCCCACATCCAGGACGCGATCGTCCGGTCGCACCAGCTGCTGCAGCCATTCGATCAATAGCTGCGTCGTTGCATGATGGCCGGTGCCGAACGCCTGCTTGGGATCGATGATCAGTTCGATCTCGCCGGGACCCAGCGGCAGCTCCTTCCAGCTCGGCCTGATGACCACCCCCCCGATCCTGATCGGTTCCACCAGACGGGACCATTGTGCATTCCAATCCTGATTCGTCAGGTGATTGATCGTTACCGCATGATCCGGGTCCGGGTGCCCCAGTTGGGTCAGCGCACGTTTGAGGTCCTGCCAGGTATCGGGGCCACAACGGCCCGCAGGCCAATACAGATACACCTGGTCATCCTCTTGCCAAGCTCCGGTCACGTCAGGATCGTTCAAGACCCCCAACAGCTCACCGGCATCCAGGGAGGTCCGCACATCGACTTGAATCCAGTCTCCTGTGTCCACCGCCGCGGGGTCGGACGGAGAAATTTGATCTGCCTTGGAGGTTGACGCCATCTCAGACTCCCAGTATCGTCAGCATTGTTGTGAACCCAGCCACGTCACCAGGATCGAAACCCTCCCGTGAGCAGCATCTGATCCATGCGCTCCGGCGCGCGGCTCATTTGGACACGAATGGCCGCCGCATCAGCGCGCGGTTTACCACCGCTCGTCTCACGATTTTTGTTGCGAGCCTCCTCGGTGCCGTCATTCCGCATAAGTTAGGCTGGACGCTCTTCGGCAATCTCGTGCTCGCGTCCGGCTTCATCCTGTTCCTCATCGTGGCCTGGTATCATAACAGGCTCGAATATCGCTTGCATCGACTCCGGCGCTGGCAAGGCATCAAACGGGTGCACCTGGCGCGCCTCAGTTTAAAATGGACGGAGATTCCGCTTCGTGAGGTACCCGTTCCGGAGCGACATGGGTATGCCAGGGACCTTGACTTGGCCGGTCCGCGCTCCCTGCTCCATTTAATCGACCACACGATTTCCTCCCAGGGCCGGCAACGTCTCGCTTCGTGGCTCTTGGAGCAGCCGCCTCGTGCCGCCCAATGGTCAAGCCGGCAGACCCTCATCCGCGAATTGACGCCTCTCTCGCTGCTTCGAGACCGATTGGTCCTGGAAGCCCAAGCGATGGAGGAAGCCGATATCGACGGGCGGCGGCTGCTTTCGGTGTTGCAGAAACGGGTGGACGATTCAGGGCTCATGCCGATGTTGCTGACGGAATCGGTCCTCGCCCTGACCACAGCCGCCCTGCTGCTCGCCGACTTGATGTCCGGCCTGGGCAATTATTGGATGCTGTCGTTCGGGCTGTATGCCTTCTTGTTCCTTTCGGTCCGCAGCCGGTCTGAAGAAATATTCGACCATGCCCAGTCGCTGCACCTGCAATTGGAACGCCTCAGTTCCGTGCTCGGCTATCTGGAACGGCGCGCCTATCGTGCCACTCCGCATTTGGCCCGGCTCTGCGGTCCGCTCCTGCAACAACACAGCAGTCCGTCGCGCTCGCTGAAACAGGCCGCCTCCCTGATGAACCGGCTCAGCGTGCGCGCCCATCCTTTGGTCCACTATCTCATCAACGCCGTCGGCCCGTGGGATCTCTTCCATACCTATCGCCTGCAACAGCTCCAGGACCGGATTGCGTCGGCAGCGCCGCTCTGGTTCGAACTGCTCGCCGAATTGGATGCCGCGGCGTCCCTCGCCACCTTCGCCCACCTGCACCCGGACTACTTTTGGCCGACGCTGCATCACGCCGGCGCGGAGACGCAAGAAAACGGCGATGCGCCGAGGCTCGTGACTGAAGGGCTGGCGCATCCGCTCATTCCGGCCGCCGTCCGCGTGCCCAACCACGTCACATTGCAGGGGCGAGGACGGATCTTTCTGGTCACCGGCTCTAACATGTCCGGCAAGAGCACGTTTCTGAGAACCATCGGCCTCAACACCTGCCTCGCGCAGGCGGGGGCTCCGGTGTGTGCCACGGCCTTTCGCTGGTCGCTGGTGCGCATCGGCAGTTGCATCCGTGTGGATGACTCCCTCGACGGCGGCCTCTCGTTTTTTTATGCCGAGGTGAAACGGCTCAAAACCATTTTGGACAGCACCAGGGACCGACAAGGACCGCCGGTGCTGTGGCTGATCGACGAGGTCTTCAAAGGCACCAACAACCGGGAGCGGCTCATCGGCGGGCGCGCGCTCATTACCGCACTCGCAGGCGGTAACGGATTCGGCCTGGTGACGACCCACGATCTGGAGCTCGCTGAATTAGAAAAGCAGCTGTCCACGGTCACCAATGTCCACTTTCAAGAAACCGTCGTGGACGGCGCCCTGCACTTCGATTACCGTCTCAAGCCAGGCCCCTGCCCGACGACCAATGCCTTGCGGATTATGGCGCTCGAAGGGCTTCCGGTTGAGCGTGTCGATCCAACGCCGCCGTGATACGTAATTGCATCATTCCAGCAGTTTCGGCAGACTGAACCCTCACTGTTCACAGGCGCTTGTGTTTCACCAGGCCAAGGAGGCACCTATCGATCCGCAGTCGGATTCCTCACCCCAGCCCGCGCGCCCGTTGCGGGGGTTGCTCATCGCACAGTTTTGCGGGGCCTTCAACGACAATGCCTGGAAATTTATGGTGGCCCTCCTGGGCATCCGGGCCGCCACCTCGACCCTCGCGCCCGGCCAGGATCTTGAAACGGCCTCGCAAACGCAGACCACGCTCGCAATGGTGGTGTTTACCCTTCCCCTGGTCCTGACCTCGTTCGTGGCGGGTTTTTTTGCCGACCGGCTGAGCAAGCGGACCGTCATCATCACCATGAAGGGGGTGGAAGTTCTGCTCATGGCCGGCGCCACACTCGCCCTGCTGTCGCATCCCACGGGAGGCCCCTGGGCCCTCGTGATGCTCGCCTGCATGGGTGTCCATAGCGCCCTGTTCAGCCCGGCCAAATACGGCATTCTTCCAGAACTGTTGCCGCATGCAGAGCTGGCCCGGGGCAACAGTATTCTAGAATTATTCACTTTCCTGGCGATTTTGACGGGCACCACCGCCGGAGGGTTTCTGCTGGCCGGCGCCGGACCCCAACCCTGGCTTGCTCCGCTTGCACTGACCATATTGGCGCTGATCGGTTTCGCCGCAGCCTGGGCCGTGCCGCCGGTTCCCCCCGCGCGTGCGACCGGGGGACTCTTCGACACCTTGCGCGGCGCGCTCTCAGCCTTGCGCGCGGATCGTCTGTTACGACTGGCCATTACCGGCGCGGTATTTTTCTGGACGATTGCCAGCCTCGTCGTGCAGAACGTCCTGGTCTATGCCAAGGCCGTGCTCGGTCTGTCGGACGCGCTCGCCACCGTCCCCTCCGCACTCATTTCAGTGGGCATCGGACTGGGTGCTCTCGTGGTCGGCCGCCTCTCCCGGTCTCGTGTGGAATACGGGTTGGTCCCTCTGGGAGCGGCGGGCGTCGCCACGTTTCTGCTGACGCTCGGCTGGTGGATGCCGGGGTTCACCGGCACGCTGGTCTTGATGATCGCATTGGGCATGTCGAGTGCCCTCATCTTCATTCCCATCAATGCCCTGGTGCAGTGGCGCGCGCCGCACGACCGCCGGGGATCCGTCATCGCGCTGGAAAATATCTGCGTCTTCACGGGCATTCTGCTGGGCTCCCTGAGCGGCGGCCTGCTGGCGAATGTCGGCCTTTCGACCGTCGGAATCTTCCTCGCCGCGGCCGGCGTCACCACCATCGGAACGGCCTGGGCCATGTGGTTGATGCCCGAAACGTTCCTGCGTCTCGTGTTGGTTCTCCTGACCCATACGATCTATCGGCTGCGTATTGTCGGGCAAACCCACGTACCCGTCACGGGTGGCGCCCTGCTCGTCCCCAACCATATTTCATTTATCGATGGGTTTTTGCTGATTGCGAGCCTGGATCGGCCTGTCCGGTTTGTCGTCGATGCCCACTATGTGAACCTCCCCCTGTTCAAACCGTTCATGCGGGCGCTGAACGTGATTCCGATTGCCTCCGATGGCGGCCCTCGCGTCATTCTCCGGGCCCTGCGCGATGCGGGCCAGGCCCTCGACGACGGTGATCTGGTCTGCATTTTCCCCGAAGGACAAATCACGCGCACGGGCAATCTGCTGCCGTTCCGCCGTGGATTCGAACGGATCGTGAAAGGCCGCGAGGTGCCGGTGGTCCCCGTGCATCTGGATCGGGTCTGGGGAAGCATCTTCAGTTTTGTCGGAGGGCGGTTTGTGACCAAATGGCCGGAGCGGCTGCCCTATCCGGTGACTGTGTCATTCGGGGCCCCGGTTCCTACCGGCACCCCGGCGCATGAGCTTCGCCGGCTCGTCAGAGAACTCGGCGAAAGCGCCTGGCACTGGCGAAAGGCTTCACGGCGTCCGCTGCATGCGGCGTTTGTCCGCAGTATGCGGCGGCATCCTTTTCGCCTCGCGATGGCCGACGTGACGAAACCCCATGTGTCGTCGCTCCAGGCTTTGATCGGCGCGATCGCCCTGGCCCGCGCGCTGACGCCCCACTGGCGAGGACAAACCTCCGTGGGCCTGCTGCTACCGCCGACCGTCGCGGGGGCGCTAACCACGGTCGCGGCCGCACTCGCCGGCCGCACCAGCGTGAACCTCAATTACACCGTCGGCAAGGCCGGGCTCGAATCGGCCGTGCGGCAGGCCCAGCTCCACACCATCGTCACCAGCCGCAAGTTTATCGAGAAGGCGAAGCTCGAGGTCCCAGACGGGCCGACGGTCCTGTGGCTGGAAGACATCGGCGCCACCATCGGCAGCCTGCAGAAAGCGCTCGCCGCGGCCCTCGCGATACTCGCCCCACTCCGGCTCATTGAATCGGCCTGCGGACAAACCCGCCGCGTGACCATGGATGATCTGGCCACCATCATCTTCAGCAGCGGCAGCACAGGCGAACCTAAAGGGGTGATGCTGACCCACTTCAGCATCGATGCCAATGTGCAGGCCGTCTCGCAAGTACTTCCCCTGGACCCGGAGGATCGCATCCTGGGCATTCTGCCCCTCTTCCACTCGTTCGGCTATCTCGTATTCTGGTACGTCGCGCTCAACGGCGCCGCCACCGTATTCCATCCCTCGCCCCTTGATGTCACGGCCATCGGAGAACTGTGCGCCAAACATCGCCTGACGTTTCTCGTCTGCACACCGACGTTTTTGCAGCTCTATCAACGTCGCTGCACTCCCGAACAATTCAGCACGCTGCGGGTCGTACTGACAGGTGCGGAAAAATTACCGCTGCGTCTCTGCCAGTCGTTCGAGGACCGGTTCGGCATCGGCCCGATCGAGGGGTATGGCGTGACGGAATGCGCCCCGGTGATTGCCGTGAACTGTCCGGATTTCAGAGCCGCGGGATTCTTCCAACCGGCCTCGCGGCGCGGGACCGTCGGCCAACCGCTTCCCGGCGTGTCGGTTCGTATCGTCGATCCCGAGACTGACGCCATCCTCCCACCAGGCACACCCGGGATGTTGCTGGTAAAAGGCCCGAACGTCATGAACGGCTACTTAGGGCGCGAGGATCTGACAGCTCAGGCCATGCGCGACGGATGGTACATTACAGGCGACATCGCGACGCTTGATGATGACGGCTTCTTGACGATCACCGATCGGCTGTCACGTTTTTCCAAGATCGGCGGTGAAATGGTGCCGCATCGTCTGGTCGAAGAGGCGCTGCAACTCGCCTCCGGAGAAGAACTACAAATCTGCGCGGTCACCGGCGTGCCGGATGAACGCAAAGGAGAACAGCTGGCCGTTCTGCATACCCTCGCCGAAGAACGACTGCCGCAGATTCTGGCGAAGGCCTCGGCCGCAGGCCTTCCTAATTTGTTTCTGCCCTCCCATAGCCATTGCTTCAAGGTCGAGGCGCTTCCCATTCTGGGAACGGGCAAGCTGGATCTCCGGGCCCTCAAACGGATTGCGATGGAACGGCTCCATATTCGCCAATCGTGAATCGTTGTCGGGGGCGAAGTCGCGATCGACAGACGAACGACCGGGAACCGGTTTTTGATACACCCATGACGAACCAGATCAACAAATCGCTGATCGATTGCCACGTTCATCTTGCGGCACTGCCCGACGGCGACAACGGCTGCTACATCTCTTCCAAAACCCTGCGCAGCCCCCTGTTTCGCTTCCTGCTCTGGAAACATGGCCTCTCGCCGGAAAAGCCGCGTGAGGCGAACCAGAAATATCTGGCCGATCTGCTGACCGAACTGCGGGCTTCACGCCATGTGCACAAGGCCGTGCTCCTCGGCATGGACGGGGCTTATGATCAGAACGGCCGGCTGAACCAGGCCGACACCGATTTCCTTATCGGCAACGACTATGTACTGAAGACGGCGCAGGCCTATCCGCACGAATTACTCGCCGGCGTATCCATCAACCCGCAGCGGCGCGATGCCGTCGATGAAGTGCATCGTTGCGCGGATGCCGGTGCCGTGCTGGTGAAAGTGCTGGCGAACGCGCAACAATTCGATCCGGCAAACAAGACCTACATTCCCTTCTATCGTGCACTGGTTGAACGCAAGTTGCCGTTCCTCAGTCATGTCGGCTATGAATTCAGCTTGATCGGCAAGGATCAGTCGGTGGGTGAGCCGGACCGGCTTCGCCTCGCATTGGATGAGGGCGCCACGGTCATTGCCGCACACGCATGCAGCTACGGCTTGATCCTCTACGAAAAGTTCCTCCCGACTTTGCACGATCTCGTGCGGCGCTATCCGCATTTTTATGCGGACATTTCCGCCCTCACGTTGCCCAACCGGCTGCGGATGCTGCTACATCTCCGGAAATATCCGAAGGTGCATGAACGTCTCCTGTTCGGAACAGATTACCCGTTGCCAGTTTTCCACCTGGCGGCATGGGGACGAGTCGGGATGGGAACCCTGCGAACACTCCTGACGACCGGGAACCGCTTCGACCGGCAAGTGGAAGTCTGCCGTGGACTTCGGCTGGGATTTCGGTCGATCGGTGATCTCATTTCCCCTGTGTCGGTACAATCATTCCGTTGAGCACCACTGCCATGACGCGAGACGACATCCTCACCCATCTGCGCGAAAGGATTCTGGCCTTCGCGACATCACGCCTCCAGCAGGACGCCGCCGAGGATCTCACGCAAGAGGTGCTGGTCCTCCTCCATGAGAAATATGCCCGCGTGACTGAGCTGACCGAACTGGTGCCACTGGCCTTTCAGGTGCTCCGGTTCAAAATGCTGGATGCCCATCGCAAATCCTTGCGGCGGGGCGAGTATAATCGAGATTCCATCGATGACCTGCCGTTGGCCAATCCCGGCGACGATCCGGCCACCCAATTGGATCAGAAGCAGCGCGTCGACCGCTTGTTGACCGCCGTGGCGCAGCTTGGAGAGCGCTGTCGTGAACTGTTCAGATGGAAGCTGGAGGGCCACAGCTTTCCCGAGATTCAAACACTCATGGGGCAGGCGTCGATCAACACCATTTACACCTGGGACCTGCGTTGCCGGAAACAGTTGTTGAGCCTGATGGGCGGCACATGGGAATAATCCAGGATGAGGGTTGCCTGATTCGGCTTACGTTTTACGTTTCACGTTTTACCTTTGACGGTTTCGTTCACGAATGACCCACGAACCGTATGGCTGATCACGGGCTGGAACATCTGTTAGGCGGCTTTGCGGCTGATACCTTGACGCCGGAGGAGCGCAAGCGGCTCTATGCCGCGGCCTTGCACGATCAGCAGCTGTTCACTGCCCTGGCCGACGAACAGGCATTGAGGGAGTTGTTGGCGGATCCGGATGTTCGTCGCCGTCTCCTCCAGGCTGTGAAGCAGCCGGGTTCCGCTGCGACAGGCGGCACCCCTGGCTGGCTGAGTTGGTTCAGGAAACCGGCAGGACTCGCCTGGGCAGGAGGCCTGACAGCAGCCGTCGTTGCCATCGCATTCGGGACCAGAATCTATCAAGAGAGCCTCGACCGCACGACCCAATCGACCGTGACCGAGGAGGCCAGACAGGCCGCGCCGGCAATGCAACGCGCGCAACCGGCCATGGACCCGACACCCTCTGCACCTGCGCCGGAAAGGACAGCCAAAGGGAATACCCACTCGGCCAAGAACGACAGACGCGCCGATACGCTTGCCAAACGCGAGCAGCCTGTCGCAGGCAGGCCGCTGGAGCAGCCGGGGTCCAAATCTCTCGCCGACAATGCCACGTCTCGGCGCGAGCGCGATGCCTCGAACAAGCAAGGACCGATGGCGGCAGCCGACAAGGAATCCGCAGGCACGACGGCCTCAGCCGATCGGAAGCTCGCTACTCCCGCAGCTCCTCCGGCAGCCGCTCCGCAACCGTCGACAGCTCCGCCCCTCCAGCAAACGCCGGCCGGCTTATCGGCGGCGAACGCTCCAGCCCCGAAGACGAGCGCCCGCGCCCTCTTTTATGGTGAAGAAGCGAG
This sequence comes from Nitrospira sp., assembly GCA_020853775.1. GTDB lineage: Bacteria > Nitrospirota > Nitrospiria > Nitrospirales > Nitrospiraceae > Nitrospira_A. Next base: position 47,332 of record JADYYH010000010.1, read on the forward strand.
CTCCAGCATCGGGCAGGCGAAACCATTGGGCCTTCGCTACAGTTTTGTGACGAGGGGATCTGATGGCCGGACTCAGGAAGTCACTGCGGCAATGGCTGCGCGAAGCCGCGAACCAGTGCGCCTCACCGTTGAAGCGACGCAGGAATCGTATGTACAGGTGCTCCAAAACCTTGGCTCTGCCGGCACCAGACTCTGGTGGCCGCCGCAGGAAACCGGCAAGATCTCCCTCAAACTCCAGCCTGGCAAACGGACCGAGATTCCCATGCCGCCTCCGGCCGAGAACGGCCTAATCACACTCATCATCCGGCTTTCGTCGAAACCCTTCGGACCGCTGACGATGCAAGAAGTCGGCATGCTGGACCGATTCTCCGCAACGCTGCTCATCGAAACCGTCTCGCCCGGCACGGGCACCGGCGTCCAGGAACAGGCGACCTATGTCGTGAGCCACGATCCATCCACCAGCGCCCAGCTGGCCGTCGAGATACCGGTCGTTCAGTAACCCTCCCTCGCTTCAACCGCGGCATCAGGGGTAAAACCGCATCACCAGCAGGCCGACAATGGCCGCCACGCCGCCGGCAAGGCACAGCACAAATCCCAGCGCACCCGCTAGAAACCATGGTCGCACGTGCCGATATTCATCCGCCTGGAGTAACGGATGCAGCGCAACAGGTCTTTGCCACCAGCCTGGCGGCAGCGCCATGCGTAAAGACAAGGCCCGATACAGAACGACGTGATACCACCAGCCAGTTGGTATGCCGATCAACAAGCCGAGAGCCAGCGCCCAGAGGCCAAGCTCGACCATTCGAGGCGGGGTGGCAACAACGGTCAGCAGGCCTGTCAGCCCGATCACCACCAGGCTCGCCAGCACGAGGAGCAGTTCCAGCATGGGCCGGATTATACGCGAACGACGGCAGGGAGGGCGGACACTGGCAGATCACGGCGGCGCATCGATATCGGTGCGATTCCAGGTGAGAAAAAATAACATCGTGTACTGGTTGTAAAACGTTCGGCCCACAAGCGTGGCGGAAGAGCCAAGAAATTCGCCGGTACGGTTGTCGTAAATATCCAGATGGAGCCGCGCATACCCGCTTTGGTTTTGTTGTTTGTAGAGGGTCAGTTCCGGGAGCGCGAAGGGAATCAGCAGGCTCTGCACCGGCGGCATGCCAAAGAAGGTGATTCCCTGCATCGTCCCGAATGATTCCGCCATGACACGCACGAGATAGGGCGACTCCATGTCGCGTGCCCGCACCAGATACCCCCTGCGTCCCAATTCCGCCGCCACCGTATCGCGGATGTAGAGAATGTCGCGGTTGGGGCTGTTCAAAGAGCCCAGGTCCGAATTCGTCATGCGCAGTCGTGACCGATCGCTTTCCAGTCCCGTCGCATCGAGCTCAATGTTGACGCCGGCAGGCAACTGCACGGTGAGGTTCGTGAGCGCTTGATTCACGGCCTGCGTCAGCAGAACCTGCTCCACCGCCGTTCTGGGTGTTCGGGATAACTCTTGTTCGAGTGAGCACCCAGCCAGAACCGCCATGAGGCCCAACAGGAAGCACGAACGAATCAGCATGTCATCACCCTCGACGGGAATCCCTCTATGCGTAAAGGCTAATAGACTATGCGGTGCTATTCAATGAGGCAGATCCCTAGAGGTTGAGAGCGTCCTAAGTGAGACTTTCCCGCCACCATCTCATTTCAGCGAGGCAGCGGCCCTAGGCTCTCCTGCGCGCGCAGAACCAGGTCCTTCCCAGGGTGCGCGTTCTGCCAGGTGCGCGACGCGAGGCATAACGAGCGTCACGGTTGCGCACGCCGGCGAGACGGTGAGCCGACACAGTGCGAATACCTCTGCTGTGACGTATGATTTCTTATTCCCCCCTATCTCTCCCCAGCGAGGCGGCGGGCCGATGCTCTCCTGCGCGCGTCGAACGAGGGCTTTCTGAAGCCGCGCGTTCCGCGAGCAAAGAGCATCGGCCTGCCGCCTCACCCCCCTTCTCTTCTGAAAGGATTTCCCGCTTCGTCCCATACCCTCCCGTGAAGGGAGGAGTTATGGAGCAGCACCACACCAGTCCTGAACCGAATGCGCCAGCCTATCGGCACGATCCCCGCTCCTACCAAATCGCGAGCTTGAGCACCCTCCTTGTGTACGGTCTCTGCTGGCTGCACTTCGATCTGTCGATCTGGCAGATCGCCGTGACGGTCGGAACCGCATTGCTCACTCAATACGTCGGGACCGCACTCGCCGACCTGCCGTCCTTCGATCCCAAGAGCGCCCTGATTTCTTCACTGTCACTCTGTCTCCTGCTGCGCACGGATGATCTAGCCGTCGCCGCGTTGGCAGCCGTCATCGCCATCGGCAGTAAGTTTGTCCTTCGCTGGAATGACAAACACCTCTTCAATCCAACGAATCTGGCCTTGACCGTAATTCTTGCCTGCGGGCTAGGGTGGCTCTCGCCGGGGCAATGGGGACAGGCTGCCTGGTTCGCGTTTCTTCTCGCCTGCCTTGGAAGTCTGGTCGTGACCCGCGCCGCGCGGGCCGATGTCACGCTGGCGTTCCTCGCCTTCTATGTCGGGCTGCTGTTCGCACGGACGCTACGGCTCGGTGATCCGCTCACGATTCCGCTCCATCAGCTCGAAAGCGGCGCGCTGCTCATCTTTGCCTTCTTCATGATCTCCGACCCGAAGACAACACCCGATTCACGAATCGGGCGCATCATCTATGCGCTCCTGGTGTCCCTGGCCGCACTCTATGTGCAGTTCGGATTGTTCAAGCCGAACGGGCCACTGTGGGGCCTTATCGCCTGCGCGCCGCTGGTGCCAGTGATCGATCATATACTTCCCGGTTCGCGCTACCACTGGGCACGCGCTTCAACCGGTGACTCTCCTCCCTCCGCTCCAAAACCAGTCCGCAATCTCGGCTCTGTGCTGTCATCAACAAAGGAGGTTCCTATGCGACGTGCCATCGTTCCTTCGCTATTTCTCATGCTGGCCCTCTTCGCCTGGACAGACAACGCCTCGGCTTTTTGCGGCTTTTACGTCGGCAAAGCCGATACGAAACTCTTCAATAAGGCCTCCGAAGTGGCCATCGCACGGCACGACAACAAGACCGTGATCACGATGGCCAATGATTTCAAGGGCGACGTGAAGGAGTTCGCGCTGGTGGTGCCGGTCCCGACTATCTTGGAGAAAGAACAGATCCACGTCGGCGATCCGGCTTTGCTGAAACATCTGGCCGATTATTCCGCACCTCGACTGGTGGAATACTTCGACCAGAATCCCTGCCTCCGCGACGACCTGATGGAACGCCGCAGCATGGACGCCATGAAGAGCGTGGCGCCTGCGGCCGCTCCGCGTGAACGCGACAAGGCCCTGGGCGTGACGGTGGAGGCGCAATATACGGTCGGTGAATACGACATTCTGATTCTCTCCGCCAAGGAGAGCAGCGGCCTCGAAACTTGGCTGACTGAAAACGGGTATCGTATCCCGCCCGGAGCATCGGCGGTCCTGCAGAGTTATCTCAAACAGGGGATGAAATTCTTTGTCGCGAAAGTGAACCTGGGCGAGCAGGACAAGCTTGGCCTGACGCACCTCCGGCCGCTGCAGATCGCGTTCGAATCGCCCAAGTTCATGCTGCCGATCCGTCTCGGCACGGTCAATGCCGACGGCGCGCAGGAGTTATTCATCTATTTCCTCACGAAGCACGGCCGGGTCGAAACCACGAACTACCGGACGGTGCGGTTACCGGATGGGCAGGAAATTCCGCTCTACGTGAAGGACAAGTTCGGCGACTTCTACCGTGATCTGTTCAGCCGGCAGGTGAAGCGGGAATACGAACGCGGCGTCTTCATGGAATATGCCTGGGACATGAACTGGTGTGATCCCTGCGCGGCTGATCCGCTGTCGGCTGAAGAGTTGCGCAAGCTCGGCGTGTTCTGGCAGGAGAACAACGGCCGGATAGGCAAAGGGATGCCGATGGCGCAGCACGTCTTCCTGACCAGACTGCATGTCCGTTACGATGCCACGCACTTTCCGGAAGACCTGATGTTCCAAGAGACATCCGATCGCGGCAACTTTCAGGCGCGCTACATCTTGCGTCATCCGTGGACCGGGGCGGAGGAATGCGCGGCTGCCACGTCATACCGCCAACAATTACGCGAGCGATACGAGCAGGAAGCGCAGACGCTCGCCTCGCTGACCGGGTGGAATATCAGCGAGATCCGCCACGCCATGAGATTGGCATCCCTGCCGGCCGACAGGGAGAAGAAATGGTATCAGCGTTTGTGGATGAACTAGCAGCGTACAAACCCCGGAGGCCGGAACAGCCGGCCTCCGTCACGCCGCTATCTGGTGTATTCGGAATCGGATTCAGGCAGGGATCTACTTCGTGGCGCAATCGCCCATGCGTTTGCCATCCACCTTCATCGTCACCGACAAGGCTTTGTCACCCTTGGGCGTCGCTTTACGGACGACAGAAAAGCCGGTGTTCGAGACCGTGCCTTCCACGCGGGTGATCGCATAGAGGCCCTCAATCTCGTAACTGACCGTTCCGCCATGCATCGACACGTTCATGACCTTGTTCGCCGGATTAGGTTTGAATCCGTTCAAAGCATAATAATTAAACACCGCATCCGGATTGACCAGGTGTTCTTCCTTCACACAGCGGGTATGGGTATCCGGCTTGCCTGCCTCGCCGCTACTGCTTTCCGTCACCGCCGTCACCTGGTACTCACCCGGCGTCAGGGGAACCGCCTCTGCCCATGCCCAGGGCGCTGCACAGAGAACTCCCGCGATCACACCCAACCCCACGACTCCCTTCATCGTCGATCCTCCTTGTAACACCGGGGTGCGTCTGCTCCTGGCTCATCACAGCGACCAGGCCGCCTCGCCCGAATTCATGCCCCATCAAGGACCCGGCGATTGTGCTCATGCCTTGGGATATTGTCAACCGTTACCTCCGGCGCACGGCCCCCCTGTCTCTCGAGAACGGGCACCGTCCTAGGCTCATTTCCGTGCCGACTGTGTTATAGTCGGCCACCGTTACCTCATATCGCCGCATGAGAAAGGAGCACTACGTATGACAGAACCTCGTCGTTCGCTCATGGCCGCAGTCAGCGGACTTGCACTCCTGACGTTGCTGTCAGCCTGTTCCTTCAAAGCTACGTTTAAAGAGACCACCGACACCACCTCCAATATCACCGGTACGACCTCCGGGCGCATCTGGTGGAATGAAGACGGACTGTTGAAAGCTGAGCATACGATAGCGGCTTTCACCGCCTACAATGCGGAGAATCTGGAAGCCGATGCGGCCAGGGGGCAGGGCGAATATCTCGCCTCGTTGAATACGCTCACGAATCTCCCGGATGCACCGGCATTTCAGCCCTCCGCGCAGGATGCGTTCAGCCGCTGGGGCCAAGCCGGCTCCCTGTCGACTACCGACCTCGTCAAGGCCTTACAAACCGCGCACCGCTGACGACACAGACCGATCACCGGACAGTCACCCAGACACCGCAGTTCACCGGAGTACGAGACGGACATGAATGCGCCGCGCAATCCCCTCGCGATCCATCGCATCTTTCACCCAACGGATTTTTCGCAGGACAGCCAGGTGGCATTCGTCCATGCCCTCAAGCTGGCATTGGTCTTTCGCGCCGAACTGACCATCATGCACGTGGACCCTGACGTGTCCCCCGAAGGGTTCGAGGATTTTCCCCGCATCCGGCCGACGCTCGCGCAATGGGGACTGCTTCCGGAATCCAGCTCGAAAAGCGATGTAACCACACTGGGCATCCGGATCCGGAAGGTTCGCGCCCTGGCTGCCGATGCTAAGCAGGCGATCATTCATCATTTGAGCGCCGCACCGACCGATCTCATGGTCCTGGCCACACATAAACATGAGGGGTTCGCCCGGTGGATCCATCATGCCGTCGCGGAGCCCGTTTCACGCGCCATGCATGTCACCACGCTCTTCGTCCCCGCCAACGTGGCGGGATTTGTCTCGCGCACCACCGGCGACACCTCGCTACAGCGTGTGTTGCTGCCGATCTCGAGCCAGCCGTCATCTCAACCGGCCATCGATGCCGCGACCGTGCTGGTTTCTCAGCTGAGCGCGCCGCCTGTCACGATGACGCTCGTTCATGCAGGCGTGGAAGGCGATGTTGATGCGCTGGCGCTTCCTCAGAAGGCAGACTGGTCGTGGAACCAGTTGTTTGGAAAGGGCGACCCCGTCGAATGGATTCTCGCGGCAGGTGCCGAATTCGATGTGGATGTGATTGTGATGGCAACCAAGGGGCAGGACAGCTTACTCGACATGTTGCGCGGCAGCACCACCGAACGGGTCTTGCGAGGTGCACGGTGCCCGCTGCTTGCCATTCCCGCGCCGCTGATCTGATCAGGATCGGACGTCCCGTTGCGTCACTTCGAGGACCGAGGGCTCCTGCCGGTCGTTGGCGCTTCGTCCGGTCACCGTGCGAATGACGACGCCCTCGCGAAACACCACAAAGTTCGACGGGATCGCCGCGATACGCGGCCCCGGGAGAATAATTCCCGCCAGGTTCAAGGGATCAGCCGCAGAAATGTTGATCTCCTGCTGAGTGGCGGTGCCTGGGCGCTTCTTCAATGCCCGCAGTGCCTCCAGCGCTTCCGGCAAGGCAAATTGTTCGCCGGTGAATCCGCCGACAAACCGTCCCCCGCGTAACTCACCCGACGATTCGAGACGCCGATAACAGATCAACAGATCCCGCCAGGACGAGACGATCGACTCGCGTGCCAGCAAGTCCCGGAAGACCACTCCATACCGCTGCAGCAATTGCCGCGCAATGCGCTCTGTCACCTGCGCGGCTTGCGAGGAATCAGGAACCTGAGCGAACGCGGATGGTGAGCGCGGATCCGCCGAGGCCTGCCGGCTGATCTGAAACTGCCCGACTGCCGGCCTCAGGAGCGACCAACGACCTCCGACATGGCGGGGCCGGCGATTCCGATCGGACGCCTCCGCGCGACGTCGCCGGGGATCGATCAGCGCCCGTAAATTATCGAACCCGTCGGCTGTCACCAACCCGGCCGCGACCAATTCCCAGAGCCCGTCTTCCACTTCCGACGCCAACAAACGGGTCCCGTGCAACAGCTCGCTGAAAAAGCTCGCGCCACGCTCCTGGAGGCAACGGCGAATGGCCTGCGCCGAGGGGCTGAGTTTGGACGAACAATCCACCCGGGCGACATCCGCTCCGGTCGCCTCCAGCAACACCGGGGCATCTTCTCGCGCAAACAGACTGACCGGCGCGACACGCGTGGGCACCACGCGTCGTCCCGGCAACACGGTAAGTTCCTGCATGAGCCGCGGATGCGGCGTCACACGTCCCCACATCAGCGCGCCGCCCAAACAGAGCCGGTCCAGCCATTCAGGCTGATATTTCGCCAGACGAACCCGAAGAATCTGCGCTTCCCAGGCGGATGCGGCGGCCTCGAATCCTCCGAGCTGCTTCGCGACCTCCAGCAGTCCGGCCTCTCCATGGAGACGAGCCCCCGGTGACGCATGCTGCCACTGGAACAGAAACCGCATAAACTCGGCGGCGGTGACCGGCTCTATCTCCTTCCGTAACCGACCGACCGTGAGACGGTGAATTCTAGCCAGCAGGCGACGATGACACCACTCGACTACCTCATCCGTGGTTCGTGACGCCTCCAAGGAAAACCGTCCACGCAGCACGTGGCCTTGCGCTTCGAGTCGCAACATCGCGCCGTCGACATCATGCACGGCCAAGTCCAGACGCGCAGCCAGGCCGGCCGTTGTCACGGGCCCGATACTTTCCATCCATCCTAAGACGACGCGCTGAATTACCTCTTCCCGCTCCAGCGAGGTTTCGGGAGGCGTCGGAGCCGCCTCCGGATCGATCCGAACTTCCGGAAACAGCAGGCTGCCATATTGATGATGTTCCGCGGCCAACCATCCTCGCTTACTCTCTCCCTGCCACAGCGTGGCGATCCGGCCGGCGGGCTCGAGCCTCGGCGCGAGCAGGTCCCACCCCGGCATGCAGGCACAGGGCACCCAGCCGAGCGTCAACAACGCATCGTGCAATTCCTCTGCATCCCGCACGTCGGGCCAGGATTCTTCTCGGACCTGATCGATGGCCGACTGGTCCAACGCGCCCATTTCGCCCGCCAGCGCGGCCGGAAGCGTGCGCCGCATATCCACCGCCCGTGCCCGGCGTTCTTCGAGCGGCGCATCGTCGAGATAGGCATAGGGATTGGCATTTAAAATTTCATGGCAGAAGGCGGAGGGCATCGGCGTATCGACGGCGACGCAGGTGATCGAGCCGGATTCAATCTTGTTCAACACCGTCGCCAGCCCGTCGATGTCCATCGCGTCCGTCAGGCAATCCCGGATCGTTTCCTGCGCCAACGGATGGTCGGGGATCTGACGTACCGTCCGTTCCCCTTGAAAATTGTCCTGGCAGGCAATCGCATCCGGGAACACGGCAGACAGCAGATCCTCGGCGCGCATGCGCTGAATTTGAGGAGGCACCCGCTTTCCGCCGGCAAACCGGAGCAACGCCAAAGCCCGCGACGCGTTCCACCGCCACCGGGTCATGAACATCGGCGCCTGCAACACGGCCTGCGTCAGCACGTCGCGCAGTGTCGTGACGTTCAAAAACGCGAACACCGTATCGAGCGGAAAACTGTGCTTTTCGCCCAACGACAACACGATGCCTTCATCCGTCGCGGCGGCTTGCAGTTCAAAATCGAAGGCCACGCAAAAGCGTTTCCGCAGCGCCAATCCCCAGGCGCGATTCACCCGGCCGCCGAACGGGGCATGGATGACGAGCTGCATGCCTCCGCTCTCATCGAAAAATCGTTCCGCCACGATCGTCTGCTGCGTGGGTACCGTCCCCAGAACGGACTTCCCGGTTAAAATATATTGGACCGCCTGTTCCGCCCCACGCTGATCGAGACCGCATTCCTGCTTGAGCCATTGCACCGGCGGCGCGGAAGGAGGAGGCGCCGGCACATGTGGATCCAGACGCTGGTCGAGATCGGCCCTGAGGCGCGCCACTTCTGCGGACAAATCCGCCGTGCGCGCCGGCGCTTCACCCCGCCAGAACGGGATGGTCGGAGGAGCACCCTGCGCATCTTCGACACGCATCTTGCCGGTTTCGACGCCTTTGATGCGCCAGGATGTATTGCCCAGCAGGATAATGTCTCCCGTCAGACTCTCGACTGCGAAATCCTCATCGACGGATCCCACCACCGTGCCGTCCGGTTCAGCAATCACGGCGTAGTTGGCGGTGTCGGGAATGGCGCCGCCGGACGTGATGGCGGCCAATCTGGCGCCCCGGCGGCCGCGGATCTGATGGTTGATACGGTCGTGGTGCAGATAGGCTCGCCCCCTGCCTCGACTGGTCGCATATCCGTCGGCCAACATGGCGACCACCGCATCGAACGTCTCACGGCTCAGGTCGCGAAAAGGCATGGCCTTGCGGCACAACTCATACAGCGCCGTCTCGTCCCAGGCTTGGGTGGCAGCCGCCGCGACGATCTGTTGCGCCAGGACATCAAGGGGCGCGGGCGGCACCTCGATGTGGTCTAACACACCGGCGCTGATCGATCGGATCAGCGCGGCACATTCGATCAACTCGTCACGCGTGGTGGCAAAAAGGCGGCCTTTCGGGATGGCATGAACCCAATGGCCGGCCCGGCCGACACGCTGTAAGCAGGTGGCAATAGACCGGGGTGATCCGATCTGGCAGACGAGATCGACCGTTCCGACATCGATGCCGAGTTCCAGAGAGGCCGTCGCGACGACCACTCGCACGGCTCCGGTCTTTAATCGGTCCTCGGCAGCCAGGCGGATTTCCCGCGACAAGCTCCCGTGGTGGGCCGCCACGACGCCATCCCCCAAATGGCGCAACCGATCTTCTAAGTAGTGCGAGACCCGCTCGGCCAAGCGCCGCGTATTGACGAAGACCAGCGTGGAGCGATGCGCCTCGACCAGCGCGGCAACCCGATCGTAGATATCGCTCCAGATCGCATTGGTCGCCACGGGACCGAGTTCATCTTTCGGGACTTCGACCGCCAGATCCATGTCGCGACGATGGCCGACATTGATGATCGCCACATCGTTCGCCAGCCGCAGGTCGTTCGGAGGTCCGTCTACGGAATCCGCGTCCTGCATGAGCGGAGAAGACCGACGGCTCCCGACCAGAAATTGCGCCATGCGTTCGATCGGACGCTGGGTGGCGGACAGGCCGATCCGCTGGACAACACCGCCAGCCAGCGCCTCCACGCGTTCCAACGACAAGGCTAAATGCGCCCCTCGCTTGTTCGGGGCGACGGCATGGACCTCGTCGACAATGACCGTACGGACCGTCTTCAACATCGCCCGGCTCTTTTCCGCGGTGAGCAGAATAAACAGCGATTCGGGCGTGGTAATCAGGATATGCGGAGGGCGCCGGAGCATCTGCTGCCGTTCAGTCATCGGGGTGTCGCCGGTCCGTACGATCACCCGGAGGTCGGGCAACAACAGTCCCGCCGAGAGGGCCGCCTGACCGATCTCGAGCAGCGGTTGTTGCAGGTTTTTTTGCACATCATTGCTGAGCGCTTTGAGGGGGGAGATATAGAGGATTTGTGTTTCGTCCCGCAGGTCGCAACGCAGTGCCTGCTGAAACAGCCGATCGACACAGGACAGAAACGCGGCCAGGGTCTTGCCCGATCCGGTCGGGGCGGAAATCAGCAGGTCGCGGCCGGACTGAATCTCAGGCCAGGCCTGCTGCTGCACCTCCGTCGCAACCGTAAATTTTGCGGTGAACCATTCAGCGATGATGGGATGAAAGGGCGGAGCCGGAGTCATCGGGTGATCGTAACACAACCACCACTGGCAGAACATGCGGGTCGGACCGTTGAATCGTGCGGGAGCTGGAGGGGAAGTCTCGGGCGGGGGGAACTTTTATGGAACGGCAGGCCGTGCGGAGAGCATCCAGACCATGCCGGTTCAGGAGGCGGGATGTGGTCGTCTTCCTCTTAGCGAACACCCAGCAAGCCAGGCTGCCTCATGGTTCACCATAGGTGTTGAAGATGTCATACGACAACCGGCATTCGCTGCAGTAGTTTCTCGAAAATCGCACCTGGGACGGCGACACCACGTGTCGCGCCAGGTAACTCGGAAAATCGACCCAACAGTTCGTCCCCCTGCCGGAGAATCCATCGTCGCGCACCCGACGGCACAACTCACACATCGGTACGACTCGAACCATCGTCGATCTCCTGTTGCAGAATTCACGCTCATGGATCACCGCAATCAGGTGTCCTGTTTTCTGATCGCCCGCACATGAAGATCATCCGGACAACAAACTCGCTCTCCTCGGAGCACTCGGCCAAGGTAGTGCCCGAGATCGACCGTGAGGTGTTTCACCAAATATCCGCTCGCCCCGGCCTCGAATGCGGCCATCACGTAGACTGGATCTTCATGGAGCGCAAAAAAGACCACCTTGCTGTCCGGCAGTGTCTCGTATAACTGACGAGCCGTCCCGAGCCCTTCCAGAAAGGAGAGGGAGAAATCCAGAATAATCAACTCCGGTTCGAGTTTTTTTGCCGTCATGACCACGGCTTCGCCCTCGGTTTCGGATGCCACCACTTCGTAGTGAGATTCCAGCAAAATCTCCAGATAGGCGAGCATGGCCCGAGAGGAATCGCCGATCAGCACACGAGGACGCGACATCTTTTTTCTCATAGTCCTACGAGGCACTGCGTAATTAAAGGAAGCGTATAGTAGGACAAGTGAAGGGAAAACCACACGCGTAAGAGAACGGGTTTTAAGGCCAAAAATATACTGGTCTACTTACTAGTATCGACAGGATCGATGGGATAGGAAACGGGTGGATTCCCGCTAGGTTTGGCTGGTTAAGCCCTGCGCCAAGGCATACTTCACGAGTTCGACGGTGGTGTGCAGGTTGAGCTGTTCCATGATTTGCCCCTTGTGAAACTCAACCGTGCGAGGAGAAATCTTGAGGGTGCCGGCAATGTCCTTCACCGTATGGCCTTCGGCCAGGAGCTGCAACACTTCGCGTTGACGGGTGGTGAGTTCCGGGCCGGATGGGGCGCCGCCATCCACCCCGCGCAGCATGCTCTCCACGACCTCCTTCGTGACGAGCGGTGTCACATAGAAATTGCCGCCACGGACGGCCCGGATCGCCTGGGCCAATTCCTCGCCCACACAACGCTTGAGCAGATAGGCGGAGGCGCCGGCCTCGAAGGCTGCGCGCACATAGGCCGGATCGGCATGCATGGTGATAAACACCACTTTGACCTGAGGAAACTTGACCTTCATGACCCGGGCGGCATCGATACCGTTCAGCACCGGCATAGAGATGTCCAAAATGACGATATCCGGCTTCAGCTGCGGCACCGCCTCCAGCAGCGCCCGCCCATCGCCTACGGTGCCGACCAGTTCGCACTGATCATCCAACAACCGTCGAAATCCCTCCAGGACGAGGGTATGGTCGTCTGCCAACAACACGCGCGGAAGCGTCATATCGCCACCCGGACAAGCGGTACGTACATAGATACGGTTGTTCCTTTGCCCGGGCTGGACTCCACTTCGCACGTGCCCTGCACAGACAGGAGGCGTTCGCGCATATTCAACAGCCCCAACCCGCCCTCACATCGATCCACCGTCAGTTGATCGAACCCCTTGCCGTCATCACGTACCACCACGACCACCCCCTCTTCTTCAACCGTGACCTCCACTTCGACTCTGGTTGCTTTCGCATGACGGGCGATATTGGACAGGCTCTCTTGAACGACGCGATACAGCGCCGTCGAGGCAGTTTTGTCGAGCGGCTGGTCAAGGGGTTGATGGACGAACAAGGCTTTGACGCCCGTTCGAGCGGAGAAGTCATCCAAGAGGCGCTGCAAGGCCGCCTTCAGCCCCAGGTCATCGAGAATGGAGGGATGAAAGCGATAGGCCATGTACCGTACGTCGTCGGAGAGCGCCTCCAACCCCTTCAACACATTGTGCACACCGTCTTGAGCCGTCGCAGGCGAGCTCCCGATCTGCCGGTCCACGCTCTGAAGCTCCAACATGAGCAACGCCAGTCGTTGATTGACATCATCGTGCAGATCCTGGGCGATCCGCCGGCGTTCCTCTTCCTGGGCCGTGAGAATCCGCCCGGTCAGTGTATGCAACTGTTCTTCACTGCGCTCCAACGCCAGGCGGCTGGCGGCCAAATCTGCCGTCCGCGCTTCCACCCCCCGCTCCAGCCGCTCATTCACTTCTTCGAGAAGCCGTTCCGTACGGCGACGCTGATAGATAAACACCACAGGCGCCCATAAGCCGAAGAGACTGAACAGGTGATTGCCCCATTCAAACCACGGGGGAAGATTGGGAACTCGCGGGCTGAACGGAGCCGCAATGATCGTGAGCAATGAGCAAGCCGTGGCGGTGGCAATCGGCAACCATCGGTATTGACTGGCCGACGACAGGAGCACGACCGCGCTGTAGAGCACCGCGTTCGCCACGCCCAGCGGCAATTGCAGATCCAGCACAAAAAAGAGACAGGCCAGCAGGCCGGCAAGTCCGACCAGAATCCGCTGCCGCCGCTGCGCCTGGGCATCGGTCGGTCGGCCGATCATCTCACCCGTCTCGTCCTGACGTAGGTTGAAAGACGCCATCGAGGCCGGATTTTAGCACGCGCCTCTGTCCGGAGACTAGAACCAGAATGGGCTCAAACCGGCAGCAGCAAACGACCCAGCGGTTCGGGTATGATGGCCGGATGTCCGCCCTCCGCCCCATTGTCATCCTCGGAACCGGCTATACCGGCCGCTGGATTCAGAAGCTGGCCCGGGAACAGTCGCTGCCCATTCTGGCCAGCAGCCGCCAGCCGCAGCACCACCTCCGCGACGTGGCCCAGACCGCCCGTCTCCAGTTCGATCTGGATCAGCCGTCCACGTGGGCTGCGTTGCCGCTGGACGCCGACCTGATCTGGACGTTCCCGGCGGTTCCTCTTGAGCAAGTCCAGGCCTTCGCCGCATATTCCTGTAGCCATTCCCGCCGATTGGTCGTGTTAGGCAGTACGTCGGCCTACGATCGAGGCGAAGAGCCTCTGATAGACCTGCCCCGGTGGATCGACGAGACCAGCCCCGTCAATGTCGATCTTCCGCGCGTTCAGGGGGAGGAATACCTCCGTACCCAGCACGATGGCATCATCCTGCGCGTGGCCGGGATTTACGGGCCGAATCGCAATCCGGCGGAGTGGATTCGTCAAGGACGTGTCGGCCCGACGAATAAGTTCGTGAACTTGATTCATGTCGAAGATCTGGCCGCGCTCTGCCTTCTGGCCCTGCGGACTGGACGCGCGGGGGACATTTACAACATCAGTGACGGGCATCCGCGCCGATGGGCCGACATTTGCGCGGAAGTCTCGAGCAGATGGGGCGTTGTGAGCCCGCGGGAGGCATCCTCCAGCCAACCGGGCAAGCGGATCTGCAACCGCAAAGCGCTCGAAACACTCCACTACACACTCCGGCACCCGGACCTCTATCACACGCTGGCCGCATTGCAACGGGAAGCAGGCGAACGGATCTCGCCCTAGCGAAGGCCTCACTCTGTGGCCAGACGAGTCGGGCTCCCGGCAAGCAGTTGATGGATGGCCTCCCCGGCCACGCGCTGCCCCTCCCCCGTCCAATGCGTGTCATCGGGAAGATAGGTCAATACGCCCTGTGCGGCGGCTTCGCGAAGCGGCGGAGTCAGATCGAGAAATTCGATCTCCGGCGCGAGTTGCTTCAGGATCGCCGCCACCTCTTCGGGCAGCTCGTTCAGCGGCCATTCCCTCATTTCCACTGTGAGGGGCTCGAAGTTTTCCAACCCCTGATGCACCCGATGTTTCACCGGGGCAAACGCCACCACGAAGCGAATGCCTTGTTGGCGACTCGTCTGATAGGCCTCGGCTAAAATTGATCGCAGCCGCTCCAGGCGCAGTCTGTCCGTGGCCTTCAATGCCCCGAGCTTCTCCCCGAAGTACAACAAGGTTTCCTTTCCCTCCATGTCCTGAAACCGTCCACGCAGACGCAAATAATCGGAGTGTGGCACACATCCTTGCGCGGCTTTGCGTGAGACGAGCAGAAGATTTCTCGTCAACGAGCGCATCCAATAGTCATCGTGCGCGGCCCTCATATCGGGTACGACACTCACCTCCTGATCTTCCGGGTCCAATTGATAGAGATCGTTTCCCTCAAAAAATACCCACACAATCGTCTTCGGCTGCAGGGCCAGCGCATATCGCTTCAACACAACGAGTTCCTGCTCCGGCCCATAGCCGCTGATGCCTAAATTCGCGACGGACGTGCGTAACCGATGGCTTAATTGCGTGGTCAGGAGAGTGGCGCCGGGCAGCATGGGCGATTCGACATAGGAATCACCGATGACTACGACGTCCGCCCGGTCCATATCCGTATCGTTTCGAAATCCCCGATGGTCATACCGGAGGTCAAAGCGTTCCGGAGTATTCGCCGGGAGGCAGAGCGCTTCACCGATATTCCCCCGCATATAGAACCCTTGCTCGCGGTAATGCGCCTCACGCCGGTATCCGAGTTCCGGATCACGGACATACCCGGACCGATCGAACCATTCACGCCCATGGGTACCGAACAAGGTTTGGTAATTGAGGAGTCCCACCACGCCCAACAATTCGGCCGTCCCCAGCACCATGATCCCGCACAGGGTCATCAGGACGAACCGACCCTGAATCTCCTTGCGCGGCAGATCGGAGAGAAGGGCGTACAGGCCCCAACACAACAGATAGCCGGCAATGAGGTTGTCCACTAGATGTCTCGTGCTGGTGACCCCCGTCAGCCATGACACCACGCATGCCCCAAGAAATATCACCAACGTCAACCATGCCGCCTTATGTTCCACCACGCACGGTCCTCCCTGCTCACAACGGCTGCAGCAACGGCCGGCTTCAGCGCAGGCCACAGCGCGCGACGAATCCACGCTTCACATCCTGAACGGGTGTCCAGTAATACTAAACAGGTTTTAGCCTGATCCGGAAGGTCTGAGAAGCTGGGGATATCCCTAGCGGGCGGCGGCCAGAAAAAGATGACGGCCAGCCACAGCCCGGAGGACAACAGATCGCAGAAGGACAGAAACGTCACGCATTCTTGAGACTCACCACAAAAACGTGTTACACAGGTAAAAAGGCGGATTTGCGCGTTCCACTTTAGGCAGGCGTTGGCACGAGCCCCTGATGACCGACATCGCAAAGAAAAAGAAGCCGGCCAGACGTCCCCTATCCTCCCCGACCAAAGCCGAAGTGCACGTGGGCGACATTGTCCGGCGGCTCCGCAAATCTCTTCACCTTTCAGTACGAACACTCGCCGACAAGTGCGGCTTCTCGCCCAGCTTCATCTCTCAGGTCGAACTACGCCAGGCCTCGCCGTCTATTGCCTCCACGGAAAAGATTGCGTCCGCGTTAGGCGTCACCCTGGGAGAATTTTTTCGCGCCATCGACCCTACGCCTCCTGCCATCATCCGGTCGGATGCCAGACCGGTCGTGCAAAGCGAATGGTCTCGCGCAAAAATCGAAGCGCTCGGGCCGTTCAACAAGGACAGTCAGTTTGAGCCCATGGTCATTACAATCCAGCCGGGCGGAGCCAGCGGGCACAAACCCTACGTACGCCAGGCTGAACAGTTAGCGGTGGTACTGCTGGGGACGCTCGAATTGACCTTGGAAGAGGAAGTGCACCATCTCAAGCGGGGGGATGCCGCCGGGATTCCCGCAGGCAATCGGCATTGCTGGCGAAACATCAGCAAGCGGCCGGCACAAATGCTGATCGTGACCGCACACCGGCGACTGTAATCGCCGCGCCTTCCTCCCATCACCTGCAGGTTCTCGCCCATCCAAACGGCAGGCGAACATCAAGAGCCTCCGTCTCGATCTCATGTCTCAGGGCCGCAGGAGCGCCATCACACTGAGACAGACCAGCAGATTATTCACGGCATGCCCGATCATTCCCGGCCACAAGCTGCCGGTGCGCTCATAGGCCCAGGCCCATAACACGCCGCTCCAAAAGACACTCAAAAATCCGATCACTCCGTAGCCGTGAGCAATCGCAAACAACGCCGCGCTCAACATCGCTGCGGTTCCCCATTGAAAACGCCGCCGGAATACGCCGAACAACAGTCCACGGAAAGCCAACTCTTCAAAGACCGGCGCAAAGACCACATATTCCATCAAGCTGACGATCAGGGTCGGAGGCGTGCCCCATACGAGATCGGCGTCGAACCATTCGGTCCAGTGACTGATCAAATTGAGCGGTTCGGCAATGCGTCCCAACACCCACTCCCCTACGAGTCCGGCCGCGACGACCGCCAGCACCGCTAAGCTCAGTTGTCCCACATGACGCGGCTCAAGGCTCAATCCCAATCCTCGCCAAAACGTCTGCCGCTGGGGACGCAGCAAGTGATAATAGGCCAGCGCCAGCAACGGCAGGTTCGACAACGGCACCGCGACGACCCGCAATGAGGGCAGGTCGCCGGCGGCAAAGAGGAACGCCACCGTCAACAATGCGCCAACGGCGCCCCCTCGGAGCAACACCCCGGCCCCCAGACGTCCGGCCCACAAGGGCGGCAACTCGGCGGATCCCACTCGAAACATGGCCGCGCCTTTGCCTCGCCGCAGCCACGCAATCAAGATGACCCCTCCCACAACCATAAGGCTCAACTCAAGCAGGGCGAATGCCCGTGAGCGCCGAACCAATGCGTCGATGCGTTGCTGATCGGCTGTCTCAATCGTGACCAGCAGCGGACGATCTCCCGCCCGTTCGGCGATACGAGCCGCCAGCCGGCTGTAGAACCAGCCCGAGACTGGTTGCTCCGCCAGGGACGCTTGCAGATCGAACCCGACACCGGGAGCCACATGCGTCTCGACGTAGCCGGCCTGCAGCAATCGGGCGAACAAGGGATAGGGTGCGGCTTGACGTGCCCATCGCGAAATCCATTGTCGCACCTCCGGAAGATGTCCCGCCTCACCTTCCAAGATGGCCATGTGGAAATCGACGAACGGATCGGACGATTCTTCGGCCAGTTCGCGATACCATTCGATGGCCTGCTCCCGATCGTTCGCATCGCTTCCCATCGTGAGGTCATAGAGCAGCTGTTCCCGCACCGGCAGCATCTTCACACCGTCCGCTTGATCCATCAGTCGACCGACCATGTGACTAAGCGCGCGCCCGGGATCCGCGACTCGCTCCACCCTCGGGATATCGAACGATAACCAGGCCACGACGGCAATCGAAGCCGACAGAACCACGGCGGACAAGAACGTGACCGCGCGTGAAAAGCCCGGATTGTACGCATGTGGCGGAGGCGGCGCCCCGACACAGGGCGCGGGAGAGTGAGATGAAGGCGAGACCGGACCGGTCGATGCGTCAGCGTCCACGAGACCTCCAAAGGGTACAGCGCGCCGGAGTATACCACCGGCTTCAGGACGGTGGAACCGGAGCGCATCCCGCAGGACCCGGCCGGGTGGATCTTGCGACAATCCCATGGCTGAATCCCCTTCGGTTTCGCTATACTACGTCACTCGTTGCGCCAAACATGTTTCCATAGACGATGCGACCTTGCCTGGCGAGCGGACACGATCAATTTCAACCATGAGCCTTTCCTCTCACGATCACGAATTTGTCCCTCCGTACCGGTTACTGATGGGCCCCGGCCCGAGCATGGTGCATGCGCGCGTGTTGCATGCCCTGTCGCAGCCACTTGTCGGCCATCTGGACCCACTCTTCCTCAGCCTGATGAACAGGATCCAAACGTCGCTGCGCACGCTTTTCCGGACGGAAAACGAGTTCACCATCGCCCTCCCCGGCACGGGATCGGCAGGTATGGAAGCCGTGATCGCCAATCTCATCGAGCCCGGTGACCGCGTGATCGTCGGCGTCAACGGTGTCTTCGGTTCACGACTGGCCACGATGATCGAACGAAGCGGCGGTATCCCGCTACGTATCGAGGCGCCCTGGGGAGAGATCATTCCTGTGGAGGCGGTGCACGACGCATTGTCCCGAAGCGGCCCGGTCAAGGCGGTGGTGCTGGTGCATGCGGAAACGTCGACCGGCGCCCGGCAGCCCCTCGAAGAAGTCGGCGCCCTCTGCCGCGCACACGGCGCCTTACTCATCATCGATGCCGTCACCTCGCTCGGAGGCATCCCCGTCGAGGTCGACGCATGGGGCATTGATGCCTGCTACAGCGGCACGCAAAAATGCTTGAGCTGTCCGCCCGGCCTGGCCCCGTTGACGATGAGCCCGCGCGCCATGGAGGCCGTTCGACAGCGACGCACTCCCTGTCACAGCTGGTATCTTGACCTCTCACTGATTGCCGAATATTGGAATGACCGCAGCCGCGCCTATCACCACACGGCTCCCATCTCCATGCTCTACGCACTCTACGAAGCCCTGCGGCTGGTACACGAGGAAGGACTGCCGGCGCGGTTCATCCGCCATCAACTCCACAGCGACGCCTTACTCGCCGGCCTTGAGCCCCTGGGCCTCCGGCCGCTCCCTCCGACGGCGCGTCGACTCCCCATGCTCAACTGTGTCACCCTGCCCGAGGGAGTTGACGATATGCTGGTGCGGTCGCAGTTGTTGCGGGATCACGGAATTGAAATCGGGGGCGGCCTGGGGCCGCTGCGCGGACGGGTCTGGCGGATCGGGCTGATGGGCGAGTCCTGCCAGCAGGCTCACGTGCTGACATTGCTCAACGCCTTGGAAGACATCTTCGCCCAGCACGACTGGCTGGATCATCCCGGTCGCGCGGTACAGGCGGCAGTCGAAACCTATACCCAATCACAGTTGTCGGCGAGGAGGGGTGCATGAGTCGAAACGGGTTCTGGATCGTCATGGCAGGAGTCGCCGGCTTCGTGGCGGCGATCACCTATTGGGTCATCGCCCTCGCCGTGGCAGAGTCACGCAAGGCCGACATGGTCGCGCCCGAACGGGTCACCAGTTTCATCCATGCCGTGATCGATGCCAATCGCGCCAACTACACGCAGAACGTCGTCGACAAGTTGCACACTCAAGGCGTGGTTGAGGCCCTCGAACATTGGAAAGAAGAAAAGGGACTTCCCCTGCCCGCCCAATTCCTACTCGAATCCGGCCGTCTGGTGGCGCAGAAAGACATGAAACTGAGTTTCCGGCTCGCTAGCCTCACCCCGATCTATGTGTGGAACGGACCGAACAGCGAATTTGAACGGCGGGGCCTGGAAGTCGTCATGAAGGCGCCGGAGAAACCCTTTACCGGATTTTATCAGCAGGGAGGGGTCCGCTACTTCCAAGGCATCTATGCCGACCGGGCGGTGTCGGAAAGCTGCGTGTCCTGCCACAACGGACATGTGAACAGCCCGCGACGAGACTATAAACTCAACGACATTATGGGCGGAGTGATCGTCACCATCCCGATCAGCGAGGCATCATGACACTTGCCATCCGCCAGATTCGCATCCTCGACGGCCAAGGCCGCAAGATTGAACGAGGGACCCTTATCATCGAGGGCGAACGCATTGTCGCCGTTGGACCGGATCAGACGATCCGTCTTCCTCGCGGCGCGCGACGCCTCGACGGCCGAGGCCTGACGGTTCTTCCGGGTCTCATCGATTGCCATGTCCACTTTTGCCTCGGCGCAGAAGCCGATGTGGTGGCGGCCGTGGAGCAGGAATCCTCGGCTGTGACGTTGCTCAAGGCCGCTGAATTGGCACGCCGCACCGTGCAGGCCGGATTCACGACCGTCAGAGATGTCGGGTTCCGCGACCACGCCGTGTTTGCCCTGAAGCAAGCTATCGAGTCGGGATTGACACCGGGGCCACGCATTCTGGCCGCCGGTCTTGCCATCTGCATGCCGGGAGGGCATGCCCGCTTCATCGGGCGTGAAGCACAAGGAATCGAAGCCGTGCGGGCCGCCGTGCAGGATCAACTCACGGCCGGAGCCGAGGTCATCAAGGTGATCGCGTCAGGCGGGGTCCTCACTCCGGGAACGTCCCCCGACGAAGCCCAAATGACTGTGGAAGAACTCAAAGCCGCCGTTGAGGTCGCCGCCGCCCATGGCCGCCACGTCGCCGCCCATGCCCATGGCGCGACCGGAATGAAGAACGCCCTGCGCGCCGGAGTCCATTCGATCGAACATGCCACCCTCATGGATGACGAAGCCGCCGGCCTGATGAGCCAGCGTGGCGTCTACATGGTGCCGACACTCTCTGCCCTCGCTACCACAGCCGCCTGTCCGACCGGCTGCGGCATCCCCGACAGCGCCCGCTCAAAAGCGAAACGCATGGTCAGGCAACACGAGAAGAGCTTCCGCGCCGCCGTTCGGCGTGGCATCCCGATCGCCCTCGGGACCGATGCCGGCACACCCTTTAATTATCACGGCCACAATGCGCAGGAATTGGAGCGGATGGTCACCTTGGGCATGGCACCCATGGATGCGATCCTGACCAGCACCTCCGCCGCCGCGCGGTTGCTGCGCCTCTCGGCAGAAATCGGCACCATTGAAGCCGGCAAACAGGCGGACCTGTTGGTCGTGGACGGCAACCCGCTCAGAAATATCGGCCTGTTGTTGAAGCAAGAACGGATCGCAGGAGTCATGCAGCGCGGACGATTTGTGTCGGGACCGCTCTCACAGACGTGAGGCGAGAAAAGTCGAACGCGAAACGTAATACGGATGACTTAGGGCGTTATCACGGCTCATTTCATTCGCTTCGCGTGATGGTGCACCACTCAAAATTCATCGACGTTCGTACAGAAGCTCCAGTGCCGTGGCAAACCCGTTGATTCGACCCTTCCGGAACATGTCGTCCAGGCGGCCTCGCAACGCGCGAATTCCCCCGTCATCGCCGCGGGCGACCACGGCCTGGGACACCATCATCTGCACGGCCACTTCGAGCAGGCGATGTTTGCGTTGTTCCATTTCCGGCGTGACGAATTCGTCCAGCACCTCCGCTCCCCGCGCCTCAACGATCGGTTCCTTGAACGTATCATACCCCTGCTGCGCAACCGTGCGTTCGCGAATGATGGCCAATTCGGACTTGATCCGCGGCACCATTTTCATCATCACGGCGAACACTTCCTTTCGTCCCTCGTCGAACAGCTTCTTCTCCATTTCCTCGAGAATCAGCGCCGGATCGACGGTCTCAGGCCGCAGTTCCTCGCCCCAGTGCAGGCGATCGTAGGTGCGCCGGCTCTCGGGATCCCCGAGGACTTCATAGGCCGAGTTGATCTCACGGATCTTCTCTTCCGCCTTGCTGTTATTCGGATTGCGATCGGGATGATGCTCGAAGACGAGCTTGCGGTAGGCTTTCTTGATCTCGTCATCGGAAATGTCCCGCGACACTCCGAGAACGCGATAATAATCGATACGCGGCATAGTGCGGGGGACTATACCATGTCCGCTTCGCGCGCTTCACCTTTGCCCGCCCCGCTCCCACCCCCCAGCGTGTACCAGTGCATTGATCTCCCTGCTCGGCTTCGCCATACTCCCAGTCGCCACCGAACCTACAGTCAAACTGTGACCGAAGGAACTGTTCCTCATTCCTTGTTAGCCGCATCACCCGGCAGGGCGCGCAAATGATTGCTCGCATGATCCAACTGAGCGAGTCAGCGGTCACCGTGGAGTTTGGGGACACGATTGACCTGCGCACGAACGAACTCGTGTTGGCCTTTACCACGGCGGTGGACCAGGCGGGAATTCCAGGTTTCATGGAGGTCGTTCCCACCTACCGCTGTGCCACAATCTATTTTGACGCGCTGCTCACTGATGCCGCTACGATCATGAAAAACCTTCAAACGTTGACGGTGAACGCAGCGGGAGCGCCCTCACGCCCGCCCCTCACACACACTATTCCTGTCTGGTATGGAGGGGCCGCCGGGCCAGATCTTCCCAATATCGCCAGGCAAGCCGGGCTCACTCCGGAGGAAGCCGGCGAACTCCACGCCTCCATCACATATCGGGTGTTTATGCTGGGCTTTAGTCCCGGGTTTCCCTACCTGAGCAGCGTGCCTGCGCCTCTTGCCACACCGCGCCTTCCGACGCCGCGCAAACTGGTGGCCGCCGGCTCAGTGGGCATCGCAGGAACACAAACCGGTATCTATCCCCAAGCCAGTCCAGGCGGGTGGCGCATCATCGGACGCACGCCGGTCGTTCTGTTCGATCTCCACAGACCCAAGCCGTTTCTGCTCGCTCCGGGCGACCAGGTGCGATTCGTGGCGATCGAGGAAGAAGAATTCAAGCAACTGGCAGGAGACCAGGCATGACCCGGTTGCGCAGCATCGACCTGAACTGCGACGTCGGCGAAGCGCCAACACCCGAGCAACGGGATGTGGAGGCTCGCCTCATGCCGTATGTGACCTCGGTCAATATCGCTTGCGGAGTGCACGCAGGCGATGCGGCATTGATGCGCAGTACCATTCAACTGGCAAGACAGTACGACCTGGCGATCGGTGCGCATCCCGGGTTACCTGACCGGGAATCACGCGGACGCCGGGAACTGCCGTTGTCCCAAGGGTTCGTGCTCGACGTCATTCTCTCGCAGGTGAGTGAGCTGTTGGCGATCGGTCAAACGGAAGGCGTCCGGCTCTCGCACGTGAAACCGCATGGAGCCCTCTACAACATGGCGGCAGGCGATCCGGAACTCGCAGACGCGGTGGCGGCCGGTATCGCCCAGCTCAATCGGGGATTGATCCTGATCGGATTAGCCGGCTCCGAACTGCTCACCGCCGGCACAGCGCATGGGCTGGCGGTCGCCTCAGAAGCATTCGTCGATCGAGCCTACCAGGCCGATGGTCGGCTAGTACCCAGGACCGAGGCGCATGCGGTGATCCACGATGAGCCAACCCTGGTAGCGCGGGCGCACTCACTGCTGCATGAAGGCACCATTACGGCGGTCGATGGGACTTGCCTTCATTTCGACGTCGATACGCTGTGTCTTCACGGCGATACCCCCGATGCCGTCCGACTCGCCCATGCGTTGCGCACGATGTGTGCCGATGGCGGAATTTCCGTAAGACGACTCGATCATGCCGACTAAACACCCGCTGATTCATGTGTTACATCCCGGCCTCTTCACAACCATGCAGGATCTCGGTCGTTCCGGATATCAGCGGTTCGGCGTGTCACAAAGTGGTGCGATGGACCCGTGGGCACTTCGGGTCGGCAATCGCCTGCTCGGGAATCCCGACGGGGCGGCCGGTCTGGAGATCACTATCCAAGGCCCTGAACTCTTGTTCGAGCAGGCGCTCACCATTGCCATCACCGGTGCCGACCTTTCGCCGACCAGCAATGGTCTCGCCTTTCCCATGTGGACCGTGGTGGCCATGCAGGCCGGCAGCCGGATACAGTTCGGGATGCGACGGCAGGGCGCCCGCGCCTATCTCACAGTCTCGGGGGGCATCAGCGGCCCGATGACACTGGGAAGCCTTGCGACGCATGTCCGGAGTGGAGTGGGAGGACTGGCGGGTCGAGCGGTGAAAAAATGGGATCAATTAAGCGTGGGAACTTCCGCACCAATGGCGGCACAGTCCATCGGCCGCTTCCTGCCGGAACAGTTTCGGCCGCGCTATGTGGCGTCACCCACTGTGCGAGTCATGCCGGGTCCGCAATTCGACTATTTTACGGACGACGCTGTTCGACTATTCACCAGCAGTCCGTACCGCGTCACGACCGAATCAGACCGGATGGGCTATCGCTTAGAGGGTGCGGAACTCGCGCATCGTGCTTCAGCGGAAATCGTCTCTGAAGCGGTGTGCGTCGGCAGTCTTCAAGTCCCGTCGAATCGACAACCAATTCTCCTGATGGCAGATTGTCAGCCGACGGGTGGATATGCCAAGCTCGCCACGATGATCGGCGCAGATCGTTCGCGAGCGGCTCAATTGGCCCCCGGCGACAGCCTGTTATTTCGAGTCATCAGCGCGCAGAAAGCATTTGAACTGTTTCGGTCAAACCATGCCGAACTTGACCGAATCCTTCCTCCCTGCCGTTCGTGAGACAAGCCCCTCCGCGAAGGAATCTCTGTGCGGACTTTTGCCGATGATTCGTGCGCTGCCCCATCGAACGAGAGGGTCCCTTCAAGGCGCGGAGTCCTTGACATTGCCCTGAAGCGATCTATTATTATTCGTATGGACACCATACTGACTCCTCGACAAATTACCCACGATGAGAAAAAGGCGGCTGAGGCCGCTTTCGCCGGTCGCCCATTCAATCCCAAATGGTCTGACGCGGCTCGCATCGTCTACGACGGCCTTCTCGCCGCGATGGGGAAAGAAGCTCGTGCCGTCGACACGCACGACGAACTCGAGCCGGTTGAGCCGCTGGCTTAATCCCCTCGCTGCAGTTCGGTTGCCAAGGGGTGCGCAGATGCCGCCCCTCCCCTGTGGCCATCGCGTTCGCATGGCATGAGCACGACGCGCATGAGGCTACACGGGTGAGCGCCGTCGCGCGATAAATTCCTTTACCAGTGCCTGCTCCTCCGCTTCACTCTGTACCTCCCCATTCAACCGTGCCTCGGTCAATCGCTCCAGGATGGTGCGATACTCAGGACCAGGCTTCAACCCCAAGGCCTGAAGCGCCTTTCCCGTGAGTGCCGGCTTGACGTCACGATAGGTGGTGAGATACTGCGACAGATACCGTTTGGCGGTGTTGGAAGCGTTCTTCGCCAGAAGGAACACCAGGCACTCCTCTGACAAACCGGCCAGAATCGCGACCGTATCCGATGGCCGCAGAGGCGCGCGCCTCGTCAACGTCCGGCACACCGGCTGCGTGAGGAATCGAGCCTGGGTGATGGCCGTCCGCTCCGCCTCGGTAAAGGGAAACCGTGCAAGCATCTCACGGACGGCTTGATCCGGCATGATCTCCACGAGAGCCATGGCATAGACCACCCATCTATTGAGGGTCCGATCCAGACAGGACAGCCGATACCAATCCAACGCCGCTTCCAGGTCGCTAAGTCGTCGATCCAGCCGAACAGACCACGTCAGCGTGGGGTGAAGAAACCGCAACAGATCAAGATCGGCCAACCGGCGGACCGCCTGTCGGGGGGTGCGCTCGGAAAATAGCAACCGCAGTTCATCCAGGAGACGCTGGCCGGAGAGACGATGGAACAACTCCATCTTCACTGCGCCCTTAATCAAGGCCAGTGTTTCTTTACTCAATTGAAAGTCGAACCGCAGTTCGAACCGGATGGCGCGAAAGACCCGCGTGGGATCTTCGACAAAACTCAAACTATGGAGCACTCGGATCAGACGCTCTTTCAGATCGCGTTGGCCTCCATAGAAGTCAATGAGCTGGCCGAAATTCCGAGGCCTGAGCGCCACCGCCAGCGTATTGATCGTGAAGTCGCGCCGGTAGAGGTCCCTCTTGATGGAACTTTGTTCGACGGTCGGCAGGGCCGTCGGATACTCGTAGTACTCGGTACGGGCCGTCGCTACATCCACTTTAAACCCGTCCGGCAGCAATACTACGGCCGTCCCAAACCGCTCGTGTACCTTGACGCGGCCTGCACGCTTCTTCGCGAGCGCGCGCGCAAACGCGATGCCGTCCCCCTCGACGACCAAATCCACATCGAGATTCTCGAGGCCGAGCAACAGATCGCGGACAAATCCGCCGACCACGTAGAGGGACAAGCCCAGCCGTTCCCCCAATTCACCGGACGCCTGCAACAAGTCGTACACGCGAGCAGGCAGCCGATCGCGCAGGAGCCCTTTTAGCTCCCGCTTCCGCACTCCGCCAGGCGCGTCCAACCCCATCAACGACTTCGATTGACCGCGCGCAGACGCCAGCACATCGTCATGCAAACTGCGGAGCAGGTCGGTCCTCGTGATGACGCCGACCGTCCTGCCGTCGGACAACACCGGCACGAAACGTTGATTCAATTCAATCATCCGAGTCTCGATGTCATGGAACGGCGTGTCGGGCAACGCGCTGTAGGGTCCGCTGCTGGCCAGATCCCCCACTCGCTGAGCTCCGAGCTGATGAAACAGCGCTTTCTGAACCGTCTCCCGTGAAATCATGCCGATGTATCGATCGTTTACATCCACCACCGGCAACACGTTGACACCGTAGGTGGTCATGGACCGTTCCGCCTCCGTCACCGTCGCATCCGCGAGAATCGATTTCACGGGCGTGGTCATCACATCCCGGGCCAACAATGTGGGACGGTACCGTTCGGTCAGCAGACGAGTCAGTTGTTCCTGCACTTCCACCAGCGTACGCCCCTTGACGCTGGCGGCGGCCGCGACGGCATGCCCACCACCACCAAACTCGCGCGCGATCCAGGCCACGTCGATCTCCGGCCTGCGACTCCGTCCGATAATCTGAACCTTCTCCTCCATTGCAATGGCCACGATCACCGCATCAAAGCCTTGCAATTCCGCGAGCCGCTGCACCGCTTCAGCAAGGTCGCCTGTATACCGATCATAGGCACTTGCGGCAACAAGGATTTTGCGGCCTTCTAAGTAGTAGATCGCCCCCGATTGAAGCAGATCGTTCAGCAGGGCAATGAGATCCGGATCGAGCGGGTGCTGCAGCGTCTCTGCAACCCGGTTCAAATCGGCGCCCGCGCGCAAGACAAACGCCGCGGCTTCCAAATCGCGCGGGGTCGTCGAAGGATAGGCCAGCGAGCCTGTTTCCTCATACAGGCCCATTGCCAGCACCGTGGCCTCGTCGGCCGTCAGTACCACCTGCTGCGCTTTCAGTCGCTCGATCAGCAACGTCACCGTGGCTCCCACCGATTCGATATGCCGTTCCGTGACCGACGACCAGGCCGACTTTTCTGATCCTTCGCCTTGTCCATGATGGTCGAATATATGGACATCCACGTCCTTACGCTCACTGAGCACCTTCAAGGGACCGATCCGCTCGGGCTCTTGCACATCGACCAGGATCAACCGATGCACCTGCTCCAACGCCACATCCTTGAGACGACAGATGCCCACGTCATGCTCGGCCAGAAAATTTCTGACGGACTCCTGCGCGCCCCCGGGAAATACCAGCACGGCACCGGGATACAGTTTCCGGGCCGCCACCATGGACGCCAATCCATCGAAGTCCGCATTGAGGTGAGTCGTGATGAGATCCATGCCGGCATTCTAGCAGGATCACGTGAATCGATTCAGGCGTGATCTCAGAAATTCACGCCACAGGTGCCACGATGCGTAGGGTGCGGAGGGGATCAGAAATAACCATGCCGTCCACAGTGTGACCTGTGGACGGCATGGAGACACTCGACAGCAAGCATGAGCGCAGAGACCGACCAAGTGACCCGGACCGGCATACTCACATATCTGCCGAGCCCCGTCCGGATGGGGACACTATCGCTGCTGGCGGTCGTGCTTCTGGCGAGCAATGTGGCGCGACGTGCGATCCTGAGCATGGTTGATGCGGGCGCGCTCCTTCTTCGTCACCACTCCGTCGGACTTGGCCTTGTCCTCCATGTTGTTGATATGCTGCTGCTGATTGTTCACGCGATTGGCCTCGCGTTCATTCAGTTGTCCGCTGGATATTCCTTGATCAATCCGTCGCTCCTGATTCGCCTGCCGCTGATCCATTCTGGGCGTCTCCGCCTGGGCCAACACGAATGACGGGACACACATCGACAGCAGAGCCGCACTCCAAATCATTTGCTTCATACATCCTCCCTTGGTTATCACGAGAGCCCTGTCGTTCAAATCAACGTACAAGGCGTCTACCTCGTTGACAACGGGTTTTTAATTCTGAGCGCGTCTACGGAGAACTGCGTGTCGCCACGACAGCCGAGGCATGTGTCAGGAAGCATCCTGCACAAGCTGGGCAAAATTGAACAGGTGTTGGCGTTTTCCTCCCCTGCCGGTCCAACTTCGTCACGCCAACCGGATACAACCGGCACAAATCCGAGTGATTCTCCATTGATCAGGGAGGCATGGGGATTGCTGAGTCAGTCGACGACCTGCAGTCGTCATCACTGAAGGAGGATTGTTATGAGGATGAACGCTGACTCTTCATTGCTGGCCATCGCGGTGGCGACCCTAGCCGCCATCAGCTTCACGGTTGAACCGGCATTTGCAAAAGAGAAAGAACAGAAAGGCACACATCACCCGCACGCCGCAACCACCTCGGCAGCTGCGGCAGCGTCCTTGTCAGGATCTGTGCCTGAGCAATCCGCTGCCCCCAAACCGGGACAGTATGATTCCAAACCCGGCGTCGCATGGAAGACCGTGGGCGGCACCGTCAAGGACATTCAGGGAGAAACCTATACGGTCGAAGATTACGACGGCAGTCACATACAGATGCGCGTCGGGCAAGGCACCAAGCAGCTTCGAGGTCACAAAAAGGTGGGCGACACCATTCGGGCTGAGATTACTCACGGCGGCTTCGCCAATTCCATTCAGTAACCCGCTGACCTTACGAACCCGCCTCAGCTCGCCGGTGTCCGAAGCGGCCGACCCTGCACAGGTCGGCCGCTTCCTCGTCCCTCACACCTGTGTTGATGACTGTTATTTCGGTGCGCCAACAAACTCGATATCACCATAATACGCCACGGCGCGCTCTTTGGTGTTATCCGTATCGGTCATGATCGCAATGCCGTTGATCGCCGGCGGTTCCTCGCCGAACGCCGAGAGATAATCCTGATAGACGTCCCGCTCCTCCTCGATCCAGGAACCGATCCGCCCAGCTCCGCTTTCCACAACAATCATCTTGGCAAAACTCGTGAAGGCGTTGTCCACCACCGTACCCACCGGGCTCTTGCTGTCCCAGATGTAGCTAAGCGCACCGATGGGAATGTCGCCGAATAGCGCCTGGCCGGCTTTGTATTTGAGTTTTTTCCCGAAGCTCACCTTATCCGGTTCATAGGCAAAGGTAATGTACAACCGCGCCGGATAGTCGTCGCCGTCCTTCCGGTTCACGTCGCTCTTGTCCAAAATATTCTCGATCTTCCAACGCCAGCGGACAATCGGATATTCCCGCGGGTCGATCGTCACGGCTTTGGTCAGCCCCGAAGCGCTGGCTTCACTCACCGCTTTGATTACGGTTACAGCATGGTCGTTGACGACTTCGTACTGCGTATGTCGCTCAATTTTCTTAAACGTGAGCCTTTGCCAGCCGTCAGGCAGTGCGGGCCCTTCTGCTGCGGTAGAAAACGTTCCCACCATCAGGAGTGCCGGCTGTTCGGCAAGCCCCATCACCGCTGCGCCCAACAATGCGAGACACAGGATGGGAGCAGTGAGCCTCATGTGTACTTATCGCCTCATCCAGGCGAACAACCTGGTCAGGAGTGACTTCGTGCGCGGGGTAAAGTGCGCCTTGCGCCAGAGATTGACCGCCTTCTTGATGACTTCCGCACGTGTCGGATAGGGATGGATGGTCGCGGCAATCGTCTTGGCACCTGCCCCGGCCTTCATCGCCACAGAAACTTCGCTGATTACATCTCCGGCGTGCGACCCGACAATGGTCGCGCCAAGAATCGTATCGGTACCGGCTTTGATATGAAGACGGGCAAACCCTTTTTCATCGCCATCCAGGATGGCTCGATCGACCTCGTCAAACCTATAGGTATAGGTTTCGACCTTCAGTCCCTGTTTCACGGCCTCCGCTTCGTACAAACCGACATGGGCGATTTCCGGAGTGGTGAAGGTACACCAGGGCATCTTGAGCGAATTCACACTCGCATATCCCAATCCCAAGGGGTGGGGAAACAGCGCATTCTGAATGACGATCTGCGCCATCGCATCGGCGGCATGGGTAAACTTGTAGCGCGAACAGACATCGCCGGCGGCGTAGATACGCGGGTTCGTCGTCTGCAGGCGATCGTTTACCGTGATACCCTTGTCATCATAGTTGACGCCGACCCTCTCCAATCCCAAGCCTTGCACATTCGGCGCGCGGCCCACGCCCACCAGGATCTCATCGACCGTCAGATCATGGTGTTGACCGTGTGAATCGACGACGAGCCGCTTGCCGTCGAAAACTTTTTCAACCTTGAGATCCTTCCCGCAACAGAGCAGAGTCACGCCGTCACAACCCATCGACTGTTGCACAAGTTCCGCCGCATCGCGATCCTCATTCGGGAGGATGCCGTGCAGTGCCTCAATGAGCGACACGCGACTGCCGAACCGCGCGAAGGCCTGTGCCAATTCACAGCCGATCGGGCCTGCCCCGATCACGCCGACGCGCGCGGGGAGCGTCGTGAGCGAAAAGACGGTTTCATTGGTCAGATAGCCCGCCTCTTCCAATCCAGCGATGGCAGGCGCGGCCGCCCTTGCACCGGTACACACAGCCGCTTTGACGAAGGCTAAGGTCCGGTTGCCTGCCGAGCCTTCCACGACCACCGTGTCTTCGCCGTCAAACCGGGCCTGGCCGATATAGACGTCCACGCCGAGCCCCTTGTACCGGTGTGCGGAATCCACATGGCTGATTCTGGCCCGCAGCTGCCGCATTCTCGCCATGGCCGCGCCGAAATCGTGACTCACCCCGTCCGGAATGCGGACGCCGAATTCCGAAGCGGCGCGCACTTGCGCCCAGGCGTTGGCAGCGCGGATCATTCCCTTGGAGGGCACACATCCGACATTGAGACAGTCTCCACCCATCAAATGCCGCTCAACGAGCGCCACCTTTGCGCCCACTCCCGCAGCGATGACGGCCGTGACTAATCCGGCAGTTCCGGCCCCGACGACGACGATGTTGTATCGGCCCTCCGGCTCAGGATTCACCCAATTGGATGGATGCACATTGCCGACCAGTTTCCGGTTGTGCTCGTCATCGGGCAGAACGAGATGGTGACTATCGGCGGCCATCAAAGACATCCACACGACCTTTCTCTCTGTGCGCGAGACCCGGCGCTCAGGCGCCGCGTTCGGTTCAGTCTGATTTACCAGTGAGCCGCTTGTAGAGGATCGGCACGAGCGCCAGGAGGCCCAGGAGGGTACATGCCATCAACACATTGGGCGACACGATTTCCTTGAGCGAATTGATCGTGCCCAACTGGCGTCCCGCATAGGCAAACACAAAACTTCCGGGAATAATCCCGAGGGACGTCGCCGCCACATAGGTTCCGACGTTGACCCGGGTTAATCCCGACACCATATTGACCAGAAAAAACGGAAAGAGCGGGATCAATCGCAGAGTCAGCAGGTAGCTGAACGCATTCCGAGCGAAGCCTTCCTGGATGGCACCGAGTCTGCTTCCGAATTGCTGTTCAACCCAATCTCGCAGCAGATACCGCGCAACCAGAAACGCCAGCGTTGCCCCGACAGTGGCACCAACATTCACATACAGCGTTCCCAGCAGGCTGCCGAAGAGAAATCCTCCGGCCAGGGTCATGATCGCGCCACCCGGCAATGACAGCCCCACCACCGTGCAATAGACCAACACATACACCGCAACGGCCGTCGAATAGTTGGCGTCCGCGAAGGCAAGCAACTGATCGCGATTGGCCTTCAGCGCATCGAGTGAAAGGTAGCGACCGAGATCGAAATAGAGAAATCCCGCCACAGCAACACCCACGAGCAGGGCTAACACTAGCTTGCCGCTCCCGGCGCGTGTCTTGGAGAGAGAAGAATCGGCAGAAATGGCCATGATGTGCAGTACTCCCGGCGGTATCATCGTGTCTGCCCGCGCCTGTGTCAATCGCATCGCGCCTTGGCCAGCCTTGTCATCGCCTTTTTCCTCACCACCTGTTCCACCTTTTTCCTCTCCTTGCGTTGGCTGGTGCCCTCAAGTGCAGGGCTGCAACCTCCGAAAGAACTCTTGAAGCCGGGGGGCGAGTGGAGGTAATGTCGAGGGTGTACGCGATCATTGATGTTCTGGACGCTGCCATGCCGACAACACACCCGGTTCCACAGCAGACTCGTACCTCGCACCCCGCTTATGAAACCGCTTTACACGTGTGGATGCGCCCCTGCCCCCAGTGCCAGTGCCGCCTGAGAAAACATTCACCTGAAGAATCATGGCGTTGCGGCTGCGGCTGGCGCACGGAGTGAAGTGGTACAATTAGCTCATATGAAGGGGGTGACGTCATGGGACCGCTCTCGGTGCACGACATGAAAGGTGGATTCTTCCTCATCGCCAGCTTCGTGTTGCTGGCCACGATTTGCGCCATTGCGGCACTGGGCACGTTGATGCGCCCGCAACGCTGGTGTGAACGCGAGACCCGACTGCACGTCTGATGTCCCTGGCCACGCTCGTTTAGAGGCTGTCTGAGCTTTCAGTCTCCACGGCGGCCTCGCCCCTCCCTCTGTGCCATCTTTCTCCTGCTCCGTCATAGAGATCCCGTTCAGCCAATTTGCCTCCTGCTTTTCCCATAGCTTCGCCCTTGTCAGAACAGGGCATCTTGTCCTACTCTGTGACCAGGGAGGCCGGGATGAATGAGAATGACCGTTTGACCAAGACCAAGGAGAACTGGGCGAAGGCCCGGCGCGGCGGAGAAGAGCGCGAGGTGTTTTATGAAGGGGACGATCGGCTGCCTCCAGGCCAGCACCTGGTAGAAACGTGGCCGGTACTCGACTTGGGGCAGAAACCCGATATTCCGCTTGCCGAATGGACGCTTATAGTCGGAGGCGCAGTCGCGGCTCCGCTCACCTGGACCTGGACAGACTTTCTGGCGCAACCGCAGTTCACCGATATCTCGGACTTTCATTGTGTCACCTCGTGGAGCCGGTATGACAATCAATGGGAAGGCGTGAGCTTCCAGCACGTGACCTCCGTTGTCCAGCCGCATCCTTCCGCCCGCTTTGTGCTGTTCAAATCCTATGACGACTACACCACCAATTTACCCCTCAGTGCCTGCCTGGACGATGACGTGCTGCTCACATATAAATGGAACGGCCGCCCCCTCACGAAGGAACACGGTGGTCCCGTGCGCATGATTATCCCCAAGCGATACGCCTGGAAGGGCGCGAAATGGATCAAGGAAATCACCTTCTCGGATCACGACGAGAAGGGGTTCTGGGAGGTGCGTGGCTACTCCAATACCGCCCTTCCCTGGAAAAATGATCGCTACGGATGAGCGTCCACCTGCAGCCACGACACCCCGCAGTGAGCTCCCACGTCATACAGCGCATCGAGACCTGGCCGGTCGATATCCCGATCACCGACCCCTTCGTCGTGGCCACTGGTGCACGCGTGACGGCGCAAAACCTCTTCATGCGCGTCATCTTGCAGGATGGGACGCAGGGGATCGGAGAGGCCGCGCCCTTTCCCGAAGTGGGAGGCGAAGATCGATCCTCCTGCCTCGCTGCCGCGAAGCGACTGGCCTCCGCCCTGATCGGACAATCCGCCGGAGACTATGAAGACCTTGCAGACCGCCTGACTGAGCAAGCTCCGCTTTTTCCCGCCGCTCGATGCGGCCTGGAAACGGCCATCCTCGATGCCTATTGCCGGAGTCAGGGCATCCCGCTCTGGCAACTCTTGGGGCAAGCCGATGTCCGGGAGCGGGAAACTGACATCACCATCCCGATCTGCGACCTGGAAAAGACAGTCGCCCTCTCCCGCGGCTGGTACGCCCAAGGCTTCCGCCTCTTCAAGATGAAGGTCGGAACCGACGTGGAAGAAGACATTCGCCGCTTACAGGGCGTGCACGACGCGCTTCCCGGTATCAGCTTCATCGGTGACGGCAATCAGGGGTTTTCCCGCGAGGACTGCATCCGTTTCGCCGGCGGAGTGAAACAGTTCGGGGGGCGACTGGTGCTTCTGGAACAACCGGTGGTGCGAGACGATCTCGAGGGACTGCAGGCCATTCGGCATCTGACGGGCATTCCGGTGGCAGCTGACGAATCCGTCCGATCGCTGGGTGATGCACGCCGGGTGGTCGAAATGCAGGCCGCCGACTATATCAACATCAAGATCATGAAAACCGACGTGATCGAAGCACAGCGCATCGCGGCCTTCACCCGAACGGCCGGCCTTCGACTCATGGTCGGCGGCATGCTCGAAACCCGCATCGCGATGGGATGCTCGTTCAGCCTGGTGTTAGGGCTAGGCGACTTTGACGTGCTGGACCTGGACACACCACTTCTCCTCTCGACAGATCCCATCAGTGGCGGGTATCGCTACCAAGGCCCCCGACTTCAGCCGTGGCAGGATCCGGGACTCGACATGCAGATCGCCGGACCTGCCGACTGTCTCATCATTCAATAACGAGCAGCCCGCCCCTCCGTCATCGACACAGTCTCTCCCAACCGCTTCTGCAGGTTTCCCGAAATATTTTGCCGTTTTTACACTTTTCTGAAAAATTAACCTCAGGCCCGGTGGCTCCGCCGAGCGGACCACCTTTCGCACCTATCGCCACTGTACGTATCCGGGAGGAAGGTCCCATGCAAGCAATCACCCCGTACCCGCGACTCGCATCAGTCTTCACGCTCTGCTGGATGGTCGGAGGCGCGGCATTGACGCTGGGAGGCTGCGTCTCGCAGCAGACCTATGACAGCGCGCGGCATGAAGTCAAAGAACGGGCCGGCGAGCTGGCGCAGACGCAGACCGATATTCATAGCCTGGAACAAGAGCGAGATGCGGCACACCTCGCCAATCAGCGCGATGAACGCGCCCTTGCCACCTTGAAGAGCGAGCTGAAACAGATTCAAGGGTCCTACGATCAACTTCACAAGGCCAACCAAGCCAAGCTGGCACTGCTGGAGCACAACATTGCCGCCTTACGTGCCAGGCATCAGGCCATGATGAAGGAGATCAGCGAAACGAAGCGGATTGAAAAACGGCTGGAAACCCTCACCACGCTGCGCGAACGGACGATGGCCACGCAGCAGTCTGGACCGGAAGCACAGGTAAGGCCGGTCGATACGATTCCACAGGAGTCGCACACGATTGCGGTGATTACACCGCACCCCTCTCAGGCCGAGACGCCCTCAGCACCGCCTACGCCGGCAGCAGCTCCGTCACCAACGACTCCTGCACCATCGACTCCTCCGTCCGCACCGGCGGTTGCCACCCCCGCACCCTCGAATGCCCCCGCAAACGTGAGCCAGGCTGCCGCTGCCCCGCCGGCTGCTCGTCCAGTCCCTACAGCCGCACCCCAGGATGAATCCTGGTTCTCCAGCGTGACCGGGTGGTTTTCCTCTTTGATTGATTGGCTATGGGCCTAAGCTAAGAATCGGCCTGGACCAGCATATCTTTTCATGGTCCGGGCCGCATCTCATTTTCCCTCGGAGAAGTCTACGGAACCGCCTCGGTCGGGACGAACCCATCTCCCCCCTCTTCACACTTCTTGCAATTTAATTCAGTACCGATAAACCCCTGCCGCCCCTCTTCCGTCAGTACCCACAGACGACTCGTCATCGGCGGCTGATGGCGCACGTGCTGGCCGTGCCCGCAGCGAAGGTCGGCCACCCAATGGCCCTCCTCATCCTGGTGGTATCCGATAATCGACTGTTGCATGACTCACTCCCTCGTCGTGATCCGAGCGGCCCCTGGCATCCCAGCTGATGTCGTGATACCGAGGCCGGAATAGACTGTGGTACACTCCACGCCAATCAGAGTACCACGTTTCTCGGGAGGTTGCGGATGGGACAGGCAGAGTTTCGTATCGGCATCGTCGGAGTCGGACGCATGGGCGCCAACATGGCCCGCCGGCTCCACGACCTCAAGTATCAGGTTGTCGCCCTCTACGATACTGAGGCATCACGCGCGGAGACACTGGCCAACGAACTCGGCTGCAAGGCCGTGCCGACTCCAGCGCAGGTCGCTGAACCAGCAAACACGATATTGACCGTGGTCCCTGATGACGCAGCCATGCGCCACATCTATGCACCGGGCAAACCAGAGAGCTTATTGCGGCATGCCACCAACCGGCTTTTTATCAATTGCGCGACCCTGTCGCCTGCGCTCCAGACAGAAGTCCACGCGCTGGTCGAAGGACAGGGGGGCCAGAGCCTCGAAGCCTGTATGGCGAGCAGCATTACTCAGGCCCGCCAAGGCACCCTCTATCTCATGTGTGGTGGACGACGAGACGTGTTCGAGCGCGCGACCCCGTTACTGAAGGATTTGAGCGCGCACCTGCGCTACATCGGACCAGCGGGCGATGCCGCCAAGGTGAAGGCGCTGGTGAATATGGTCATGAACGCCAATACCGCCGCCCTGGCGGAAGGCCTTGGATTGGCATCCGCCTTGGGATTGGATCTGACCATGTTGCGCGAGGTGTTTTCCCAGACCGGCGCGAACTCCCGCGTCCTGGAGACCGATGGAGAAGACATGCAGCAACGCGCGCACGACTGCTACTTTTCCGCCGCTCATGCTGCGAAAGATTCAGGGATCGCCTGCAGCCTGGCTGAACAGGTGGGACTGGAGTTCCCGCTCGCGAAAGCCACTTATGCTCAGTACCGCCGGCTGGTGACTCTCGGAAAGGGTGAATTGGATAAGTCGGCAGTAGCAGAACTGACCTTCAGAGAGCGGCTGACTTCCTGACAGGTGGGACTAGTGCTTTTCAAACGGCCGCTCGGGCCTGACCGAAGCAGAGATGAACTGCCACCGTTTCTGGGCGTCCACATCAAACGTCCCTAAAAACTTCGATTGTCCCACCAGCGACTGAAACTCTACCAGCCGAATCGTGCAGTGCGTTTGGTCGATCACGCGGGCATCGTACTGCCCTACCAGTGTAATCGCACCCGACGCCTGCTCATACAGGTTGCGCCTCCCGGCATATCCCGTATCCGGAAATAACTCTACCGTATCGGTACAGCCCTCAGGACCGTCCACCTGCAGCGTTAAGCGATAACGGGACAAAAACGGATGTGTGGCGACACGGGTCACCCGCAAGCGAAGTCCCGCTGAAGGCACATCAGCCTCAGCAGGCTCCGGACGATCACTGTTACAGGCCGTCAGGAGGAGGACCAGCCCCATCCCTATCCAGACAGGTCCTCGGCTCCGCACCGGGCTCATTTCGCGGCAGGCATCTTCGAGGCCGCCCCGATGGCATCGAGACCGGCTTCCGCACAGGCATCATCCAGGTGCGTTCCCGGCGCGCCGCCGACCCCGATCGCTCCCACCACTTCACCGGCAATTTCGATAGGCAAGCCACCACCAACCATCAAAATACTCTCGTTCATTTCGCGCAGCGCCTGCAGCGCCGGTTGCTTGGCAATCATGTCCGCCAACTCACTCGTCGCGCGCCGTAAACTGGCTGCCGTATAAGCTTTCTTTCTGCTGCTGTCGACGGTGTGGGGACCGGCGCCGTCAGCCCGCAACATGGCCCGCAGTACACCAGCCCGATCCACAACCGATGCGCTGACCCGATAGCCATCCTTCTTACAGGCATCAAGGGCCGCCTGCGCGGCCTTCCCCGCGAGCGCTGCCGGCAAGACCGACTCTTTCGGCAACTCATCCGCTGCCTGCACCGCCCCCAGCCATCCGGAAGCCATGAGCGCCGCGGCAAGAAGGCCGGCACAACCTACCACCCGTTCAGACACCTGTATGCGCGCCCTCATCATGAAGCCTCCTTTACTCCCGTTTCGTCAGTCGTGAGTCATTCACGCTACCCCGCGCGAGCCTACGGCCATCACACCGCTCTGTCAATACTCGGACTCCCTCAATAGGCTTGGTACGGGAGCGTGATGAGCTAGGAATAGCGCGCGAACCTTGCTGACGCAGACCACTGATCGTGACGGACAGAGCGAGGAAGGGAATAACGGGCAGCATCGATCCCAGCATGGGAAAGCGCAAGTGACGCCCTGATATCCGGGCGCAACGTTTCTCTACAAGGGAAAACACCCTACCGATATATCAAGAAGGGATACGGGACAAAAACGATGGCCGCTTAGT
Organism: Nitrospira sp.; assembly: GCA_020853775.1. GTDB lineage: Bacteria > Nitrospirota > Nitrospiria > Nitrospirales > Nitrospiraceae > Nitrospira_A. Next base: position 86,087 of record JADYYH010000010.1, read on the forward strand.
GTGTGGAGATGGGATGGATCACTGCATCTGAAGAGCCGGGACGATGCAACTCTTCAATCCACACCTTCGCCTGCGCGACATAGAAGGTGTAGTCGCTTTCCGGATAACTGAACACGACGGCATGGAGAAGCTGTTCGGCTTCCTGCTCACGCCCGGCGCTCAGGCTGGTGCGTGCCGCCTGCAGCGTGCATGAGGCAGCCAGGGCTTTAGGATCGACGGTGGTGCGAACCGGTTGCTTGGTGACGAATCGATCCAGGCTCTTGGGCACGTCGGGAGCGGGAACGACAGGTGTATCGGCAGCGGATTGCCGCAATTGCTTCGCCGCAGACAACACCGTTTCAACATCACCACTCGATTGGCAATGCCGGTACAATTCCCACATCGACATCACGGATGGCGATCGTGGTGCGGCCTCGCGGGTGGAGGAGTCGAACAATTGGCAACCGGCCAATAACATCCCGACCGTCAACAATAGAAATGACTGTGGCCCAGAGGAAGAGACCATAATGCTATCCTTACCGGATCGGTTCCGACGCTGTCAAGAATTTCGGGGAGGAATTGACAGAAACGAGCGAGGATCTGTGACAGCGGCGTCGCGATGAGGACGACAGAGCGTCGTCTGCTGTGAGGCGACACGACGAATGAATCACGTCGAGCGCGGCGGCGGTTCGCGGAGCACTCCGATATCTTCAATGAGCGCACGCAATGGCTCAGCCACGGACCAGGCCTGCGCAAAACAACCGCGTGGACGGTGTGGAAGTTGCCCATCAAAAATTTCCGACACGTGCCCCATACAACCCTCGTCCACGTGTTCGGACACCCCCTCCAGAAACTGTCGCGCTTCACGCCGCACGGCCTCGTGGTCGCCATAGGTCTTCACCCAGGCCGTCACGAACGGGCCGAGGAGAAACGGCCACACCGTTCCTTGATGGTAGGCCCCGTCCCGCTCGGACACGCCGCCTTCATAGGACGCACAGAATCGAATATCTTCCGGAGCGAGCGTGCGTAGCCCCACCGGTGTGAGCAGCCGTTCCTTCATGAGCTGCAGGATCTGTTTCGCCTGCGCCTCGGTCACCAGCTGATCATCCAACGCCAGGGCAAAAATCTGATTGGGGCGAAGAGAGGCGTCGTCTCCCGTCGGGCCGTCCACGACATCCAGCAGATACCCTCCCGTCCGATACCAGAACCGCTCACGAAACGAGACCGTCGCGCGGGCGCGATCCTGCCGGCATTGCGCCGCATAGGCGGTTTCGTCGAACTGGTCTGCCAGCGACGCCGCCACGGCCAGCGCCCGCACCCAGAGGGCCTGCACCTCCACCGGCTTGCCATGCCTCGGCGTGACGACCCAATCGCCGATTTTGACGTCCATCCAGGTCAGCTGCACACCGTCCACCCCGCCGGTGATCAATCCGTCCTGGTCCATGCGAATGCCAAACCGCGTGCCCTGGCGATACCCGTCAAGAATCTGTTTGATGGCGGGCCAGGCGACCGCGCGGACTCCGGCCAGATCGCGACTGTAATGCAGATATCGATCCACGGCATGAATGAACCACAAGGAAGCATCGATGGTGTTGTATTCGGGCTGTTCCCCGATGTCGGGAAATCGGTTCGGCAACATCCCCTGAGAGACGTAGGACGCAACCGCCTCGATCACCTGCCGTGCCACCTGGTAACGCCCGGTCACCAGGCAGAGACCCGGCAATGCCACAAATGTGTCCCGCCCCCAATCGGCGAACCAGGGATACCCGGCGACCACGGTCTGCCGGGCCCCTCGCTGCACGAGATACGCGCCTGTTGCGGCCCACAACCGGCGCGTCAGGACATCATCGGTCTGGATGGAGTGCCGCGCCTCTCTGCGACGGAGACGTTCAGACTCGATCGCTTGCGTCACGTCGTAGGACGGCAGCGTCTCGCTGGTGAAGACCAGTTCCGCCGCGGTCCCGGGCGTGAGGGCGAACACACATTCTCCCGGCGACCACCAGTCCTCGACATGATCGAGTCCGCGTTCCCGCTCCACACGATAGTTGACATGACGATACCAATCCGGTCCGTGATGGTACTGCCCGTTGTGAAACGCTCGCACGCCCGGCATCCCTTCATAGGGAGACCACATGACCTGATGGTCTTGCGTCGTCGCCTCGCTCCGAACGGCGGCGTTTTCTCTCTGTGTCGCATGAAAATCCCGCGCCGACAGCATCGGACGGACCCGCAACACCACCGGCGATGAGGCCTCATCCACCAGACGCCAGCGCAGGATCACCAGGTCGCGTCCCTGAGGACACAGCAGTTCTCGGACCAGGCTGATGCCATGCCCGGCGTAATGCCACGTCGGCCAGGGATCGGCGGAAAATTCTTCGCAATACTGGTAACCTTCCGGATGCACGGCGTCGTGATAGAGATTGGTCGACAACGGGAAGGTCCGTCCGCCGCTTTCCACGAATTCCTCAACGTGGTTCACGAGCACGACGCGGTCGACCGGCGGGTGCCTCGCGACCAAGAGCAAGGCATGGTAGCGGCGCGTGTTGGCGCCCGCGACCGTGCCCGACGCATAGCCTCCGCGGCCATTCGTCTCCAGCCACTCCAGACTCAATGCCTGCTCCAGATCCTGACAACGTCGCGAATCGATGCGCATCACAGGTCTCCGGCTTATTCCCCTGACTGCTGAATCAATTTGGCCACCAGGCCGGTCCAGCCGGTTTGGTGGCTCGCGCCGAGGCCGGCGCCGTTGTCGCCATGGAAGTATTCATAAAACAACAGCAGGTCGCGCCAGTACGGATCCTGCTGAAACTTCTCCGTCCCGCCATACACAGGCCGCCGGCCATCCGGCCCGCGCAGAAACGTATGCGTGAGGCGGCGGGATAACTCGGCGGCGACTTCAGCAAGAGTGCGCTTCTGACCCGATCCCGTCGGATACTCAACGCGAAATGCATCGCCCAGATAATAGTGAAACTTCTGCAGAGATTCGATCAGCAGATAATTCACAGGAAACCAGACCGGGCCGCGCCAGTTCGAGTTCCCCCCGAACAGGCCATTCGAGGACTCCGCGGGTTGGTATTCGACGCAGTGACTCGTCCCCATCATCGAGAACACGTAGGGATGATCTTTGTGATACCGGGACAGTGCCCGCACGCCATGAGGAGACAGAAATTCCTGCTCGTCCAGCAGGTACCGCAGCACCTTCACCAGCCGGTGCCGATTGACCAGTGAGAGGAATCGACGCACTTCGCCGTCTTGCGATTGGGTTTCGATGTGCAGACTGAAATCAGGCCGGTTCTCGATGAACCATTGCATGCGATGCTTGAAGCGCGGCAATTGGTCGATGAGTTCGGAATCCAATGTCTCCACGGCAAAGAGCGGGATGAGCCCCACCATGGACCGGACCTTCATGGGAAAAGTCTTGCCGTCCGGCAAATGCAACACGTCGTAAAAAAATCCATCGTCCCTGTTCCAGAGCTCGATCTTGGCGTTCCCGATATTGTTCATCGCCCGGCAGATGTAGACGAAATGTTCGAAGAACTTGCTCGCGACATCTTCATACGCGCGATCGTCCCGCGCCAGTTCCAGGGCGATGGACAGCATGTTCAGACAATACATGCCCATCCAGCTCGTGGCGTCCGATTGCTCGATGTGCCCGCCCGTGGGAAGCGGCTTGCTCCGGTCGAAGACGCCGATGTTGTCCAACCCCAGAAACCCGCCCTGAAAAATATTCTTCCCTTCGGCGTCCTTGCGATTGACCCACCAGGTAAAGTTCAGCAGCAGCTTGTGAAAAATCCGCTCCAGAAAGACACGGTCGCCGACGCCTTTGCGCTTTTTCTCGATCTTGTACACGCGCCAGGCCGCCCAGGCATGGACCGGCGGATTCACGTCCCCCAAGGCCCATTCGTACGCAGGAATTTGCCCGTTCGGATGCATGTACCATTCGCGCAACATCAGCACGAGCTGATCCTTGGCAAACCGTGCATCGACCAGGGCAATCGGCAGGCAATGGAAGGCGAGATCCCAGGCGGCATACCAGGGATACTCCCATTTGTCCGGCATGGAAATGACGTCGGCGTTATAGAGATGCGTCCAATCCGCGTTCCGGCCGCGCAGCCGCTCCGACGGAGGCTCCGGTCCGGCTGGATCCCCCTTCAGCCACCGATCCACTTCATAGTGATAGAACTGCTTGCTCCAGAGGAGACCGGCAAAGGCTTGACGCTGCACCAAACGCGCATCGGCAGACACATCGGGCGGCGCCAGTTGCGCGTAAAACTCGTCGGCTTCTTTTAACCGCTCCGCAAAGATGGCGTCGAAGGCTTCCGGGTCGAGCGCTCCCTCAGCCGGACCGTTCGTAAAGCGCAGTCGAATCGTGACCGGCTGTCCCGGCTGGGTCGATAACACATAGTGCGCCGCCGCCTTGGACCCGATCCGGTCAAGATTAATGGTGCTCTTGTCTCCTTGGACGACGTAGTCGTTGATCCCGTCTTTGACATACCGCGCCCCGTCGGCATCGCCATACAAGCGGCGGGTATTGGTCTCATTTTCGGTGAACAGCAACTCAGGGGCCCCTTCGCAAAGGAGCCGCCGACGCCCGTAATACTCATGATCAAATTCGACGGCACTCACCCCGGAGCCTGACTCGCCCCGACGCATTCTTGGGCGACGCACATCAATGCCCCACGACCAGGTATTCCGGAACCAGATCGTCGGTAAGACCGTCAACTCCGAAGGGTCCGGGCCGCGATTAATGACTGTGAGGCGCAGCAGCAGATCCTCGGGCGACGCCTTGGCATACTCCACGAAGACATCGAAGTACCGGTCGTCATCGAAGACCCCGGTGTCGAGCAGCTCGAATTCCGGATCTGTCCGGTTGCGGCGTCGATTTTCTTCAATCAGTCGGGTATAGGGAAAGGCGGCTTGCGGATACTTGTAGAGAAACTTCATGTAGGAATGCGTGGGCGTCGAATCGAGATAGAAGTAGTACTCCTTGCAATCTTCTCCGTGGTTGCCCTCGTTCCCCGTCAGGCCAAACAGTCGTTCTTTGAGAATCGGATCGCGCCCGTTCCAGAGGGCCAGCGCAAGACAGATGAATTGGTGCCGATCAGAAATCCCGGCCAATCCTTCTTCGTTCCAACGGTAGGCTTTCGAGCGGGCCTGGTCATGAGACAGGAACTCCCAGGCCGTTCCATAAGGACTATAGTCTTCGCGGACCGTTCCCCAGGCCCGCTCGCTGAGGTACGGGCCCCAACGTTTCCAATGTTTCAGGCGGAGATCATCTTCATCGAGACGCTGCTGCTCAGCTGACGGCGCAGAGCCTGCCTTCTTCCCTGTCGATCTCGCCATATGCACAGACTCCTTCTTTTGCCGGCCGCCCCTTGACCACAAAACGGCGCCAGCATGCACCGGGCATCGAAAAGATTCAACAGGGATTCGTGCAACGCCGAAGGGGGTCACTGCCTGAGGATGGTACTGCGGGAACAGAGCGGCTGATTAAACCCGAGCCTCAGCAGCGGTCGTCAGAGAGGCGCCGCGAGAAACCTGAGACAGACCCTGCAATGGTTTGAAGGACGGAGGGGAGGGGAATGCGTGAGGGCAGAGCAACTAGCTCCAGACGACGGTTTCCTGGTTCATGAGATAGTCGATGACCTCGATGCTATCCCGCAACTGGAGTTGTGCCTGCTCCGACATCGGCAAAATTGCCCCGAGGAGCTTGCCGGACTCCACCTCTGCCAGGTTGGGAATCCCGTCGGTACTGCGTTTTTCGAGATCGAATCGAAAGCTGGCCACGTCTTACCTCCAATCCTTTGTCGGTCGTAGTGCAGCAATTCTTGAGCCACGGAGGAGCCCGATGCATGCATGGCTCACCATGAAGCATACCACAGGGTTTCCGTCGCGGAGACGAGCCAGATAACCTCTTAATTTGTTGTACGTTCCGACTGAAATTCAGTGGGAGGCGCTCAAGGGCGGGAGCGCGCCGAGATACGGAAAGGTGCCGATTTTGACGAGCGAGGTATCCGCTCGAAGCCTAAAATCATCTTTCGCAGTGTCAACGAACCTGGGGTCCACCGTCAAATCAGAATCGGGCTTCAGTTCCGGCGCCGGCTGGTTCGGAGTTCCCGACCGGAGATAGTTGGAACCTGAATTCTGCATATCATTGTAGGAGAAGAGCACCCGGCTTGAGGCTCCCACGACAAAGCCGTAGGCATTGAGGCTCACAATATTGCCGGAGGCTTCATTTTGGGATGTGCCGAGAAAGGCGGCCCCTCCGCCGTTTTTCACGAACGTGTTCCCCACCAACACCGCCTGCGCCTGATCATTGACGATCACGGCCTCGAAGAGGCTTCGGGTAATGACATTCCGTTCCAGCCGCACGGTGGATTTCCCTGCAACACTGACGCCGTGATCGTTGTCGTGGATGAAATTGCCACGCATGACGGCCTGAGAATTGGCAAATTGCACACCGGTGGTTTCACTGCCGCCGATATCGCAATCCTCAATGCGCACATCCTCCACCTGCTGGGTAAACAGCATGCCCTTCACCCGCGCATGATGAAAGTGAATGCCGCGGCCATTAAACATTCCCATCGCATGCCCGCCATGTTCATTGACGGTGATCCCGGAGATTTCGATATTGGTCGCGCCATAGGGCCATTTGCCGATGTGAAACACGCCCACCCGCTCGCGACCGAGGATCGTCACCTGATCCATGCCGGCCCCGATCAAGCGGACGTTTTCTTTGCTGTGGATGGTCACGTCTTCGGGATAGGCGCCGGGACGGATCAGAATGGTGTCGCCTGTTTTCGCGGCATCCACCGCTTCCTGAATGGAACGATACTGGCCCGAGCCGTCCAGCGCCACGACCAACGGCGGCCGTTCCCCTGGAGCCTCTTCCGCTCTCACCGGGGCCATACTCACCGCTCCGACCGAGACACACAATAATGCGGCCTGCAGGAACCAATGTTTCATCATCTTCATAGGGATGGTCATACCGCTGGCCATAGCGAGAAGTCAACCGACCATCGTTGCGGGGACAGGACCCCCATGGTATCTTCCCGCCCTATGATCTTTGTCGGCCTCACCGGCGGCGTCGCCACGGGCAAAAGCACGGTCGCCAAGATGTTGGAACGATGCGGGGCTTTCGTCATCGACGCGGACGCACTGGCCCATCAGGTGATGGAGCCGGGCAAACCGGCCTGGCGTGCGATCGTCAAGACGTTCGGGAAAGCCGTCGTACATCCCGATCGGACCATCAATCGCCCGGCGCTGGGTGCCCTGGTGTTCCGGAACCGCGCCAAGCTGCGCCGCCTGGAACAGATCATTCACCCCCGCGTCGCGCGTGAGCAGGCCAGGCTTACCAGGCTCGCCTGCCGTAAAGATCCGAGGGCCGTCGTCATTTATGACGTGCCTCTCCTCTATGAAGCCGGCATTGATGCACGCGTGGATAAGGTCATCGTCGTCACCGCCGACCGGGAGACGCAAATCAGCCGATTGAAGAAACGGAATGGATTGACCCGCACCGAAGCGATTCGACGGATTCGCAATCAATGGCCCCTGCGGAACAAGGTTGCGGCCGCCGACTATGTCCTCGACGGAACCACCGCCCGCCCGCGCCTGTTCACGCTGGTCACATCGCTCCACCGAGAATTGGCCGGACTCGCCTAGCGACTCGACAGCCAGGGTCCAACAGCCCCTCGATGATCTGTGCGAATCGTCCTCACCATGCGACCCCGCTGGCTTTTCCCTCACAGCGCCGGTGTGTTAGCATCCGCCCATGCCTCGTCTTGTGATCATCGGCTCCGGCCCCGCCGGCCTGACTGCAGCCATCTATGCCGCGCGAGCGAACCTCTCGCCGCTTCTGATCGAAGGCTGGCAATCCGGCGGACAACTCACGACCACGACAGAAGTCGAAAACTATCCGGGCTTTTCCAAAGGGATCATGGGGCCCGAGTTGATGAAGGAGATGCGCGGCCAGGCAGCACGGTTCGGGACGGAGTTTTTGACCGGGGATGTCTCAGCCGTCGATCTATCGACGCGACCGTTTCGCCTGACCATCGACGGAGAACGGGCCATCGAGGCAGAAGCCCTCATTCTGGCGACGGGCGCCTCGCCTATTCGGCTCGGATTGCCGAACGAACAGCGCCTGACCGGGTATGGCGTCTCGACCTGCGCGACTTGCGACGGGTACTTTTTCCGAGGACAGGATGTGGTGATCGTCGGCGGCGGCGACAGCGCCGTGGAAGAAGCCACCTTTCTGACGAAGTTCGCGCGCACCGTCACCGTTGTGCACCGCCGCGACAAACTGCGGGCCTCCAAAATCATGCAAGACCGCGCCATGCGTAATGAAAAGATTTCGTTCGCGTGGAATTCCGTCGTGGAAGACATCCTCGGGAAAGATCTGGTCACCGGGGTTCGACTCAAGAACATCGTCACCGGCACCTCCACCGATCTCCCCTGTGCCGGCGTCTTCATCGCCATCGGCCATCGGCCCAACACCGATCTCGTCAAGGGCCAATTGGATATGGACGAGCACGGCTACATCCTCACCTCGCGCGGGGCCCACACCACTGTGCCCGGCGTGTTTGCCGCAGGCGACGTCCAGGATGCGAAATACCGGCAAGCCATTACCGCAGCCGGCTCCGGCTGCATGGCCGCCATCGACGCCGAGCGGTTCCTGGAATCAGCGCTTCATCCTCTCTAAACCTCCCACAGGATGCTCAAAATGGTTGTCCAACAAAGCCGCAGGCGAGACAGATGCCGGAGGCGTACCCCCAGGGGTACGTTGAGGATATCGTCGAGCCGAGAACGAAGTTGGCGACCATTTTCAGCATCCTGGTAATATTATGCATTGCGCGATCATCCACTACCACGAACTCGCCCTCAAAGGCCGCAACCGCGATTTCTTTGAACAGCGGCTCGTTCGCAATATCCGCTTGGCCCTCAAAGATCTGAACATCCGGCGGATCGAATCGCTGCAGGGACGTATCCGGGTGACGATCCCCGAGGGCGTCGCCCCGGACGTGATCACGGAACGGCTCCGGCGCATCTGCGGCGTCTCCAACTTCCTGCTGAGCGAATCCGTGCCGTTAGATCTGAAGGAGCCGGATCTCTCGATGATCAAGCAGGTCGCGCAGCGCCAGCTTGCTGCGCTGTCGTTCACCTCGTTTCGCGTCACGGCCAAACGCGCGGATAAACGTCTGCCGTTGACGTCCATGGATGTGGAGCGTGAAGTCGGCGCCTATCTCCATGAAGTCACGGGCAAGGCCGTAAAGCTGAAACAGCCGGACCTGACGCTCTACATCGAGCTACTGACCAAAGAAGCCCATGTCGCGGCGAGGAAAATCGAAGGACCCGGGGGCATGCCGGTGGGCACCAGCGGTAAGGTGGCCTGTTTGATTTCCGGAGGGATTGATTCACCGGTTGCCGCTTACCGCATGATCAAACGCGGGTGTAAGGCGGTCTTCGTCCACTTTTCAGGCCGCCCGCTGGTCAGCCGCGCTTCCGAGGAGAAGGTTCAGGAACTGGTTCAGCTCCTCACCGCTTACCAATATCACTCCAAGCTCTACATTGTCCCGTTCGGCGAAATCCAACAGGAAATCGTCGCCAATGCCCCGTCGCCCTTTCGGGTGGTGTTGTACCGGCGGATCATGGTGCGGATTGCGCAGGAACTGGCGCGGCGGGAAGGCTGTTGGGCGTTGGTGACCGGCGATAGTCTCGGCCAGGTGGCCTCGCAGACAGCGGAGAATCTGGTGGTGGTCGAGAGCGCGGCGGACATCCCCATGCTTCGGCCACTCATCGGCATGGATAAAATCGAGATCACGGAACAGGCCCAACAGATCGGAAGCTTCACCACATCCATCGAACCGGATCAGGATTGCTGCAAACTCTTCGTCCCCCTCCATCCAAGCACCAGAACCAAATTGGATGATATCAATCGGATTGAGCGAGGACTGGAGATCAGCGCCTTCGTCAAACGAGGCGTCGAGAAGGCGGAACTGACGATCTTCACTTTCCCTTCGTAACCAGATCCAGCGCCCGTTGCCGCACAAGCCGAAAGTGCACGTTGAGCTCCCGCTCCATGGCGACGGCGATCAACCAATCGGGAATCATCGTCCTCGGCTCGACGAGCAATTCAAACTCGGCTCGCGTTTGACTGCCGTCGCCCGCCGCTTGCAGCCTCCACTCCCGATGGTACTGCTTGAAATCGCCCCCCTTCAGATCAGTGACCAACCCGCCGCCGGGCAATACCTGCGATTCGCAGAGCAGTCTCTGCTCACCAGGCAAGAGCGCATGGGAAATATAAACGTCCGTCAGGACATGGCCTTCGTGCTCCTCGACCTGCGCCATGCGCATACGGGTTTCGAATAACTCGGGCCACTTGCGGTATTCGGTCAGAATGGAATGAAGCACCGACGGACTACCCGGGAACAGCAGCGTGGCGGTCGCCTTGACTCCGCCACCCGGATCGGGTTCCACCAGCAGGGGCCGAAGGAGCTGGATCGATCCCACCTCTCCCGACCAGCATGGGGCGAGGGGCGCCAGCACGAACACCGTCACACAGCCGAGCAGCATTCCAAGAAAAGACATGAGGCGTGGCATCGCGCGCATCAGGCTCTACCGAAAGATCCGGCAAGTCGGAGGATGCAGGTGTTTACCAAGGAGATCGGGATCCATTCAACGATGACACCAGCGATCATTCGTACTCCAAGCATGACAACGGACTGGCCGGCGGGATCACTCACCGCGGAAGGGATCATACGAGAAGTATACTGATTGACCACAGGGAGTGCGAGTGCAGAGAGCAGAGAGCAGGCGCAGTATCGTTCGCAGGCTGTTCAGAAAGGCCGTCCAGCAGCCTGTATCAACCGCCTGCTACTCGGTGGCGAGACGGAAAACCAACACAGCTCCGGTGGGTGCGCCATGTTCATCGTGGATCACCGCGGCGCTCTCATGGATCACATGCTCGACGCCGTGACGACTCATGAGCAGGAAGGGGCGCCGGCCCTGATCCACTGGCTTGATCTGCTGCAGCGCTGAAAGGGCGGGATTCACCAGAGAGGTACGTCGCTGCGCATCCACCACGACCATGACATCTTGAATGGCTTTTCCGAGCGCGTCTGGCTGCGACCAGCCGGTCAGCCCCTCCGCGGCCGGATTGAGCAACGTCACCTTTCCCTGCGGATCGATCGTCACGACGGCATCACTCATCGATTGCAGCACCGAATCGAGCCAGCGGCCGCGCTGTTCGGCAATACGCAGGACACGCTGACGAAAGAGCGCCAGTTCGAGCGCGGCGCGTAAATCGCTGCTCACGAAGGGCTTGATCAGATAGGCCAATGGGAGTGTATATCTCGCCCGCTCCAGCGTGTCCTCATCGGAGAAGGCCGTCAGATAGATCACCGGAATGCTGTAACGCGATTGAATGGTCCTGGCGGCATCGATGCCATCGAGCGGCCCTTTGAGCTTGATATCCATGAGAATCAGGTCCGGCCGATGTTGTCCGGCCACATCCACGGCCTCGCTTCCCGAGGCCACCACCCCGACCACGACATACCCGAGCGACCGCAGTTGTCGCCGAATATCTTCAGCCACCACGACTTCATCGTCGACGATCAGAATTTTTTCTTGTGCCATCGTGCAACCAGAGAACGGCCTGAAACGATCATTGCGCCGTCATGCCGGGATCCCGTCGTCCCGTGACACACGTATCCACCCAGTTGTCCCGCAGTTCACGCAACTAGCATGCCACTCGGCCGTCCCTGTTCTTGCACCATGTTACGCCACAGCCTTCCTGCTCTCGCCTACGCTGACGGTGGTTTTTGAACAATGGTCGGACAGATTCGGAAGGGAGAGGGGCAAGATATCGCGGCCTGCCGATGGTGAGGGTTCGCTGCGGAAAGAAGGCTGTGGTACGATGCCATTTTTCACTGGAGCGCCGCACCATGGCTTCGCTCGTTCGTGTGATTTCCCTGATTCTCTTCTGTCTGCCGGTCCCGCTCAGCGTCATGCCGTTTGCGGCGCAGGCACAAACGCCTCCTGACTCTGCGGCAACCACCGAGCACTCGTGCAGTTTCGGCATGGCCAAGGGTGACCCCGCCCATCAGTGCCAGGTACCGATTCCTGCCGGCTGCGTCATTGCCAAATTTCCCGGGACCGACAAACCCTGGACCACCGTCTCCAAAGCCGGTCGCACCTTCTGCACCTTCGACACAAAAGGCACGGACTGGAAAACCAAGATCACCGGGCAATGCACCCGCTGCGACTCCAGCCATTGTACCGGCCAATTCATGGTGCGGTTCGAGTGCACAAAACCGTAATGCCCGAAGCCCTTACAGCGCTGATCAAACAGGCCGCGCACGAGTTGGGGTTCGATGTCGTCGGCATCAGTCGACTGCCGCAGCCCTCAGAACCGACGTCCGGCCAGACTGCCGGCCCTTCCTCACATCGGCTCCGCGATCGGCTGCAGGAATGGTTGCAGCGAGGATTCCAGGCCTCCATGAACTGGATGACGCGTGACCCGGAGCGACGGGCCGATCCGGCTCTGGTCTTGCCCGGATGCCGTTCCATCATTTCCGTCGGAATGAATTATTACACCGATCAGCGGGCCGACGAGCGACCGGGGAACGGCCGGATCGCCCGGTATGCCTGGGGGCTCGACTATCACAAGATCCTGGGTGATCGATTAACCCGGCTGTCTGAACGCATCACCACCCTGACGCCAGAGAGTCGCCATCGCGCCTATGTCGATACGGGCCCGGTTATGGAAAAGGCCTGGGCTCAGCAGGCCGGGCTGGGATGGATCGGCAAACATTCTAACCTGGTCTCGCCTGAATTCGGTTCCTGGCTTTTGTTGGGAGAAATTCTGACGACCCTGGAGCTTGATCCGGACGAGGCTGGAACCGACCTCTGCGGCAGCTGCACACTGTGCATCCAGGCCTGTCCCACAGGAGCGATTACCGAGCCCTATGTCGTGGATGCCGGGCGTTGTATTTCTTATCTCACGATTGAACTTCGAGGCAGCACCCCCCCTGTTCCTGAGGAACTGCGACGGGGAATAGGCAATCGGATTTTTGGCTGCGACGATTGTCTGGATATCTGTCCCTATAACCACCAGGCCACACCGACCAGCGAGCCCGGCTTCCAAGCCACCACGCTCTCCACATCACCTTCGTTACGCGGCTTGATGGACATGAACGAAGCGGCCTTCGCCGCAACGTTTAAACAGAGCCCCATTCGACGCGCCAAACACGCCGGACTTCAACGCAACGTCGCCTGGGCGCTGGCGAATGACGCCAAGGCCGTCGGACATCGCATGCCGACACCAGCATCGGCCGCCGATTCTCTATAAGCTCCCCTCTGTTTCTCCTCGGCCGATAGTGGTAGGCTACGGCTCACGTCCTCGCACAAGAGGACCCACCTCAGCGGTTGCGAGACCATGCACGCACCCACCCTCCTGATCGTCGACGATGAAGACCGCATGCGGCGCCTCTTCGAGTTGGTGCTGAAACCCGCCGGGTATCAGCTCCTGCTGGCGTCTTCCGGCGACGAAGCCATTCGCATGCTGCAGGAGCAGGACTCCATCGACATGATCATCACGGATCTTCAATTGGGAACCCTGTCGGGCATGGACGTGCTGGAGGCTGCGCATCAACAGGCGCCCGACGTGCCGGTCCTGATCGTGACCGGGTATGGAACGGTGAAGTCGGCCGTCGAAGCGATGCAGAAGGGCGCCTACGATTACATCTCCAAGCCGGTGGATAATGAAGAGCTGAAAATCGTCATCGCCCGGGCGCTGCAAGTCCGTCAACTCGCACGGGATAATCGCACGTTACGCGCAGGGCTGCAGGAACAGTTCGGATTCGACCGGATCGTCAGCGTCTCCAAAGAAATGGAGCTCGTGAAACGGCTGGCCAAAGAGGTGGCCCAGACGGATTCCACCGTCTTGATCACGGGCGAGAGCGGCACGGGCAAAGATCTCCTCGCACGTGCGATTCATCTGGTCAGCCCGCGCGCCCAAGGCCCCATGGTGGCACTGAACTGCGCCGGGATTCCCGAGCATCTGCTTGAATCCGAACTGTTCGGGTATGAAAAAGGCGCATTCACGGATGCCAAAAAATCCAAACCCGGCCGCTTTCAAATGGCTGATCGGGGCACCCTATTTCTCGATGAAATCGGTGAACTCAGCCTCACGGCGCAGGCCAAACTGCTGCGGGTGCTCGAGCACCATGTGGTCGAGCCGCTGGGCGGTGTGCGGAGCATTCCGGTGGATCTGCGCGTCATTGCCGCGACCAATCAAGAGTTGCCCGATCTCATCAAGGCCGGTCGCTTCCGACTGGATTTGTATTATCGCTTGAACGTCTACCAGCTTCGCATGCCGCCCTTGCGCGAACGGCCGGGTGACATTGAACCGATCCTGACTCAGTTTCTCGACCGGGCCCGGCGCGAGCGTGGCAGCCGGATCAAAAGCATCACACAGGATGCGCTGGCGCTTTTGAAACAGTATCCCTGGCCCGGCAACGTGCGGGAATTGCACAATGTCGTGGAATGGCTCACCATCACTTGCAAGCAGGATGCGATCCAGCCGGAGCATCTGCCAGCCTCATTGACCGCCGCCGCCCCTCAACCGCCCGCGTCGCCGGCCGGCGCTCCCTCGCTCCTCTCGTTAGGGTTGTCGGTCGAAGAGGTCGAAAAGGCGATGCTGCAAGAGGCGCTGACTAAGAGCGGCGGCAATGTGTCCGAAGCCAGCCGACTGCTCAAAATCACACGCAATACGCTTCGGTATCGCATGGCCAAACATAACTTGTCGCAGCCTCAAGGGTGATGCGCGCTGCACGACGGACGGGCGGACTCCAGAGAAAGTTTTTTGTCGCGTTGTTGATCGTCGGCATCGTGCCCGGCATGGTCGCGCTCTGGGCGACGTACCGCTCCGGCACCGCCAGCCTCAAACAGGCGATCGGTGAAGGGTTTCAGGAAATTGCCCGTTCCACCTCGATTCGATTGGCCGGCGCCGTCGACGAGGAAATCGATCGCGCCGGGCGCCTGGCCATCAGCGTGGCCAATCAACAAGCAAGACATCGATCCAGCCAGACCACCCGCAATCCAACAGAAGCATCCCGTTCCCACATCGATCCCCGGCCTGTGACCAATCCCGTGACCGCGGGATACCTCGAAGAATGGGCGCGTGACTCGCGGCACTATCTGCGCGTCACCATTGCCGATCAGCAGGGCCTCGTCGTGGCCTCCACCGATCCGGAACTCCCACCACAGCAGGCTAATCAAACCTGGTGGCGCGAAGCCATCATTGCCCCGGCCGGCGCGGCCTATGTCAGCAATGTCGCACTCGATCCGGTCACCAAGGACGCGATCTTCCACGTCGCGGTTCCGATTGTCGAAAAGTCTGGAGGCACGGTGACCGGCGCCGTCGACCTCGCGATTCGCCACCATCTCCTCACCCAACTGATCCTTCCCATTCAGATCGGCAATACGGGCCATGCGATGCTCCTGGATACACAAGGAACACCGCTCATCTGTCCGGTGCTACCGCCCACCGCCCACCTGATTCCAGCAACCCTCATGAACCGGCTGGCCCTAGACCATCCCTTGTGGCTGGTGGCCGATGACGATGCGCACGGCGGCCGCGACGCAATCGTCGGAGCCTCGCCGGTCCGCTTCAGCCATCCGTTGACGCCGTCCAGCCTGGAAGGCAACCGGTGGTACGCCTTTGTCCGGCAGGCTCCCGAAGAGACCTATGCGCCGATCTATTCGCTCCTGCTGTCGGTAGGCGTAATCGGCTTCGGGTTGGTGATCGCGCTGTCTATGTTTGGATTTGTGGTCGGCTACCGCATCGTCAAGCCGCTCACGGCGCTTCAGCGGGAAGCTGAAGGACTACGCCTTACTCTGGCGACGCCTCACACCGACGGCACGGCCCCATCTGTGACGCCGCCCCTCTCTCAGGAGTACCGTACCGGCGATGAAATTGAAGACCTCGCCACCACGTTCAGCGCGATGCGGGCAGTGCTGGAAGAAAATCTGCGCACCATCAGGTCGCAGCAACATGAACTGATCCGGCAGGAAAAATTGGCCTCGGTTGGACAACTCCTGGCCGCCCTTGCCCATGACCTCCGTAACCCCCTCGGCGTGATCCGAAGTTCCGCACAAGTGGTGCTGGAAGGCTCGCAAGGAGAAGCCATCCGTCATGAAATGGCCCGCTATATCATCGACGAAGTCGACAAACTGTCGCAGCGCCTCCACGACTTTCTGCGCTATGCGAGGCAGAAACCGCCGGACTTGGCCGACTGCGCTGCGGAAGACGTCATTCGTGCCGCCTTAAAGCAGTGGGCGGCGCAAGGGGGGCATGAACGCATCCGGGTCGAGCAGCGGTTCGAACGCAACCTGCCTCTGATTCGTATTGATCCTGAACAGATCAAAGACGCGCTGATGAACGTGCTGATCAATGCGCGAGAAGCGATG
Organism: Nitrospira sp.; assembly: GCA_020853775.1. Classification (GTDB taxonomy): domain Bacteria; phylum Nitrospirota; class Nitrospiria; order Nitrospirales; family Nitrospiraceae; genus Nitrospira_A. The sequence goes on from JADYYH010000010.1 coordinate 102,533, forward strand.
GCCGAGGGGGGAGCCCTGATAGTGGCAACCCGTGGTGGGGATGGAAGCGCGGTAGAAATCGACGTGAGCGATACGGGAAGCGGCATTGCCCCCGACCATCTTGCGAGGATTTTCGAGCCGTTTTTCACGACCAAGAACTACGGCACGGGACTCGGCCTCACCAACGTCAAACGGCTCGTGGAAGACAACGGCGGAACCCTGGCCGTGATCAGCAACCAGGGAACCGGAACCACGTTCACGCTGCGATTTCGCCCCGTCAGCTAGGCACGGCTCATCCGGGAAGCGAGAACGCCGCTGGCGGCCTGTTTCAGCCTCCTGCCCCTAGCCCGCATTATTCACGAGAGTTCGTGACGAAACCGCCAAGACGCCACGCGAGACGGGCGCGCGGAGCTCCGAGAGGTCGAGGCATACTTGAAACAGTATGTTGAGGCCGCGAGGAGCGAGCCCG
>JADYYH010000011.1 GCA_020853775.1 Nitrospira sp.
GTCGTGATACACACGCTCCCAGGACCGATCCGGGTACTCACCCAGCGGGTTCCCCACCTCGATGACCGGCTGCAGCGCGGTCAGCGCGAGGACTTTGTCCGCCACGGCCACGGCCGCGACGGTTCCCGCCGAGATTTTGAGAAACTGTCTCCGTGAAACGGAAACCTGCATAATAGCTACCTCCTTGTGAGGTGCATGAGTCCCTCATGCACCTGTTCGTACAACCTCACTGCACTGACATGGATGCAATCTCGTCTGGTGTACCCCCTTTCCGTGTGTCGAATTGGAAACATTCGTCCCTCACAATTCGAAATTTTCGAGCGGACATTCGCTCGCGGTATAGGAGTATTACAATTCACGTGCCGTCATCGGGAAAACAGGGCACCGTGTCGCGAACGATATATGGCTAAAATAGCCATATAAATCAGTTGCTTGAAAGATTCGTTTTCGGGTGGAAGTGGCAATGCAACAGGCTTAACGGCGGGGGGTCAGGAACTACTGACTAAGAAGGGCGTGAATATCTTTAAGTGATTGATATATAGAACTAAAATTGTGTCTGGAAAGGCAGACGGCCGCACCTTTTATGATAAAAGGTAATAAAAACAAATGCTTCGACATTGATGTCGGTCTTTCATGTCATGCTTTCCTGACACCTTATTTTTCGTCTTTGGAATAGCGGCGCATGATCTCGTGGAAGTAGGAACGGGGTAGGCCGGCGTCTTGGGCGGCATGCGTCACATTGCCCTGATGAATAGTCAGTTTGGTGGTGATATATCGACGGTTGAACGCTTCAAGGACCTGTTCTTTGGCTTTCGCGTAGGGCAAATGGAGATAATCTTCGTCAGGGGTCTCCCGCTGGCGTTCGTCGGGAACCGCCAGCATCCCGGCCACATCCGCAATGCCGATACGATCACCTTTGGCGAGCATGACCGCGCGCTCCATCACGTTGCGGAGTTCACGCACATTTCCCGGCCAGGGGTAGGCCACCAGTTCCGTCACGGCCGCGGGATGGAGATCGTCCACCCGTTTCGTAAACTCCTTGGCATAACGGGCGATAAAGTGCCGGGCAAGAACGGGAATATCTTCCGTCCGCTCCCGTAGAGGCGGCACCCGAATGACCATGACGTTGAGGCGGAAAAAGAGATCTTTCCGGAACTCGTTCCGCTTCACCTTTTCGGCGAGGTCTTGATTCGTCGCGGCCACGAAGCGGACGTTGACCTTCCGCTGCTGGGTACTGCCCACTGCGCGAACTTCACCGGCCTCCAGGACGCGCAAGAGCTTTGCTTGGAGATTGGCGGGGAGATCGCCGATTTCATCCAGAAAGACCGTGCCGTGACTTCCGGATTCGATCAAGCCGGTTCGGTCGGAAACGGCGCCGGTAAATGCGCCCCGGACATGCCCGAAGAGTTCGCTCTCGACCGTGCCCTCCGAAAAGGTCGTGCAATCGACGACTTGAAATGGGCCGTCACAATCAAGGCTTCGTTCATGAATGGCCTTCGCGATGAGCTCTTTGCCCGTGCCGGTTTCTCCGATGATGAGCGTGGTCGAAGGGACCCGCGCGATCGCTTCGATCATGGCCATTACATTTCTGATCGCGGGACTCACGCCGACGAGGTTTTTAAAGGGAATACGCGGGGCGGCGGGCTCGTCTGGCGCGCCCTGAAGCAAAATTTCCGACATGCGCATGGCTCGATGAATACGAGCGGCCAGATCCATGCTGTCGTAAGGCTCAACGATATAGTCGAACGCGCCGTGGCGCATCGCATCGATGACGGTCTCCGTGGCGTCCACATGGCTGAGAATGATGACCGGGATACGCCGATTCAAATCCTGTACTTGCCGAAGGAGTTCGATCCCGCTCATGCCCGGCAAGCGCACATCGGCGATCACGAGATCAATCGGTTGTTGTCGCAGACGTTCGAGCGCGCCCTCCGCCGTGGCATTCAGGACGAGCGTGACTTCATCGTCTTCATGCCGGGGCAGCTCATGCTCCACTGTGCGTAAGAATAGATCGACGTCTCCGGCGTTGTCTTCGACGAGCAGGATCGTGAATGTTTTTGACTTGGTGCCTGACATAAGTCTGGTCCCGAAAGAGGTTCCGTTTGTCCGAACAGAAGCAGCCCTACGCCGTATCCTGGCGCGCCGCCGGATAAGGGGCGACGAGAGGCAGAGGCCGACGACCGGCAGGCTCGTGCGGCACCGGTGTTATCTTAGAAGTAAAGCTGACGTAAACTCAACTGGTTGCACAGGCTGGGCGCGGTTGTCTGACCGCCGATCCAGGTGTGGTCAATTGCCTCCACGCAGCACTATGCGCGACGTGTCATTCATCCGCTCATAGTCATATCGTTGATACGGCATCGCGTTTCTGGTGGAGACCGGTTGGTTGTCTGGAGAGAGGGTAAAGAGGGGCGGGAAGGAAGGTCTCTTGCCCAAGGTTGCGCCCGGAGTCTGAATCGGCACGGTTGCGGTAGAGGGTTGTCTGGGGCCGATGAATTGTCTGCGTCCCCAGTTCTCATCAAGTCTTGGCACGAGCGGCCGTGGATGGAAAGACCGTGGTTGATGCGTGGTGTGGCGCGCGGGAATGTTCCTCAACGGTTGGCGGGACGGCGTACGTGATGTTCGGATGTGTTCTTTTGTCATGTCGAGCCGGGGGACGATCCGCGCCTGCGAGTATGAGGACCGATTCGACAGCGGCGGGCTGGCAAAAATGGTGTTCGACTCCGCCGTCGCATAGAAGGGATCCCAGGCTGCTGCGCAAATGAGTACTGTGCCAAGCCATGAGGTCGGAAAAGTGTGCATCGTCCGCCACCTCCCCAAGGCGAGCATTAGTCCCTGATTTAGAGCGCCCCCGCTGTCCTATGCCTCTGCATCGTTGGAAGAATGACGGAGCATATTTCGTTCCATTTTCGTCGGAGCCTGTAAAAGATGGGAAGGAGTAGGGAATTCTTGTGTGGACGGGCCTGCAGGATGTGAGCGGAGACACGCGTGCGCGCTTTCAAGGGGTGACGGACTCGTCGGCAGGAGCAAGTCGCACTGCGCAGGCTGTGCGGTTTCGAACGATCAATCCAGGTGACGGGGTGGCGCGCGGCTTCTCCCAATGCGTAGGTAAGGTCGTCAGATCATTTCTCGAAAATCAGCATGAGGTAAGCCAGGAAGAGGAGCAAGTGAACCGCGCCGAGCAGGACGTTCGTACGTCTGACCGCAAAGGTTAACATGCTGACCACAAAAGTCAGGACCAGGAGGATGGTATCCACCGAGTCGATACCGAGCAGGATCGTCGAATCGGTAAAAAGCCGATGGCCAGCACGGCCGGAATGGTGAGGCTGATGCTGGCGAGCACCGACCCCAGAAGAATATTGACCGAACGTTGTAGTTGATTGGCCAGAGCGGCGCGCACGGCGCCAAGGGATTCAGACGCCAAGACCAATGCTGCGACGAGGACGCCTCCCAAGGCATGGGGAGCGTTCCAGAGCCGTAGCGTATAGTCAATGGGGGGCGCGACATGTTCTGAAAGGATCACGAGCGGCAGCAGGTACGCCAAGAGCAACAGCGTATGAAACCAGACGGAGCCTCCCGGCGAAGGCTGGTGGTCGTGTAAGAGTGCCGCGTTGCGTGTGCCTTGCCGGCGGGGCGCCACGAAATAGTTGCGATGGCGAAGGTTTTGGATCGCGAGAAAGACACCATAGAGTCCCAGCGACATTACGATGAGAAAGATCGATTGATGTGGTGAAAAAGTCGGCCCCGGGGAGGAATTCGTATAACTCGGCATGACCAGCCCCAGCATCGTCAGCGGGACGATCACCGCGAGAAAGGCATTGGCTCCCTGAAGATTGTACGTCTGTTCGTGATAGCGCAGTCCGCCAAGAAGCAATGATAGTCCGACCATTCCGTTCAGAACGATCATCACCACGCAAACATCGCGTCTCGAGCCAAGGAGGCGTTGCCATTGCCCGTGTACATAAAGGCAGAGATCATCATCACCTCGATCCCGGTCACGGACAGGGTCAGAATAACGGTCCCTATCGGTTCGCCCAGGCGGGCGGCAAGATGTTCCGCATGGCGAAGCACGGCAAAGGCTGAGAGTGCGATCACGAGCAGGAGCCAGCCGAGCATGGCGCTCAATCGAAGCGGGCTGGAGAGATCATGCAGCCACTCGTGGCCGTGAACAAAAAAGAGGGCGGCCGTTGTGAGGGGAACGAGTAGAATCCATTCACCGGTCGCACGGCCATAACGAGGCGGTGTATTCCTGTGCGGAAATCGCAGCAGCGTCGGCTCCTGCGGTTCGGGGGTGGCGATGGGCAACCTGGAGATGACAGACCTCGGTGAGTGTGCGCGCCGTGTATGCGATCAGGCGCTGCCTTTGAGTCCGATGATACCGAGTACGATACAGAGGAGAGAAAACACTTTCATGCTGGAGACGGACTCCGCAAAGAGCACCATGCCCAAGACAGCGGTGCCCGCCGCTCCAATGCCGGTCCATACGGCGTACCCCGTGCCGACCGGAATGCTTTTCAAGGCCTGAGCCAGGAACCCGAAACTGGCGGCCATGGCGAGCAGCGTGCCTGTCGTCGGCCAGAATCGCGAGAACCCCTCGGTATATTTCAAACCGATCGCCCAGCAGATTTCAAACAGTCCGGCCACAATCAGGAACGTCCACGCCATAGAATCGAGAGTCTCTCTGTTTTGTGGCGTGAACGCCACTGAGCGCAAGACAACTTTCCCCAGGTTACATATGATACAGGACCATGCGCGCGAAGAAACCTCGGCATTTCACTAGGGACATTGGGCACAGGCGCCAAGGGGTTTACGGCAGCGTCTCAGTGGGGGCCGGTTTGTCCGGCTGATCGAACCACTGGTAGAGCACGGGCAGGACAATCAACGTCAAGAGGGTCGAGCTGACGAGTCCTCCGATGACCACGACGGCGAGGGGACGTTGCACTTCCGATCCGATGCCATGGGCAAATGCCAGAGGAATGAGGCCGAGGAGCGCCACCAGCGCGGTCATAAGCACAGGCCTGAGTCGAAGCGTACAACCTTTGATCACGGCTTCTTCACCGCGAAGCCCGTCTTCACGCAGCGTGTTGAAGTACGACACCAGCACGATTCCATTCAGCACCGCTACGCCGAAAAGATTGATGAATCCCACGGAGGCCGGCACGCTCAAATATTCACCCGTCAGCCAAAGTGCTACGATTCCCCCGATCATGGCGAAGGGCAGGTTCATGATGATCAGGGCCGCATGGCGGACGGAATTGAACGAGGCAAACAAGAGGATAAAGATCAAGCCGATCGTGATCGGCAAGATAATTTTCAAGCGCGCCATGGCTCGTTGCATGTTTTCAAATGAGCCGCCCCATACGAAGTGATACCCGGCAGGAAGATGAATTTCTTTCTCGATTTTGGCCTGCGCTTCTGCGACGACACTTTCGATGTCGCGCCCCAGCGTGTTAAAGCCGACATAAATCCGGCGCTGAAGGCCCTCGCGGCTGATGAGCGACGGTCCCTCACGGAGTTCAACCGTGGCAATTTCTCCGAGTGGAATCAGAGCACCGGAAGATGTCGTCATCAAGATGTTTTTAATTGTTTCCACACTGTTGCGATATTTTTCAGGGTACCGCAACGTCAATTCGAAACGTTTGTTCCCTTCGTATACACGGGTCGCCGGTTCCTGCCCGATCGCGGTGGTAATAATTTCCTGCACATGGGCGACGTTGATGCCGTGGCGGGCGATCTTGCTGCGATCGATGTCGATAGTGAGGTAGGTCTGGCCGAAGAGTTGTTCGACCCGCACATCACCCACGCCCCTGACCGAGGCCATGATGGCCTGAATCTTTTCTGCCGAACTTCTGAGTACCGACAGGTCGTCTCCGAGAATTTTTATGGTGGCTTCCGATCGAACTCCCGATAGCAGCTCGTCCACGCGTTGCTGGATCGGCTGGCTCAGCAGATAGTTGGCTCCCGGCACTTTCTCAATGCGTTTGCGGATGGCATCGTCCAAGGCCGACTTCGTTTTAGCGGTAGTCCATTCATCCATAGGGCGGAGACTCACGACCGGATCGCTGGCATTAGGCTCCTGAGGGTCGTTCCCCATCTCGGAGCGGCCGATCTTGGAGACCACCATGCGCACTTCCGGGAACTCCATCACGGCGCGTTGCATTTCCTTTTCGATCTCGATGGATCGATCCAGCGCGATGCTCGGATACCGAATGGTCTGGGGTGAAATCGCTCCCTCGTTCAAGATGGGAATAAATTCTCCGCCGAGGAAGGGGAAGAGAGAGAGGCTGGCGCCAAGCAGCCCAACCGCGACAGCCAGCACGGTGACGCGATGCGCCATCGCCCATCGCAAGGTCGGAAGATAGGCCCGCTTGGCCCAGCGGAGTAGGAAGGTGTCTTCTTCCGTTCCGCGTTTGAGGGCCATCGCGCAGAGCACGGGTGAAAGGGTGAGCGACAAGACCAGCGAGACGAGGAGGGCGATGATGATGGTGTTGGCGAGCGGCTGAAACATTTTCCCTTCCATGCCTTGCAGCGTCAGAATAGGCAGGAACACGAGAATAATGATCAGGATACCGAAGATCACCGGCTGTCCGACTTCGGTCACGGCATGCAAGATCACGTCGGTCTTCTTGAAGTGGTCGTCGCGCTGTTCGGCCAGGTGCCGATACACATTTTCCACCACCACCACCGAGCCGTCGACCATCATGCCGATGGCAATGACCAATCCGCCGAGCGACATGAGATTGGCCGTCAGCCCGACTTGATCCATGATGATGAAGGTGATCAGCGGCGTCACGATCAGGGTGGCCGTCACAATCAGCGCGCTGCGCACATTGCCGAGAAAGAGGAACAGAATCACGACCACCAGCACGATGCCCTCAAGCAGCGCTTTGTAGACGGTATCCAGCGCCGCGGTGATCAACTCAATGCGGTCATAGAAGGGAATGATGCGCAATCCGTCCGGCAGGAGGCGCTTTTGGTGAATCTCTGAAATTTTGTCCTTGATGGACTGCACCACGTCGCGGGCGTTGCCGCCTCGCAACATCAACACGATGCCGGTGATGACCTCATGTTTCCCGTTCAGCACCGCGGCGCCATGCCGGACCGCGTGCCCGATCCGGACCTCCGCCACATCCCGGACATAGACCGGAGTGCCTCCTACTTCCTTTACGACGATGTGTTCGATGTCTTCCAGGGTTTTGATCAAGCCCACGCCGCGAATGACGTATTTTTCGTCGTCTTTCTCCAGGATATTCCCGCCGGCATTGGCGTTGTTCTTCGCGACGGCATCGAAGACATCGTGCATCGCCAGGCCGTATTTCCGAAGCAGGCCCGGTTCGACCATGACCTGGTACTGTTTCACGAACCCGCCCAACGAATTCACGTCGACGACATCGGGCAAGCCCTTGAGCAGAGGCCGAATCACCCAGTCCTCGAGCGTTCGCCGTTCCATCAGATCGGAATCGGTCATGACGAAGTTGGCGTCGTTGTCGTGCGGCCCCTCCAGGTAAAACTGATAGACTTCTCCTAACCCGGTGGTGTTGGGCACGAGTTGCGACGTGGATCCAGGCGGCAGCAGCTCTTGGATTTCCAGGATTCGTTCGAGTACGACTTGCCGGGCTAAGTAGATATCGATGTCATCCTTGAAGACGACGGTAATCATCGACAGCCCGACCTTTGAAAAGGAACGGATGTCCGTTAACCCTGGCGCGCCCATGAGCTGCAGTTCCATAGGAAAGGTCACAAACCGTTCCACTTCAGCCGGGGACATGCCGGGAACTTTTGTCACGACTTGAACGAGCACCGTCGTGACATCCGGAAAGGCATCGATGGCGATCGTGCGAAATGCATAGATGCCCCCGGCGCTCAGGATGCAGGCCATGACGACGACCAGGACACGTTGGCGGAGAGCAAAGGCGAGGAAAGAAGACAGCATCGGGTTACATCTGTTCCCCGAGTAATTCGGATTTCAGCACGAACGCTCCGTTCGTCACAATGGATTCCCCTTCCAACAGTCCATCCTGGACCTTGATCTCGCGTCCGTTGGAACTGCCTAATTTGACGTCGCGTGCTTCGAAGAGAGAGGGCTCGCGTTCAACAAAGACAAACTGCCGATCGCGGTCGCGTTGCACGGCAGCTTCCGGGATGAGGAGCGTATTCGGTTCCGGCTCGGAATAGACCCGAACGGTTGCGTACATGGCAGGTTTCAGCTTGCGCTCAGGATTCGGCAGTTCCAACCGGAGCCGCATCGTGCGGGTCGCGGGATCGAGTACATCTCCCACATAGGTGATGCGCCCTTGGAACGCTTGCCCGGGATAGGCGGCCACGTGGACTTCCACCGACTGACCTTCTTTGGTCTGATCGGGCCTGATGTAGGGAATATCCTTTTCAGGAATGACCGCCGTCACCCACACGTCGGTGAGATCGGCGACCACGAACAACTTTTCCGTGGTTTCCACGACCTCGCCCTTGGTGAGGTTGCGGGCGATCACCCGCCCGTCGAAGGGGGCCACCACCGGGACGTGGGAGCGAATCGTGTGATTGCGATCTAAATTGCGCAAGTCTTCATCCGTGAGGCCCAGAATCAGGAGGCGATCGCGGGCCTCTCGCAGCTCGGCCCGAAGGCTGAGCATTTCTCCTTCGCGCCGCTGCAACTCGGCCAGGCCGATGACTTTTTCCTTCAACAGCAATTCCGCCCGGCGGAAGGCGCGTTCTGCGACGTTCAATTTGGCCGTCGCCTTCAGGTAGGCCGATTGCGCCATCCCTAACTCGCTGCTATACAGCAGCGCCAGGAGGGTTCCTCCCTTCACTTCTCTGCCGAGGTCAGCGTAGACGTCGATCACCCGTCCGCGGACGAGCGTCGTGATTTCAGCCAAGGCATGCTCATTCGGTTCGACTGTGCCCGGGAAGTCACGAATGGTGCGAAACTCGGCACGGGTGACGGGCTGGACGGTCACCCCGGCAGCTTTCATTTCCTCAGAGGTCAATCGAACCAGACTCTTATTGGCAGAAGCAGGCGGAGGGTTGGCTCCAGTGGCGTTGGGAGGAGGGCCGTCGCATCCGCACCAGACGAGCAGCACCAATAATCCGCCCAGGAACGTCGGCGCGGACTGCCGGGAAGGATGATGTGTCGATGAAGTGAATGGAGTCACAGTGTGTGTTGTGTCCCGTTTCATACGGCCCCTCCCACCGCGCGTTCCAGGAGTGCCAGTGACATGGAAAGATCAAATTGAGCCTGGGCATAGTCCAGCAGAATCTGGCGTTGCACCCGTTGAGCATCCAATACTTCAAGGAGGCTCGACGCCCCCTGCTGGAAGCTGAATTTTGCGATTCGTAGCGCTTCCTCAGCCTGCCTCAAGAGTCCCTTTTCATAGACCTCGATCATATCCGCAGTGGTTTTTGCATCCTGGAAATGCTGACTGACGTTTCGGATGAGTTCATTTCGTGCGCGCAGAAATTCGGCTTCGCCTTTCCGTTTGGTTCCGAAGGCTGAGATGATTTCGCCCTGCCGCCGATCCCAGACGGGCGTCGGGAATGAGACTCCGCCGGTGAACGCTTCCCGGCCGATTTCCCGCCAGTAGCTTCCTCCGATGGTGATGTTGGGCACACGGGCTTGACGTTCGAATTCCAGGCTATGGTCGGCCTGTTCGACCGCCTTGCGCAAGCGCACGATCGTCGGATGTTGGGTCAGTGCCCGTTCCGTCAAAATGTCGATGCCGAATCCGGGGCCCACACGGTGCAACTGCCCATCAATGGCATAGGTGGGGCCCAATGACCCGGCCGTTAAGGTGTCGAGCATGACCCGATTGACTCGGACGCGATTCGCCGCCCTGGTCAGCGATTGGTTGGCTTTCAACACTTCCACCCCGGAGCGGATCGCTTCAAACTGCGGACTCTCGCCTAGGCGCACCCTGGTTCGTACCGCCTTATCCACATCCTCTACGGTGGCCAGATTTTGCTGGGCGAGGACCAGCGCCCGCTGAGCCAGCAGAAGATCATAGAAGGCGACCTTGACGTCGGCGATTAAATTCAGCTGGGTTTCCGCCAGGCCGGCTGAGGCGGCGGCGACTCCCGCTTCGCTTGCCCGCTGGCGCGCCGCGCGTTTTGAGGGCCATTCGATCGGTTGCCCGACGCTGAGGTTGAATTCAGTCACCCGCTCGTGAATGGCCGGATCGAAGAGTCCCAATTCACGCATCTTGCCGACACCGCTATTGGCGCTGATCGAGGGGTTGAGATATGTGTGCGCGGCCACCTGTTGTCCGCGGCTTTGATCGATCGTGCTTTCGGCGCTGGCGACGGTAGGATTGCGCGTCAACGCAAAATTCAGCACGGCCTCCAGCGAGTAAACCGGCTCAGTCGACCCCTGGGACGGCGCAACGACAGGCGAAGCGGCCAGCCCAGCGACCGGATTGGAGCAGGTCCAGAAAAAAGCGAGCACGACGTACAGGTTGAGGTGCAGTGTGCGGAGCGATGCGACCGTGGTGGTGGCTTTCCGAATCTGTGTACAAAGCCGATATGTTCGCGGCCCGGCCATCATTGCGGTGGTGATGTCCATTTCTGGGGGCCTCTTGCGTTTCATCGTTGATAGGTTCCTCCACTCGATTTGATCAAAACCCTCTTCCGGTCCTCGAGGGTGATCGGTCTCTTGATCAAAATACCGTATCAGGTCGTAAGAGTGAAGTCTAACGAGCATTAATGATGTTAGGATCAGCGGGTAGTGGGGAGGCCAGGTCAGTGGTTCCAGCGAGCAAACAGACTGTGTGGTGTAGGAGGGGACTCCTGCTGACTCGTATTCTAGTGAGTCCAGTACTGTAAAGCCTACGGAGCTGACCTGGCGAAGACATTACCCGGTGCGTCGGTTTGGATGACGCGCTCCGTGCCACTGATAGCGGGCGTCCAGTTGCGGTCGTGCGCGGGAGGCGCGTCTCCTATACTGGCCGGCGGTACGATTCGAGAAAGGTCGCGAGTGGTCCATATCGGCGGCGTCCGGATCGGTACCCCAGCCCGCATCAGCTGGCCCAAAGTCCCTCTTGGCACAATCCGTTGGGCGACACCGGCACCACCGTGAACGACTCTCTCGTTTGTCTTCCATGAAGTGAAAATCCTCTTTCTGCCCGGCGTGCCTGCCTCTTTTAGGGATGTTCCTGCGTGAGACGACCATAGAGCTGCGTGCATTGCGGGCAATATCCCCCGGCAAAACTGAGATCGTGGGAGGCCAGGTTGTGTTTCTGCATGAAGGTCGGCAGGTCAGACCAGGCGGACGCATCGCTCCCGCCTGTTCGATTGTCTTCAACCCGCCAGCAAAACTGGCATTGAGTAGCCGTAGGGTTCATGATCCCGCTCTCCTGCGGTAGTGCCACGGAAGCGCATGCGAGGCTTCGCCGATCGCCGCTACCATAGCGAATGTGGCGCAGACTCACAACTAGGTGTTGTCCTAGGTGGAGGCTTGGCGCGTCGATGCGACTGGTTCGAAAAAGCGAGGTGCAGGCAGATGCAGACGTCGGCGCTAGGCGGAGGTCAATCCGTGCGCCAGCGCATATTTTGTTAACTCAGCCGTGGTCCGGAGGTTGAGGTGAAAGATGATCTGGGCCTTATGAAACTCAACGGTTTTAGGGGAGATGTTCAAGAGCGCCGCGATTTCTTTGATGGTACGTCCTTCGGCGATGAGCTGCAGAACTTCGCGCTGGCGCGGCGTCAATTCCTGCCGTTGCGCAAAGAGGCCGCTCTGACCGGCCGACAGACCGCTCACAATATCCCGCGTCAGCAGCGACGTCACGAAATATTGTCCCTTCAAGACGGCATCGATGGCCTGGTCCAATTCTCTGGCGGCCGAGCGTTTCAAGAGATAGGCGGAGGCGCCGGCTTTGAACGCTTCGCTCACGTAAGCCGGATCGGCATGCATCGTGACAAAGATCAGTTTCACGTCGGGCAGTAATTTCTTCAATTGGCGCCCCGCGTCGACCCCGTTCAGCAGGGGCATGGAAATGTCGAGCAGAATGAGATCGGGACGCAACTGCATGGCGGCCTCCAGCAAGGCCCGCCCGTCCTCGACCGCTCCTACGACTTCGCAGCGTTGTTCCACGATGCGCCGAAATCCTTCCAGCACCAGGGTATGGTCGTCGGCCAGTAATACTCGAGGTGGCGTAGTCATACGGAAACCTCCGCGCGGGGAACATGGATTGAGAGGCGAGTGCCTTGTTGAGGGATTGAGTCGATGGTCACAGTGCCGTGGACCAGGCGCACGCGTTCCGACATGCCGACCAAGCCGAGCCCGCGTGGGTTGTCGACCACTTGCTGGGTATCGAATCCGACGCCGTCGTCCTGAACGGTGAGGGTGATCCCCTCGGCGGTTGAGGCCAGGGAGACTCGTGCCTTGGAGGCATGGGCATGTTTCATGATATTGGCCAGGCATTCCTGGGCGATCCGATAGAGACAGGTGGACACCGTCTGAGGAACGGCCTTCGGAGCCGCCATGACGTCGAGCGAGATCGAAATGTTCGAACGGACCGCGCATTCATCAATCAGGCGTTGCAACGCCACCGAAAGTCCCAGATCGTCCAAGATAGATGGATGGAATTGATAGGCCAAATGGCGGACGTCGTCGGAAAGCTCGGTCAGGCGATCCTGGATCGAACGCAGTTCTTTGCTGCAGCCCACGGCGGAGGCAGGAAGGTGAGTTTCCAACGATTCGGCTTGGACGATGAGCATGGCGAGACGCTGATTGATATCGTCGTGAAGGTCTCTCGAGATGCGTCGGCGTTCTTCTTCCTGGACGGTCAGAAGACGGGCGGCGAGGTCGCGCAGTTCCTGCCGGCTCGTGGCAAGCGCCTGTTCGCTGTTGCGAAGAAATCCTTCGGTCTGGATGTGTCCGGAAATTTCCTGCACGAGGCTGTGATTGACATCGGCCAGTTCCTTGGTGCGGGCATCCACGCGCGCCTCCAAGTCATTTTTGGCCTCGCGGAGTTGAATCTCCGCCCGCTGGCGCTGCTGCAGCAGCCCCGCAGAGATCCACACAATGATCAGGCTGAAGAGGCGATTGCTGACACCCACCCAGATAGGGATCGAGGCGTGCTGAACCCCCAGCGTCGCGCCGACAATAATGAGCGACGAAGAAGCGATCGCGACGAGGAACGGCAACCGCGGGCTGGAAGAGGCAGCGGCCAGAATAACAATTCCGGCATAGAGCACCCCACTGGCGATGCCGAGCGGGAGGAACAGATCAATCGCGAACAGCGCGCCGCTCAGGCCGATGATGAGGGCCAGAATCGTATGATTGGAATCACGCATCGCGGCCTCGTCGTTCTTCATGGGCTGCTTCCGGCATAACGTTTTCCACGGACAGCCGAACCGTCCCGGCGAGCTATTCGTGCTCTAGCTGCTTCTTCAGCCGTCGGTCCAGGGCAAAACGAGTCAAGCCCAGATGCTTGGCGGCCAACGTTTTGTTATGGTCCGACAGTCGCACCACTTCCTCGATCAACGCCGACTCGATATCCGCCAACGTCTGCTGCCCCAGGACCATCTCGATGCGGAGCGAGGGATGCTCACCTTGCGCCATGGCCACCGCCACGTGCGTGGAGGCCTGATCGCGAAGCTCGCGTGGAAGGCAGCCGGCCGTCAAGGTTTTATCGTGACATAGGATCATGGCGCGTTCGATGATATTGTGCAACTCGCGAATGTTGCCGGGGTAACTGTACCGCTGCAGCAATTCTTTGGCGTCGGGTTCGATATCGACGACCTCTTTGCCGAACTCTTTCCCGAACCGCAACATCGCTTGCATGCAGAGTGGGAGAATGTCTTCCGCGCGAACCCGCAGCGGCGGGAGTTCAAAGGTGACCACGTTCAGACGGAAGAAGAGGTCTTCGCGGAAGGTGCCGCGGGCCGTGTCTTTCTTGAGATCGCGATTGGTCGCTGTCATCAACCGGAAATCGACGGAGAGGTCCTCCGTGCCGCCTAAGCGCCGGAACGTTCGCTCCTGCAGCACGCGCAGCAATTTGGCCTGCATGGCCGGATCTAAATCGCCGATTTCGTCCAGAAACAACGTGCCGCCTTCGGCCTTCTCCAGCAGACCCCGTTTCCGTTGGTGTGCGCCGGTGAAGGCGCCTCGCTCATAGCCGAAGAGCTCGCTTTCGAACAGCTCCTTGGGAATGGCGGTGCAGTTGACGGCCACGAAGGGGCCGGTCGCCCGCGGGCCGTTACAGTGAATGACGCGCGCAAGAAACTCTTTGCCGCTGCCTGTTTCTCCTTGGAGCAACACCGTCGATTTCGCATTTTCCGCCACGTCTCGCACTTGCCCGAGGAGCAATTGCATTGCCGAACTGCGCGCATCGATATTGGCCAAGGCGTAGGCGCTGTTCTGATCCTCGAGCGCAAATTCGACCCGGTGGCGCAGGGCGAGAAATTCCAGGGCGCGATCGACGACGGGGTCGACCCCGGAAAGATCCACGGATTTGATGAGAAAATCGTAGGCGCCCAGGCGCATGGCCTCGACCGCATTTTCCACCGTTCCATAAGCAGTCAGCATAATGATGAGCGTGTGCGGGGCCAGCGGGCGGATGGTTCGCAGTGCCTCGATGCCGCCCATGCCGGGCATTTTGAGATCCAGCAGAATCAGGTCCGGGGCCTGCTGCGTGACGGCACTGACGAGGTCTTCTCCGGATTCAAATCCGGTGACGGTGTGGTGGCGCCGTGAAAGGCGTTTGACGATAGCGGAGCGAATTGCCGGTTCGTCATCCGTAACGTAGATCGTGGCCTGCATGGTCCCCTTCTTCCTGCATTCGTTGCGGCTGTTGGCGCACCGGCGCCCACACGCGAACGGTGGTGCCGTGTCCTTCCTCACTGTCCAAGGCGATGTCTCCCCCGTGCGCGTCGAGGATATTGCGGGAGATCGCTAATCCCAAGCCGGTTCCGCGCGGCTTCCCGCTGGTAAAAAACGGTTCGAAGACGTGAGGCAGATGACTCGGGCTGATGCCGCTGCCCCGATCCGTGACCGTGATTTCCAGCCCCGGTTCAATTCCGCGTGCCTGTTCCGCTAGCGCAACGGTAATGGTCTCGCCTTGCGGCGTGGCTTCGATGGCGTTCTGCAAGATATTGAGCAGCACCTGTTTCAACTGATCGCGGTCGGCCTCGATCATATAGGGAGCGGCGGGTGCCGAAAGGCTGATCGCCGCCCGCTTCCGTGTCAGCGGTTCATCCAAGGCCTTCATCACTTCATGCACCAGCTGTGCCATGTCGAAGACAAAGGCCACGATTTCCCTGGGACGGGCATAGTCGATGATCTGATTGACGATCCGGTCCAGGCGTTTCGTTTCTTGCAGAATGACCGCCAGATCCGGCCGCCGGGGGTCATCGGCAGCGGTGTCGTCGAGCAGCAGGGAGGTCGTTGAGCCGATGCCGACAAGCGGGTTCCGGATTTCATGCGCGATGCCCGCCGCCACCTGTCCCAGCGTTGCCAGCCGTTCGGCCCGGCGCAGGCGTGTCTGCATGAAGTCGAGCGCGGTAATGTCCACGTTGAATCCCTGGTACATGATGACCTCCCCAGACTGATCGCGAATCGGGATTCGCCGGCTCAAGACTTTTCGGATCGTGCCGTCTGCGTGGAGAAACCGGAACACGGTTTCGTAGGGCTCTCCCTCCACCACCGCCTGGGCAAATTCCGCAATGACCCGGTCTCGGTCTTCAGGATGAATGGCGCGCCGCACAGCGTCGGGATCTTTTTCTTCCGTCGCGTTCAGTCCGGCGAGCAAACTATTGTAACGATTGCTGAAGACCAGCGTCATTCCTCGGGTCGTGAAGATCCCGAACGGAGCGTGGTCGACGATGCTCCGATACTTGGCCTCCGAACCGGCCAGGTCCTGGTTGAGCTGGCGCAAGTTGCCCTCCGACTGTTGCAGGGCTTCAATATGGGAATGGATGGCCGAACTCATCGCGTGCATGACGCGCGCCAGATTGCCGATTTCATCCGTTCTCGTCATGACGGGAACCTGCGGGATCGGATTGCGGTCTGAGGTCACCACTGCCGTGGCGAGGCGGGCCAGGGGCGTGGTGATGGAATGGGCGATCAGGTGCAGTGCCGCCACCATGCAGATCAAGGAAAAGAGTCCGCCGCCCAGGATGGTCATCAGCATCGTGTCGCGATCCTGAGCGATCTTCGCCAGCTTGGTATTCAGGGCTGTCTGTGTGAGATGTTCGAATCGGCCCATGTCCTGCCGGATCTTCAACATCAGCGCTCGACCTTTGCCTTCCTCGATATACTCCCGCGCTTCGCTCGGGTGCTCGGCCTTCACGGCGTCGATCAGCAGTTCCTTCTCCGTGATGAACTGTCTGACCAATTGCTGCACGGAGGTAATGAGCGCCCGCTGATCATCCTGTTGCGACACCTGGGCTTCCAGGGTGCGGCCGATGTTCAGGACATGGTCTTGCGCGGTGCGATAGGGGAAGAGGTAATGTTCCTGGCCCGTCAGCACAAACCCGCGGAATCCTGTTTCCAGATCGACGACGAGGCGGAGATATTCTGAGGCCAATCGTTGGGAATAATAGATGTCGTTCAATTGACCTTCGTCATCGGAAAAGGTCGTGACGCTGCGATAGGTCAGGATGCTGAGCAGCAGGACGGTGAGCGCAGGAATCACCGACGCAAGGAATAACTTGCGGGCGATGGGTAGATTGCTTAACAGATCACTCAAGGCAGCTCTCAGTCTCCGCCGCTATCGTAGTCTCCCCCCCCACCACTGTGCAACTTCGCCGCCTGATTAGGGCCCCGATTGATCGGTCCGCCCGATGACCATTCCTGATGCCTGCGCATGTCTTGCACCTCCTGCTCCCGCGCTCGAATGCATGCCTTCCCGCGAGGGATGAGCGTTTTCGCACCGTGCGCCCGTGCGATCCCGCCCATATACGCGCTGATTTGAGCGACGTGCGATCGTGCGAAAGATTGCGCTGACAAACGCGAGAGGTCCTGTCTGTCTCAACCACGTCTGCGCAGCACGGCGATTTTTTCCGCGGCATGCGCCTTGCTCAGGTCGACTATCGTCGCGTCTCGGTGACCGGGTCGGTGAATCGCGTGGAGTGCGAGGAATGGCGGACCGAACAAGGAGGAGACAATGGACTATGTGAAGCCTTACGGCGTGGTGGAGAGTATGTTGGCCGGCGGCGCCCTCAAGTTGAGTTTGCCCCCGCGTCAACTGGTGCTGCGTGGCATGTTGGCCGGTGCCTATCTCGGGATCGGGACGAGCATGGCCGTGACGGTGGCCGTCGAAACCGGCTATTGGATCCTCGGAAGTTTGGTCTTTCCATTCGGATTGGCGTTGGCCATTCTGCTCGGCGCGGAGATCATCACGGGCAGCTTCGCGCTGCTCCCTGTCGCGGCGGCCAACGGTCAAAAGAATGCCGGATTGTCTCATGTCTTTGCTAACTGGGGATGGGTCTTTCTTGGCAATCTCTTGGGCAGCGTGCTCTATGCGACCTTGTTCGCGATTGCGCTGACCACGGGGGGTGATGCGCCGCTCAATGCCGTCGGTACTAAGTTAATTGCGATTGCGCAAGCCAAAACCACCTACTACGCCTCGCACGGTTCGGCGGGTCTTCTGGCGGCATTCACCAAAGGCATGTTGTGCAACTGGATGGTCAGTCTCGCCGTCGTCGCCGCCTATATGTCGACGTCGCTGTCCGGGAAGTTTGTCGCGATCTGGGGACCGACGCTCTTGTTCTTCTCGCAAGGCTTTGAGCATGCCGTGGTCAATATGTTTCTGATGCCGGTCGGCATGATGCTCGGCGCGGATGTGAGCCTCTCCACCTGGTGGCTCTGGAATCAGATTCCCGTCACGCTGGGCAATCTGGTCGGCGGCATGCTGTTTACGGGACTGGCGATTTATGCGGCGCACCACGCCACGGCCCCGTCAGCGGCTCCCGCTCAGGTTCCGGCCCAGCCCGTGACGGCCAGGGGCGATCAGGCGGGATATTCCCCGTCGTATTCGAGGTGAGGGAAGGTCGTCATGGCGGCGGTGTATCTCAGGCGATTACACGGATGGCGGTTCGTCCTCTTCAATGCCGTACTCGGCTTGTCGCACATCGTCGTCTTGTTCAACGCCGGCTCCTATATCGCCTTGTTGCCGCATGTCTCGGGGGATCTGGGCGGGGTGTTGCCCAGTTTTCTCACCTGGGCGCAAACCGACTTCATGGTCGGGCTGGCGTTGGGCTTTCCGCTCGCGCGGTACCTGTCGGGACGGATCGGCGACTACCGTCTGTTGATCGGCGCCTTTATCGTCTACAGCGTCGCATCCTACCTGTGCGGCGACAGCCGAACGCTGGCGCAATTTGTTCCCGCTCGCATCGTGCAGGGCATTGCCGGCGGCATTACCTTGCCGATCGCCCAATCCATGTTGCTCAACGAGTATCCCAAACGGCTCAAGGCGGTCGCCTTGACCGTCTGGGGACTCTTCAGCATCACGCCATTTACCATCGGCATGCCGGTGGGAGGCTACATCGCCTATATACTCGGATGGCGTTTTCTCTTTTACCTGGATTTCGTGCTGACACTGGTGATTGTCGGCACGCTCGGCGCTTTATTGTATGGGCGTGGATTTCGTCGACGGTATGCGCGCTTCGACCTGGTCGGGTTTCTGCTGCTGGCCGTCCTGTTGTTAGGGCTGCAGACCTTGCTCAACATGGGCAACGATTTCGACTGGTTGGACTCGCCGTTGCTTCAAGCCATCGCCGTGGTACTGCTCATCGCCTTCCCTTGTTTCATCATTTGGGAACTCGGAGAGCGGCATCCGACGCTGGATCTGCGGCTGTTCTTGCATCGCAATTTCGTCATCGGCATCATCAGTCTGACACTCGGGTTTTTCTCGATCCAAGGGTTGTTATCCCTCCTGATCGTCCAGATTCAGCTGATTCTCGGGTATTCCTCGAAACTCGCCGGCCTCGCGCTGCTGCCCTTGGTGTTGCTGAGCGCACCGATCATCGCCGTCATGCATTACCTCTGCAAGTATGTCGATGCCCGCTGGCTGGTCTGCCTCAACTGTCTTGGCTTTGCTTGGACGTTCTATTGGATCGGCTTGTACGACGACCCGCATTCGTACGAAGAATTGTTCTGGCCGATGGTGGTGGAGGGAATCTTTCTGGGTTCCTTCTTCACGCCGATCACCGTGCTGACTTTGCATGGCCTCTCCGGCCCGTTGGTGATGCGTGCCGCGGAAGTCGCCAATCTGCTGCGTGTCGCCGCCGGCGCATTCGGGATTACCTTTCAAGGCATCGTCCTGTTCCGGCGCATTCACTTTCATCAACTGCATCTGGCGGATCACTTCGGGGGCCGGCAGTCGATTTCTTACGACCCGATGGGACAGTTGGAGGTGAAATTTCAGGCGGCAGGCCTGTCTCCTTCCGAAGCTCAAGCCAAGCTCGGGCTGGTGATCAAACAGCAGGCGGCGATACTTGGCCTCAACGATGCGTTTCTCGTCGCCAGTTTTATCTTTATCGGTTTGGGCGTTCTGGTCTGGTTCGCGCATCCGACGCATCTGCCCCTCGCGCCGACTCCAGCAGAAGAATTACGGGAGAGGCGCGCAGAAGAATTGATTGAGGAGATACCATGAGATCGTGTTCAGCAGCCGTGCGCACCGTGCGAACTAGTTTGGGGATCGGCTGCGTCTTGCTTTTTTGGAGCTGCGCCTGGATTCCCAAAGGCGATCCTCCGGCGCAGTATCTCGATCCGCCCGAGATGACGGAGACACTCGCCGAGGTCACGAGCCGGCTGCAGAATTGGCCGGACGATCATTGGTGGGAACAATTCGGCAATCCTGAGCTGACCGGGTTGATCGAAACGGCGCTCAAGGACAATCCGGGGCTGAAACATGCATCGGCCCGGTTGCGGCAAGCCACGTCGCTGGTGAAGGTGGAAGGCGCCCGCTTGTTGCCGTTCCTGGAGGCCGATGCCTCGTTGACCTATGAGCGCATTTCCCAACATGGCGTGTTCGCCGCCCTGAATCCTGAAGTGGCGGGGATCAAGATCATGTACGGCATCATCAATCCGCTCAGCTTCCGGTATGAATTTGATTTCTGGGGGAAGAACCGGGCCATGCTCGAAGCGGCTCTAGGCCATGCGGCCGCCGAAGAGGCTGAAACGGCCGAGGTGCGATTACGACTGACCACCGGTATTGCCCGCGCCTATTTCCGGGGGCAGGCCCTTCAACAGCAGCTCGGGATCGTGAAGACGATTGTCGGCATCCGCCGCGATCTGAAACATCTCGCGGAGACCCGGTTTCGTCTCGGCCTCGACAACGATCAGCCGTTCAAAATTGCCGTCGCCGACTACGAGGCGGTGTTCAAGCGGCAAGCGGCGATCCGTGACCAATTGGACGTGCAGCGGCATTTGCTCGCGCGATTAGCCGGCAAGGGACCGGACGAGGCGGCCCATCTGTTTGCCAAGCCCATGGCGCACATTCCCAAGCAGATCCCGGCACCGGACCATCTTTCGATCGGCCTGCTGGTCCATCGTCCGGATCTGGCGGCAGCCTTGTATCGCGCGCATGCCGCCTCGCGTTTGGTCAGAGTCGCCACCACGCAGTTCTATCCCACGATCGATCTCACGGGGTTTGTGGGATTTAATGCCCTGACGCTGGCCAAGGGAACGGACAAGCTGGCGAATTTTCTCTTTAGCGGTCAGAGCTTCAGCTACGGTCTGGCGCCGGGGTTGCGGATGCCCTGGTTCGAAGGCGGCCGGTTGCGGGGCGAACTGGGCGCGCAACGCGCGGAATATGACGCGGCCGTGGAACTCTATAACGACACGCTCTTGGATGCGATGCGGGAAGTGGCGGACAGTCTCAGCGCCTGGCACACGACCAACGAAATCATGGCGTCGCACAAGCGGTTGGTCGCGTCACTGGGTGAAGATTGGAAATTGGCAAAAGTGCGACTCGTCAACGGCCTGGACGACGATCGCGAAGTGCTACGGCACCGGTATCCCGTGCTCGAACAGGAATATGCCCTGCGAGCCTTGGAGAGCGATCAATTAGTGGCCGCCGTGGATCTGATCGAGTCCCTCGGCGGCGGGTATCACAATCCGGACATCGAAAAGCGACCGAAACACAACCCGAGTTAAATCTATGACCACCACAACGGCAGATTCTCAACCTTCGCAATCTCCGGGCGTGCCCCCGGCGGCAGGCCCCTATCGCATCCATCCGAAAGCCATTCGCGCGCGCCGGAACCGGCGCCTCTTGGTCGTGGCCCTGCTGGTCCTGATCGCCACCGTCGGCTATCTCGTGTATTGGTACACCCATGATCGGTTTTGGATCCGCACCGACAATGCCTATGTCACGGGCAATCTGGTGCCGGTGGCGGCGCAGGCGTCCGGCATCATCACGCAGGTTTTGGCGGAAGAAACACAATTTGTGAACCGCGGCGATTTGCTCGTGCGGCTGGATGAACATCAAGCCTATGCCGCCTTGGGACGGGCGCGAGGACGGTTGGGAGAGGAAGTCCGGCGGATCGCAGCCTTGTTCATCAATCGCAAGCAACTGGCGGAAAAATTGCGGTCGCGCACCGCTCGCCTGGAATTGGCCGAGCACGACATGGACCGGTATCAACGGGCTTCCCCGAGCGGCGCCATCTCCAAGCAGATTCTGCAGAATACGGCGGACAAAATTGCGAGCCTGGAAGCGGAGGTGCGGGAAACGCAGGCGGAACTCGACTCGCTCGATGCGCAGATCGGCGGCACGACCGTGATGGCTCATCCGTCCGTCGACTTGGCCAAACACCAATTGATCGAGGCGCATCTGGAATATGCACGCCAGCAGATCCGCGCGCCCATCTCAGGCTATGTCGCCAAGCGGAAAGCGCAGGTCGGCGATCGCGTTCAACCCGGCGCCTCGCTGATGACGATCGTTCCGCTGGATCATCTGTGGGTGGAGGCCAATCTGCGGGAAACCGAATTGCAGCATGTGCGGCCGGGGCAGCCGGCTCTGGTCAGCGTCAGTCTGTATGGATCGAAACAAACATTCCATGGCACTGTCGAAGGCCTCGTGCCGGGCAGCGGGAGCGCGTTTGCGTTGCTTCCGCCGGATAATTCCACGGGAAACTTCATTCACATCGTGGAGCGGGTGCCGGTGCGTATTGCGCTTCCCGCTGATGAACTCAGGGAGCATCCGATCAGGCCGGGGCTGTCGACCATGACGAGCATTAACATTACCGAGTCCGGGCAATCGGTGTGGACGTCGCTCGCCACGCCATCCACGGCCGAGTATGAGACGGACGTGTATGCCGATGAGCTCCCCACGGCGGAGTCCATGGCGAAAGACGTGATGGCGACGAATTTGGTGGTGAGTGAGTCAGCGGAGGGTATCGATTCATTTCTCGAAGACGAAAGAAGCAGTGAACGGATCACTCCCAGAAAAGACATGGACAGGTTGCCGAACGAAGGCAAGGTGTCGCCCAAACTGGATCGGCCTCGTGAACGGACTGATCGCAGCCCGAGTTCATTCGTGCCGCGACGAAGTCCCGATCTGGGAGCGACGACCGTTCCCCTCACGCCCTCGATTGGTCCCGATTCGAGATCGCTGGGACCCGAGGCAGGACGTACACCGTCGCGGCTGAGATCCGGTTTTGGCCTGGACGAGGAACGGCGTGCATTCGGTACTGGGAGGCGTTAGCCTCCGGGCCATGAATCTGTCCGCAACTCGACTGACACAGAGCGGCAGGCCCGACAGAGATTATTTTTCGATGAAGATTGCCGTGCCAGTCTGGGAATGCGCGGGTTGCTCGTCCTATGATGTACCACGCGCGTCGAGCAGCACCGGCAGTCAACGCTCACCCGGCTTGCTGATCGTTCTTGCTCTCCTGCCGGCGTCTTGCTTCAGGGCGCGTGTTCAGCCTTGCAAATAGCCCTTGTGCCGGGCCGGAGAACCACGCCGTGCCGAACGTGACGCTCAATTATCGGACGCTCTTGTCGGTCACCAACGTGCTGAATTCCCAGCGCAACCGGCAGAGCCTGTTCCGCGCCATTACCGATCAGTTGACCAACGTCGTGCGGTGGGAACGGGCGGGAATCACGGTCTACGATCTGCAGAAAGACGCCTTTCGTTTTTACGCGTTGGAGACGAACCTGCCCAAAATCGTGCTGCGAAGCGATGCGATGATTCCGCGCGCACAGAGCGCCGTGGGATGGGTCTATGATCATCAGCGCGTCCACGTACGGCCTCACCTCAGAGACGAGCGGCTGTTCATCGAGGATGAAAGTTATGCGCAGGAAGGCCTGGGACGCATGATCAATCTTCCCATGGTCGTGCAGGACGTCTGTCTCGGCACGCTGAATATCGGAAGCATCGAGCCCGGGCACCCCGATCCGGACGACGTGGATTTCCTCCAACAGGTCGCGACCCAGATCGGTTTTGCCATTGCTCACGTCAATGCTTATGAAGAAATCAATCGTCTGCGGGAACAACTGGCCCGGGAAAATGTGTACCTGACCGAGGAGCTTAAAGCGACCCAGGATTATGGCATCGTCGCGGGACGGAGCCGCGCATTCGAAGCGGTGCTCACGCTGGCGCGGCAGGCAGCCCCGACGACGGCGACCGTGATGATTACCGGGGAAACCGGAACGGGCAAGGAGGTGCTCGCGCGCACCATTCACGAAAGAAGTCTCCGGCGCGATCGGGCGTTTGTGCGGCTGAATTGCGCGGCCTTGCCGTCGGGGTTGATTGAAAGCGAACTCTTCGGTCATGAACGGGGCGCGTTTACCGGCGCGGATCATCAGCGGGTCGGACGATTTGAACTGGCCGACGGCGGCACGTTATTCCTCGATGAAATCGGTGAACTGCCTCTCGATGCCCAAGCGAAGCTCTTGCGTGTGCTACAGGACGGGCTGGTGGATCGAGTCGGGAGCGCGAAGCCCATTCCGGTCGATGTTCGGGTGATCGCCGCGACCAATGCCAACCTGGAACAGGCGATCCAACAGGGACGATTTCGCAGTGATCTGTACTATCGGCTGAATGTGTTTCCCATTCATATGCCGCCGCTCAGAGAACGGCCGGAAGACATTCCCATTCTCGCCCGGCATTTCCTGCGGTTTCATGCCCGGCGCCTGAAGCGATTGTGCGAAGATTTTGATGCACCGTCGATGGAGCGCCTGGTGCACTATGCCTGGCCCGGAAATGTGCGGGAGCTGGAAAACCTCGTGGAGCGTGGATTGATTCTCTGTCACGATCGGTGGTTACGTATTGATCCGGCCATGGTCAATATGCCGGCAACCGCACAGGCAAGTCCTCGCCGGACTTTGGTGGATGAAGAGCGCCGTCACATTCTTCAGGCCCTGACCCTGCTCGAGTGGCGAATCGAAGGGCCCGGCGGCGCGGCCGAACAATTGGGTCTGGCGCCAAGCACGCTCCGCAGTCGATTGCACAAGCTCGGCATTCGTCGTCCCTCCCGCTGTTAGATACTATCCTGACGTTCTTCTCCTACGCGTCTCTACTTCAGGTGCCATTTCATGCCACCCCCACGACTGATCGTGGTGGCGCCGTGGCCCCTCACCACGCCTTGTCGTGGTCACCCTGGCTCTTCCGCTGTGTTCCAAAAGGTCTCCTACGTGCAGGGACCCGTATTTCAACGACATAGCCCGCATTATCCGAACGAGTCCTACGTGGCATGCACGGTGCACAAGGGGGCGTCGTGATTTTTTCCGCACTGATTGGTTTCACCGCAGAGCCTGGTCCCTCGCGACGGGGCCTGCGCATCGTTGCACCGACGTATGACCGGGTACGGGTGCGACGAACGCATCATCAATCTGGAAGGGGGTTGTGTCTCCATCGTTCTGCCCCGGTCAACCGTGTGGTCTGGTGCGGCGCCATCCTGTGTGGCGCCGGTCCTGTGTCCTGTCTTTATTGGAGGAGGTGTTCATGATGCAGTTATCCCGCAGACAGTTCTTGAAAGCCTCGGCAGGAACGGTTGCTGTGGCGGCCGTTGCCGACAAGGCTTTGGCGTTGACCGCGTTGCAACCGGTCGTCGAGGTCGACAATCCCTTAGGCGAGTACCCGGACCGGTCCTGGGAGCGTGTGTATCACGATCAATACCGGTACGACTCATCCTTCACCTGGTGCTGTTCCCCCAACGATACCCATGCCTGCCGGATTCGGGCGTTTGTCCGCAACGGCGTCGTGATGCGAGTGGAACAGAACTACGACCATCAAACGTATGAGGACCTGTACGGCAACCGGGGGACATTCGCGCATAACCCGCGCATGTGCCTGAAGGGGTTCACCTTCCACCGTCGCGTGTACGGTCCCTATCGCTTAAAGGGTCCGTTGATGCGCAAGGGCTGGAAGCAGTGGATGGACGACGGGTCGCCCGAGCTGACCTCGGATGCCAAGCGCAAATACAAGTTCGACAGCCGGTTTCTTGACGACATGGTCCGGGTCTCCTGGGATACGGCCTTCACCTATGTGGCGAAGGGCTTGATCGTCATCGGCACTCGTTACAGCGGTGAAGCGGGGGCCCGTCGTCTCCGCGAGCAGGGCTATGCGCCGGAAATGATTGAGATGATGAAGGGCGCGGGGGTGCGGACGTTTAAACACCGCGCGGGGATGCCGATCCTCGGCATGATGGGGAAACACGCCAATACCCGGTTCAACAATTGTGTGTTGCCGTTATTGGATAGTTGGATTCGAAAGGTCAATCCTGACCAGGCGCAAGGCGGCCGGTATTGGAACAACTACACCTGGCACGGCGACCAGGATCCGTCGCAACCCTGGTGGAACGGCACGCAAAACTGCGACGTCGATTTGTCGGATATGCGGTTTACCAAGCTGAACACGAGCTGGGGGAAAAACTTCGTTGAAAACAAAATGCCGGAAGCGCATTGGAAATTGGAAAGTATCGAGCGCGGTGCGCGTCTGGTGGTGATTACCCCCGAATATAACCCGACCGCAAGCCGGGCGGATTACTGGATTCCTGTCCGTCCGGAAACGGACGGCACCTTGTTTCTCGGCGCGTCCAAAATCATTCTCGACGAGAATTATCAGGACATGGATTTCATCAAGGGCTTTACGGATATGCCGCTGCTGGTGCGGACGGACACCCTGCAGTACCTGGATCCCTTCGAGGTGGTGAAGGACTATCAGTTGCCGGATTTCAGTAAGTCGTATTCGGGACGCATGCAAGGATTAACTCCCGATCAGATCCGCCGGCTCGGCGGCATGATGGTCTGGGACTTGTCGAAGGGACAAGCCGTCCCGTTACATCGCGAGCAGGTCGGCGTACATCTCTCGCAGAGCGGCATCGATCCGGCGTTGACCGGCACCTATCGAGTCAAACTGCTGAATGGGCGCGAGATCGACGCGATACCGATCTATCAGATGTATCAAATTCACCTTCAGGACTACGATCTCGACACGGTGCACCAGGTCAACCGGGCACCGAAAGATCTGATCGTGCGCTGGGCGCGGGACTGCGGCACGGTCAAACCGGCGGCCATTCATAACGGCGAAGGCGTCTGCCATTACTTCCACATGACCTCGATGGGACGCGCGGCGGCCTTGGTGATGATGCTGACGGGCAACATCGGCAAGTTCGGTACCGGGTGCCACACCTGGTCCGGCAATTACAAGGTCGGGATTTGGCAGGCGGCTCCCTGGTCAGGCGCGGGCGCAAGCGTCTACTTAGGCGAAGATCCGTGGAACTTGAACCTCAAGGATGACGTACACGGCAAGGAGATCAAGTATCGCAAATATTATTATGGCGAAGAACCTGGCTATTGGAATCACGGCGACAACGCCCTGATTATCAATACGCCGAAATATGGCCGCAAGGTGTTCACCGGCAAGACCCACATGCCGAGTCCCAGCAAGATTCGCTGGGTGGTGAACGTCAACATCCTCAACAATGCCAAACACCATTACGACATGGTGAAAAACGTCGATCCGAACATCGAGATGCTGGTCACGCAAGACATCGAGATGACCTCGGACGTCAACCATGCCGATGTGGCCTTTGCCGTGAATTCCTGGATGGAGTTCACCTATCCGGAGATGACGGCGACGGTCTCCAATCCATGGGTGCAGATCTGGAAGGGCGGGATCCGGCCCTTGTATGACACCAGAAACGATCTCGACAGCTTTTCGGGCGTGGCCGCGAAGTTGAAAGAGATGACGGGCGAGCAACGGATGGCGGATACGTATAAGTTTGTCTATCACAATCGCGTTGACGTCTACGTGCAACGTATTCTCGACGCCTCGAGTACCTTCTTCGGCTACAGCGCGGACGTCATGCTGAAGTCGGAAAAGGGCTGGATGGTCATGTGCCGCACCTATCCGCGGCATCCGCTCTGGGAGGAGACCAACGAGTCGAAACCGCACTGGACGCGGTCCGGGCGGCTGGAAACCTATCGAGTGGAGCCCGAGGCCATTGAGTACGGAGAGAACTTCATCTCCCACCGGGAAGGTCCGGAGTGTACGCCCTATCTGCCGAATGCCATCATGACGACCAATCCCTATGTCAGGCCGGAGGACTACGGGATTCCGGTCACCGCGCAGCATCATGACGATAAGACGGTGCGGAACATCAAGTTGCCCTGGTCGGAGATCAAGCAGCACGCCAATCCGTTGTGGGAGAAGGGCTACCAGTTCTACTGCGTCACGCCCAAAACCCGGCATCGGGTGCATAGCCAATGGTCGGTGAACGACTGGGTGCAGATTTATGAGTCGAACTTCGGCGATCCGTACCGCATGGACAAACGGACGCCAGGGGTCGGCGAGCACCAGATCCATATCAACCCGCAAGCGGCGAAAGACCGCGGCATCAACGACGGCGACTACGTCTATGTCGACGGCAACCCGGTGGACCGGCCCTATCGCGGCTGGAAACCGTCGGATCCGTTTTATAAGGTTGCGCGGTTGATGATCCGGGCGAAATACAACCCGGCGTATCCGTACCACGTCACGATGGCGAAGCACGCGCCCTACGTCTCGACGGCCAAGTCGGTGAAAGGCCATGAGACGCGGCCGGACGGACGTGCCATCGCGGTGGACACCGGCTACCAGGCCAACTTCCGGTACGGCGCGCAACAATCATTCACCAGGAGCTGGCTCATGCCGATGCATCAAACCGATTCATTGCCGGGCAAACAGGCCAATGCACTGAAGTTCAAATGGGGATTCGAAATCGATCACCACGCGGTCAATACGGTGCCGAAGGAATGTTTGATCCGCATCACCAAGGCGGAAGACGGTGGCATCGGCGCCCGTGGGCCGTGGGAACCAGTCCGGACCGGCTTCACGCCGGGCCAGGAAAACGAGTTCATGATCAAGTGGCTGAAGGGTGAACATATCAAGATCAAGGTCTAGGACAGAGGTACACAGTCTGGGGGCTCATCCCTCAGCACTTCGTCCTCGGTACTTGAAGCGAATGCGAACCATTAACGACATGATCATGTTCAGAAGGAGGATTCACAATGCCAGAAGTCTATAACTGGCAACTGGGACGGAAGATGCTGTATCCCTACGAGGAGCGGCATCCGAAGTGGCAGTTTGCCTTTGTGTTCAACATCA